>CAZQBT010000023.1:0-642 GCA_964591955.1 uncultured Brevinematales bacterium | reverse complement strand
CGTCCTGAGCGAAGTCGAAGGATAGCCGAGCAGAGCGAGGCATATCGAGATGACCGGTTCACCCCGCTACTACATAAAGCAAACTACAACCTGCGCACGAGTATTTTCATTGCAACGCCCCGCCCGAGCGCTATGCGGTTATCATCAATTTTTATCAATATACTTCCCCTCTCGTTGTTTGATACAACCTCGACAATCTTACCCGGACGAATTCCTATCCTTTCGATTATGGCGTGATGGTTATGGCGACGGGGAAGGGGAGATTTCGGGCGGTGATGCTCATAGCATTTGTGATGAGGGTTTCCCCTGCCGATTATATCGACAACCTCGCCTTTCTCCCCGTTACTCAGCAACGCCAATGCGACCATTCCCGTTCTCCTTTGTTTTTCCTTTACATTCTCCGCCCGTTATAGTAGCACAGTCATCCCTGACTGTGCGGAGCGTCCCCCTCAATACTTGGTCTTACGACCGAACCCGGGAAACGGACGGTTATCTCGATACCCTTTCGGCTCCGCTCAGGGCAGGCTTTTCGCTTCGCGAAAAACTCGATAACCGGTTTGTTGTCTAAAAGTCTTTTCTTAAACCTTCCGGTCATTGAGCGAAGCCGAAATGACCGCCGACCATCCCACCGTGCTATGCTGA
>CAZQBT010000022.1:22233-38408 GCA_964591955.1 uncultured Brevinematales bacterium | reverse complement strand
GAATGGATTTTACACCGTTTGAACTTTATGTCCCCAATTGAATATAGAAATAACACCCAAATAACGGAGAAAAAAATTGCTTAATTTTTTCTTGATTTTTTGGGGCCAATACATATTATCAAATTTTTAATTCATAGTGCAATATTTGCCTCGACATGGCCAGTAGCACAGAATATTACGGGTTTTAATACTATAAATTGCACTTTCGGTGAAATTCATGGCGGTGGAGATGCGATTCATAACGGAACTGATATTGCAAGAGCGGAGGGATGCACAGTGCATTCAATCGAAAACGGTAGGATAATCGGAATGACACTTTGACGGTTGGTTACAACAATAGCTTGTCTGTTTCAAACCCCCAATCCTTCAATATCCCACCTTTCACTTCATTGAGTTTTTTTCCGTTTTACATTAAAATATACGGAACTTGTTTTGGAGGCGTATAGATGATAAAAAAAGAACAGCAACGGACATTGTATTGCGGTGAGTTTTGCGATGATAAACTTGTCGGAAAAAGACACACGGTAAACGGATGGGTAATGAATTATCGCGACCACGGAGGTTTGACTTTTATTGACCTGCGCGACAGAAGCGGGCTAATCCAGCTTGTTTTTGACCCTGAAACCGACCCGGAAGCTCATACTACGGCTAAAAAACTCAGACACGAGGACGTAATCAGTGCGAGCGGTGAGCTTATGTTTCGCGGTGAGGACAGGATTAACCCGAAAATCCCCACGGGACGTTATGAAATAAAAATCGACACTATTGATATTTTGAACAAATCTCAAACCCCGCCTTTCCAGATTGACGAAGAGGAGATTAACGAGGAATCGCGGCTTAAATATCGTTATCTTGATTTACGTCGTCCGCAGATGTTCCGTAATATGCTGATGCGTCATAAAATAACCAACACGATGAGACGGTTTCTTGATAGCGAGGGTTTTCTTGAGGTTGAAACCCCGATTTTAAATAAATCCACTCCAGAAGGGGCAAGAGACTTTCTTGTTCCGTCAAGGATTTATCACGGGGAATTCTACGCGCTTCCGCAGTCCCCGCAGATTTTTAAGCAGATACTTATGGTCGGCGGGATTGAGAAATACTATCAGGTTGCAAGATGTTTCCGTGATGAGGATTTGCGCGCAGACCGTCAGCCTGAATTTACACAGATTGACCTTGAGATGTCGTTTATTACCGTTGATGATATTCTTAATCTTATGGATAAGATGATTGCAAAAGTTCTCAAGGAAAATTACGATATGGATTTAAAACTTCCCATTCGCAGGATGAGTTACGCCGAAGCTATGGAAAAATATTCTATTGACCGTCCCGACCTTCGTTTCGGGATGGAGCTTGTTGATGTTACAAAGGCGGTTGAGGATTGCGAATTTAAGGTGTTTAACGACGTTATTAAAAACAACGGGATAATAAAATGTCTTCCCGTTCCCGACGGCGACAAACTTTCGCGCAAGGATTTTGACGACCTTATCGCTTTTGTCGGGAAATACGGCGCTAAAGGTATGGCTTGGATGAGAGTTAAGGACGGCAAACTGGAGTCCAATATTGTTAAGTATTTCAGCGATGAGGTTCAGCAGAGGCTTATAGATACTACCGTCGCAAAGGACGGTTATGCGCTATTGTTTATCGGCGATGTTTCCAAAAAGGTTGTCAACGATGCATCGGCGCATCTCCGCTTGGAAATCGGAGACCGTTTCGGGCTTCGCGATAAAAACAAGTTTGAGTTTGTCTGGATTGTTGACTTCCCGCTTTTCGATTGGAATGAGGATGAAAACCGCTACGATTCGGTTCATCACCCGTTCACCGCGCCGAAGGTGGAGGATATTCCTATGCTTGACGGTAACCCCTCTAAGGTTTTGTCCGATTGCTATGACCTTGTGCTTAACGGGTTGGAACTCGGCGGGGGTTCTATAAGAATCCACGATAGCGAAATCCAGAAAAAGATTTTTTCCATACTCAAAATCAGCGAGGATGATGCGAAAGAAAAGTTCGGGTTCTTGCTTGAGGCGTTAAGTTTCGGCGCACCTCCTCACGGCGGACTTGCTTTCGGGCTTGACCGTATCGTTATGGAATTTGAGGGGATGGCTAATATCCGAGACGTTATTGCTTTCCCGAAGACTCAAAAGGGGCAGTGTCTTATGAGCAATTCCCCCTCGCAGGTAAGCAGCACGCAACTTCAGGAGCTCGGCATTAAAATTTTTGAGGCGCGCGCTAATAAATAAGACGAAGTTTTAAGGAGTTTTTTTAATGTCGGAAAAATATGATTTCACCGCGATAGAAAAGAAATGGCAAAATTACTGGAAAGAAAACAAGACCTTTAAGTCTTATGAAGATAAAAATTTTAGTAAAGATAAGAGATTTTATTGTCTCGATATGTTTCCCTATCCGTCGGGGTCGGGACTGCACGTGGGGCATCCGTTGGGGTATATCGCTACCGATATAATAAGCAGGTATAAGCGAATGAAAGGCTATAACGTGCTTCACCCGATGGGGTTTGATTCGTTCGGGCTTCCCGCCGAAAACTATGCCATTAAAACAGGAACTCATCCGAGAATTTCCACCGAAAATAATATTAAACGCTTTATTGAGCAAATCAACTCGCTTGGGTTTTCCTATGACTGGGACAGGTGTATCTCTACGCATTCCGCCGATTATTACAAATGGACGCAGTGGATATTTGTAAAGATGTTTAAAGCTGGGCTTGCTTATGAGGCTAATGTTCCGATTAACTGGTGCGATTCCTGCCAAACCGGTATCGCCAATGAGGAGGTTACCGACGGGAAATGCGAGAGATGCGGTTCTAAGGTCAGCAGACGTGATTTGAGGCAATGGCTTCTTCGTATTACCGCCTATGCGGAACGTCTCTTGGAAGACCTCGATAAACTTGACTGGCCTGAATCGATTAAGGCGCTCCAACGCAACTGGATAGGCAAGTCAACGGGCGCGGATGTGGATTTTATCGAAAAGAATACCGGCGAAAAGATTAGAGTTTATACAACCCGTCCCGACACGCTTTTCGGGGCTACTTATATGGTGCTTGCCCCCGAACATCCGTTAGTGGAAAAAATCGTTACTAAAGAACAAAGCAAAACGGTTTTTGATTATATAAAATCGGCAAGGGAAAAAAGCGACCTTGAGCGCACCGACCTTAATAAGGATAAAACCGGCGTTTTTACAGGCGCTTTTGCCGTTAATCCCGTGAATAATAAGGAAATTCCTATTTGGATTTCGGACTATGTCCTGATTTCTTACGGGACCGGCGCTATAATGGCTGTTCCCGCTCACGACCAGAGAGATTTTGAGTTTGCATCTAAATTCGATTTGCCTATTATTCCCGTTGTTTCCAAAAACGGGAAGAACGTTGATGAAAAACTTGATGAGGCTTATGAGGATGACGGTATTGCGATTAATTCGGGAGAGTTTGACGGTTTAAAAACCACCGAATTTAAGAAAGCTATTACGGAATGGCTAGAAAAGAATGCGCTTGGTAAAGCCGCCGTAAACTATAAACTTCGTGACTGGGTGTTTTCCCGCCAGAGATTTTGGGGAGAGCCTATTCCCGTTGTCCATTGCGAAAAATGCGGGGTTGTTGCCGTTCCCGAAGAGGAGCTTCCGTTGAAATTACCCGAGGTGGAATCATATAAGCCTACCGGAACGGGGGAATCTCCTTTGGCATCGGTTACGGACTGGGTTAATACCATCTGCCCCGAATGCGGGGGAAAGGGTAAGCGCGAAACCAATACTATGCCTCAATGGGCGGGGTCATGCTGGTATTTTATTCGTTATCTTGACCCGGATAACGATAAGGAATTTGTATCACGTGATAAAATCGAATATTGGATGCCCGTTGACCTTTATATCGGAGGGGCTGAGCATGCGGTATTACATCTGCTTTACGCGCGGTTTTGGTATAAATTCCTTTACTACCAGGGGCTTGTTTTGAATGATGAGCCTTTTTTAAAACTTCGCAATCAGGGGATGATTCTCGGCGAAAACGGCGAAAAGATGTCTAAGTCGCGGGGGAACGTTATTAACCCCGATGATATTATCGAGGAATACGGCACGGATTGCCTGCGCCTTTACGAGATGTTTATGGGACCTCTTGACGTTATGAAGCCGTGGAACACATCGGGGGTAAAGGGCGTTATGAAATTCCTTGAGAGGGTATGGCGTCTGTTTACCGAATTTCCCGTAACGGATAATCCTACCGATAAATCGGTTTTGTCTTTGCTTCATAAGACTATTAAGAAGGTAAGCGAGGATATAGAGAGCGTTAATAATTTTAATACGGCTATCAGCCAGATGATGATTTTGGTAAACGAGATGTTTAAACTTGAGAGTCAGAGCCGTGAAAGTTTGTCGGCGATTGCCCGTCTTATTTCTCCCTTTGCGCCCCATCTCGGCGAGGAGCTTTGGGAGCGTCTCGGGAACAAATCAAGTATTGCTTATGCGGACTGGCCTGATTACGACCCCTCGCTTACGGTTGACGATACCTACGTTATGGTAGTTCAGGTAAACGGCAAGGTGCGTGCTAATATCGAAATAGAGCGGGGAACTTCACCCGATAAAATGAAAGATGTTGCCCGAAACGATAAAGCCGTGCAGAAATGGCTTGACGGAAAAACCGTTCTAAAGGAAATTGCCGTTCCCGATAAACTCGTGAATATAGTTATTAAATAATATTCGGACTTATCTATGATATTTCATATTGCCTTATTGTCGGCGGGGATTTTATTTTTTCTTGCCGGATTGTGTATTCTTTGGGTTTGGGTAATGAAAGGGCTTCCCGCAAGGGGGAATTTGAAGTATTATATCAGGCGGGAGAAACCGTCCTGCAAAAAGCGCGTGGTATTTTTGGGGGACAGTATTACCGAAGCGCGTTTAAGTGCCGATTACGTTGCTATGCTTAGGAAGTCTTTTGATTCAAGCAGATGGGAATTTGTCAACGGCGGTATCGGCGGGGATACTTCGTATAACGCGCTTAGTCGTGTAGATGAGGTTATCGGGTGTAAGCCTGATATGGTGTTTATACTTATCGGGGTTAATGATGTGAATGCGGCGTTACTGCCTGAAAATGCCGAATGGTATATGTGGAGAAAGAAACTTCCCGAAGCGCCTTCTATTGATAATTTCAATAGGGATTTGGGCAAGACCGTTGCGATGCTTAAAGAAGCGGGAGTAGCGAAAATAGCGTTGTTTTCATTGCCGCCTGTCGGGGAAGACCCTTTATCCGAAGAGTTCAGGTTGACGGCGGAGTTTTCGGGGATTATCAGGCAAATCGCAGAAGAGAATAGGGCGGGCTACATTCCTTTAAACGAGGAGATGAGTCGTATAATTGAAAAAGAAAAGCCCTGTCCTGAAATTGAGTATTCGGAATGGGAAAAATCTATTTATAGAGCGGCGTTTTACCGTTATTTGTTTGGGCGAAGCTATGATTATATCGGGAAGCGGAACGGATTCATTTTTCACGGCGATTACCTGCATATTAACGAAAGAGGCGCATCTTTGATTGCCGAAATGGCTTGCGCGTATTTAGAAAGATAGTTTGTCAATTATAAATCCCATTGTTTTGCTTGACTATTTATCGGCTAAATGTTATCCTAATTTGGAATTTGAAATAAATGAAAAATTACGGGGCGAAAATGCGACTAAAATCCAGATTTTTGATTTTTTTTGTCTTGACAGCCGTCTTAATGGCTTTCTTTTCGGTGTTAATGTATCGTGTTGAAAAAGATGCGAAATTCAGTGATTTTTATACATTCGGAGGGGCTCTTTCTCAAGTCTTTTCTATTAAAGCGCGTGAAAATATTTTATCCCGAACGCTTGACGGGTTTACAGAATTTATTTCCTCTGCTAAAGAAAGTGATAACAGGATTTGTTATATAGCTTTAATTGATAATTTGGGTAATGTTTTATCGGATGTGGGTTATGAAAAGGAAAATTTTATAATTAAGGATAGCCCGGGAGTTTCCATTTTATCTATGGCTCAAGTGGAACAAGGTTTCTTTGAATTTTACAGTCCGGTTTTGGTTACTCAAAACAACAGCTTTTTTTTAAAAATCGGTATTTCTACTGAAGAATTGCAGGATTTTGTTTTTAATTTAAGACGGCGTTTTGTTTTAATTAATGCTTTGATATTGCTTATTCTGTTGGGAATTTATGTTTTTATCCGTATATGGATAATCAAACCGGTAGCAATTCTTACCGCGGAAGTTGAGAAAATCGATATGAATCATATCCTTGAAAAAAAGGACTTTTTTTATAAAACATCATCAAAAAATGAGATTGGAAAATTAGCCGAAACCTTTAAAAAAACTCTGGTTCATCTTCGGCAGGAGATGTATAGCAATATGATGCAAGGGGAGAAGATTGCAAATTTTGAGGGTAATCTTGAAGGTATTGTCGAACTGAGGACAAAAGAACTTGATAAGGTAAATCATGCCCTTAAACGTATGCATGAGAATATATTGGAAGAGCTTGAGATGGCAAAACGGGTTCAGCGTAATATCCTTCCAAGCGACAGGAATTTTATACAGAGAAAAGAGTTTAAAATCGGTTCCCGCTATCAATCTATGGAAAGTTTGGGCGGGGATTTATATGATGTCATACGAATAGGCAAAAACGGCTACGGCTTTTTGATAGCCGACGTTTCAGGGCATGGGGTGGCGGCGGCGCTTATTACTACTATGGCTAAAGTTGCTTTTAATTCCAATTCCGGTTGGAATATTAGTCCTTCCGAGGTTTGCAAAGAGGTTAATTTAGAGATGTGCAAACTTATAGGCGACCTGAATTATTTTATTACGGCGTTTTATGCCACTTTAAATCTTGAAACGGGAATACTTAAATTTACCAACGCCGGTCACCACCCCGCATTACTCTTCCGTGCTTCCAGCAGGGGGATTGAGGAATTGAATACCAGAGGGGCATTGTTAGGAGCTATGGAAAATGCGGTTTATGAAGTCGGAGAGATTGAGCTTTTTAAAGGGGACAGGGTAATGTTTTATACAGACGGGCTTGTTGATGCGCGAGGCGATAATGAGGAATTTTACGGTTATGAGCGTCTTATACGTTATGTGGAATATAACAGCAATAAAGAACCCAAAAGATTTGTTGACGGTCTTTTTGCGGATATAGAAAAATTTTGTAACGGTCATCCGCCTAATGACGACCGTGCGATTCTTTATTTAGAATTTGTTTCCCGTATTGAGGAGGGTTTTGAGGCTGAAGATGCCGTCAAAATTGCCGCCCGCGAGGTTAGAAAATCAAAAGATAGCTAAGACTTATTTTTTTCGTTAAGTTGTTTCTTATAGATATTTCTTATTTTTATCAGTTCCTTTTTGTATATTTCGCTTCGGAAATCGGGATAAGTCCATTCCCAATGACGCCATTGCCCGTCTCTGTAGAACAAGGTAATTTCTTCAAATATACCGTTGCGTATATAAATCCTGTGTTGCTGGTCTTTGGTGGTGGCAAGTATAAATTTTCCCAACTCAAGATAACCCGGGTCTAAGTTGACTTTACGGGCATTATCTATTGTAGATTTTTTTTCTATGCGGTTGGATGCGAGTTTTATATCCACAAGGTCTTCAGGTTCAATCAGGTTTTTGAAACCGTAAAATCGTCTTGTGATAGGGTTGCCCATTTCTTTATTGTAATAATCGGTAAATGTGAAATCTATATCGGGGCTTTGGTAGTCTATATTCCCGCAAAGAGATATAATGTCGTTAAGTATATTATCAAGTTGCTTCGGGTTGGAGAATAAAACCGGGAGAACAAGTTTCACCTTAGAGTGTGGTTTTTCAATACCCATAATTCTACTCCGTTAAAAACTTGAATAAAAGGTGCTGATATTGTATCATTAGTAAGGTTAATCAACAAGTTTCGAGGGTTTATAAGATGAGTAAATCAAAAATCAGAAGCATTAAAACCGTGCTTTCATTTAATATGGCATTTGACAGGTATCAGATGGGGCGAATTGATGAGCTTATAGATAATGAGGTTGCCGCCAATTCATTGGAAAAAGGGGTGGTAAAGATTACCGTTCCCGACGGCGTTTTTCTAACGACTATTGAGTATGAGAAGGATTTGGTTCGTGATTTTATGGGGGTTTATTCCGAATTTGAGATGCATACTCGTAATAATGTCTCGCCGTATATATTATCGAAATTGCCGGGAAACGAGCTTTATATTCCTTTTAATCTCGGAAATTTGGTTATAGGAGATTGGCAACAGGTTGTGTTTTTTACTCTTGCAAAGTTTAAGCATTTGGAAATAGAGTTGGAGTTTATAGAATCCGATTCCATACTGGGTCTTGAGAGTTTACATACAACCGACGAGCTTCAGACATTTGACATAACCGATATAATCCAACGAACGTTGATGAATTCAAGCGGGGAAAATATCACGATGATAGTGCCATCGCCGAGCGCGGCTTTATATACGCTTATTCCCGAAAAATTTGATGAATTTATCGGATTTTTAAAAACTTTTGCTCCGTCAGACTGCGATTATTTACATAAGAATCCTGAGGATGAGAAGGCGGATGCTTATGTTCATCTTAGGTCTGCCGTTGTCGGGCAGGCTTTGACTTTAAAGACAAATAAAGGCGAGTTGTTTTTTAATGAAGGCGAGAGACTTTTTTTGACGGAATTGGATTTTCATCCCAATCGAAGGGATATATATTTTGAGGTTTGGAAATAAAACGGGAGGAGGGGACTTGTAATGGTTTTCAGGATAAACGGAGAAAAGGCGGAAGTTACGCTTGAGAATGAAAGGACTGCCGAAGATTTGGTGTGCGCCGTTGCAGGACAACTTGAAGAAGGAATGGTTATTGCCTCTGTTGAGATTGACGGCAGATATTATTCGCAGGATACCCCTGAACTTGCCGAAATCGGGGTTGAAAATATTAATGATATAAATTTAGAAATTTTTACAAAAGAGGAGCTTGCCGTTTCATTACTTCAGGAGGTTAAAGGAACAGTTGCGCGTATTTGCACAGATATAAAAGAAAATGCCTTTTCCCATACCGGCGAGATTAATTCCATAATTGATTGGATAATCGAAACCATACGTGCGGTTAATAATGCTTCTTTTTTTGAGCTTGCCGAGTCTAAGTTGTTGATTGCTACGATGAATCAGGTCAGGCAATATATCAACAGCGGGGAGCGCGAGGAGGCGAAAATTGATTCTCTTGTTAATATACTTGAAAGCCTTGGAGTTTATTTAAGTTCAATGCAGGATAAAATCGTATCAAATTATGCTATTTCAAAAGAGGATTTAACCGAAGCTATAAACACCGGAATTGAGCTTTTACCTGAAATTTCGGAGAATTTCCAGACAGGCAATGACCAAGAGGCTTTGGCTAAAATTCATCTGATTATAAATTTACTTGAAATGTGTTCGGTGTATTTTAAGCAGAATATGACTAAACTTCCCGAACAAAGCAGGGAGGATGCCGAGGTTATATACAATGATATGAACGGGCTTCTTTCCGAGATTGTAGAGGCGTTTGAAAATGCGGATTTTGTGCTTATCGGGGATTTACTTGAATATGAGTTCGGCGAAAAACTCGAAAATTACAAATCAAAGGTGTTGATATAATTTTTCGGGGATGCGCCATCCATCCGTTTTGTTTTTGTTAAAAATACTTGGCAATAATATATTTGTAAAATAACTCTTTTTTGCTTGACATATTTCCCAAAATATATAGAATAATAGTATATATAATGGGAAAGTGTATTTCTTTGCAGATAACAAATTTCAAGCTTTTTTAGACGGCGGTGCGATTATAGGTTTTACGGTTAATGAAAATTGCGGGATGTCGGTTTATTTTGGACTTTTCATCAAAAATTCCATTCTGCGGAAGATTTTTATGTGATTTAATATCAGGTTAATCTTGTTTTAACATTCGGGGGTTACGATATAAGCAATATTTAAAAATTTATGTTGAGGTTTGATTCTGCAATATGCTTTAAATTAATGGGGGAAAACTTTTGGGAGGCTAATATGCCGTTTAGAAAGTGTGCTTTATTGATTGCGGCATCAATTATCTTATTATCCGCTTGCGGTGAGCGGGAACTTGATACTTTTGTCCCCGGATTTGACGAGTATTATAAAACCGAAATTTACCAACCCCCGATTCCTCCCGGATATTTCAAGGGTCCTTACCCCGAAATTACCACATCTCCTTATCCGTCATCTTTCAGAGGTCAAAGCACCATAGCGGAATTAAGAGAAGCTGTTACAAGCGATATAGAGGGAACCGCTCTTCCTATTTCTTTCCAAATCAAAGGGATTATTACCGGTATGGGGTCTATCAGTTCCTCTACCGGCAGATATCGTTCTTTATATATACAGGATGCTACCGGCGGAATTTATTTCTATTATAGCACGGGATTTACCGAAATTGATTTCGGTAAAATTGTCGAGGTTAGGGTTACGCATGCTTATAAGCGGTTCGGCGCTAAGCAGGTTACGGCATTTTCGGGACTTACGGTTCGCGACCCTTATCCTACCGAACCCCAGGCAATTTATGTCAAGGATATAACGCGGTCTGATTTAAACGATGTCGGTAAGGTTGTCAGATGGGCGGGACGTGTTCTTGAAATTGACCGCGGGAATACTGTCAAATTTGCAGGCTTTCCGCAAATATATGCACCCTCTATAAACGGCAGGATTGAAGCCGGCGATTTTATTACCGCAATAGGCCCTCTTACCCAATACTATAACAACCCTCAAATTGATATCGGCGGGGTGTTCGGAGGGCGTCTTGATGATTGTTTTACTAACGTTGTTATTGATTATTATATTCCTCCCGATATTACGGTTTGGTATAACGGGACAAATATCCAAAACGGCGATGAATTCAATATCGGGGGATGGTACCGTAATTATTCCAAAGATTATACATTTATTATTTCAAATACCGGGACGGGAAAACTTGAGCTTACCGGCAAGGACAAGCGGGTTAATTTGGACGGCGATAAGTTCAGCCTTACAAGGGATGCCCCCGATAATATATCGGCGCTTACATATTCTCCGTTTGTTTTAAGATTTTCTCCCGATTCTTTTGATGAGTTCACCGCATCGGTGGCAATTTCCAACAATATTGAAACGAAAAATCCGTTTACATTTACCGTTAAAGGAACGGGAATTGACGGAAGCCCTCCGTTTTATGCGGTTTTCCCAAATTCCGATATGGAAGCGGATATGAATTTAGGAGCGGCATTAATCGCAGGCGCATCTTATTCAACGGATGACAAATATTCCGGCGACAGGAGTCTTTATGTTAACCGTCCCGCCTCCGGTTCCGGCGGCGCTTGGATATTCAGAACGGCGGATATGGTTAATTCTCCGGTCGGCGCAACAAAGATTGTTTTTTATATCAAAGGAACTACTACGGGAGGTTCTATCTGCGTAGGATTAACCCCGGATGGCGGTGCGACAGGTAACGATGTTTGGAATGTGGGTAGTATTAACGGACCCGGTAATTACAGCAGGTCAAGGACATCAAGTTATTCTTATACGGGGGAAATTGACACGCAGGGAGAGTGGGCAAAGATAATTTTGGATATTTCCGGTGTCGAGAATATTACGTCAAAATATTTCGGTATGAGGCTGAGGCAGTCGGATACCTATAATATATATATTGACGACATACAATTTGAGTAAAAGGTATTCTTTAATAAAATTTTTTAGGGAGGAATAAAATGAAATTTCGGAAAATTTGTTTAATGGCGTTTACGCTGTTTATCGGCGTGGCGCTGGGTGTTTTGGGTTGTGGTCCTGCCGATGATGATGACGGCACGAAGGATAAAAAAACCGATACCATTACCCTGTCCATTACCTCTCCGGAAGAGGGCAGTTCTTATGCAATCGGTGAAGATATAACTATAGCGGGTAGCGTAACCTCTTCCGCAGGCTTGGAGGGCGTCTATTACCGTGTCGGCACAAGCGGGAGCGGGACTAAAATCGCCTCTTCATCTCCGTTCAGCACAACTATAAGTTTTGACACTCCCGGAGAAAGGCTTTTGCAGTTTTTTGCGCTGGATACTAAAGCTAATATGTCTCTTTTAGTTCAAAGAACAGTTATGATTACAGAAGGTGAAGATCCCGGTGAAGGCGAGCAGGATGTTTCTATTGAAATTACTCTTACTGCTCCGGCTGACTTATCGGAATATGAGGCTAATGAACCTGTTCCCGTAACGGGTAGCGTATCCGGCGGAGAAGGGGATTTTGAAGGTTTGTTCTATCGCGTAGGCACAACGGGCGGAACTATAAAAGCAGCTGAAAACACTCCTTTTGATACGACTATTACGTTTACTTCCGCAGGCGCAAAAACCTTGCAGTTCTTTGCTAAAGTCGGCGGAAAATGGTCTGCGCCTAAAGAAGTGAATATTACGATTACCCCTCCTCCTGTGGAGGGACCTAATATGCTAATTACCTATGTTTTTTCAAGCGACTTTGGCTGGGGTGATAGAACTGTTTTTGGTGAAAAATGGATTGAACTTTACAACCTCAAAGATGAACCTCAGGATTTAACGGGGTGGTCTTTACAGTTTAAGTATGATGGAATGACGGGAACTCGAATTGAAAATTTAAGCGGGACTATTCCGGCGGGCAGATTTTATTTAATCGCTACTTTGGGGGATCAGCCTCATACGAATGTTACAGCGGACTTGGAAATTGAGAATTTGTCTGTTAGATGGTCATGGAACGGCACTTCTGTGGCGCTTGTTAAATCCACTAATGCCATTACCGGTGTTGATGACCCCAATGTTGTTGATGTTATGGGCTTTAAAGCGGGAGATAGGACACCTTCCTGGTATAAAGGGAGTTATTTGGATACTTCTCCTACAGGTAGCGGAGGCGGAGAGTCTAATTTCCGCAGGAAGAGCGAAGGCACTCAAAATACGGGTGATAATTCGGAAGATTTTGATATTATTAATGAAGGCAATGCCGTGCCGCCTCGTAACAGTTCTTATGTAGCGAATCAAGTGCAAGCTCCTACTTTTGACCCTGCAAGCGGAGAGGTGTTTGTCGGTTCGGGTAGCGTTACTATCGCATCGGCTACGGAAGGCGCATCCGTTCGTTACCGCTTCAGTGAAGCAGGCGACTGGATTGATTACGTTGACGGCGTTGATATTACCGAAAACGTTACCGTATATGCTCAGGCTACCAAAGCCGAAATGATAGCTTCTGCTATCGTCAATGCCTCATACACCGTTAAGGTTCTTTCCCCGTCTATCGGCGCGGTTTGGAATGATGATACGGAATTGTATGATGTAACTATCACCTGCGACACTCCCGATGCCGAGATACTTTATTCCTATGACGGCGGAGCCCCCGAAACGCCTTATACCGGCGTATTTCAGGTAGGTGATGGCGTTACGGTTAAGGCTGTCGCTACAAAGTCAAATATGGTTGATTCCGATTTAGCTGAGGAGACTACGACCGTTGTTTCACAGGTTGCCGCGCTTGTGTTCAACCCTCCGTCCGGCGCTGAATTTGATGAGACTCTTAACGTAACTATTTCTAATACCACTGATGGTGCAACTATTTACACCAACTATGACGGCGGGGATAGCTGGGGTGTTTATGCAGGCGGAAATATCACGATTAATGATGATACCACCATTTGGGCTTATGCCAATAAAGACGGTATGAAAGCAACGGATGTTGTAAGCGCCTCTTATACCAAAGTTCCCGTTGCCAAACCTACATTTAACCCCGCGAGCGGGTATGTATTTACAGACGGCGGTATGGACAATACCGTAACTATTGAGACAATAACTCCCAGCGCTGATATTGAATACCACACGGGAGACGCAAACTGGATTGGATATACCGTCCCCGTTGAAATAACTACCAATACCACGCTTTATGCCAAGGCAATATTGGGTTTGGATGAATCCGATGTTTCAGAGGCTACTTATTCCATTAGAGTCCAAACTCCTCAGATTAACGCGGTTTGGAATGACGTGGAAGATTTGTATGATGTAACAATCACCTGCGGAACCGCCGATGCTGATATTAAGTATTCAATCGGAGGCGGAGACCCCGATACGGATTATACCGGCGCTTTTGAAGCCGAATACGGGGAAGTTATAAAGGCTGTTGCTTCAAAATCCGGTATGGTTAATTCCGAAATAGCGGAGGAAACCCTTGATGGCGTCGAACAAGTTGTCGCGCCTGAGTTTGACCCTCCTGCTTCCCCATTTGAGGGTTCGGTTGATGTTACTATTTCTACGACTACCGGTGGAGCAACTATTTATACCAACTATGACGGCGGGGAAACTTGGGGAGAATATTCCGGCGGAAATATAAATATTACCGATACGACTACTATCTACGCTTACGCCAATAAAGACGGTAGTAAAAAGTCTGCTGTAGTGAGCGCTAAATATACTTTAGCTGTTGAAGAAGAACTTGTGTTTTATGGGTTTGACGGTAATTCACCAAGTCCTACCCGTTTCGCTGGTGGTGTAACTGTAGGTGATATGACATTTGGAGGAAATGCCTCTGCAGCGGGAACACCATGGCCGGTCGGCAATGCTCCCAGTGGGAATCCTGCTATGAGTGGAGTAGGATGGAATACAACGGATAATACTGCATCCTATTTTCAATTTACCGTAAGTGCAAATAGCGGAACTTTATATTTAACCACTTTTGAGTTTGATGATCAGGCATCTGCTACCGGAGCACAGGATTGGGTTATTAGAACCAGTGCGGACGGCTATTCTTCTATAGTTTCCAGTGGAACTGCTGCTACCGCATTCAGCGCGAATCCTATGAAAACGGTTGATATGTCGTCCATAACCGGAGTTGCTTCGGTTACAATAAGACTCTACGGATACAGAGCAGGTGGAGGTGGTGGAGCTACCGGAACTTGGCGTATTGACAATGTGAAATTGGAAGGATATATAATTAACGACTAATAAAAGTATTTTACAAGCGCCCGTCTATGGGCGGGCGCTTTGTTTTTATAATTTCTCATTATGTAAGAGGGCGGGTTCTATTTGTTCCTCTTGATATGCCACCTGTGTTCAATAGCGGGGAAACGGGGAATGTTGAGAGGAACGGTTATTTTATGATAATTCACGGGAGAAGTTTTATGCGAAGTTTAAGGTATATTTCTATATTTATAACGGGGACGGCGGTTTTAGTATTAACCGCGTGCCTTTCGCTTTCCGAACCCGTTGCCGATGAGTTCGGGCATACGTCTATTGATATTCGCGGGATGGTGTCAATTACGGAGGTGCATTGGGCGGGAAGTATTAAAAACGACGGCACGGATAATAACCCCGATGATGATTTTATAGAACTGATGAATTTTTATGAGGGATACGTCGATATCGGGGGATGGATTGTTGAGGTAAAGGGGCAGAATTACTGCCTTGTGCATATTCCCCGCGGGACCGTGCTTAAGCCCGGCGAGTTTTTAACTATCGGGAATAACACCGACGGGGCGTTCCCTAAGTTGGATATTGTCGAGCCGAATTTGCGTCTCGGAACGGACGGGTTTTCTATCAAGTTATATGACGGCGGCGGGCATAAATCATCGGACTCGCTTGATTTTACCGTATTTCCGCAGATACCGGGCGGGTATAATCTGCCGATGCTTCGTAAGTCGGCTATCAGGGCGACGGATTATTTCGGCGCATTGCCCGGAACGGTTCAATCCAGTTGGGTGTCGTATAATTCAAGTATATCGGAGAATATTGCACCCGAATACAGCGAGACCGTTTTTGCATCGCCCGGCTCCCCTAAGGGAAGTGTCGCGGGCTCCGGCGGCGGGGATGAGTAACCAAGCCCTTGTTTCGCAAGAGGCTCGGCGGGATTCTTCAGGGAGAGGGCTAAAGGGGTATAATCAGAATGACACAATACAAAAGGTGTTATGCTGATTGAGCTAACGCAAGTCTAACTTGTGAAGTTTACAGAGGTTATACCTGCGTTAGTCTAACTTAGTGAAGTGTATCTCCTTAAAGCAGGGTAGATTCTTCAGGGGTATGGCTAAAGGGGTAAAATCAGAATGACACAATACAAAAGGTGTCATACTGATTGAGCTAACGCAAGTCTAACTTGTGAAGTTTACACAGATTATACGTGCGTTAGTCTAACTTAGTGAAGTGTATCTCCTTAAAGCAGGGTAGATTCTTCAG
>CAZQBT010000022.1:0-22133 GCA_964591955.1 uncultured Brevinematales bacterium | reverse complement strand
TCAGAATGACACAATACAAAAGGTGTCATACTGATTGAGCTAACGCAAGTCTAACCCGTGAGGTTTACACAGATTATACCTGCGTTAGTCTAACTTAGTGAAGTGTATCTCCTTAAAGCAGGGTAGATTCTTCAGGGGTATGGCTAAAGGGGTAAAATCAGAATGACACAATACAAAAGGTGTCATACTGATTGAGCTAACGCAAGTCTAACCCGTGAGGTTTACACAGATTATACCTGCGTTAGTCTAACTTAGTGAAGTGTATCTCCTTAAAGCAGGGTAGATTCTTCAGGGGTATGGCTAAAGGGGTAAAATCAGAATGACACAATACAAAAGGTGTCATACTGATTGAGCTAACGCAAGTCTAACCCGTGAGGTTTACACAGATTATACCTGCGTTAGTCTAACTTAGTGAAGTGTATCTCCTTAAAGCAGGGTAGATTCTTCAGGGGTATGGCTAAAGGGGTAAAATCAGAATGACACTTAGAATGAGGTGGTTTTAGAAATTAAGTAATAAATATTATGTTTATATTTTATCTAGTAAATCGAAAACACTATATATAGGTGTTACTAATGATTTGAAACGGAGGGTTGATGAACATAAGTTGGGTTTCCGTGAGGGCTTTACTAAAAGATACAATATTAAATTATTGGTTTATTTTGAGGAGTTTTCTGAAATTAGATATGCTATTGAGCGGGAGAAACAGCTTAAAGGCTGGCTTAGAAGTAAAAAAGTTAAACTGATTGAGAAATTTAATCCTAATTGGGGAGATTTGAGCGAAGACTTGTAAAAGGTGTCATACTGATTGAGCTAACGCAAGTCTAACCCGTGAGGTTTACACAGATTATACCTGCGTTAGTCTAACTTAGTGAAGTGTATCTCCTTAAAGCAGGGTAGATTCTTCAGGGGTATGGCTAAAGGGGTAAAATCAGAATGACACAATACAAAAGGTGTCATACTGATTGAGCTAACGCAAGTCTAACTTGTGAAGTTTACACAGATTATACGTGCGTTAGTCTAACTTAGTGAAGTGTATCTCCTTAAAGTATAGTAGATTCTTCAGGGAGAGGGCTAAAGGGGTATAATCAGAATGACAGTGTTATGCGCTATAAAATAAAATTTAATTTTGGAGATTATATGAAAAGACGTTTATTTATCCTTTTGATAACGATAATTCTACCGGTTGTTTCGTGCAGTTTCCGTTTGGATGAACCTATTGAGCTTGAGGCGTTTGACTGGGGACAGAAAAAAATCAAGGTGCATTTCACCCGACCGGGTTATGACTACGCGAGCGGTGAGGATACGGGGCTTAATGTCAAACTCGCCTCGTTTATAGCCTCGGCAAGAAACACGGTTGATATTTGTATCTATGAGCTTTCCGAACCCCTGATTTATAACGCGGTTATCAATGCGCATCGTAAAGGTATCAAGGTAAGGTTTGTCGGCGATATAAACAACGCGCACTATGAGGGGTATCAGGCGTTTATGCGCGAGGGTATTCCTATGGCTGTTGGTAATCGCGAGAAAATTATGCATAACAAGTATATTATCGTGGATGACCGTTATCTTACCACCGGCTCTGCAAATTTTACATCAACGGGTATGCGTTATAATAACGAGAACGTCTTGTTTATAGATTCCCCCGAACTTTGCGCATATTATAAGAAGGACTTTGAAACTATGTTTGTGAAAGGTCTTTTCGGGTTGGATAAAATCGGCAATAAATTTGAGGGTTATGAGGACAACGAGTTTTTTATTACCAACTGGGACGGGACAGTGTCCAAAGTGAGGGCGTATTTCACTCCCTATGATGAGGAATCCTCTCTATCAAGGGTTGACCTTATATATATGGAATATATCGACCAAGTCCAAAGTTCAATACGTTTCGCCATATTTGCGTTTACCCATCCCGATATAGCGGATAGAATGATAGACGCCGCGGCGGGCAGGGGCGTTACGGTCAAGGGGGTATTTGACAGGCATTGGCATTCGGGTAACCAGTATGCGCTTCACCATAGGTTTATTAATGCGCTTACCGATGTTCCTAATATTCATATTAAATATGACGGTAACTGGAATCATGTAATAGGTAATGACCTGCACGGCTCCAAGATACATAATAAATTGATGATGGCTGATGTCGATACGGATAACCCGTTTGTTATGACGGGGTCGTTTAACTTCTCTAAAGCCGCGTCTTATAAAGGAAACGACGAAAATTTCCTTGTAATTTATGATAAGTCAATAGCCAAAGCGTATTCCAATAATTTTGCGTATATGTACGGCACGGGATACCATCCCACACGCGACCTCGGAGGCGATAACGCCGAGTGGCAGGATGTTTGGATTAACGAAATTAACTGGGCGGGAAGTATTAATAATATCGGTGTTCCAGACTATTCGGATAAATTTGTCGAACTGCGCAACAATACCGATAATACAATCGATATTTCAGGATGGCAGTTAGTCGGGACTACTGCGGTATCCAAGTATTACAGGATTTTGATGTATATATATCCTAAAGGAACTAAGATTGAGCCTAACGGTTATCATGTGTTGTTTTTCTCTACCAATAGCGCTTTTAATTATGAAAACTCCAATATTGATGAATGGCTGTATCTGCATCATCCGTATGACCAAAACTATGTGTTTCTTATGTTAAAGGATAAGGATAACAGGGTTATTGACCGCGCCGGCTCATCAACCCAAACCCCCTTTGCGGGTGAACAAAGCGTTGCCGGAAATTTTGCATCTATGTATAGGGTCGGCGAGGACGGAATATTGCCGTCAAGTTGGAATACTACATCGATGTTTAACGCAAACGTGAGGTCGGCTTATCGGTTGTCCACCTTAGCTACCCCCGGGTCGGATTGATGTTTAGTCGAATTTTGAATTTTTATATAAGCGAGGATTAAAATGAAAGTTTATAATCTTAAATCTAAAAACTTAAAAGGAGAGGGTATGAAAGGTTTAATTTGTGTGTTTGTATTTTTAATGGTTTTTGCAGTATCGGGGTTTTCTTTGGTTGCCGATACCGAACCCGTTATAAGGTCATATAAATTTTCCGCCTATTTGGATAACGGATTTTTGGGTTTTAATAACGGCAATCTTACCAATCTTAATGAGGAAAGTTATCTTGCCGTGCAAAATACGGATGACCGTCTTTTTGTAGCATTATCCGAACTGGGGGTTGCGTTTGAAGCGGATATTCTGGGCATTATAAATTTTCAGGCGGATTTTTCTTACGGTGGTTTCTGGGGAAACGATTCGCTTAGTTACGGTTCTCCCGAAAACAGGCTTAACGCGCGGTATCTTAATTTCGATTTGGATATAGCTAAGGCTTTTTTCTATAATGACGGGTTTGATTTTAATCTTATGGTCGGAAGACTTCCTTATCAGATTATTGATACGGACAAGCATAAAAACTACATAATGCGCGATGTTATAGATGCCGTTGTGCTGTCCGTGTTTTTCCCATCCGTTTATCTCGGAGCGGATTTGTTTGCCGACTTTTTTTCGCTTAATTCTCCCACGGATACGGTCTATGCTCTGAAAAGTTCAAGGCATGATTATACCGTTGACTATTTTGACGGGGACGTTAATATTATACGTTTCGGGCTTATTCCCAAGTTTATTATGGATTTTGATAACAATTTCCTTAGCCTGTTGGATGCGCGCCCGTTCGCTTTATTTACCAGAATAGGCGCAACCGGTAAAGGTCATTACCATGCGGGAGGCTATGAACGTTCCGCTATGGGCTTTGAAGGAAATTATGCAGATAATGACTGGGTTTTCGTTACGGGGATTGATGCCCTTCTTGAAACCTCTGTTTTCAGTTTTCTTGTTGAGTTCGGGTATTCTATGGGTATCGACAGGCGCGCAAAGGGTTTTCCCGATGTCAATATCTCCGGTATTTTGGTTCACGGTTCTTTAGATATGGACTTCGGTTTTGTCGGGATAGACTGGCTATGTTTCGGAGCGAGCGGATTGTATGTCAGCGGCGCTGAAACTGACGAATACGGCAATTTTATTAACTACGGGTTTGTTTCGTTTAAGGGACACCGTCTCGGCGGCTTTCTATTCTCAAGATACTACGGTATTTATCCATCCGCGATTATTAACTATTCCGGTATAGATTTTGAACCGATTAAGGCGGCGAGACGCGCTCCCGTTTTGGCGGCTTCCGCTAATGTCGGTATCGACAAACTTTCTTTCTCAGGCGAGGAGGACACGGGACTTTATGCTATGTTTGAGGGATGGGTTTATTTTGATACAAGCTCTACAAGTATGGATACCAACCTGAATCTCCAGTCCTATGTTTATGACCAGAGACGTCTGGGGAATTTTATGGGTATAGAGGTCAACGGCGATATTTCTTATACTTTGACGAGACAAATCCTTGAGATTGGGACCCGCGGCGGTATTTTTATTCCTATGGATTATTTCTTTTATCCTGTAAGTCTTCGCGATGCCCCTTACGGGACGAGTATTTTCTGGGGGGTTGAGGTTTATACTAAGTTGAAGTTTTAATTAAATTATGAGGTTATACTATGAATAGATTAAAAAGGCTACCGGGCATTTTTGCTCTATTTGCCGTGGCTTTCGGTTTGTTAATCTCCTGCGGGCTTACCGACCCATCCTTAGATAAAGAATTCGGGTATATCTATTTCGATATAGGTAATAAAGCCGCGCTGATTGAGGCTATTGATGAGGCTAAACATACGATTGATGTCGCTATGTATGAAATTGACGATATACAGCTAATCAGCGCTCTTAACCGTGCGGCTAACAGGGATGTTAAAATCAGGGTGCTTGTGGATAAGGAAAATATCGGTGATATTATTGAAAATATTATTCCTCTTTCGCCGGCAATTCCTGCAAGAGGCGGTAACGAAAACGGCAATATGGAAGCAAATTTCCTTATTATAGACGGTATTGAGGTAAAACTCTTATCATCCTCAAGGACTTTTGATAACAGGTTTATTATGTTTTCCGTTGTCGATGAGCATTTTGTTCATGACTTTGAAAAGGAATTTAACCAGATGTTTATTCTGACCAATTTCGGTGTCGGTAACGGGGTTTACGGCAGGAAGACGGAGCTGAGCTATAATCTTAAATATGAGATAGGCGGAAATATCGTTGAGGTGTATTTCTTACCCCAGAATAACCCGATGTCGTTTCTTTATTCTCATATTGCAAAATCAAAGCACTCTGTCGGCTTGTATTCCCGTTATATCGACAATAATAAATTCTACGCTATTTGGAACGAGTTTGTTAATTCGGGTGTTACAGGTAAAGTGCGCTTGGGTAATGAGGCTACGAATAAAGTAGATATTTATAATAATTGGATACTTAATCCTGAAGTGGAAACAAAGGTGTTGAGCCAAAATTTTGATTTTAATATTGCCTTCTGTGATATAGGCAAAAAATATCAGTCCTTTGCTATGACGACCTATAACCTGAACCAGACAAGCCCGTTGCTTCATTCCGACGGTGTTCTGATACTTGTAAGGGGTGAACTTGCCGGGTCTCTTTTTGATGAGACGGACAAATTTTTATCCGAGATTCCGCCTCTTGTATTGGATGACGTGGAAGAGGTGATTATAACAAACCGCGTGGCATATCACAACGTTGTATTTAATGAGTTAGGCTTTATGCGTATAGGAAACGAATGGCTTGGCGATTTCTTTGAACTTAAAAATCTTACGGAATACTACGTTGACTTGAGCGGATATACGATTGTAATAACCAATAATAACCGTCTCGGCGAACCGAATTTGTTTACGATGCCTTACGGAACCGTGCTTTCTCCCGGCGGATATTTTGTTGTCGCAGGGGATTCACTTGTTTATTCGTATATAGACCTTGTGTGGGATGATATGTTTGTTATGTCGAGCGGGTTTATGTATTGTCTTTTTGACCCGGAGAATAATCTGATTGACGTTGCCGGTGATATTGAAGATGGTATGGGGGGATTTTCAGGCGGACTTGGCGGAGTTATAAATGCTTTTCAAACCGATGTCAGTATTACGCGAAGAACCTCGCCTGCCGTCTTAAGCGGAACTACGAGCGCGGGATGGGTTAACACCTCTACCGCTAAAAATATCAATCCCGCATATCAGGGCGAGATTATCGCTTCACCCGGCGCGGATTAATGGAATTACGGCAATAAATTGCATTACGGGAGTTTTATATGAAACCGGTATTTAAACACAGTTTTTCTTTGATAATATTTATTCTATTGATTATCGGGGGATGTGGAGACAGGAGCGTATTTGTCTTTGATGATGAGCTTGACGATAAATATTCTCTTGATTTTACGGTCGTAACTCCTCTTAATAACTCAAAGGTTGTATATCCTGTTGAGATTATGGGAAGGAAAGACGTAAGGATTAGCGAGTTGATTATTGAAATAGGGGATTTTGTAACCACCAATATTCTTGGCGACGGGGAAAGCTGGAGTGTTTCGATTACGGAAGATGCGGGGGCTTTTCAGGATACAACGATAAATCTAACGGCGAGGGCTTTATCACGAAACGTGGCTTCTAAGGAACTGAAATTTTGGATTATATCCGGGGTTGATGAGCCTTGGTATAATTACTACAGCACCGCTTTTGATAAAAAGGGGTTGGAGCTTAAAATGGCGTTGCATCAGATTATTCGCGGGCATACTTCTTTTAGTTGGTCTTCTATTGCCGATACTCTACGTGTTCTTGATGCCGACCCGACTAATAGCGATTTGATTGTATGTATTTATTCCCGCCATTCTATCTCAAATATTAATCGCAATCCTGCCGAATATGGGGTATGGGACAGATGGGAAAACGAGCATGTCTGGCCTGCTTCAAAGGCTTTTCCGAGAGGCACGCCTGCCGAGGAGTCCACGGGTTATACCGACCTTTATAATCTATATGCTTGTATTGCACAAGTAAACGGGCATAAAAGCAATTATGATGTTGATAACTGCACTCAAAGTTATGCGGATACATATAACCCGCCGTTTCCCGTTCCCTCTACTTTGCGGGTTAGGACTAACCCTGCCAACCGTGGATTTGAACCTCCCGATGAGGTTAAGGGATTGGTTGCCCGCATAATGTTTTATATGGTAACGCGCTATATGGGAACGGAGGAAGATGAGCCGAAACTTGAACTTACCGATGATATACCGACGCTATCTGTTTCTTCGGGGTATCAATGGTGGGGCGAATTCGGCAAACTTTCGACCTTTATTGAGTGGCATCTTGAGTTTCCTCCATCGGAATACGAGGTATGGCGTAACAATACCATATATAGTAATTATCAACAAAACCGAAATCCCTTTGTTGACTATCCCCATTGGGTAACCAATATTTGGAAACTCGAATAACAGGCATAACTACTCGATTTCATTTAATATAAAAAATGGCTTTACAAAATTGCGGATATTTTGTATAATATTGAGCCGAAAGGATGAAAAAAATATTTTGGGGTATAATATGGACGGTATGGAGAAGGTACGGTTACTGGTATTGGAGGATGAGGCGGAGGTTATGGAACTGCTCAAGGTATCGTTTGAGCAGGAAAACTTTGAGGTTGTAACGGCGGATGATGCCGAAAGCGCATTTGTTTGTATTTCCGAAAAAAGTCCCGGAATTATTATTTGCGATGCCGAAATGAAAAATATGAACGGGCTTGATTTCAGGGATGCGGTCAGGCGTGAACCCTCTATGGAGAAAATTCCTTTTATTTTTATCTGTAATCGCACCCATTCTTTTGACATAATTGAAGGGCTTGATTTGGACGTGGATGATTATACATTTAAGCCCTTTGACCCTCGCGAAATTGTCGCGCGTGCAAAGTCTATGCTTTGCAGGTTTGACAACTATTGTAAATTAATAAATTTTGATAAACTTACGGGGCTTTACAACAGAAGCGCTATCGAAAAGAAACTTGCAGAGGATATTAAGCGCAGTATTCGTTACGGAAGGGAAATATCGGTTGTTATTTTTGAGATTGACGACTTTAGCGAGACGCCCTCCGATTGGAAAAACGAGATTTTAAAATCCGTGGCGGATATTATGCTTGCGGAGATACGCGAGGTGGATTATGCGGGACGGTTTGACAAGATGCGTTTTATAGTTGTTATGCCGGAAACCGATAAGGAAAGATGCCTGCTTGCCGCCGAAAGAATAAGAAACACCGTAAAAAATTTCAGGTTTCCTGAAAACGTTCCTCAGATTACAATAAGCGGGGGGTTGGCAAACATTATAAAAGACAATAAAATTTCCGAGGTTATGCTTGAAGGGGCTAAAAACGCTTTGATTTACGCGAAAGACAGCGGCGGAAATAAAATTACGGTTTTTGAGGGATAAATCCTATATCTCCGATGCAACTTTTGCTAATTTGTCCGTTTCCTCGTTCCAAAAATTCCCGCTGTGGGAATCTACCTTATGCCAATTGATTTTTAATTGTGTTCCCTGAATAAATTTTTGATATTCTTTAGTAAGCGAGTTTTTGGTTTTCCATTCTCCTGTTGCCCATTTTCTTATACCGTCGTAGTCGTAAAAAACGGAAATTTCATTTATGTTGTTGCTTTCACACCATTTAATTGCTTCAATTGCAGCATATATTTCGCCCGCCACCTGATTCATTTCGGCGTATCCGTTTACTATACCGGCCATTCTTTTTATTTCGGAACTGTTTTTAAGTATTATTGCGCCGTATGAAACAATACCGTTTCTATATGACCCATCCACATATACCTGATAATCGCAGATATTATGTGCCGTGTCGTCATTTCCCCAGATTTCCCCGCATTTTCGCGTTGTTTCGATGTCCGTCATTTCGTGGGTGGAAATCCTGAATGTCTTTTTGCTTGATTTGTAATATATATTTATATATCCGCAGGACGAATTATCCTTTTTTACCCCGATTTTTATTGAATATTCCCTAAGTGAATCTTTTAAGACCGATGCATCAATACCGTTTTTGTTTAAGAGTGCGCAAAACTTTTCAGCTTTTCCATTTAGTTCTTTTTCATAAGGGTATTTCATTTATGTATCCTTAAACATTTTTATTATTGAGAGTTTCCCGTATTTTTTCAACCAAATTGACGGGTTTGAAGGGCTTTTGTATATATGGATTATCTTTATTAATCATTTTGGATTGTAGTATTGTTTCTTCGGTATAGCCCGACATAAAGACAAATTTTGTATCGGGTAATATGGTTTTAACCTGCTTTGCAAGTTCGACCCCGTTAATTTCCGGCATAACAACATCGGTAAGAACTATATCTATTTTTTGCTCGGGATTTTTGCAAATTTCCAAAGCGGTTTTGCTGCTGCCTGTTGAAAGAACTTTGTAGCCGTAACGCTCAAGCGAACGAACAGCCATTTTACGAACAGCTTCCTCGTCTTCCACAACAAGTATGGTCTCATCGCCTACAAGGTTTATCGGCACATTCGGCTGTTTGTATTGTTTTAGCTTTTTATCTTTTACAGCAGGAAGAAATATATTAAAGACGGTTCCTTTATTAATTTCACTGTTCATCCAAATATACCCTCCGCTTTGATGGACAATGCCGTAAACCGTAGCCAGACCAAGTCCCGTTCCCTTTCCGACAGGCTTGGTTGTAAAAAACGGTTCAAATATATGAGCCTTTATGTTATCTTCCATACCTATGCCCGTGTCGCTTATAGATATAAGGGCATATTTCCCCTTTTCCATATTGGGAATGCTGATTTGATTTTGGATAAAATTATTGTCAACGGTAATATCTCTTGTTTCGATAGTAAGTTTTCCACCCTCAGACATAGCATCTCGCGCATTAACCGCAAGATTTACTATTACCTGTTCAATTTGGGATGGGTCGGCTTTTATTTTACATAAATCGGACTTAGTATGGGTTTCGAGACGGATATTTTCGCCGATAATTCGTTTTAACATTCTTTCCATATCTTTGATTATGGAATTAAGGTCGATAACTTTGGGAGAAAGAATTTGACGTCTGCTGAATGTTAAAAGCTGACGGGTTAAATTTGCCGCCCTGCTTGATGTAGCGACTATTTCCTCAAGGTCTCGATAAATCGGGTCGTTTTCGTTTAATGAAATCATAGCAAGTTCGGCGTTACCGATTATGGCGGTGAGAAGGTTGTTGAAATCGTGGGCAACCCCGCCCGCAAGCCTCCCGATACTTTCCATCTTTTGGGCTTGACGGAGTTGCGCCTCAAGTTTGTATTGCTCGCTCATATCACGTATTATACACAGAACCGCGCGGGATGTTCCCCAGTGAATTACCGATAAACTGGCACTGCATTCTATAAGTTCTTTATTTTTGTTATATGCTTTAAATTGAACTTGATTCGGCACGCTTCCGCTTTTCCTGAAACCCTCAAGTAAATTCATTGTAAGCATACGGTCTTCTTCAGGGAGGACTTTGATAAATTCAAATTCATCGGATAAAACGGTTTCTTTGGGATACCCGAAAAGCATCTCAAAATGGGGGTTTAATAAAATTATTTTCAACCCCTGAACCACGCATATTGCGTCATTGGACTTTTCAAAAATTTCGCGAAAACGAAATTCGCTGATTTTAAGCGCCTCTTCCGCTTTTTTTCGTTGTGTAATATCGCTGGCTGTTCCCACGATACGGGTTACCTCCCCGTTTTCGTTCCATTCCACCACTTGTCCGCGAATAAACATCCAATTCCAGTTTCCCGAAGCGGTTTTCATTCTAATTTCGCAGGAAAAGGTCGGTTGTTTGTCTTTGAGTTCTTCCGAGATTTGCAGGAGGGCATTTTTTGCGTCTTCGGGATGGACAATTTCTCCCCAGATTTGTATAAAATCCGAGAAATAGTCGGGAGGGTATCCGAGAAGCAGATTGCATTTGGGGCTCATATAAAATTCCTGTGTCTTGGGGTTGAAATCCCATAGCCCGTCGTTTGTAGCCTCAAGAGCAAGATTTAGACGTTCTTCGCTTGTTCTGAGGGCGGTTTCGATTTTTACCCTTTCGGTTATATCCATCATCGTTAATATAATTCGCTTATACGCGTCTTTTGCTTCGGGAATCTTTGCCTTTATAGCTACATAAATATATTCATCCGCAATGTTTTTGATAATACTTTCCGCTTCAAAATACGGTTCCCCCTCAATGATGGCAAGTAAAATGTTTTTTATAACATCAAAAACTTTTTCTTTTGCATAAATTTTCAGATGCTCCATAATTTCATCGCTGTTTTTTGCTTTTAAAAGGTATAATGTTTCGTTGTTAATATCAACGGGTTTGCTTGCTTCAAGCAATTCCAAAACAAAATCGGGATTGTCCTTTATATGGTTTTTAAAATCCGTAACGCCGTTTTTTTTGTATTTGGCTATCAAAGTATATACATCGGATATATCCTGTTCCCATATAGCAATCGGGGCAACTTCAAAAATATTGCGGTAACGCATTTCACTGATAAGCAAGGCTTTTTCGGTTTGGATTAATTTTTTTTGAGTGTAAATTTCTTCAAGCAGATGTTTTATTTCGGCGGGGAGGAAATCCAGGAAATTATTATCCTTTACAAGATAGTCCCGCGCTCCGAGTTTCATCATTTCCACAGCCATAGAAATATCGGCAAAACCGGTCATTATGAGGAAAGGAATTTCCTTTTTATTTTCGATTTTTGAGATAAACTTTTCCGCCGTCATATCGGGCAATTTATAATCGACAAGCATAATATCGGGGGTGTTTTTTTTCAGGTAATTTAATGCGGTTTTACCGTCAAGAAACCCCGATACCTTAAAACCGGAACGCTCAAGATTTTTACAAATAATCCTGTTTAACCCTTCATCATCCTCGACAACCAATAACTCAAAATTTTGCAATGTGAATTTGTTGTCTGTTTCTTTTTTCATAAAAAATTATAACCTGTAATTTAATGTGTATTCAGGGGACTTCTATTACCAGCAGGAAAAGCCCGAGTTGACGTATTGTATCTACAAATTTATCATAATCGACGGGCTTGGTTATATAGTTATTACATCCCAAAAGATGGCATTTTTCAATTTCTTTAGGGTCATCAGTGGTGGTTATCATGGTAACGGGAATTTTTTTGAGGTTTTCATCCGTTTTGATTTTTTCCAGAACCTCTGCCCCGTTATACTTGGGCATACGAATATCAAGAAGAATTATATAAGAGTTTTTTTCATCATCAGGCAGGGATGGAGAAATCTTGAAAAGGAAATTGAGAATTTCCTCACCGTCTTTAAAGCGGATTATTTGGTTTTTAATACCCGAACGCTCAAGGTTTCGCTTAATTAAGTCAAAATGACCGTCGTCATCTTCGGCAACAAGAATAATAACTTCCCTGTTCATAGCCGCTCCTCCTTAATATTTGATGTTAATTTAGCGGGTAAAGCCACAAAGAATACCGAACCTTCACCGGGAATGGAATCAACCCAAATTGCTCCGTTATGTCGCGAAACAATTTTATTTACGATAGAAAGCCCGATTCCTTCGCCTGATACTTTATTTTGAGTTAATCTGTTGAAAATTTCAAATATTTTATGGTAATCTTTTTTATATATTCCGACCCCGTTATCTTTGACCGAATACACGGAGGAATCATCTTTTTTCTTGCCGCTGATTTTGATTTCGGGGATTATATTTTCTTTTGAATATTTAATCGCATTGTCTATTAGATTTGTAAAAATTTGAGTTACCTGCACATAATCCCCGTAGCATTGCGGCAGGTTTTCGATTGTAACAACGATTTTTTTCTCATCAATCAGATATTTGAAGGAGTTGATAACCTCGTTGCACAGACGGTTCATATCGAGTTTTTCTATATTAAGCGCGGCGCGTCCGAGACGTGATAATTTCAGCAAACCGTATAACAGATTATCCATCTTCGTTATGCTTTTTAGTATATAACCCGTTGCCACATTTATATCTTTTTCGATTTTTTCCCGTATTACGTTTTGCAGGTATTCCGGGATATTTTCCTCCTGCAATATCTCGTATAATTCGCTTAAAGATATGTTAAGTTCTTTTGCAAAACCCTGTATGTTAACCAACGGAGTTCGCAAATCGTGGGAAGCGACATAGATTATCTGTTCAAGTTCCTTGTTTTTTTCCCTGAGCTTTTCTATATACTGGTTTCTTTCCCTGATATCGCGAACAAAGACAAAATCAGCAGGCTTCCCTTCGTAATTAATAACCGTCCCGTTAAATTCGGTGGCGACTAAACTACGGTTTTTATGGACAAGATTTATTTCGTATATATGAGTATCATCATTGCCGTCAATTCTTTTTTTGTATATTTCACTGAAATAGTCAACGTCTTTATTGTTTATAAACCTGAAAAAATCTTTGCCGATAATATTATCTGTTTTGTATCCTACAAGTTCCGCAAATTTGCGATTTGCAAGTTTAATTACCCTGTCCTGAAGGACAACTATACCGTCGTTGGCGCGTTCAATAAGATCGCGGTATTTTTGTTCACTTTCGGCAAGAGCGATTTCCATAAGTTTTCGTTCGGTTATATCGCTTATGAACCCCTCAAGCACGACAACGTTACCGTTTTCATCATAAATCCCGATGCCCTGTTCCCAAACCCACCTTGTAGAACCGTCCGCCGCGACAATTTCGTATTCATCCCGAAAAGGCTCTTTTTCAGCAAGAACTTCCTGCCATTTATCCCAAAGTCTTTTCCGGTCTTTCTTACTGATAATATCGTTAAAGGAAATCTTTTTGTTGCCTATAAAATCATCCGCCTCATAACCGGTTATCTCACGGCACGCCCCGTTGATATATTCCATTGTCCAGTTCTTATCGTTTTTGCATCGGTAAACCATACCGGGCAGGTTGCCCATAAGATTTTCGAGAAATTTCTTTTGTTTTTCCAAATTATCTTCCGCTACTTTGCGGTTGGTAACGTCAATGACGGTAGATACCATTACATTTTGTTCGGTAATCGGGATATTTTTAGCGGAGACATATTTGGTTTCGCCTTCTTTTGTGGTTATTTTTACGTTATCCCATCTCATACGTTCGGGGTCCCCGCTTTGAATATCACCCAAAATCTTAGAGATTATTTCTTTACGATATTCAGGGTCGGGATAAACGTTTTCAAAAAAGGATTGAATGTCGGTTATTATTTCGGGGGGATAGCCGTATATCTCACTGAATTTGGGGTTCATATAACTTGCTTTTCCGCTGTCAAACTCGTTTACCGCAAGTCCTATCGGAAGATTATCTAAGATAGCTTGTATAAATTCGTTTCTTTTTTCAAGGTCTGTCCTGTATTTTTTGTTTTCGGTAATATCTCTTGCGACTTCCACAACCCCTGCAATCTCGCCCTTGTCGTTTATTACCGGGGTGGCTTTTAGCGACCAGTGTCTGCCGTCGGGACTTTGGACTTCTTCTTGTTCAAATTGTCCGGTTTCAAAAGCCCTTGCAACAGGACATTTTTCGCAGGGGGTTTTCCGGTTATGCCACAGTTTATAGCATTTTTTTCCGATTATACTGTTTAGATTGGTGTCTAAGGAATCGGCGGCGGCATTATTAGTCCATTCAATTATAAGTTCCGGCGTTTTATAGAACACAACCAAGTCCGCTACGGATGAGAGTATCAGCGATTTTTCTGTTTCGGCTTCTTGTATTTTCTTTTCGGCGATTTTGCGATGGTTTATATCGCGAACCGACACAAAAAAACGCTCATCTTTTCCGATTTCGGCATAACGTATATTGACCTCAACCCAAAAGGTATTTCCGTCCCGATGGCGTGCAAGCCACTCAAAAATTTGAGGTCCCTCCGTTACCGCCTTTCCAAGATATTTAACTGCTTCTTGTTGAGTGTATGGATAAGTCCCTGCGCTTAATTCGCCTATGTTCATTTTTAATATTTCTTCGCGGGAATACCCATACATATCGCAGGTGGTTTGATTGACGTATATTATTTTTTTTGTAACCGCATCATCTATGAAGATAGCTTCATTTATTGAATCAAGTACAAAATACAGAAACTCTTCATTTTGGCTTAATTTGTGTTTATCGGGAGTATTTTTAGCCATCTTTTATCCGCCGCTTTGGTTTTTATCTATACAATTATTATACATAAAAATTATAGATATTACAATCCTAAAATCCTTTCAGCGAAAAAAAATAGTATTAATCATTAGTTGCGAATTTATTATAGTGATTGTAGAATCTTTAGTAAGATGAAGGAGGATGTTCTATGGAACAAGTATTGGAGTGGGGGCTTGATACAATTCGCTTAATCCAAAGCATAAAAACGCCCGGTTTGGATACGTTATTTATAGTAATCACCTCTTTTGGGGATGAAATGTTTTTTATTATTTTACTGACTTTAGTTTACTGGAGTGTGGATAAAAGGGCGGGAGCGAGGCTTGCTTTTGCGCTTTTTCTAAGCGCTTATGTAAATTCGTTTTTTAAAGAAATATGGAAACTGCCCCGTCCGTTTGAAGCTGACCCGACTGTTGCTGTTATTCGGGAGGGGGGATACTCATTGCCGAGTGGTCATTCGCAGATGGCTGTAACGGTTTGGGGTATTGTAGCCTTTGAATTGAAAAGGAAATGGTTCTGGATTGTTGCGATATTTCTTATGTTGTCCATCGGATTTTCAAGAGTATATTTGGGGGTGCATTATCCTACCGATGTGCTTGCGGGATGGGGTTTTGGGATTGTGATTTTGGTTTTGTATATTTTATTCGTTGAACGGATAGAGAGATGGGTTAAATCGTGGAATTTTTGGTTAAAAATGGGCGTTTCTTTTGTCTTGCCTATAATTATGGCTATCCTGTTGCACGAAAAGAATGCCGTTACCGTTGCGGGAGGGTTGTTCGGGCTTGGTGTCGGGCTTACAGTTGCCGGCAGATTTTTGAAATGGAGTGTTGCGGGAAGTTTTAGGCGAAGGACTTTGCGGTTCATTGTTGGGTTTATAGGTCTTGCCATTATCTTTATAGGTTTAAGATTGATTTTTCCCGCTGAAAATTCCGATATTTATTATATGTTTGTATTTATCCGTTACGCCGTTATCGGTATATGGGTTACGCTCGGCGCCCCGGCGGTTTTTTTACTTACAAGTCTTGCCGTTAAAGAGGACGATTTATAAAAAAATTACCGCCTGCAACATTGCAGGCGGTAGGGTGGTGCGAAACTTTATATTTAGGAGGTTAGGGGGTTGTGTTTTTTTCATACGGATACATCTTCTCCATCTGAGAAGCGAACCAGTCATCATCTTTTAAAATTTCATTTTTAGCGGTTATTTCAAATTCTCTCATTTTTCTGTCAAGTTGCTCGTGCATACGGAGAACTTCAACAAATGACGTATCTTTTTGGGCATAGCCGGTTACCACAGAAATCCTCCTTTATTTTAGCTTTTGTATAATTAGAGAACGTTAGTCCGTTTAAGGTTAGATTAGGAAAAAAATTTATAATTTGAGTGTTTGAATATGATAAATTCAAAAGCATAATAAATTCTCTATTGACTTTATTCATCATCCTTTTAAAATATACGGGACTGTTAGTTTATTTCGGAGAGAGATAATGGAAAAAATTCTTTATTTGAATACGATGGATGTCGGTAAACTTGTGTTGAATGGAGTTGAAAAGAGATACCTGATACATACAACGCCGAGTTTAAAAGAAGCGTTAATATATCTAATAGATAACCCTGAGGTATCAATGTTTGTTTGCGATATGGATGCGGAAAACAGGATTTGTCGAAAGATGATCGAAAATCTAAAGCATCTTAATCCGATATTGCCTATAATGCTGTTAAATCCGGGACGTTCCAAAATCAGCGAAACCGAACTAAGACAATTCAATAATAATATATCTATCGTTAATACATTGGAGCAGGTAAAAGAAAATATAGATAACGCAATGATGAACCGCCGTCAGTTTAACCGTATTATCTGGCCTCTTTCCGCTAACTTTTACACGGAGAAGGATATAAAATATGTTGAGACGGGACTTGTGCTTTCACTTTCCGCCGGAGGGGCTTTTGTCAAAACCACTCATTTTGATATTGCTAAAGAAAACCTGAATAGAAAAATTATTCTGGAAATTAAATTTGAGGATTTTAAGTTCTTAGTAGAATCCATTGTTTTGCGCGTAAATGAGCATAGCACCGGAGAGATGCCCGCGGGATTTGCCGCTAAATTTATAAATATCAGTACCGCTACTCATTCTTATATAAAACGGATTGTTAATGATAAAATATTATCTTCGCTTATGAAGGTGTTGAATTTACTCGAGGAGGAGAGTGTTGGAAATTAGAAAATATGCCGCAGGGGACTTGATTTGTAGCGAGGGTTCGGATAGTGATGAAATATTTATTGTCCGTTCCGGCAGGGTCAGGGTTTTTAAAACGATTAATTCCGAAAAAGTCGAGCTCGGATTTATCAGCCAAAATGACCTTTTCGGCGAGATGAGTATGTTCCTTAAATCCAAACGCACCGCTTCCATTGAAGCATCCGAAGCTTCCGAAATTATTGTCCTCGATAAAAAAAGTGTGTTTGAACAAATCAAAAAAGACCCGGATTTTGCTTTGCAGATGATAACCCGTCTTTCATTGCGGCTTCGTCAGGCACATCAGGTTATCGCCAAACTTGAAGGCGAAAATAAAAGCCTTAAAATTCTTTACGGCGGCAAATAAACCGCTATCTTTAGTTACAAAATTGGATGCTAAAATTACAGCTTTTATTTTTTAAAAAAAAGTTGAAAAACCCCTTGACAGGGGTATTTTTTTATGTTATCATATTTATAGACTGACCGTCAGTCTATACCGACGGTCGGTATAAAAAGGAGATTAATATGGTTTTGAGGATTTCCAAAGACTACGATGAGCGAAAAGCGGAAATATTAGATGCCGCTCAGGAATTATTTTTCACACTTGGTTATGAGCAAACCTCCGTTAATGCTATTATCGAAAAGGTTGGCGTTGCTAAAGGGACTTTTTATTACTATTTCAAATCCAAGGAGGAACTGCTTGACTGCTTAGCCGAAAGGATTTCCGAACAGGCTTTGTCCGCAATTATGGACTTGGTTGATAATCCCGATATGAACGCTATCGAGAAATTCAACTCTATTTTTGCACGTGTAGGGGCTGTGAAAACCGCTAACAGAAAAACTGTTATTGCGTTGATGTCTGTTTTATATCGTGATGAGAATATCCAGTTGCGGCATAAGATGTCTAAAGGAAGTTTAGATGCCGTTGTTCCTTATCTTGCCGAAGTTGTTGTGCAGGGCGTTAGTGAAGGGCTTTTTGATACCGAATTTCCTTATGAATCTACACGTCTTGTAATGATGCTGTCTGCCAATCTTACGGAGGATATATCGGAAATTTTGTTGAAACCCGACCTGAGCGAACAGGATTTCGATTTGATTGAAAAGACTTACCGGGTGTGCGAGTTTGCTATCGAAAGAATTCTCGGGGCTAAAAAGGGTTCCATTAAAATGGTTAGCAGAAAGCTTATCAGTAATTTGCTTTCTGATAATGAAGTTTAAAGTTAGATATTTTATCAAGGAGGCTCAATATGATTGAGGTTAAACATCTGTTTCACGACTATGCCGGAAAAGGAGAGTATGCGGTAAAAGATGTGTCGTTTGCTATCCCGAAGGGTGAAATTTTCGGTTTTCTGGGACCATCGGGCGCAGGTAAAAGCACCGTGCAGAATATTATGACCGGACTTTTGGCGCTTCAAAAAGGCGAAATTAACTACGAAGGCGTTTCGATTAAAAAGGTCGGTAGAAAGTTTTTTAACAATATCGGCGTTTCATTTGAACATGCTAATCTCTACACCAAGCTTACGGGATATGAAAACCTTAAATACTACGCGGGGCTTTTTGACGTTCCCACCGAAGACCCGAAGAAATTGCTTGAGATGGTTGCCTTGGCGGATTCTATTCACAAAAGAGCCGGCTCGTATTCCAAGGGGATGAAGCAACGTTTGGTTTTTGCCAGAGCCTTGATTAATAATCCCAAAATCTATTTTCTTGATGAGCCTCTTTCGGGACTCGACCCATCTACGGGCAGCATTCTTAAAGAAATTATTAAGAGTAAAAAGCAGGCGGGAGCAACGATTTTTCTTACCACTCATAATATGTTTGTTGCCGATGAGCTTTGCGATACGGTTGCTTTTATCAATGAAGGCAAAATTGTTGCGATGGATTCCCCGCGTAACCTGAAACTTCAATACGGCGAACGCTCGGTCAAGGTCGAATACAAGGAAAACGGCAAGGTTAAAAGCGATATATTTTTCCTCGACAGGGACGAGGACAGACAGGCGTTCAAAAAAATCGTAGATACCAAAGAGGTGCAAACTATCCACACCCAGGAAGCCACCCTTGAACAAATTTTTATTAAACTCACGGGAAGGGGGCTTCAATGAAAAAATTTTTTACCCTGCTTATGCAGGAACTTAAAATTATATATCGTAACCATTTTGTATGGTTTACGCTTTTTCTGCTTGCCGCTATGGTTATTGTCGTATGGCTTTTACCCTCCGAAATTGAACATAAAAACTCTAACTTTTTTTACGATGCCACGCAATCTAAAATGCTTGAAAGCCGGTTGGTTTCGGCGGGATTTCCTCAGGAAAACATAGTCGGCAGTATTGAAGAGATTGAAGAAATTATCAAAGATGATAGAAGCAATGTCGGGATTATGCTTGAGATAATTGACGGCGAGGCAAAATTTACGGTTGTCTATAACGGAAAACTCCTTCCTCAAGAGGAAAAAATGATTATCGCCGGACTTCAGCGTATGTATGATGAGATAACCGGTAGCGAAATTGTCCCCGTTTTCGAGATGGAGACTATTCGTCCCGAGTTTAAACCTCTGACTATCAGCGAAATTTCAATTCCTTTTGTATTGACCTATGAAACTATAGTATTAGGCTATCTCTTTGTGGCGGTTATGGTTTTCCTTGAAAAACAGGAGGGCAGTATCAGGGTTTACAGGGTTAGCCCGTCGGGTATATTAAATTATATCCTTGCGAAATCCATATTGTGGATGGTTCTGTCGGTTATTTACAGCGCTTTATTGGTGATACTGACGTATGGATTTAATGTTAATTGGGCCCAACTTCTGTTGCTTCTCGGAATTTCAAGTTTGTTTATGACTTTGTTCGGGCTTTTTGTCAGCACGTTTTTTAACAGTATTTCCGAGTGGTTATTTGTCGCTATAGGAATTCTGATACTATTTTCGTTCCCGCAGATTTCATATTTATCGCCGTCTTTCAGCCCGCGATGGATAACGTTGATTCCCACTTACCCCATTATCTTTACCGTTAAGGATATTATATTTGATATAGGCCGTGAGGGCGCATTCCTCAAAACTATGGGCATTCTCAGTATCTATACCGTTGTCGCATTTGTTCTTGCTTATATCGCGGTAAACAGAAAACTTATGAGGGAGGGAAGGTAATATGATAAAACGAATCTTTAATATAATCAGACAAGACCTCACCGGCGCATTGCGAGATAATATGCTTCTATATGTTATTCTTGCACCGATAATTCTTGCTATCGGTTTCAGGTTGTTTATTCCCTCTATGGAAGGAACGGTGCTTACCGTAGCAATGGATGAAAGAATACCCGCGCCGATTATCGAAGAGTTCAAAACCTATATGGACGTGAAACTGTTTTCGGACGAAAAAGAGGTCAGGGACAGAGTGATGCGTGTTGATGACGTGCCGGGAATTTTTCTTAGTGAAGACGGCGGTTATACCGTTATTGCGGAGGGTAACGAAGACCCTGAAATCGTAGAAGCGGCTACAATTGTTTTACAAAAGATTGTAACGGGAAGCGAGGGTATCGAGATTGCATTTAACCAACTTAGAGACGACAGAACTTATTTTCGGGAATACGTTACTATGGTTTTAATTTTGCTTGTAGCGTTGATGTCGGGATGGATAGAAGGTTTTAATATCGTAGAAGAGAGAGCTACAAAAGCCATAAACGCCGTTTCCGTATCACCGACAAGTCTTACGGAATATATGCTTTCCAAGATGGTGTTTGTAATGTTGCATACCGTTGCAACCGTGATAATTGTTTCACTGATATTGGTGGGAGTTGACGTATCATACGTCAATCTTGTTATAGCGATGGTATTCAGCGTGCCTATCGGGATACTGCTCGGTTTTGTTCTCGGCGCGCTTACCGACAATCAAATCAGCGCTATGGGAATCGGAAAATTCTTTACCCCGATATTTCTTACTATCCCGATTGTTTCGATTTTTGTTGATAAGAGTTGGCATTGGTTATTCTTTATATTTCCTCCATATTGGATGTTTGTAACTTTGGAGAATATCTATATGGATACCACTCCCGCTGCGGGATTTTGGCTCGCGGGCTTTATCACTTTAGTTTCGGGAAGTATCTTGGTGTTTATTATCGGAAAAGTTTTGAAGAGAAAACTAAATTTAAGATAGGAGGAAAGCTATGGAATGGTATTGGTGGATTTTAATAGTTGCAGGTGTAATATTAATCGGATGGTTAAAGCTGAAAGTCTTTAAGAAAATGACGGCAAAAAAACAAAAAAAGAACGAAGAAGATTAATGATTCACCCATAGTCCCGTTAATAGCGTCGGCGAGATTGCCGGCGCTTTTTTATTCGGGTTCAATTCCCGAAATAATCCAGTCGAGTGCAGTTTTTTGCCAATCCGTGTCCTTTGTTACATCAATATAACGCTCCGAATGGAATATACCGGATTTCTTAGCAATTCGCGTCATTTGCATCTGTAAGACATCGCTTTTGAATACCACAACGGAACGTCCCATTCCGTTAGCATGATACAACTTCTGTCCCTCAATTAATGCATCAACGGTATTGCTGTCAAGAACCATCAATTCAACCATATCAATAAACACGCCGAAATTTTTTTTCATATTCTTAAGCATTGCTTCGGATTCTTTCATCCATTTTTTCAGTTCGTCGGGTGAAAGTGTGCCTGAAAAGACAAGTCTTAAGCCGAAATCCGTTTTTTGAATACTATGCATTCACTCCCCCTTAAAACGAATTTTGTAAAATAAGTTTAGTTTATTGTTTACTAAATAGTAGTATATCATTAATATAGGAAAAATCAATGTTTGGCAGTGTAAACTTAATTGTGTCTAAAGAGGCACATAATGATAAGTGGAGAA
>CAZQBT010000021.1:0-39456 GCA_964591955.1 uncultured Brevinematales bacterium | reverse complement strand
ATAGTTTCTAAACCGCTGTCTTGCAAAAATAGCGCTTCCCTTTTCTACAAGCACCCCTACATACTTCGCCCGTTCCTTTATCTCAAAGTAGTCGATTTTTACGGGGGAGTTGTCGGGCGCAATATCGTTAATATATTCCTTCCCGTTTCTTGAAACCTTTTTCCATGATTTCCCGTCCACACTGTATATAAAGTCATACTGCAGAGGATAATAATTTGCACACCATATTACCCTCACAAACTCAAAATTCCTTACGGAAATCAGGTCAATCAGCGCGAACTGTTCCGATGAATTAACCTCGCCGCTTACCGCCATCCCGCTCTGCCACGATATATTCCCGTCGTTAATCCGCGTAATAGCGGGGGTATCGTCTATTACAAAACGACTTTCGGGGAGACGGGTAAACGTTCCGCTAACGGGATTATTAAGCGCAATATTCCGTCGCGGGCTTTCAAATCGCAAAAACCGGATAAATCCGTTTGCGCTGAACCTCGCAAGATAAGAAGCCCCGCTTTCAAGGTTGTCGAAACTTAAATTCGATTCCCCGTCAAAATAAAGCCTCCTGTATCCGACAGTCTCCTCGTCTCTTTCAAGAAAGCCCTCTATAAAAACTCCCTCAACGGATTTAAGCTTAAATATCACCACCCCCGGCACATTCGACACAATCGAAACATCGAAAACAGTTTTAAGCTCAATGTCTCCGCTGTCTAACGTTTTGCCGTTTGCATCGAATAATCGGTAACGGTAACTCCCGTCGTTTAAAGCAAGTCTCGTGTCGGTTACAATACCGGTTTCAAGAAAAAACGCCGAGTTGGTGTCGTTTTCGTTGAATACCGACAAAACGACAGGAGTTTTTACGTTTCCGATTTCTTTAAGACTAACCCTGGCATACCACCCTCCTTCGTGAAAAACACGCACTCTTGAATGAAGGGGGATTGAAAGCATAATTAAAGTCAACACAATGAGATTTCTCACAAAAAACCCCTTAATAATCTCAATAAACCAAGCAAACAAGTTTCAAGCAAAGTCCCCCCAATAACCGCGTTAGTCAAGCGTTACACGGTAGAAATAGTTTCTTGAGGCTGCAGAAGCCACAGTTCCGCTGGTATTATCCGTATCCGTACCGCCCGGATAAATCTCAACGCGAGGACCTCCTGCATTATACCAAGCCTCATCTCCGCCGTCCTGTGCATCAGCCAAACCAACGTTTCCACCGTCACCATAGTCGCCTACCGTCTGAGGAGCGCCGGTTGCACCGCGCACTATACTTTCATTAGAATAAGTAGTATTATCAGGCACATTTCCGATTAAAGTAACTTCGGTAGCTCCTGCATCACCGGCATTGGTATAGAAAAGCCTGTAAGTAATCAAAGCGCCGGGAACGGGTGTAGCTTCCAATTGGTAAGGTTCCGGGTTTGCAAATCCGGCAGCCATAGTAAGATACAAAACAGGTGCCTCAACGGTAAGTGTCCATTGCCTGTCGTTTTCGTTGGTATTGTGCATCCATACATGACCGGGGGCGGCTCCATAAAGCCCCATATCTCCGCCATAGACAATACCATTTAAGCCCGTGTAATTAGTAGCATTAAGGTTAGCCGCATCTTCATTGCTGGCTATCAGACGGAATTGCATATAGGCTAAATTTGTTTCTGCAGAAGGAACATCCACGTTAAATCTGATTTGCTTTACAGCTCCTCGCGATATGCCTGCAACCATAAGCGTAGCGCCTTCCGCTCCTCCATCCGTAAAGTTAGAAAAAGTGGTAGTCCATGCGAGACTTGATTCGTCATCAAGAATCTCGGACTTAAATTCATAATCCGCATCGGCATTACCAAGATTAGTAAAGTAGGTTTCCATAACTTTCATATTTCCCGCAACAACAGTTCCATCTCCTTCACCAATCCATTTAGCGCCGTAGTTCACTCCGACAGTATGATCAATATTTGTAACAGATTCTGCTGCCGTAGCGCCAAGCCAGTCTAATTCCGCAACGTTAGTAAGAACAATACCTGCTTCAGTTCCCACATTAGCCGAAAGCGTTCTTTCACCCCAAGGGGCAAAAATCATCAGAAGCAGAAAAAAGCTGATGCCCAAAAAACCTAAAAGCATTAAACTTTTCCGTTTCATAGCTTCCTCCTTAAAAATTTTGTTTTTCTCTCTATTCATTTAAGACCTCCTTCAAAAGAATTATTTCATATCTCTAATCACTGCAATTTCCGATAGATACAATTGAGACATAGGCTCCCAGAGTTCGCTGCGTGTTCCGCGAGGAGCTTTGGCTCTTACAAAAAGTCTGACAAACCGCGCGCTTTTCCCGACAGGCACGGTATGACGGACAATCAGGTCTCCCGCAGGCGAACGCATAGCTTCGCCTCTGTCGGCATTAAGCCTTTGGCTTACCGTAGTCCAGTTTTCTCCATCGTTTGATAAGTCGATACGGTAATTTCGGCTGTAAGACAACCCCCACCATATAATCTCAAGCCTGTCAACAGGCGAAATTTCGCCGAGGTCGATAACGGCGTATTGGTCGGCATTGTCGGCGTTCTGGGAAACCGCAGTCCCGCCGAAATAGTTGACATTACCGTCAACAAGTTTAGCAAGGTTTTCTTCTCCCGCCTCAAGAACACCACCTCTTGCCGGGGTAAACCCAAAAGTTCCCCATACCCGTTTACCGAGCGCAATATTATACGGGGGAGTCCTGAAGCGTATCGGGGGAGTCATAACAACATTACCGAACCTGTCGGTTAAATCCAAGCGGTAATAATATTCGGTTTCGGGTTGAAGCCCTTTGATTTCAAAAGTATTCTCTTCTTTCAAAGAGGCTTCTTCAATAACTTTTTCCAACGCGTCCTCGCTTCTGCCTAACAGAACCTGATGCCGAACAGGAACATTAGCGCGATAGAAAATACTTGCGGTAAAAGGGCTTATTTCCTTAGCTTCAAGCGCCCAGATATCCGGATAAGGAATTCCCCGCGTGCGAAATTCCAAAACTTCGCTTTTAACACGGCTGCCGTCCGGCGCCTCGCTAACCACTCCTACAATATAATCCGTTCCTTTTTTTAAACCGCTTAATTCGGTGCTATGCTCGGTTTTATATGCGGTTTGAACAAGTTGCCTTTTTTCGCCCTTGACTTTTGTCGCATATTCAAGGTAGCTGATAGACTTGAGTTTGGTTCTCCACTCAATAGTGGCGGTATTTTCGCCGATATTCCTCACCCTGAGGTTGTAAATCTCGTTTTTAGGCAATTCCGGTGCAAAACACTCAATCTGAGAAAGTTTGAAATCGCCTTTTGAGACAATTACAACCCGCATAAAACTTGCATTGGCATCCGTAAGCGGAATTTCGATAGGACTGCCCCGCAAATTCTTTTTTTCAACAATCTTTTTCCATTGAACAAAATCCTCAGAACCGAATATTTCAACTTTTTCAAAATCCAATGTATCAGGAGAGTGAAAAACTATCCTCTCAAGATACATAACCCGCCCAAATTGCAAAGTGGCATTATTGATACCGCTTTTTCCTGAAGCCAAGGTGGACAAATCACCGTCGATAAGATTATTTCCATCGCTAAAATCGGTAATTATATTATTAACGCTGATTTTGGCAAAAGTTTGAGTAAAGAAAAAACAGGTCAAAGCCACTAATAAAAATCCCATTTTTTTCATAGAAACACCTCTATCAAAATTAGTTTACCGTAACGGAAAAAAACAAGGTTTTATCCGTTTCATCTTTTCCAACAACCTCCTTACGCCATCGTATCCATCTTGCGCCCGTAGGGTCGGATAAGTAATCGACAGAATCATAAGTCTGGTCAGGCGACTCCAAACTCGAAAACTGGACTTCCCATCCCTCCGCAGTCCCCAACTCATTAGTGTAATACGTTGTGTTGTCGGGAATTTTATCATACAGCACAACGTTATATGCATTTGCATTTCCTATACTTGAGTATTTAAGTTCATATTTAATTGTCCCTCCCGGTTTTACAAAGCCGCTACCATCAGGCAGCTCCACACTATCCACAGTCTTAGTTAAAGTAAATCCGGGATGCCCGCAATAAAGCGTCGAAACATTGGAAACCATATAATCAACGGGACCGTGATAAAAACCCGCTACCTGTGCGCCGTGTGTATAATCGGGCGAATAAGGGCCTATAAAAGCGGGAGCTAAATTTTCAACGGCAAGACGAACGCTTCTCCCGTCCTGTGATGTCTGAGGAATTGTAGCGGTAACATAAAATCGCCAGTTTGTAACACCGCCAATAGCGGGTATTGTTATTACCCCGTCAATCTTCCATCTATAATCGCCTAAATAACCGAATCCGCCGATATAAGTATCTTCCGATAAGTCAAAACCATCAGTAGTTCCTTCCTCACGGAATAAAAAGAGTTCCATATCCGTATCAACTGCATCACCGAGATTGGTCAAGGTAAGCAATAATAAAGTTTCCTCGCTTCCGAAATTATTAGGGATATAAAAATCCAAAACAAGGTTGTTGGATGAAAACATCTCAAGAGTATATTCCTCCACATCGGTTAAAGCCATCTGTGAAGCACGAAAACCGTTATAATACCCCGTCGTTCCGCCGGTAATCGCGGAATAACGCCAGTTTTCATCGGCATCCAAGGGTAATCCGTCCGAACCGTAAATATCAATACGTTCAACCGTATGATAATCCGGTTTAGCGGCGTGAAGATTTGTATAATCAACTATTGCCAATATAGTGTTTCCCTCGCGCAGGATAAACGGCGGGTCGGTTAATGCAAGACCGAAATCACCTAAATACGCCCCGTCATTGGTCATTATCGTAGCTTCGGGATTTATATCGTAGTAATTCAGAAAATCCGAAAGTGAGGTGCTGCCCGGTGCAATTAACATATATCCTCCGGCTTTAAAAGTATTGCCTTGATAATAAAAATGCTCATAATTACCTCTCCTCACGGAAAGATTCCATCCCAAATTGCCGGAATCAATATCCGTATCGGAGTTATTAAACACTTCCACAAATTGATATATATAATCATCAGCCCCGTGTCCTTTTCCCGTAGAGTATTCGGTTACAACGGGTTTGCCCGCCTTTACGGTCTGAAAATTTACGTTAGATATAGATTTATCGGTAAGAAGGTTATGAGTAGTTGAACCTATTTCAATCCCGCCGGCAGGAATACTCGCGGAGAAATTTCTCCCGATAACCGCATCCGATGCAATCTTTAAAGAAAAATGAACGTCCATAAATCCGCTTCCGTAAACCCCTTCCGCCTCATCATACGGAATATTATTATTAACCAAAGTCTCGAATATAAAAGACCCGCTGTCAAAAACACCGGCTCCCATCAAAAGGTTTTCGGGATAATCGCTGTTTTCAAACCCGTAGTTAAATACAGGAGAGCCGTTGCCGTTCCAGAGTTTTGCCTCTGCAATATCCGATAATTGAATGTCGCCGTCAATATCAATCACAAGACGCTCCAATGTATCCCCGCTTGTCGAATTGTGGTTGTTTTCCGGGTCGGGCAAGCGGAAACTAAACCCAAGCATAATGGAACCCCTGTAACCGTCATCGGATTGAGTGGATACGGTAATATTCTCCATTACTATCAGGATGTTGGAATAGCCCAAGGTCGGAGTGCGGTCGGTAGCCCAGTCGCTTCCGAGATTGTTGTCGTTACCGTCAGGCATAAGCGCCAGACTTGACCCGTAAGGTCTCGCGGGCAAGGAGCTTGCGATATATCGCGAGGTGGCGGCATATTCGCTCTCACTCCATAACCCCGCATCTATCGCCAAATCCAAAACGTCCGTATCCGCCATAGTGCGAGGGTCATCACCGTAAGCCATAAAGTCTATTATGGTGTGGACAGTATAGTTGTCTCCCGAGGAAAACAGCGATACAACGTTTGTGTCATCGGCAAGCCGGTTTTCTCCCCAGTTTCCGTAAATAATCCCCCTGCCGTCTGAAAAATCCGTATCATTAATTCCGTCTCCATAAGAAGGATAATTGTCATAATAGGAATTGTAAAAAACCAAAAATGTTTCGGGAGGGAAAACTAAATCCTGTTCTATATGATATATTGGGCTTAGAGTAGAATTATCTGTAATTACCCAGTTGGTCAAATGAACATCATATTCGCTGTTATTAAAAATCTCAATCCACTCTAATTCTTTATAGGATAATTCGTTTATGTGGATTGAAGGACGCATTACTTCAAAGGCTTCGGATAAACCCGAAATATCGGAGAAATAATCATCCGCAACGGTAATCCTGTTTTCGCCGACAGCATTGGCGATAACAAAATAAGTATTGGAACCGTCAACCCACCCGCTATTGGATAGAATTAAAAAATTACCGTTTGACAGGGTTTGCATATTAAACGCCCTGTCGTAGTCGAGAGCCTTCCCGCCGAAAAATGACATTGCCTGAACATTAATCTCAAACGGCACGCCGGCGTAAACAACAGGAGGAGTTTCAACATCAAAATAACTCGGTAAAACCTGTCCGTTAGTATCAAAATTTATATCGAAATATGTATGGTTTATCCCGTCCGAAAGTTCATCCCACGCAGAACCAGTATTGGTAGTAATACAGTCAAGGAAATAAGGAGGTAATCCTATACCGTTGGTTTCTATGCCGAAATTGCCCTGCCCCGCTTCTTTCAAGCCGACCGATACGGTAAACCTAAGTTTGGAGGGTAAGGAAGAAAAGCCCATATCGTTCCACGCAATACCGATTTCTCCGTAACCCGGGTTTGTGTTGGGAGTAAACCAGTTTTCACCGGCATCAGTCCAATTCCAACTTGTATCATAAAATCCCGTAGCGTCTATATTGGCGATTAATTCCAAATTCCATCGCGCCTCGAAATTAACCTCACATTCCGCCTGATAATTAAACGTATTACCTGTTGCGCCCTCGTTTGTATCTATGGCGATACTGATATAGGACATAGGGGTTTCTCCAAATTCGGGAACCTTAAACATAAAGAAAAGAGCGTTCTTGTCGGCGGTAACACGAAATTCGGTAATATCGGCGTGAATATTGGGTTCTATATCGGTTCTCTGGTCGCCCTGAGGGTCTTTCCACTGCCATTGATAATTATGAATGCGGTCGCTTTTATCCCCCTCGGGAAAAGTTGCCGCTCCCCACTCCGCTATACTTGAATCAACCGTTATAAAAATCGGGTCAATAGCAAAACTGTTGGTTGAGGAAAAAGTGCCGTCAATATCTCCCCCCTCTTCTCCGACTAAAGCCTGAACGCTCCAGTAATATGTGTCATACAAATCGAGATAAACACCTGTCTGGTAGTTAAACTCGGAAGAATCCGTATATATATCAAAAACGGGGTCCGAAAGGTCGGAGTTTTTACTTAAAATTACACGATGGTCGGTAACGGGGTCGCCCTCATCTGCAACATCCCACCTGAAGCGGGGTCGTCTTGCAAAAAAGTTTAAATCGCCGTCTTCGGGAAAAATAAGGACCGGCGGAGGCGGGGGACGGTTTGTTACTATGTAGGAAAAATTGGATTCTCCTGCGCTTTTAAAGCTAAGTGTAAGAAGGTCGGGATAGTCATGGAGTTCACTGTCGTTAGCACGGGCGGATGTCATCGCATAATAATGAACCTGCACGCCGGCAAGCATACCGGGGATTGATGCCGTATAAGAAGTGCCGCTTCCCGAAGCCGTTGCAAAATCGGAACTTGTCCAGTCGTTGGTTGTATATCGGACATAGATATATTCCTCAGCACATTTAGAATCGCTAAGAGTAATATTTATATTAACGTTGCTTCCCGCATAAACATCATCACGTGTTACCCCGCTAATAATTATAGGCTCAGCGGAAGTCCACATAAAACCGAAACGTTCGCTTGTTGCGGAAAGAGAGTCCCCCGAAACCACGCTAACCCACCCGTTATCATCGGGAAAGGCTGTCATAAATGCATCATTATTATTGCCCTGGTCGTTTCTGGGAATATTCCAGGAAGTATTCCATGAATTAATCCAATACTCCGCACTCCATCCATCGCCGTCCGCCCAACTTCCATCACGAATGATTTTAAAATAATATTCACTGGTTCCGCTTCTTTGGAAGGTGTGTTTAACAAAATCGGGAGGCATATTATCCGAAATGAAAAATGCGCCTGCATCCCACGTATTAAATTCACCGGGTAAGGATACGCTCGCACCTGCAAAATTTCGCACCGTAGAAAACAAAAAAGCAAAGCAAAGAAGAATTACAATAAGCCCATCATCAATCATAGGAACCTCGTTAACGGCAATAAACCCGTTAACCCCCCAATGATTTATAAACTACAATGTCCCACTAAACGCCAAATACTCCCACGCCCTTGAACTCAAAATTTATTAAACGAAAAGAAATACTGAATTTTCCTCATAATAAAAATCTTACTGATATACAGTGGTTTATTATATCATTTTTTCAATTTTAAATCAACGCAAAAAATATTATTTATTTATGCTAAATATAATACTACTAAACTAAGTTAAATATGAAATCCGTTTTTATATTTACAACTTCGGATTTTTGGTTTATAATATGAAGCAATTTTAAAAAGGAATTGATATGACAACGGAAGAGATAAAAAAAATACTTGAAGCCGAATTGGATAAGAAGCGATTTACCCACTCAATCGGCACTGCCGAGACCGCCGTAAAACTTGCAAAAAAGTTTGATATTGACCCCGTCCGTATTGAGATAGCCGGGCTTCTTCACGACTGTGCAAAAGGAATGAGTGTTGATAATCAAATAGACTTTGCTTATAAGCATTCCATAGAACTTGACCCGTGGCTACTTAAAAATCCCGGCATAATACATACGAAAATCGGGGCTTATCTTGCAGTCCATAAATACGGTATTCCCGAAAACGACGGCGAAATTTTAAATTCCATAATCTATCACACAACAGGGTTTGCCGATATGGGAATGTTTGAAAAAATCATTTATGTCGCAGACTATATTGAACCGAACAGGGATTATTCCAAGCGTGAAAAATTTTATAAATCGGCATTCGATACATTTGAAGAAGCGGTTTTAAAAATTACGGTAAATAAAATGAAATATGTAATTAAAAAAAAGACCATTCTGCATCCATGGAGCATAGAATTTTACAACTCGCTTGTGGAAGCAAGGCAGTTTTCCCCTATTTAAGGTTATATTTTTTCATCTTCTGGGTAAGCGTGTTCCTGTGAATACCGAGAAGATTCGCCGCCTTTGTCATCTTCCAGTGCGATTTCTCAAGCGCCTTCAGTATTTGCGATTTTTCCATCTCTTCAAGGTCAAGGTCGGTTATTATTACATTGTCTTTCTTGATATACCCGTCCAAAGGGTTGGTTTTGCTTACCGAAGAAATAGAGGTGAAAATATTTTCGGGAATATCGGAAAGAGTAATTTTATCGCTTTCCGTCATTATCATAGCGTGATGAATAACGTTTTCAAGCTGTCTTACATTACCGGGCCAATTAAATGAAATAAGCAATTTAACCACGTCGGGGTCGATTGCGTTTATTTCAATGGATTCCAACTCGCGATAACGTTTAATAAAATGGTTGATAAGAAGCGGTGTATCCTCACGACGTTCCCTCAGGGGCGGCAGATGAAGGAAAATTACGTTAAGACGGTAATATAAATCCTCGCGGAAATTTCCCTTTCTAACCTCTTGCCATAAATCAAGGTTTGTAGCGGAAATAATCCTAACGTCAATAGAAATAGTTTCAAGCCCGCCTACCCGTGAAATAGTTTTATCCTCAATAACCCTAAGAATCTTAGCTTGCAGAGATAACGACATTTCGCCGATTTCATCAAGGAAAATAGTTCCCTTATCGGCAAGTTCAAATTTACCGATTTTTTTGCGGACAGCGCCGGTAAAAGCCCCTTTTTCATAACCGAAAAGCTCGCTTTCAAGGAGATTTTCGGGAATTGCCGCACAATTAATTTTTACAATAGTCCCGTCGCATCTTATACCCATATAATGGTTAGCAATAGCAAAAAGCTCTTTACCGGTTCCGCTCTCGCCCTGAATTAGGATATTGGCATTGCTTTTCGCAGATTTTTTTACTCTTAGAAAAGCCTGAATAATAGTATCGGATTGCCCGATAATACCAAACCCATTCATTTCTTCGACTATTGATGCTTTTTCCGGGGGTACGGCTTCAACAAAATTTTCCAACCCTGAGATTAATTCCATTGTTTTTCCCCTTACCTGTATTCCAAGAAATTTTTTACCAGTTCGTCGTAGTATTTTTCAGCCAGATTCCTGATTTCCATACTATACCCACCCTGTATTATAGATTGAAATATATCGCGAGCTTCGTAAATATCCGCAGTAAACTGCTTAAGACGCCCAATATTAATCATAGAACGCGCATAAAAATCAGGTTCATCTTCTTTAAAATTTTCGCTATGACCGACAAGCATATCTATTACGTTACGGTCAACGTTACCCTCGTTTATCATCATTTCGCCAAGTTCCATAATTGCCGATTTTTTAGTATCCCCGCTTCCGTTAAGAGCGAGAGTATAATGCCGCATAGCATCCCTGAAACGGTTACGCGCTTTTTCAAGTCTTCCGCTATGCAGATAACGCCTGTTAATATCGGCAAGAGCATCGATATTTTCTGCAGCTTCCCGAAAATTCTTGTTTTCTATCAGCAAATCTATCAGTTTATCCCGCAGGATTTCCCTGTCGTTTACGGAAATATCAGGCGAATCTATATTTTCATAAAGCGTCTTAACCTTATTCCTGTAACCCATTCCCGCCAAAGATGCAATAACGGATTTTGCCAACGGGCTAATATCGGAAACGGCAGGTTTAGTAACGTCAGGTTTGCTAACCCCCGGTTGTATTTCCACAACCTCAACGGGCTTATCATCCTTATCGGGAGGTTTTCTCGGAGCGCTTATTCTTATAAAATAAGTAATATGTTTTTGGATATTGCCGCCGAGGTCAAAGACATCAAACTTTAAAGCGCCGTTGCGGTCTCCTGCCGTGAAGGAATAAAAAGCTGAGGAAACATCCGAAGATACCGCGTTATAAGACGTGTCTCCCTCAATCGACTTTAATACCACAAACGTATTTTTGTCATCCGTAACCCTGAAAGAAAACTCTTCACCCGCCGGAATATTAAGCGTAATATGTGAAGACGGTGTCGGCGGAGGAGTTCTCTCACGGATAACCTCGCGGGGTTGTTGTTCCCTTGCCATTCTCTCATAATCTATCGGCTCACGCTTTGAGTCGGGCGGTTTTAATCCCGCCTCCTCAAGAATCTTATCCAAAGAAATAATATTTGCCTGACGGATATTTTTCAGGAAAATCAAATGCTCCTGAGTGCATCCCGTTAGCAAAAACAATAAGAAGAAGAAAAGACTAAACGCTTTTGTTTTCATATTTTTCTAACTCAATTAAATATTCTAATGCCTTTTTATTAGAGGGAATAATCTCCAAAACCTCTTTGAAAATCTTTTTTGCTTTATCAATTTGATTAAGTTGGATATACAAAAGCCCAAGTTTATACATAATTTCCACGTCCGATTGATGGAATAATTTATATTCCTCAAAAAGCTCAACCGCAACTTCAATTTCGCCGGTTTTCATTTTAGCCAAAGCAAGCGCATAGATAATTTCAGGGCTTCGCTCAATGATTACCGCTTTTTCAAGATGGGAATTAGCTAAATCAAAGTTTTCTTTATTTGCTTCAAGAATACCAAGACTATAAAGTATATTTACATTAGAAGGATTAATTTTCAACCCCTCTTCAAGATATTCCCTTGCCTTATTAAGCAGACCTAATTTCATATAAGAACTTCCGACAATAAAATAAACCACATCCTTGGCTTTACCGTTTTGAACAACCCCGCTTAAGAGTCCTATCGTTTCATTGTATTTTCCCAGATGATAATAAGATATGCCGAGATTCTCTTTGATTTCCATTATATTTTCCGGATTTTTTTCAAGGCTCAATGTGAAATAATCGATGGCGTTTTTATAATCATCTTTCATCATATAAATAAGTCCGATTTTAAAAGCGAACTCGGGATTACCGTTAATTTGATAAGCTTTTTTAAAGTAAATCATTGCATCATCTAATTGGTTGTCGTTAAAAAATATATAAGCGAGATTTTCCCAGATTTCAGGAGTGCTTGTGGAAAGCTCGCCTGCTTTTTTGAGCGCTACGACAGCTTTGTCCTTTTGTCCCGTGGATTCATAGATAACTCCCATATAATACCAAGCCTCGGGATTATCGGGATTGTGTCGCAAAACATATTGTATATTTGAAATGGCGTTTTTAATCTCGCCGACTTCAAAATATGCCATTCCAAGCATAACCCTTACACTTGGGAAACGCGAATGGTCCCACTCCAAAACGCGGGAAAAACACTCAATAGCTTTGCGAAATTCTTTCATTTCCGTATAAGAAAGACCAAGTCCGAAAGTTGAATCAATATCATTAGGTTTTTTAGCCAGATAGCTTGTAAAAATTTTGCGAGCTTTTTGAGGGTGTTTGTCCGTAATAAGCTGGATACCGAGGTTATATATTAACTCCGACGGCACATCCTGCGAAACAAGATAATCAAAATAGTAATCAGCCTCTTCAAAATTTTCAACCTTCAAATAACATAACCCCAGATTATACACTATGTCGATATTCATACCTTCCGTTGACTTAAGCTTTTCATAGTATTTTATAGCAACCCCGTATTCCTCAAGAAAAAAATAAGATAAAGCAAGATTATAAAGAGCGGTTGTGTTTTCGGGATTTATTTCTATCAATTCCTCAAGATAAATACGTGCCTTGTCGTAATCCCCCAGATGAAGATAGCATACGGAAATATTATTTAAAAGGATTTCCTTGCTTATATAGTTTTTTGATTCCAAAACATCAAGCAAAAGCGGCAAAGCCTCTGAAAATTTTCCTTCATTCATCAAGTTCTCAATTTCAAGTTCGTTCATAAAAGAATGAAATTTGCTCAAAACCCTCTCCCTTAATTCATAATAATCTATAAGGAATCAATAAAAATTTTGGAAATCTCCGGGTCGAATTGCGAACCGCTATTCTTTTTAATATCTTCAATTGCCTCATCAATGCCAAGCCCCTTTCTGTAAAGACGGTCGGAAGTCATAGCATCAAACGAATCCGCTAATGTGGCAACCCGGGATACAACAGGAATTTTCTCACCTTTCAGCCCGTGAGGATATCCACCACCGTCAAACCGCTCGTGATGGCAAATAACAAAATCCATCACATCACGATTTTCCCCCATAGATGGTTGTATAATTGTAAAACCGATTTCCGGGTGACGCTTTACAAAATCAAATTCCTCTGCGGTAAGTCGCGCGGGTTTTAGTAAAATGGAATCGGGAATACCGATTTTACCAATATCGTGAATAAATCCCGCAATTTCTATATTCTTAACCCTCTCGTCATCTAAATTCATCATATTTGCTATTTTTACCGCATATTCGGAGACACTTCTTGAATGAAGATGGGTATATTGGTCGCGCGCTTCAAGAGCATTAACCAAAGTGTAGAGAGAGTTCAAAAATCCCTTATTTAAACTTTCGGTTGTCTCCCTAACTTTTGTCTCAAGTATTTTAACATAGTTCTTTTGCTCATCCAAGAATTTCAGGCGTTCAATAGTTCGATTAACCGCAAGCATAATATCATCTATATTAAAAGGTTTCAAAACGTAGTCATAAGCCCCGCATCGCATAGCCTCCCGAACAAGGTCAATATCGCCGAAAGCGGAAACGACTATTATCTGAACATCGGGGTTAATCTGCTTGACTTCTTTTACCAATTCTATACCTGATAGCCTCGGCATAAGTATATCGGTAATAATAACGTCGATTTTGTCTTCCTTGAATATTTCCAATGCTTCAAGACCGTCTTTTGCGGGGACAATCTTTGACGTATCGGGATGGATATTTAAAATGTCGGTAAGAATTTTGATAATTGAATACTCGTCATCGGCAACAATATAACTATATTTTCTCTGTGGTGTCATAGCATATATCCTCAAAAAAGATTGATAATGCAATTTTAGTCAACCCACTCCTTCACTTTAACATTATAACTCGAAATTTATTTTAATACAAATTTTATGCAAATGATGTATGCAAAAAGCACAGAAATAAAGCGATGATTTTCTAAAAAATATCAGTTAATATTGAGATGAAACCAAGCATCCGCAAAATCTCCGTCTATACGAAGTGAAATTCTAAAAAACCGAGGGGATAAATTGCGATAACCGAGACGCTGGAGGGCTTTTCCAACTTTAAAGCTGTAATTTGCGCTATTGCAAAAATTGTTTGCCGCATTAATATATTCGCTATACGCCTCTTCTATTTTACCGTCAGCATAAAGAATTTCTCCTTTTTGAAAATGAGACTGTGCCGTCAGTAGATTATCCATAGAATTTCTTATAATGCGGTCGAAATATCTTACAGCTTCGTCATTTTCTCCCATACCAAAATGGCTCATAGCAATAAAAAACAAATTGTCGATATAGGAATTTATACGGTAACTCTTTTCAAGTTCGCTTATTGCAATTTCGTAAAAGCCTGTTTTATAAAGAGAAATTCCTTTTATTTGATAAGCATAACCTTTAAATTCATCGGGAAATGCACCATCTTCCGAAAAATTGGAAACAACAGTCATATAATCATCCTGACTGTCTGAGGAATAAAATATAAGGAACGTTCTTGCAAAATTTAAAAACGGGAAAACGGCTTCGGGATACTCTCTTTCCACAATATTGCTGAGACGGGAAATGAAATCAGGGTCTCCGCTTACGGCAAGCCTTGTAACGACCTGAAATTCCCGCTTATAATATTCCGAATGATCTTTTTCCTCAATAGCCTGCAAAATCTGATATGCCTCAATATACTCTCCATTATTATACAAGTCGTCAAATTGATAATACTTTGAGCAACCGAAAAGGACAGATACAAAAAATGCAAATATAATTATTTTTTTAAACATACCAACAAACTTCCTATCTCTTTTTCAGAATCCAAGCCCATTTCCAATATAAAATCAGATACCCCGTTAAATAAAACAGGACTAATTCCGTCGGAATGTTTGCCCACTCCCGTAACAAATCTTATATATGGAACAGCATTAACGCGGGCAATTTTAATTTCGCGTTCAACCCTCGCAATAGCTTCGTTTAAAGTAAATCCGTGTAAATCGACCGTTTTAACGACATCTTTGGTTTTTCGTCTCTGTTTCTTTAAAACCGCACGGTCTTTGTCTATCGGTTGGGTATTGGATACAATTTCCACGAAAATATCTTGAGCTTCTTTGGATATTCCCGTTTTTTTATGTTTCACTTTTATACTCAAGTCAGTTTATTTTCCAAACATAAACGCTTGACGGAAGCATAAAGAAATAATTATTATCCGAGCCGACGGTTAAAACCCCCGAACCCGTAACGCTATTATACCTTCCGTTGCTGAGAATTAATCTGGGGGTTTTAAACACACTTATCTCTTCGCTGAAATTAAAACCTATTGCAAACCGAGTAGAATATAAAAACATTTTGGTTTCATCATAAACGTAATTTTTCAACTGAGAAGCATCTTTAACAGCATCAAGCATCCGAACAACATTTCCGTATTTCAGGAATTCGGCGGGGATAACAATATCACGGTTATTGGCAAGAATATAAATCATTGTAGCAATATTATTTACCGACATTTGCCCGCTTTCAATCCAATGAATATATTCGGGAATCGCCAATCTATCTATTGAGGAAAAATCGGCAACCGGCATAAGAAAATTGGTAGAACGAAGTTGCCAGAAGGCTTGGGAACTGACAACATCTTCGCGTCTATCGTAAGGGTTATTAAGCAAAATCAGTTTGCCATTACGAAAACCTCTTCTCACATACTCCGCATAGCTTTTTTCTAAATTACCCGGAATATTTCGTAAATCAAAAACCCATTTATCCACATTAATTTCACGCAATCCGGTAAAAACGGTATCAAGTCTTCTGCGCGTATTGGGATTTTCAATATTCAACAGGCGAAACCCGGGTAAAGAATACCGTCTAGATAGAAAATCCGTTTGATGCCAAAACTCAAGATTAAAATCCTCACTATGATTAAAAATATCCACTAAACAATAAACCTCAATATTTTTAGCGCGCAGGTTATCAACGAGACGCTTAAAATCGGAAAGCCTGCCGAAAATGGTGCGGTCAACGCCCCTTTGCCATTTTTCTCCCGTATCCCAATAATCGTAAACCAATAAACCCCTGTCTCTTTCTCCGCCGGGTTTTTTAAACGGATGAGAAATAATAACCGCATCGGCAATACGTGATTCGTCGCGCGATATAATTGACACAATATCCGTAACATCCAAATTGCTGAAATCAACGATAATTTTAGCGGACAGTTTTGAACCGAAAAGAACCGTCAAAAGCAAAGCTAAAGCAATATATTTCATAAAAACTATTTCCCCTCTTCAATTTTCATATAAGCAAGCGCGGCAGACCCCAAAATACCGGCTTTATTACCGAGTTTAGCCTGAAATATCTCGACACATTCCCAAGCGCGGGGAAGAGCATATACTTTTGTATAATGCTTTATAACATTAAGGAGGAAATCCCCTGCCTGTGAAACCCCTCCGCCTATAATACATGCTTCTGGATTGAAAATATTAAGCATATTTGCAATACCGATACCGATATATTTCCCCGCCTCTTCAACAACATATTGTGCGATTTCATCGCCGTCATGAGCCTCTTTAACAATAGTCTTGGCGGAAATTTCATCGGGATAATAAGAAATAAGACTGGTGCCGTAACCCCGTTCAACCATAGCCTTCGCCTTTTTAACCATAGCGGTTGCAGAACCGTAAGCCTCCCAGCATCCGAAATTGCCGCAAGTGCATTGTTTTCCGTCAACGACAATAAGCATATGCCCTACTTCGCCTGCATAATTAAGAGCGCCGCCGTAAAGTTCGCCGTTAATAAAAATAGCGCCCCCGATACCGGTTCCGAGCGTAATCATAATGAAATTTTTGCGTCCCTTGGCATTGCCGAATAAATATTCGCCTCGCGCCGCATTGTTGGCATCATTATCAATAAAAGTGGGAATCTTAAACTCGTTTTCAATTTCGACACCCAATGCGAAACCGTTAAGAGCGGGTATATTGCCGATACCGGCAACAATTTTACCTTGTTCGGGAGAGATACTTCCGGGGCTGCCGATTCCTATTGCTTTAATATTATGATTTGAATGCTTCTTGATTAATTCGTTAATTCCATGAACAATATTCTTAAAAATAGCATCAACCGAGTTGGTTTCAGCCAAAGTAGGAATTTCCATCATATCCTGAATTTGCCCTTTGGAATTAACAAGCCCTATTTTGACGGTAGTGCCGCCGAGGTCTAAACCGATAATATAATCCATATATAAATCCCCGGTTATTTAAGTATCTGGCCTATTCGTTCAAGGACCTTTTCTCTGTCCAAAGGCTTAACGATATAACCTTTAGCGCCGAGCTTAATAGCCTCTTTAACGGCATCAGCGGTTCCAAGAGCGGTAACCATAATAACAACGGCATTGGGGTCGGACTCTTTGATTTTCTGAAGAGTTTCCAAACCATCCATCTCCGGCATAGTAATATCCAAGGTAACAAGATCCACATTCGGATAAAGGCTTTTATATAATTCCAATCCCTGCTTTCCATTGATAGCCGTTCCGACAACCTCAAAATCCCGCGACATAAAAATTTGCGAGAGTTGTTTTATAATAAACTGAGAATCATCAATACAAAGTACTTTAAAGTTTCCACCGGTTGATTTTTTCCCTACGGGAAGTCCGTCTTCCCCGATTAAAATACCCATAGTTTCCTCCTTTATTCTTTAAACGCAATGTTAATTTCGACAATACCCATACCGGTATCCAACGGAATAATAAGAGCTTCCATTTCCGACTCGTATATATTAAGATTAGTGCCGGAAATTATGGTTGGAGGGGTAAAGTCAAATGCGAGCCCCTCTTTATCAAGTTTGGTAACAGCCCTGCCGGTAATCATATTTGCAATTTCTGCAATAGTGCTTCTTGCCATATCATTAAAATCATCAAATTTCTCGCCGTTTAGCTTCTCGGCAAGTTTTAAAGATGTTGCCTCGCTCATATCAAAAACAATACGTCCCGTTACCTGTCCGGTTACACCTATAACAACTGCAACACCCTTCATAGATTCCCCGAGTTTTTTCAGATACAGTTGACCTCTCTTAACACTTGTTCCGAGTATTTCATTAAGGATATCAAAAGAAGCCTCTACAAACGGGTTAATGTACTCAATTCGCATTAATTCCTCCCAAATATTTTATCTATTTCAACGAAATCAAATGACGCAAAAGATTTTCGATATTCAGCACGAGAATTTCATTATCTTCATCCAACAGCACGCCGTTAAACAAATAATTCTTAGACCATTTCTGGAGATAATTTCCTTCGCGATAATTTTCCTCAGTCGCAACCATATTTTTATATATGGCGTCAACAAAAATACCGAAAATATCCCTGTCCTTTTTTACGGTAATGATAAACTTATCCTCTTCCTCTTCAATAATATTTTTACCTGCAATATTATCCGGTATGGATAAAACCAATTTCAAGCTATAAACGGGCAGTATTTCACCGCGAAGATTAATGGTGCCGAGAAGTTTATCGGTAGTATTCGGAACTTTATATATCTTTTTAGCGGCTATAATATCGCGAATACTCATAATATCCATACAAAAAAGACTTTTTCCAAGATAAAAAGCAATACCTTGAAAATAAACATTGCTTTTTACCTGTTGTTCATCAATATCGCCGCCAACTCTTTTGTTTAAAATTTTAGCGATTTCCAAAATACTCCTCCCTATGCAATAGTCTTAAAATAATGAGAAATAACCTGAGAGGTATCAATAATATATCCGATATTTCCGTTACCCACAACGGTAGCGGCGGATATTCCCGGACTTTTTATCAGTTTTGTATTTAACGGTTTAATTACAATATCCTGCTCCCCTATTACCTCATTAACTATAATACAAACAACCCTGTCGCCGTATTTAGTAACAATGCCGTATTCTTTAGCTTCGCCGTCTTTATTAAGCGGAACACCGTAGAAAAATCGCTTTAACGGCAAAATAGGAATCAGCTTTTCGCGAAGCTCAATAGCGTGTCGCCCGTTGATTTCCTTAAGCTGCCTTAAATCCAAAATCAAGGTCTCTTCGACCGAAGCAACGGGAATAACATAATACATATTTTCAACCACGATAAGAAGCCCCTGAATAATAGCAAGAGTAAGAGGAAGGCGTATTACAATACGGGTTCCCTTGCCTTTAACGGTAGCAATACCGACATTACCGCCGATTTCCTCAATTTTTTTCTTCACAACATCCATCCCCACGCCGCGTCCCGACATATTCGATACCTGCGTAGCGGTTGAAAAACCGGGAAGGAAAACGAGACTTAAAATTTCGCGCTGACTCATTTTAGCCGCCGCCTCGGCGCTGAAAATACCGTTAGCTATCGCCTTCTCCCGTAATTTTTCGGGGTCTATCCCTTTACCGTCATCCGATACCTCGATAACAATACTGTCCCCCTCATGCACCGCTTTGAGAACTATTTTACCGCTCTCATTCTTGCCGAGTTCTTTTCTTACCTCAGGCGGCTCTATACCATGGTCAACGGCATTGCGAAGTATATGGATAAGCGGGTCAAATATATCATCAACCATACCTTTATCTATTTCGGTTTCGACCCCCTCAATAACAAGGTCGATTTTTTTATCCAGCTTATTTGAAATATCTCTTATAAGACGCGGAAATCGTGAAAAAACCATCTGGATAGGCACCATTCGCATATTCATTACGTTTTCCTGCAAAGAAGAAGAAATCCTGTTTAATTTCTGTATATTTTCCCCGTAGTTTTCAATCATAGAAAAAACGGCATTCAGGGATTCCGTCAGAATTTCATTTTTTTCGCTAACAACCTCGCTCTCACCTGAAAGATTAAGTTTCAGAATTCCGCTTAAAAACTCCTTTAAACAGGTTTTTATATTTGCAGAGTGTTTTTCAAAATCAAACTGGAGTTGGGAAAGCGTTGACTTCGTGATTACAAGTTCGCCGAGTTGATTCATAAGGTTATCGACTTTCCAGCTTTCAACCCTGAGAGTAGATAAATTCCGTTTTTCAACGTTGTCGCCGTTATCATCGGAAGCCTGAGACTGATTTTGTTTTAAATCGGTATCGTCAGACGGTTTTTGCTCGGCTTTCGGCAAAATTTCATTTGTTTGAGCCTCCGTCCGGGTTTCCTCGCTTGTAGGTTTTTCCAATTGTCCTATGGTTTTACTATCAAGAGAAGAGATAGATACATCCCTAACCATTTCTTTTAAATAAGTTTTATCTTTAATAAAATCAGCCGGCTTATCACAGCTTACTACAAACGAAACCTCATCAACAAAAGCATCTTCAAGCGTATCAATGGATGGAAAAACTTTTATAATTTCACCTATGTCATTAATAAGAGCGTGAAGTTGGAATGCGGAAACCTCTTTCATTTCATAATTTTCATTAAGTTTATATTTCAGAATATAAAGGGTTTTCCCATCCTCTATAAGATTATGGATAACCGAAATATCGTAATTAGAGAGTTCCAAATCCTTGTTGGAAATAGAGGGGGAAGAAGTATCGGTTTTAGGTTGCTTTACCGGGGGAGTTTCCAAAGCCGCTTTGCTTTTTAAAGAAGTTAAGGCATCAAAAAGTTTCTTAATGGAATCGCTTTGATAAACATCGCCGTTTTCGCGGGCATAAAGCATATTAGATAACTCATCACGGCACTGAAGCATAATCGAAATATCGTCGGCGGATAAAAAGAGTTTCCCTTTGCGAACAAGGTCAAACACATCTTCCATAATGTGGGTAAAATGCTGAATTTCATCAAAACCGACAGTCCCCGCCCCTCCTTTGATAGTATGAGCGGCACGGAAAACTTCATTTATTGAATTCGCCTCATTCGGATTTTTTTCAAGCTCCAAGAGACTCCTTTCAAGACTATCTACAAGAGTAAAGGCTTCATCTAAAAAATCGCGTTCGAGTTCTTTAGCAAAGTTATCCATTAACCTGCCCCAAATAGGTATTTTATCACATTATAAGTATATTCTATAAACAATAAATTATCAATAATATAGTTAAAAATTTTATCTTAAAACCTTAGACATAACGGTATTTATAGCATTACCTAAATCATTAATATTCAAAATAATATCAACCCCGCCGCTTCTTACGGCATTTCCGGGCATCCCCCAAACAACGGAACTGTTTTTATCCTGCGCCATAATTAATGCCCCCGCCTTTCTAAGATTAACGGATTCTATTGCCCCGTCTTTTCCCATACCGCTAAGTATAACGCCTAATACTTGTTTATCGACAGCCTCATAAATTGATTTAAAAAATAAATCGGATGAGGGTTTAAAGAAAAAGCCTTCATATTCTTTATAATCCGTTTCAAGATAGAAATTACCCTTTGACTTTTTTATTAAGGAGTGACACCCGCCCGGACATATATATATTATTCCGTTTTCAAGTTTTTGCCCTTTTTCCGCTTCTATAACGGGACGGGAATAAATCTGAGAAAGATTCTTAGCAAATTCCGTAGTAAATCCGGCGGGCATATGTTGAGCAATCACCATAGGAATAGGCAAATCTCCTAAGGTATCAAAAATCTTTCGTATAGCGTTTGGTCCTCCTGTGGAAGAAACGATTGCTATAAGTTCCGGGGAAAAGGATTTCTTTTCAAGAACCGTAGTTAAATCTTCCATCCCGTAATACACGTCCTGCTCAATAATAACCGACATATCGTCTTTAGATACAGCCTCCCTTGAAACCTGCTTTACGGGAAACCGCTTATTGAGATAAAGTTCGTTGATTTTAAACTCAAATTCTTTTTTCACATAATCAAGGTTTTCGGAAATTTTGCCTTCGGGTTTTTTTATAAAATCCGCAGCGCCATGTTCCAATGCCTCAAAGGTAGCGCGCGAACCATCCCCGACTATTGAACTGAAAATCAATATCTGAGGTCTTACCGACGGAACACTGTTTTCCTGAAGATGCTTTAAAAACCCGATTCCGTCAAGTTCCGGCATTTCAATATCCAATATTATTATATCCGGTTTATACAGATAAGCCTTTTGTATTCCAATTCGCCCGTTAGGCGCGGTGGCAATAACTTCCATATTTTCTAAATCATTGATAATTTGAGAGAGATATTTGCGGGTTAACACGGAATCATCGACTATCATAACCTTTATAGCTTCACTGCTTGACATAAACAATCCCCTTTCCCAAAGACTTAGGTTTAAACCCGTCAAAAAGCCCGACAAGGCTCTCCGAATGACCGATAAATAAAAACCCGTCTTTTTCCATAGCACTATGAATTTTACTAAGAACGCGTTTTTGGATATCCTCGTCAAAGTAAATAAGGACATTTCTGCAAAAAGTAATATCCACGTTGCCGACATTACTGTCGTATATCAAATTGTGAAAGTCGAATTTCACCATCTTTCTAATATTTTCTTTTAATACAAAATACTTTCCGTCCTCAAGAGGTATAAAATACTTTTCTATATAAATCGGGTTTATCTTATTAACACTTCTTCCCGGATATTTAGCCTCCTTCGCAATAAACAGGCTTTCAAGACTAATATCCGAACCTACAATCCTGATATCCCATTCTCCTATATTAAAATTATTTTTCTCAAAAAACTCGCATATAACCATAGCGATTGTGTAAGTTTCCTCACCCGTAGATGAACCTGCACTCCAGATAGTAATATGCTTATCGTTTTTTTTTCGCAACAAAATTTCAGGTAAAACCACTTCTTCAAGCATCTCAAAATGACGGGAATTTCTAAAAAAGCTGGTAAAGTTTGTGGTAACAAAATCTATAAATGACGTTAATTCGTTTTTATCCCTTTTAAGCAAAGATAAATAAGCGCCGGATTCCATCTGCTTTTCTTTTAGCTTGCTCGAAACCCTGCTTATCAAAACAGATAAATTAGAATCCTTAAAAACAATACCGCTGGTCTGATAAACAATATCGGCTATCTCCTTAAGCGCATCTTCCTCAAGATTAACAGTTGTCATTTACAACTCCGTTTTTACAATAAGAATTCACCCGTCTATCCCCGTTGTAATTTAGCTATTTTATCAACAAAACCAATCAATAAAACCCATAATAACTATTTGGAATTCAGGATAATGGGCATTCCCGATGCATTAGGGTTGGTCGGAAGAATTACAAAAGTGGTGTTATCCGAACCTGCAAGTTCCCTGTATGCCTGAATAGCCTCGTGTTGCAGATAATTCGGGGTCAATGTAGCATTGATAATCCGTTGGGCTTCCGCCAAACCTCTTGCTTCAATAATTTTAATTTCGCGCTGTTGCTCTGCCTTTTGCTTGGTATATTCCATCGCCTTCATATCTTCCTCAATAGAGATTTTTCTCTGTATGGCATCGTCAACAACCTTAGGCAGTTGTATTGCGCGAATCATAAATCTTTCGATTCTAACCCCTAATGGCTCCATATAACCCTTTATGACCTCTTCAATTTCATCGGTAACTTCGGTCCTTTTTGTTGAGTAAATCTCCTCGGCAAGATATTCGCTGCAAACATCGCGAATAGCGCTACGGATTGTGGGCATCAAAATACTCTGTTCCAATGCGGAAATAGAAACCGCCACCCTGCTGTAAACATCCCCGGCACGCTCCGGACTTATTGCATAAAGCGTAGTAGAGTCGATAGATATGGAAAGCCCGTTAATAACAATAGCCTGAACGGAATTCCCGCCGGAAAGAGAATATTCCCTTAAACGGACGGGATATTTGACTATATTCGCATAAGGAGGAACAAGATGGATACCGCTTTCAAGCGTACTTTCCTGAACGCGCCCGAAAATAACCACCGCGCCCACCTCACCGGCATCTATTACAACAATCATCGACGATATTAAAAGCAAACTGCCTAATACAATTCCGCCAATTCCGCCGAATTTAACATTAGGGCTTTTTCCCGGAATAAACAGGGTAAAAACCACTCCCGCCAATATAACCAATATCGCAAATATAAAAAGTCCCACAGAGACCTCCTTTTATCAAATTATAATTATTATCTGTTAGTATAAGACCTGAAATCAATCTCAGGAAATATGTTATCGCGAAACTCAACCTCTTTGAGCCACACACTGTCTATGTCATTGTCCATAATCATATCATACAACTTTTTAAACCTCCCGATATGGTCAACAGTCCTTTTTTTGGCATATTCGACCATAGTATTGGTTTTCATAATAAAAGCCCAGTCGGATGATTGAGCTAAAAGCAATTCGCGGGCAGCCTGATTTAAAGCCCTGACCGTCAGTTGCTCGGTGGTATTAACAAACCTGTCGGCAAGTTCGGTCATTTGTTCGCTTGCCCTGTGAAGATGACGGTAAACCCAGTCATTGGAATCATTAAGCCAAAACTCGTTATAGCCTTTGTATCCCCAACTGCTCATAGGAGGCGTTGCAACCTGATTTTCGGGATATAATTCAAGGTATTCCGACGGCGTAATAGTATTTACTACGGGATTATGGAACATTGCTTTAAGAACGTTATAGATAAAATCAGGTCCCTCATACCACCAATGCCCGAAAAGCTCGGCATCATACATAGAAACAATAAGAGGCTCCCTGTCCATCTGGCTGCAAAGATATTCTACCTGCTTTTCACGGTTATACACAAAATTACCCGCGTGGTCAACAGTGCGCCCGAAAGCCACATCAGGGTCATAAGGCTCTTTATGTTCCATAGGAGTATCCTTGCTGGTTACGCGATGGTATTTAATCCCCGTGCAGATACGAAGCCCGCTTTCGTGGATATACGGCTTTACATAGTCAAAATCGAGGTCAAACCCAATATCGCGATAAAACTCACGATAATTCGAGTCGCCCGGATAACCCTCATCCGCACTCCACACGGAATTGGATGTTTCAATATCGCGGGCAAAATACGCAATCCTGTTTTCGGTAACCATAGGAGCAAAAGTCCCGTATTTCGGACGCCTGTCGGCGTGAAGGATACCGTGAGTATCAACGAAGAAATACTTAATATTACCCTCATCAAGTATATTTTCAAGTCCGGGATAAAACCCGCATTCCCCGTTCCAAATACCGCGAGGAGCGCGCCCGAAATGACGTTCATAATCCCTGACCGCCGTTAGAACCTGCCCCCTCACCGCATTAGGATACATATCCATCAAAGGCAAATAACCGTGTGTTGCTCCGCAGGTAACAATCTCCAACTTGCCCAAATCCTGAAATTGACGGAAACCGTTCATAAGATTTTTATGGTATTTATCCTCAAATATTATCTTTGAGCGTTTAAATTTATCAAGATACATTTTAGCAGTCTTGTTGAATTCGGGAAGATATTGCGTCCTGATAACCTCTTTTTCAGCAAGTTCTATTAACTCCTCAAGATGATGCAAATATCTTTCCTGAAGCAACGGGTCTGCAAGCATATTTGCAAGAGGCGGTGTAAGCGACATCGTTACCCTGAAATCTATCCCCTCGTCAACAAGACGCTCATAAGCATCAAGCAACGGGATATAAGTTTCGGTAATTGCTTCGTAAAGCCATCTTTCTTCAAGCGAATCTCTGTATTCCGGATGCCTGACAAAAGGCAGATGTGCGTGCAAAACCAACATCCAATAACCGTGCGCCATATCGCTCTCCTTAAATTTCAAAAATACCGCTAATATCATAAAGTAAAAGCAATAAAAGTCAATAGTTTTTGGAATTCTTTTATTATGTCAATTTCAAAATTTCAAGGCAATACCGTGCAAATTTCGGGATTTTCCTTTTTGTCGAATACCCGCTTAAGATTTAGTAGTCTCTATACCGATAAAAAACATGAAGGAGATAAACAATGGGTATTGCAGGCGTTTCTCATAATTCATCGGTATGCACGGTTGCCTCATCGGTGCGAAATATGGATAATCTTGCGCAAAAAATACTTGATGCCAAGTTTGATATGACTTCCAAAATTATCGGGATAACGGCAACTCAAAAAGTCGAATCTCTCAAGGCTGAGGGAATTGGTAACGCAATCAACATTCTTATTTAATTTTCTTTTAACTTTACGACTTTAAATGACATTTTTAAAGGACATAGAATTAAAATGCCGATTTTCGCCTTTCAATCCATTAATTCATATAAAAATACAATCAAGCGGGCTTTCAAAAAACAAAAATTTCGTTTAAAATTAATTCTTTGAATATAAAAAAAATTGTTGCTTTATTTGGAAATGTATTGTAAAATATTATAGCTTGGGGAAAATTTCTTTAAGGACGGGCAAATGGGAAAAAGCAAATTGAGCAGGGCTGAATTAGCCGACATCGTTTTTGAGGATAAGGATGTGCAGGAATACGGCATATCACGGAAAGAGGTCAGCGTTATTGTTTCCAAGTTTATTGATGCTTTAAGGCTATCAATCGAGGATTTAGAGGTTGGGGGAACTATTGAATTGCGGGGCTTCGGAACTTTCGGTGTAAAACAAAGACGTTCCCGTCTCGCGCGCAACCCTAAAACGGGTGAGCCGGTGGAGGTTCCAAGCAGAAAAGCCGTTTTCTTTAAACCGGGCAGAGATATGAAGGAAAAAATACGCACTGACAATTAGATTTATGCGGTTCTCCTGCAAATCGAACGTGCGAACCTGTGTATCCAATTCCTTGCTCGCAGAAAGCTTGTCGGGCTATCATCAAGGATTTTTTTTTTGTTTGAGCATACGGTTTTCATCCTCTTGTAATGAGCGAAGTCGAACTTTTACCGCCTTCCGATGCTTTGCTTATCGTTATTATTAGACGTATCCGGATTTGCGCTTGTAAAACGAGTTGACCGGCGTCATACTTATGAAATACAAATGCCGTAGAATATTTCGGAGACACCGCTTCGGCAATAATTCGGGTAATCCTGTTGATGGTTATTGAGCGACCTGTCCTGAGCGAAACATAAAAGCCTGCCTACAAAGCCCCCTTCCAATATATCATTTTAATATTCCCTAATTCGGTTTGTCCGGTTTTTTGGAACGGGACGGTTTGGATACGGAAAAACTACGGGGAAAGGTAACTCCCACCCTGTCCGTCAATTCTTTTTGCAAATCAGAATAATATCTTTATTCAGATATTTTTTCAACTCTTTAGGCATCAATTTGTCTATACGAAAAAACTTAACAAGATTTGTGCGAATCGGATATTTGGAATAAGCGGAAAAATTAGTTATCTTTATTTTCTCGACAGTTAATCCGACTTTTTGTATCCTGTGAATTAACTCTTCTTTTGTAAATTCCTGAACATGCCCCGCCCTATGAAATATCGTTCCACATTTAGGACACTTATAACTGGATTTTGATAAATCTTCCTCAAGCAAAGTTGTAATAATAGCTTTTCCGCCTCGTTTTAACACCCTTTGGATTTCACTCAAACCTTTATCTAAAATCATATCGGTCAAGTGTTCAATTACATCAGTACTAATAACAGAATCAAATGAATTATCTTCAAAAGGAATATCGGTAATACTTGCCTTTATTACCTCATTAGAAACCGGTTCTATATCAATACCGGAAACTTTTGCATCTGAATATTTTTCTTTAATTGCATTGATTACAACACCGCTCCCCGCTCCGACATCCAAAACTTTATCCGCCTTTTTCAAAATGCTTTTAAATAGCCTTAGAATACCTTTGTTAGTAGTTGTTCCTTTGTATTTTCTTTTACGACTTAATTCCTTGATTTCCATTTTTTATACTCTCCTTAATTTTATTTGTAATCAAATATATCAAATACATAATTCCGCCCAAAAGTGAATTTATAATCTTCAGAAAAAAAACTGAAAATGAAATCGCTAAAATTATTTCCCTTGCAACCCCAACCTCGCCATACAAAAATATATATCCCCATTCCCGAACGCCTATACCATTAAACGAAACAGGCAACATAGTTAAAATCATAATAATAGGTTGGAAAGAAAAGAAATGCCTTACCGGAATATCGAGATTCAATGCAACCATTGCAACAACAAAAGTAAATATTGCAGTTAATTGAAAAATAAATGATATAAAAAGAGACCAGCCAAAAGCCCGTTTGTTTTCTCTTACTTGAATAAAAGCCTCGTATAAATCATCAACCCATTTGCGCCCTTTTTTTATCCTGAATAAGGAAAATAGCTTTATCCCGATTTTCCTGAATATATTTAAAACCCTCGGTTCTATAAATGCCAGAATAAACGAAGTTTCTAAAATCAAAACGCCCGTCATAAAATATATTAAGGGAGGCTCTTTCACAAAATGGAAATTAATAATAAAAGCAACGGAGGCTATAGTCAACAAAGCAAAAAAACCGATTATTCTCTCAAAAAGAACTGATACGCCTGATTTAAAAAGTTTATTGTTGTTTTTTCCGAGAATGGCAACCCTGATTACATCCCCCCCGATAGAAGATGGAAAAAACATATTAAAAAATGTTCCGAAATAATAGTATTGAACTAATTTCCAAAGGTTTGTCTTTTCTCCGAGAGACCTCAATAGGATTTTCCATTTTAAAGAACTTAAAATCACACCTAAAACAATTAAAAAGAAAGCCATGATATAGATATGCAACTTTACATCTTTTATAATAAAATAAATCTCATTCAGGTCAATTCTAAGTATAATGAGATATATCAAAGCAACGCTAATAATAATCTTAAAGAACAATCCAAATATCTTTTTTCTATTTTTTTGAACTTTCATTGACTAAAACATCCATTATAAAATTATAAACGCATCACATCCTTAAAAAAGAATGTGCTATTATATCCGCAAACTAACTAGTCTTGCACCCGTTTAAATCCAGCAAATCTCCCAATACTTTATTATACATATCGGGAGTAAAATTATCCATCCCGTTAGCAGGAATCAAAGTTATTTCACCAAAATAAATTTTACCAGCACAATTATACAAATCTACTCTACAATAGGGAAGCCCATTAGATAGTTTTTCTGATATGCTAATCATTTCATCAAGATTGCAGGGTTTAGTTAAGGCATTTTTATGCATTGGATAGGTTAATGTAAATTTCTGCATTTTCCAATTTAAGTCATAAAATGATTCTTTTATCAAACCAACATGTCTATCAGTAATAAATTGGATATACACAGGTTTTCCGTTAAAACAATGTACTTTATAATCATCCAAACCTAATTTATCTTTAGATGAAATAAATTCTTCGCATACTATAAGAGGTTTAATATTCTTATACGCCCAGCATCTGCCCGGATAATAATAATTAGTTTTCAACCAAAGTTTAAAATCTTTTCTCGCCGAATTTATATCAAATTTACCGATATCATTACATATAATATTCCACCCCGAAGCATGGTTTGCTTTTAAAATAAAAGACTTGGGAAGTTTATCAAAATTTATATCATCAAAAGACTCGTAAACTCCGATTAAAGGAATCAAAACACCACTGCCAACCTTCTCTTTTACATATTCTCTAACGGCATATTTATCTGATAATTTAGTAAGCACAGGAAGTCTATAATAAACTTTCAACCATTGTAATTTTTCATTAAAAGTTTGAGGATTTTTAAGTCTTAGAAACTTCCCGGTGCGTAATAAAAACATAATCCTTAAATACAATTTATCCGGTATCAAGAAATATAAAATCTTACACAGAAAATAATAAACTCTTTTTCCTGAATAGGAAGACAAGATTTTTTTGCCGATTTTATGAACGGTTTTAGTTTTCATGCTTTGCCCCTATTTTAAAGTAAAAATCACAATAAGCCACCGCACACTTGTTCCAACTCATATTCTCCGCTAATTTCCGTGAATTATTACTATGCATTTTTAGAAGTTCGGGATTATCAAGGTATTTCTTAACCGCATTTTTGATGGCTTCCGAAGAACCTTTTTCTATTATAAAACCGTTATCTTTAACAAGCTCATTGCTTCCGCCCGTATCCGTGGCAACTATCGGCAACCCGCAAGCCATAGCTTCCAAAACGGAATTTGACATACCCTCATTTAAGGAAGGCAAAACAAATAAATCGGATTTCCGCAAAGATAAAGCTATTTCACTATGCCTCTTTTTTCCCGTAAAGTAAACCTTTACCTTGTTTATATCCGATAAGCTTTCCAACTCGGAAATCATAGGCCCATCGCCGATAATACACAGTTCAACATCCAATCCTTTCAATGCAGGAATCAAAAACTGAAATCCCTTGCGTGCAATCAATCGTCCCGTAGAAATAATCGACAGAGACTTGCTAAATTTATTACTTTCAGCAAGACAAAACTCTTCAATATCCACCCCGTTGCAGATAACGGAAATCTCCTGCATAGGCGCACTCTTTATCGCCAATTTTTTAAGCCCCACGGAATTTGCAATCACGGCGGAGGATTTTCTCCAGATTTTTCTGCTTAATCTTTTAAAAATGAATTTATCAAGCCAATAAAATCTTTTATTATAAAAAGGAACATCGCTACCTCTCAGCGACACGATATAAGACAAACCAAGCTTCATAGCGATATATCCGCATGGAATACCGAAAAAGGCATGGCATAAATCAAACTTTTTCTTTTTAATAAGCGCTTTGGCATACTTATGCGCCTTAAACGAGTAAGACAAAAGGTCTTTGTTTGTCTGATAATGAAAATTGCCTTTTTTTCCTATATCCAAGTAGTGGATTTTGATGTTGTCGGCAAAATCCTCAATCCTGAATTTATCTACCGATGATGTAATCAAATCTATGTTTAAATTGTCCGTCTTCGCAAATTCTTTAAACATATAGTATGTAGCATTTCCGGCGCCTCCGCCGAGAGGGGGAAACTCGTAGTTCAAAAAAAGGATATTCATTTTATTCAGAGACATAATCTACTAACCCAGCTTTTATTTTCAATATACCATTCCACGCAAGACTTCAAACCATCCTCAAGACATACAACGGGCTGCCATCCGAGCAAGCGTTTTGCTTTATCGATATCCGCCCATGTTTCCTTCATATCGGCTTTATGGAAAGGCTTATAGTCGATAACCGCCTTTTTACCGATATACTGCTCTATTAACTCAATCATACGGTTAATGGAAATCGGGTTACGCCCTCCACCGAGATTGATAATCTCATAGCCTAAATTTTTTTTAGAAGCCGCAACAGTCCCTTTAGCAATATCATCTACATAGGTAAAATCCCGCGCCTGCGACCCGTCGCCGAAAAGCTCAATAGGCTTACCCTCATCAACCAATCGTATAAAGCGGAAATAACTCATATCCGGTCTGCCTCCTGGTCCGTAAACGGTGAAATACCTCAATACTGAAACGTCTATGTCAAATAGATGGTGATATGTATAGCAGAGAGTCTCGGCGGACTTTTTGGATGCCGCATACGGGGAAATCGGGGTATTGACGGGAAGGGTTTCGGAAAACGGCATAGCTTGTCCGGCGTAAAGAGAAGATGTTGATGCTAAAACCATCTTATCCTGACCGAATTGCTTCATAAGCTCAAGGAGGTTTAAAGTTCCCATAGCGTTAGTCCTGAAATACACAAACGGGTCTTGAATACTGTAACGAACCCCTGCTCGCGCTGCAAGATTTATAACCTTTTTAAAGAAATGTTTTTTGAAAACCTCTTCCAGAGCCTCTTTATCTTCAATATCGACGGAATAAAAGACAAAATTCGCATTGCTTTTTAAGCGCTCTAATCTGTATTCCTTTAATCTAACATCGTAATAATCATTGAGATTATCCAATCCGATAACGGTAAATCCGTCATTTAGAAAAAGCTCTGCGGTTTTAGAAGCGATAAATCCTGCAACCCCCGTAATAAGAATTGTCTCCATCAAAACCCCTGCGTATTACTTATTTTCAGTTATCTTCCTGATGCTATAAGAGCAGTCCTTTGTAGTCTCAAAATAATTACGAGACAACATATCTGCTATAAGCCCGAATACAAAGAGTTGCACCCCTGCAAGTATAAAAAACGCCGATAAAATAGGCCATGCGGTATGACCGACCTTCCCTTTTGCAACATAATGATAAACAGAATATGCAGTTGATAAGAAACCTAATAATAGGAAAACCATACCGAAACCGCCGAGCAAATGCAATGGACGAACCGCGTACTTATTCCAAAACCAAACCGATACCATGTCTATCAAGCCTTTAAATGTTCTTTTCCAGTTGTATTTAGTTCTGCCAGCTACTCTCGGACGATGATTTACTACACATTCTCCTATACGAAATCCTTTGATTTTTAAAACTGCCGGTATAAACCGATGCATTTCACCGTAAAGGGATATATTATCAAAACATTCCTTTCTATAAATTTTCAACGAGCAACCGCTGTCGTGAATCCCGTCATTGATAATAATTTTCCTTAAAAGATTAGCGCCCCGCGAAATAAACTTCTTTAGAAATTTATCTTTGCGGTTTTTTCTCCACCCGGAAACAACATCCAAATCATTTTCCTCAAGATACCTAATTAGCTTGGGAATATCCTCAGGGTCATTCTGGCGGTCACCATCCATAGTAATAATAAAGTCTTTGGTAGCCGTCTTGATACCTGCATCCATAGCGGCGGTTTGACCGAAATTTCCCCTAAACTCTATAAGTTTTAAAGGTTTCAAGGATTTGCATTTTTGAACGGTTTTATCACGCGAGCCATCATCTACGAATATAATTTCATAGTCATATCCTTCGCGCTTACATAAATTCCTGATTTCAGTGTGAAGCTCAACAACATTTTCCTCTTCATTAAAAACCGGAATAACTATAGATATACCCATCAATTAACACCCTCTTATAGATTAATGGAATATTATAAACCTAAAAGCCTATATAGTCAAATTAAAAAAGAGGTTTATTATTCTTTAAGAAGTTCAGACGGTAAAGCACCGCTAAAATAAAAAAAACGAGTAAGAATACACTGCTTATCAAAATCCCCAAATTCAAAAACGGCGGGTAATACTCAAAAATCAATTCGTATTCTCCCGAAGATAAAAACATTCCCGTTAAGCCATAGTTAATCTTAAACAAATGTCCTCTCTCACCGTTAACCCTAACCCGCCAACCTTTGTCGTAAGGAATTGGAACAAGGATTATACCTTCGGAGGGCATTTTAATAACTCCGCAAATCCTTTTTTGACTAACTTCCGTCAAATCCATATAGTTTTCTCTTAAACCGTTTACTTTAAAGGAAAAATATTCAAATAACCTGTCGCTAACCGAGCCATCCTCCCAATCCGTATCCAAATTGTCGTTTTTCAGTCCATATAATTCCATATCCGAATAAATATCCTCTAAACCGATATTATCAATATAGCCTGCTGTCTCTTCGGAAACGGATTCGATAATTGCCGCATTAAGCATAGCCATTTCCTTAACCTGATAAGACTGATTGATTAATTCGTGTTCCATTATATATTGATTATAAACCGAGCCGAAAGGAACAAAGTTCTTGTTGGAGTATATATAAATATCTTCCGTTTGATTCAAATAAACATAAAACGGGGGCAATGAATTGGTGTCCTTAGTAAGTTTATATTTCAAGGATAATATAGTTTCCGGAATAAATCTTCCTTTGAAAGCATCTATATAACGAAAATATCCCTCTACATCCCCCTCCAAGAAAGGAACTTCCAAATTATATAAAAAATTGATATATGAGGGGTGGTTAAATGATGAATACGCCTTTGTTCCCCAATAATCTTGAACTAACGAATCGTTTAAAAAGACCGACATATAATCCTTTTCCATCCTGTAAAATATTGAGTTAGTCTCAATATTTTTAACCAATTCAATTGCAGAGACGGAACCGTCGTTATACAACCGCTTAGACTGTAAATCATCGGGAGTTAATTTTATCCGATTATTAATAACGGGATATACCGATACCGATATTTCCAATAATACTAAAGCCAATAGCAAACACTTAATAAAGGATTTGTTTTTCCCCGATTTGAATAATAACAAAAGCAAGGTATATAACGCTATTAATAAAACAACGAATATAAGATGGGAATTAGCAATATTGATTTTTGTTTGAAAAACCGTGGCTTTCGACAGAAAAACAATTAAGGTTATATACGCAACAGAGACAAAGATTAAACCTTTGGAGTTAAAATCTATCCTGTCCTTAATAAATTGTTCAAATAAAAAGAGAAATACAAAGAGAATCCCTATTGAAATCCAAAATGAAGAAATCTTAAAATAATAAAATGAGGAGAAACCCGCAAAAATATACCTTACTATGGGAAAAATCATATACAACAACATAACGAAAAACAACAAAATAAAAATGTTTTTTCTTTTTTTATCAAGCCGTATAAAAACCAGTTGAGGCAAAACTATAAGCGGTAAAATCCCGATATAATAAGCAGGGGCCTCAAGAAAATTCAAAACGCCTCTAAAATAAGAGCCGACTCCCATCCAAGACGGAGAAAATAACGACATAAATTGAGTTAAATACACCGACAACGAATCAAAAACCGGAATTCCGTTTTGCCCTACCTGAGTCGAAATCCTCGGATGAGATAAATAATAAGACACGCTATCAATTATGACAAAAGCCCCCATTCCAATACCGATAAGATAAATTCCGATAAATTTCAGGTAAAAACCAACAAACTCTTTTAAATCAAATCTCCTTTCCATAAAATATCTTATGATAGAATAACCGAACAAAATCACGGCATATTGGAAAACATGAAAACCACCTCTGCAAACAATCCCCAAAAATACCGAAACAGGCATAAAATACCATTTATTTTCACGGAACAGCAATTCAAAACTCAAAAGCATAAACGCAATTAACACACCGTCTAACGCATAGTAATACCATCCGCTTCTAATCATCAGATGACCGCAAAACGCATATAAAACCGCACCGATAACCGAGGGAGTTTGCGAAAGTCCTAAAACTTTCAAATATTTATAAAATATTAAACCGGAAAGGAAAATTTGAATAGCTATGGTAATAATAATTAAATAAGGGATTTTGTCGGGGTTAAAAAGATAAATTACCGAATAAAAGATATTGGACAGTCTTCCGATTGCAATATTTTCACCTATCCCGTAATTAAAAGACCACAACGGAAATCCATCGGTTTTAATATAATCGGATAGATGATGAAAACCCGGAAAGAATATATGAATTGTATCAACACCGATATCCGCAAACATAAATAGATTCTTAAACAAAAGAAAATCTCTAAACAAATAAAATATTAAGCCCAAAACTACAAGAACAAAAATAAAATTCATTACCCGTTTATTTGAAGTAATCCCGATTATCCGTTTTTTAGAATAAGCCGAGAATTTCGGTAAAATCCCTTTACTATTCAAAAGAAGCAAAATCAAAAAGCAGGCAAATAAAATAAGAGCTATCACAATAGAATCGAATATACGTAAACGGATTACATCGAGTCGAATATCATTATTATATACAAAATGCGGGTCATTTCCGGTAGAAAAGAGACTCAGGAAATCCCCGGTATCTTCAAACCGGGAAATATGATTTGCGGGATTAAAGCTCTCGGCTATCTCTGAGGGTATCCATTTCTTATTAAAAAAGAGAGTCTTTAACTCAATTGAATAAATTTTAAGCTCAAGCGGATATGTCCCCGGGTCTATGCGCAGATTTTTGAACATTCCCGACGGCAAATTGAAACTAATTTTTTGAACAACGTCCTTCCCCGAAACGCTAACAGTAACAGAATCCTGCTCGTTAAACCCGTAACCTAAATCATAAAAAACCTGAAAGGTATCGGTTAACGGAGCAATAGTAACCATATTCAAAACGGGAGACTTAAAGAGAAACAGAGTGAAAAATATAAGAAAAAGAAACAGAGAAAAAAGCATCGGAAATTGCAAATTGTCTGAAAGTTTCATATAGCAAACTCACTTATCAATATGGAAAAATACAAATTATATATCCTATTCTTCGTCTATTTTCACCATTGGTGTTTCCATCTATAAACTTGAATACTATCTTCATTTCTCAATACCTTTACTAAAGTATCGTTCACTTTAAATTCTCCACTTTTAGGAAAACCCAAAACCCAACCTCCGTTTCTTCTGGAATCTAATATCATTAAACCCTGAGAATTATTTTTCATAACCTCTACAACCATATCGAATCTTTCATCATCAGAATATCTGTAATGAAAAATTCTATCTTTTTCTATATCAAAAGCTAACTGCAATGCATAAGTAAATATAGTAGAAATAAAAACATCACTATCCTGAATCTCGGTTTCTAAAAAATCGATTGTGTATTGAACTTTATCGTGATATTCATTTGTCATTTTTACATACCCATGCGTGTCAGAAGTTATAGTATAAAGCGTATTGCGAAAATCAAATGAAAAAAATAAAAAGAGCGATAAAAACGTTAAGTAAATAACCTTCATATATTTTTTAAAGTACATTTTCACAAAGGAAATCAAAGAATAAACACCTGAGGCTACAATCACGACAAAAAACGGAAAAGCATGATAAATATATCTGGGACGCATATATCTATCAAAGAAAACAATAAAGAAAATCAAAAAGGAAACAAAAACAAAAAGAAGCAAAAAATACCATCTATTTCCTTTAATTAAAGCATAAATCAGACCTAAACCCAAAAAGAAATAGGAAATATAAATAAAATTACTATTATACCACCATTGCATAACAGTGCTGGAATTGGCAAAATAAAAATCTACCCATCTAATAGACAACTGATTAATAAAAACGTGATTGCTTTTATGTAAAACCAGTAATCCGGTAATTACTATTAATAAAGCAGTAATCAAAGTAATTACCAGCGCTTTTCTGCTCTTTTTTATTACTTGAATTAATTTTTTAAAATTCATAATTACAAAAAACAATATAATTATCGCAAAAGCTAAAAAAGCGATTTTAAGAGTTGATTGAAAATCTATTTTATAAGCATAAAATGAAAATAAAAAAATTAAAATGGAATATACAACAATATTTAATCTATTCTCATCTTTATAATTAACAATAAATTCAATCAACTTAATTAGAATTATACAAGCAATCAATATAAAAAACGGATAAACAGCATATTCTCTAATATTTCTTGACACAGCTATTGCCCAAGGCGATATGGCATACAAACTGGCGGCTATAATACCAATAGGCTTTGAAATCTTTTTTGAAATAAAATACAGAGGAACAATAGTTAATGCACCAAATACTATTCCCGGAATTCTTCCCCAAAATAAATATCCATAAAATGAAGAGGCGTTGCCAAGTAAAAAAAATAATCTTACAAAATAAGTAACTATAGGAGCACGAAAATAATCAAATTTTCCAGTCAAAACCCAGTCTTTAGCAGCAACAAGATGAAAATATTCGTCCGTATAGGGATCAAGTATTATGATATTATGGATTCTCAATGCAAACCCAACCAGTACAATCAATATTACACTTATACTATAACCCCACCCTTCTTTATACATCCATTTCACAATAATATAAGGCAATCGGGCAAACCAAATAAAAGGACTTATCAAAAGTCTAAGGATAAAAATAAAGAAACGTTTTTCCTTTGCCGCGGTTTTGATACCGTAATCTATATTAAGGTGAGATAATTTAATAAATTTAGTATCGAATTCGTTATTTCTTTGAAGCTCTTTTTCCAATCCGGGATCGGATTTATCCCTATCATCAACCTTTAAACTTTGCTTATTAAAGTAAAATGCTAAAAAGGCAAATAGAACGGTTAGCAGAGATAAAACAAATTGAGAATCTTTGATAAAAGATAGAATACCATCAAGCCAAGCGATTTGTCTTAAGAATTCCAATCGTAAGCCTGATATAATAATTAAAGCCATAAAAATAAGAAATAGATAAGCGCTCCAATTTCCCAAGCTTTTAAGTTTTTGAATTAAGTATTCACTATCAATATCTTTATCTTTATCTTTATCTTTATCTTTAAATTTAGCTTGAAGTCTAAACTTAACTAATCTTGCTAAAAAATATAAATACGAGATAAAAATTAAAGCAATTATAATCAAAATAAAAACAAGAACAAACACCCGTCGTTTTCTTAAAAAATTGAGTGTATTGTAGAATTTATCCAATTCATTACCAACATAAACAAAATGAGGGTCTTCGCCTGTAGAAGTCAGGCGCAGGAATTTTTTGTTATCCTCAAAGTCCGATATATGATGCCACGGCTTAAAATCCTTTAAAATATCATCCGGTTTCCAAGTCCTGCTAAAAGATAAATATTTCAAAGTTAATGAGTATATTTTAATCTCAATATCTTTAGTTCCGGGGTCAATTCTCAGCCCGCTTATAGCGGATACGGGCAAATTAAAACTCAATTTTTGAATATCTTCGCTTCCCGAAAAATGTCGTCGAACTGAATCCCGTTCTCTAAATCCCTCCCCCGTATCATAGAAAACCTGAAAGAAATCATCTTCCGGGGCAACGGTTTCAATAACAAAAACAGGTTCCCGCGATAAAGAACCCAGAACAAGAATCAAAAAGAATATACAAACAACTAAAAATATTACACGGATTAGCTCCAAACCTTTAGGCGGAATTGATTTAATTAGTTTTTCCAATCTTTCGGAAAAGTTGCTAAAGAATTTGGAAATCTTGGGTAAGGTAAATATCATTATTAGTAAAGATAATAAGCCCCATAAGACTATAAAAAACGCGATAGAAACACCCGCAATAAAGACAAAATTAAAAATCCTCAATCCTAAAATATCAGTATTAATATTCTTATTATAAACAAATTGAGGGTCATTTCCGGTAGAAACTAATCTAAGACTATCATCCGAAACCTCAAAATCGGGAATATGGTTTGCCGTATAAAAATCAATAATAATTTGTGATGGATCCCAAGTTCTGGAAAAAAACATACACTTCAATTCAATACCGTATAAATTAATCTCCATAGGTTGAGTAGCGGGGTCTAAACGAAGTTTTTGAAAGGGTTTTCTCGGTAAATTAAACTCCAAATGTTGTATTATTTCTTCTTCATAGGGTATAATAACGGAATCATTTTCGCTAAAACCGTTGCCGTAATCATAGAAAATCTGAAACATGTCTTTAGCAGGAGCTTTAATTTCAACTAACAATTGAGGACGTGTAAACAAAGATATAATACATAAAACGATTAATAAAACAAATGAACATATTAAAGGTATTAAATTTTTCCATTTGCGTTTCATAAAAAACCCCGCGTATTCATAAAATATGTAAGCATAGCAGATGCTATAATTTAAAGATTATTTTAAAGCATAAAATTTTATTTGTCAATCACACCTAAAAAACAGAATACCTAATTTTTTATGTTTGTCGTCCAAAGCCAAGAGTTCCTATGTAACTCCAAAAATGAAACTTCCCTT
>CAZQBT010000020.1:0-39906 GCA_964591955.1 uncultured Brevinematales bacterium | reverse complement strand
AAAGGGAAGTTTCATTTTTGGAGTTACATAGGAACTCTTGGCTTTGGACGACAAGTTCATAAATTTTATCGCTTCATTCTTTTTTGACTTTTGAATGTTTATGCGTTATCATATAGTCTAATCAAAAATAGTTCTTTTTTATTCAAGGAGTCGGGATGGAAAAATCGGATTTTATCAATGAAAAATTCTATAATTCGGAGGAAGCGCTTACTTTTGACGATGTCTTAATAGTTCCGGGCAAGTCGGAGGTTTTGCCTGCAGAGGTGGAAACATCGACCTATCTTACCCCGAATATCCGGTTAAGAGCCCCTATCCTTTCCGCCGCTATGGATACCGTTACCGACTCCCGTTTGGCTATTGCTATTGCACAATTAGGCGGTATCGGTATTATACATCGGAATTTCAATATTGAACAGCAGGTTGAAGAGGTCAAAAAGGTAAAGCGTTTCGAGAATATTTTTATTAATAATCCTATTTCTCTTTTTGCGGATAAGACTATTAAAGATGCGAAAGGACTTATGAAAGAATACAATATTTCAGGCATTCCCGTTGTTGATAAAAGCGGTATGCTTGAGGGTATTGTTACCCGTCGCGATTTAAGTTTCTTTGATACCGAGATAAATGATTCCGCTAAAATTACCGAGATAATGACGCCCCGCAATAAATTGGTGGTTTCAGAAAGCCCCGTTGATTTAAGAGAGGCGGGGGATATTATGAGGAAAAACCGTGTTGAGAAACTCCCGATTGTCGATAAATCGGGCAAGTTGGTCGGGATGGTTACGCTCAAGGATATTACCAAAATCGCCAAATTTCCCGAAGCCACTAAAGATGAGAAAGGGCGGTTGCGTATCGGGGCGGCTCTCGGCACATCCAAAGAGGATATTGAACGGGCTAATAGGCTTATAGAGGCTGAGGTTGACGTTATTGTAGTGGATACGGCGCACGGGCATTCCAAGAAAGTCCTTGATATGGTTCGCCTGATTCGCAGCGAATATCCCAATCAGGATATAATCGGCGGAAACATAGCAACCTCGGAAGGCGCAGCCGACTTGATTAAAGCGGGGGTAAACGCCGTGAAAGTCGGGATAGGTCCGGGGTCTATTTGCACGACCCGCGTTATTGCGGGTGTCGGAGTTCCTCAAATTTCGGCGATTATGGATGTTTATTCGGTTGCGCATAATCACGGTATCCCGATTATTGCGGACGGAGGTATCAAGTTTTCCGGTGATATAGCCAAGGCTATTGCGGCGGGGGCGGATACGGTAATGATAGGCAACCTTTTTGCCGGCACTACCGAAAGCCCCGGCGAGTTTATAATATACAAGGGAAGACGCTATAAAGCCCATCGCGGGATGGGGTCGCTCGGCGCTATGATTGAAGGCTCTAGAAACAGGTATTTTCAGGATGATTATGAGCCTGAAAAACTTGTTCCCGAAGGAATAGAGGGAAGGGTGGCTTACAAGGGCGATTTAAAAGACGTTTTTTATCAACTTGTCGGAGGTTTACGCGCCTCGATGGGATATGCCGGGGCGGCTACGATTGCCCGGTTTAAGGCTAAAGCAAAGTTTGTAAAAATATCTTTTGCATCGTTAAAGGAGTCGCATCCTCACGATGTAATTATTACAAAGGAATCGCCCAACTATACGGTTGATTCGGATAATTCTTAGTAATATGGTATTGCGCGGGTCGGTATTATTTGTTTAAAGGTTCCAAGCGATAAAGTCCGCCGTTTCGCGCATCGGTTAATAAATATATATAACCGTCGGGTCCCGTTCGGACATCCCGAATACGCCCGATTTGGTTGTGAAGCAGGACTTCCTGATGGATAATACGTTCGCCTTGCAAGACTAAGCGTCTGAGATGTGCGCCTGCAAGTGCGCCGACGAATATATTATTATTCCAGTTCGGGAAGACGCGGGCGTTATAAAATGCCATTCCTGAGGGGGCTATACTCGGTGTCCAATGGATAATCGGTTGTTCCATACCTTCTTTGTGGGTGAGAGAGCTTATAGTTGCGCCTGAGTAATCAATCCCGTAAGTGATTTCAGGCCAGCCGTAATTAGCGCCTCGTTTCAGGATATTAACTTCGTCGCCGCCTTTAGGTCCGTGTTCGTTTTGCCATATTTTTCCCGTTTCGGGATGGAGTATCATAGCTTGGGCGTTGCGGTGTCCGTAGGAATAAATTTCGGGAAGCGCGTTTTGTTTTCCGTAAAAAGGGTTGTCGGCGGGGATTGTTCCGTCGTTATGAAGGCGGATTGTAGAGCCGGCGTGGTCGTTTAGGAGTTGGGCGCGGTTCATTTCGCCGCGGTCGCCGATTGTGAGATAGAGATAACCCTCTTTATCGAATGCGATACGCGAGCCGAAATGCTGTGTTCTTCGGCTAAAAGGTTTCATTCGGAATATGGTTTCCGCGTTTACGAGACGGTTGCCCTGAAGTTTGGCGCGGGCAAGCGCTGTTCCTCTGCCGGCATTATCCGATGCGGAGTATGACAGGTAAATCCATCCGTTTTGACTGTATTGCGGGTGAAGGGCTATATCCAAAAGTCCGCCCTGTCCGCCGGATGCTATATCCAAGTTATGGGTAATAGCGGTAAGCGAACCGCCGGAGAACAGCTTTAATCGTCCCGGTCTCTCGGTGATTAGGATTGAACCGTCGGGCAGGAATGCCATTGCCCACGGATGTTCCAAGCCGTCGGTTAGCCTCACGAGCCTGAACGAGTGAGTTTCCGATTGAAATTCCCGCGAATGTGAAAAATTCGGGAATGACAGTAGCGCGAGGACGGTTAATGAAATTATAAGATTATAGGTTTTCATTGTTGCCTCCTTTTTTTAATATAACTAAAAAGGTAGGAAAAGTCAAAACATGCGGTTTAGAAAAGGGGGACTTGGCGCTGAATTTTTCGGATAAAAAAACGCGGGTTTTGTTAATAGATAAAAGATTTTGAGGTTGACAATTTTTTTTGTTTGCTTTAAATTATATAGGGGTGGAATTATAAGATTTTGTGCTATGGAGGACCCCAGATGGGTGAGCATTATATAAGTGCGCAGGAATTATTGACAAAAATAAAAAAGGGGCACAATTTTTATCTTCTTGAGCCTATTTTTGATGATAAGCATAATGTATTAGTGGGAACGGAGAAGGTTTTAACGGAAAAGGATTTTGAAAGGGTATATAATCGTGCGCCCGGTTCGTTAAAGCATAGTTACCATGTTCGCACGGTTATTCCGCATTATATACCCGAAGACAAGCGAATCCAGTGGTCGGCATATCTTATTTCGCTTTTTGAGGGGGGCGTTATTTTTAAGAATCTTCAGCGAAGCCAAAAGGATTTTGTGGTTAAGTATCTTAAAAGCCTTCTCCCGGAAAACGATTACGTTATATGGAAGCTGTTTCAGTTAAAAAACTTTTCAAAGAAATTGTTTCTTCACTCCATTAATACCACTTTTATTGCGCTTGTGGTTTATTTTACATACAATAATCTTAATTTTCAGGGAATGATAGATGCGCGTATGGTTACTAAAATTCTTGAGGCGGGTTTCCTTCACGACATAGGTATTACTCAAACCGACAAGTATTTGGCTGATAAGAAGCGAATTGAATTGAAGGAAAGCCAGATAAAAGAATATCTTGAGCATACTACGCTCGGCTATAATCTTGTCCGCTCGGAAGATGATAAACATGAGATTTCCAATGAAGTTTTGGATGCTATATTAAATCACGAAGAGTTATTGGACGGAAGCGGTGGTCCTCGCGGGTTGCGGGAGGGACAAACGACTTTCCTTTGCCAGCTTGTTGCCGTTTCAAGTTATTTTGAGATGCTTGTTTCGGGGGAGTGGTCGTATAGAGCGCGTCATTACAGGGAGTATATAACTAAACTCAGATTGCAAAAAACCAAATACGGAGAAAAACTCACTGAAGCGCTTGATGTGAGTTTTAAGCATCTTTTTTCCGCATAATAGGGAGGGGTGATGAATCCCGTTGATATTGAAAACGACATTGTAACACACATCCAGGAGAGTATCGGAGATTATACTAAGCTGATTTCCTCTTTGCAGATTCTCGATGAAAGCTATCCGGAATATCCTGTTTTTAAGTTGTTTTTTTATAAAACAAGCAAACTTAATTTGAATAATAACGAGGCGAAATATCTTTTTGAGAATATAGTAAAGCATTGCCGCTTTTTATCATCCAATCTCGATAAGAATATAAATTTTTACGTTGGTATGCTTGATTATATAATGGAGCGCAACAGGATTATTATGAATCCGGTTTTTATCGACCTGTTTATGGCGGAGAAATTGGACAAAACCAATTATAAAGACCCGCTTACCGGAACGTTTAATAATGTATATTTTCCTAAGTTAATTAAGTCCGAAATTAACCGTGCAAATCGCAAAAAGAGCTTTTTTTCTTTAATGATTATAGACATAGACAAGTTTTCCCTGATTAATGATAATTACGGGTATAATGTCGGGAATTATGTTTTGATTGAACTTACGGACAGGATAAAGCAGACTATTCGCGCGGAGGATACGCTTGTCCGTTATTGCGATGATAGATTTATTGTTGTGCTTCCGAATACCAATGCAAAGGGCGCTGTGGTTCTTGCGGAGAGGATTATGTCGGGGCTTATGAAAAATCTTATCCGTATTGAAAACAGAATTCTGAATTTATCAATATCCGTTGGTATTGCCGAATATCCTCTTCACTGCTCAAACCCTGATGAGATTTTAAATATTCTCAATAAGATGCGTTATCTTGCCAAGGAAAACGGGGGTAATTATATTGCCTGTCCGAAAGAATGAGAGTTCTGATTTAAAGCAATTAAAGTTGAGTATTAACTATGTTGATGATAAAATAAGAGCGGTTTTGTTGATTGCAAGCGGAAATGAGGGGTTTGATATTCGGATAACCTCGCCGTTTCGGGCGCAAACCGTGGCTTATATCTTGAATCACAATGGGTTTGATGTGTATATTGACGGGGAAACCCCATCGCTGGTTCGGTGTGGCGCTGATAATCGCGCGATTGTTTTCTTTGATACTCCGCTTGAAATCGAAGCTATGGTTGAAGCGGTGAGCGGATATGATAAAGCGCTTTTCCTTATTGATATTGAGGAAAACGTTACGATGGACAGGGAGTTTTTGAGGGTTTATCCGAAACCCGGCTTAAAGGATTTTTTCGGTTTAAGGAACCCGGAATATCGGAATTTATGGAGAGATAAATTATTAAGCCTTGAACTTATGAAGAAGTTTCTTTATGTCGATAAATCCCGCAAGGCGATTATAAAGGAGTTTTTTGAAGAAGCCGGTGATTTATGTTTAGAGTTCGGCAATTACAGGGGTAATAAAAGGGATTTTTTTATGGAGGGGCTGACCGACAAGCTGCTTGACTTTTTCGGGCTTTATCGCAAACCTCTTGAGTTGGATTTGTTAAAGCGGATAGCGCTTGGCTTATCTGCGAATTATTCGAGCTTTGCCGGTTACGGGCTTATAAGGGGGACCGGGTGGAGCAAATGTCTTGATGCTATACGAACACTCTTGAATGAAGGGAAAGTTTGTGTTTCTTACGATAATGGAAACGTTAAGCTATTTCTTCGCTAATAACGAATAGGTTTGACGATGAAAAAAAGAAGATTAATTGTTATCAATACGCTTTACAGGATTTGCGCTAAAGGCTGTTGTTTGCCCCCTCTTATTCGCAGGTTGGCGTTTGGTTTTGTGCAAAAGAGTTTTGAGGAAGAGGCTATAGATGCTTATATTTCCGATGTCGACGATATAGGCTTTTTTGAGAGTTTTATTATCGGTTCCGATGAGACAAAAAAATTATCTAAAGAGACCGATAAAACCATCACGGTGCTAAAGAAAACTAAAATAATCGAACAACTTACGGGGTATGTTTCTTACGAAAAGAAATATTCCAAAGAGGAGCAACAGGTTGTTCGGGAGAATATTGTTTCAAAAAAAGAAAGGGTTGTTGAACTTCTTAAGGCAAAGCAGGAGGTTATCAAGTATTTGGGCAGGAGAATTGTTTCGCGCGATGAAGGGCTGTATCAAAAACTTGAAGATCTCTATCAAAGGTTGGGTGATACGAAATAATTTTTATTTTTACTTCTCTTTTTCCGATTTTGTAGTATATTATATATAGAGACAAGTTTTTAAGGAGGACTGTTATGAAATTCAAGTTATCATTTGTGGGTTATATTCTTTCCGTGTTTTTGATAACTTCATGCATTAACATATTTTCGATTATTCCGGGGGGAGAACCTGAGACGGTGGATAATGTCAACAGGCTGCTTGATATGGGGGAATATTATATAAATCAGTTTGAGTATGAAAAGGCTTATCGCTCCTATAAACGCGCTCTTGAGATTGAGCCTACAAATTCCATAGCGCTTGAGGGCGCTTCGACCGCTTATCTGTTTTGGAAATTACCCGTAACAGAAGTTATTAATGCCTTTCTTGAAGGCAGTCTTTCCAATATCAATTTCAACACTCTTTATGATGTTTCGGGGGTTATTTCTCCCTATCTTTATAAAATTATCAATCAGAAGGCTGACGGTGCAATTCCCTATAATGATATTGGACTAAACGTAAATTTCTTTTTCTTTAACTCTCTTTACGGCGTATTTTATCTTGTAAATACCAGCGGGGACGGTAATGTAGTCCAGAATACCAACGACCTTTTTACCATCAACCCCGATTTATCTATTTCAAACCGTCTTGATACGGTAACCAATTCCTTTGTTGACTCTTTAAGACTTTTGGTCTTGCTTGATAAGAGAATTCCCACGTTTGACACGATTGTAGCTCGTTCCGAGCAGAGTTTGAATATTGTGCAGGATTCTATGACCAGTTCCACCGCAAAAGAGATGCTGGATGGTATTGCCGATAGCTTGGGTGAATTAACCGGCTTTCTTACCGATAGTCTATCCGAAATTGAGGGTATGACTTCTCTTTCGCATTATGGTATTGACGATGCTAATGAAATAACCAATGTTATAGGAGAATTTTATACTAAAGATGATTACGATATATTTACCAACGATTTGTATCAAGCCGGTATCACTAATATAAACGATGTTACCAACTATTTCCCGGACTTGACTAATATTTCGGATATTATAGATGATTATTTCGGTTTATAATCGGTGATGCTAATTTTATTAAAGGAGTAACGAAATGAAATTGAAATTGACGATAATAATGATTTTATCGATATTTATGGTTAATACTATTTATTCATCCAATAAAGAGCAAAGAATAACCGTCCCTATAGATGTAATGGCGACGGGGGGTGCCGGTATTGCCTCTGTTAACAGGTTTAGTATGTTATATATGAATCCCGCTGCGCTTGGAGTTAATGCTTATAATGCATTTTCGGTTCTTAAAATCGGGGCTACAATAAATTATGACCTTATCGAATTGGCTATGGAATACGCGGAAGCGGGCGATATTGATTATGCAAATTTCTCGGAAGAGGAGTGGCAGCGTCTTTTAAATCTTAAAGCCTATGCAGGGATTAATTCCCCCTTGGCTTTAGGGTATATCGGTTACGGTATAGGTATATTGTTGTATAATGATATTGTTACTTCCTTCAAAATCAACCAAGCTCCCGGATTGCCCAGTGTGGATTTGGGGATATTTTCCGATATAGGTTTGAGCGTAAATTACGGGTTTGAAGTGCCGCTTCCGTTTTTTATCGGGAAGTTTTCAAAACTATATGCAGGTATTAATCTCAAATATATTTTCCGTATCAAGCAGGACGGTTACAGGATGAGTCTTTTAGAGGCGTTTGATATAGTCAGCGCTATAACCGAGGGAGAACGGGGGCTTTTGGTCGGACATTGTATCAGTTCCGACGTGGGATTTTTGTTTGACACCCCGAATATTGCGGTCGGTTTGGTTATCCGCGACTGGTTTAACCCTCCCTTTGTATGGGGTGAATATAATTACGTTGACGGGTCTCTTGTTAAAATGGAAACGGATTACGAAATAGAAAGAACCTATTTTTATCCCTCGCTTGATATAGGTATGGCTTATAAGTCCGTGCAGAATTTGTTTGTGCTTTCCGAGATGAATTTCTATTTTGATATAGTCAATTCTCTTGACTTTTCCGAGAATTACCTGTTAAAATTAAGGCTGGGCGCGGAAGTTACTCTTTTGAGGGTGTTTAAATTCAGGGCGGGACTTTACAAGGGATATCCCACTATCGGTTTGGGTATCGACTTGCCGGTTATCAACTTTAATTTTGCATATTATACCGAGGAATTGGGGCGCGCTCCCGGCAATATCCCTCAGGAACGCATTATGTTTGATATTCATTTGATTTTCTAAATTTATCAGCCCAAATTTATTTCAAGGAGATATATAATGGCGGATGTGAACTTTTCGGTGCAGCAAAAGGGGGATATTTATATCCTGAAGGTAGTCGGGTCTGTGGATGCGCATAATGCTCCTCAGTTTGCTAATAAAATTAAAGAGGTTTTGGTAAAATCTAAGAAATTGGTGATGGAGGTGTCGGGGCTTGAATATATTGCCACGGCGGGACTCGGCGCGCTTATGGCTAATCTCAATACCGCTAAAACTCAGGGCGGAGATATTATTATGGCGGGGATGACCGACAAAATCAAAAAAGTCTTTGCCACTATGGGGTTTACTAATGTGGTGAAAATTGTGCCTTCCGTTGATGATGCAAAATTTTAATTATTTTTGATGAATAAATTAGTTTTAAAGATACCCGGCGAAACCAATTTCCTGTCTAAAATCAGGGAGTTTGCTTTGTCATTTGCCGAAAAAATGGGGTTTGATGAGGGGGCGCTTGGTGATATTGAAATGGCGGTTGATGAATGGGCAACCAATATTATCAGGCATTCTTACGGCGAGGACCCCGAATTCCCATCGGAAAAACGTATCATAGAGGTTGAGGTTAATAAACTTGAAAACGGTATTGAGATTGTTTTTCAGGACAGGGGGAAACCTTACAATCCTAAAAATACCCCTCTCCCGGATTTACGGAAGCATGTTGAAGAACGAAAAACTCATGGTCTCGGCGTTTTTGCTATGAAGCAATTTATGGATGAGTTGGACTATCAATATGTTTCGGGGGTCGGTAATCGTATTGTTTTACGTAAATTTTTAAAACGCAATTATTAATCGGTATTTTTCGCACTAAATTTGAAACTTTTTGGAAAATATCTTATCATAATTCGGAGAGGTTTAAATTTTTTATAGGGGACGGGTATGAGTGAATTACAAGCTAATTTGAGTGAAGAAGATGGGATTTTTGTCTTGAGGATTTCAGGGGAACTCGACTATAAAGGCGTTGAACCGTTTCGTAAAGCGCTTGAAGATGTTTTCGACAAGCCTGACGGGCTTATTTTGGAGTGTTCCGGTGTTGAGTATATTTGTAGCGCGGCTATGGGTGTGCTGATTAAATATGTCAACCAGTCCCGGCAGGCAGGTAAGAAAGTTGTTTTAACCGGCGTTTCCGACAATGATAAAATTAGAAACCCCATTAACGCCGTAGGGCTTTCTAAATTAGTAACTATTGCCGATAATTTGGATAAAGCTAAACAAATGTTTAGATAAAATACCCCTGGGGGTTCTCCTATGAAAGATATGGTTATTGTCGAAGAGTTTAAAGGTGGTGTTTTAATTTTAAAAATATCCGGTGAAATTACTTCATCCGACATAACCGATTTTGAAAATATCCTTGATGGCGCTGTTAAGAAGGCAGGTAATATTATTATTGATATTTCTTTGTTGGCGTATATTTGCAGTGCCGCTATTGCCTCGTTTTTAAATTTTTCCAATAAAGTTCGTCACGCGGGAAAAAAAGTAGTTATTTTAGGGGCTAATGAAAAAAACAAAAGGCATTTTGCTATTTTGGGACTACCTCAGTTTTTACCCTTTGTCGATAATATTGATGATGCGATGAAGAGTTTTTGATTTATTTAATATTTTTATAGGGAGAATTAAAGTTAAGGATTAGTTGGAGTTTGACATTATGAAACAGTTTGGCTATTCATTAGATTTTAGTAACGGAATAGCTTTTGTTACACTTTCCGGCGAGCTTCTTGCCGATAATGTTAGGGAGTTGAAAAAAGAACTCACATCTTTAGCTGAGAATGCCAAGCGGGTAGTCGTTGATATTTCTAAGTTAGACTATATATGCAGCGGCGGGATGGGAGTCTTGGTTTCGTTTTATAATCAAGTTGTCCAGAAAGAAAACGGCAATGTTGTTATTATCGGGCTTAATAAGAAAATTGAGCGAACCTTCAGTTCTGCCGGGTTTACTCGTTTTATGAATTTTGCCGATTCTATTGAAGAAGCTGTAGATATATTATCAAAAGATAAATAAGGAGAAACCGTATGTCGGATGCCGGTTATTCTTTAAAAATAGACAATAATATAGCTATTTTGAGCGTATCGGGTAGCCTCACCTCACAGGAGGTTGTTGCTTTTGATGATCATTTGGAAAAAGCTATGGAGCAATCGGATAAGATTATACTCGACTTTGCCGCGCTTGAGTATATGTGCAGTGCGGCAATCGGGACGCTTATTTCTTATTTTAATCAGACAAGCGAACACGGCGGCACCGTTATAGTCGCGGGCGTTAATTCCAAGATGCAAAAGGTATTGGACGTTATCGGGTTCCCCTCTATTGTCGAGATAGTTCCCTCCGTAGCCGCAGCAAAAAAAATTATTTTCGATGAGGATTCTTCCGATTAGTCCATTTTCCTTACAATAAGTTCTTGTGCTATCTTTTCGACATCTTCGGGAAAACATAACTGGGTTCCGGGTGTGAGAACGGTCGCAGTTCCGCAGGATGCCCCTTTCTTTACCGCGTCTAATATAGAAGCCCCGTTGTTTATTTCCATACAGAATCCCGCAACAAAGGAATCTCCCGCTCCTACGGTTGATACCGGTTGAACCTGCGGTGGAATTACGTTATAAAAACGGTTATCCTCCGGGTTTTTAAAAAATACGCCGAGACTTGCCGCCGATACAAGCGGATATTTTACCTTATCCTCAAGGAGCTTGAGCGCCTCTATAAAATCCGTCTCCGTTTTCATATTGCGTCCGAGAATCCTTCCCGTTTCGGATATATTCGGCTTAATAAACGTAGGATGGCATTCTTTGAGACTTTCCACAAGTATATCGCTTTCCGTATCTAAAAACGTGTATTTTACTTTATCCTCTACTGCGTTGATTATACGGGCGTAGAGATTTTTTTTCGTATTCGGGGGAAGGCTTCCCGCCATAACGAGAATTGCATTTTTATCCGCGTGCTTTTCTATAAGCGCGATTATCTTATCTATATCCGTATCGGATACCTCAGGCCCAGGCGCATTAAGCTTAAGCACCTCTTTTTTGGATTTGTCGAAAACCGTATAATTAAGTCTCGTATTGTCTTCTATCTGAACGAAATCATAATCGACTTTTTCATCATCAAGCATAGAGCGGAATAAAGCGCCGAATTTACCGCCCGAAAAGAAAAGCGCCGTGTTGTCTATTCCGAAACGTGAGAGGACTCTTGAAACGTTAATTCCTTTCCCGCCGGCGTCATAGCTTATTGCATTAACGCGCATAGTATCCTCATACTTTATATTGTCCACTTCTCCGTATTTGTCGATAGACGGATTTAAAGTCAATGTAATTACCATTTTGCTCTCCTTATCTATTGTTGATTCGTATTTTCCAAACGTTTTTTGAAATTTATGACGTATCTGAAATTAACCGTAAAAGCGCCTGCTCCCGTAATCCCTGTCGAAAGTCCTATTTCCGTATTACGCTTAAAGACCTGCATTTCCTTCAAATTAATTCCGATATTTACATCCCATCCGTAGTATTCAAGCGTAAGGTTAAAACCCGCGAGCAAATCCGCTTTCGGGGAAATAGAATATAAAACCCCGGTTTTTATCGTTTTAAATATGGATTCTACATTAAAAGCGGCGAATATCCCGAAATTATTGGGCATATATTTTAACCCCGTTTCAAAGAACCATTCGTTTGAAAATTTTTCATTGCCGAGATATTTCATCGGGTTATTGACCGCACCTGCGCTTATACCGTAAACTCCTCCGAGAATACCGACTGCGAACCCGTTTTTTGTGGAAAGCGATAAGTTGCCTGAAAAGGAATAAATAAAACTGCTTGAATACTCCCCTACGCTTTCCCATCCTAAAAAGCCGTTCAGGTTGAAATTGAAAATATCCCTGTTTATTATATCCGCACCGAGTCTTAATCCCGTAGCAATCGGAAATATTTCTTCGGCAAATCCCAAGTCATCATACGCGGTAAAACCCGGTATAAAAATTAATTCCGCGCCGAGATGCACGCGGGGTATAAGGTTATAAAACAACAGCAAATTTTTTACCATCGTGCTTTGTATAAAAGAAATATCCGCTTCAAACCTTTGGTTTGCGCTGTAAGCGCCGTAAGGGTTTATAGCGTAAATGCGTCCTATTGCCTCGTTTACGGAATTTTGCATATATGCAAAATCCTTGGCGAACAGGGCAAACCCGTCAGTAAACGACAAGCACAGGATAAGTAGTAGTATTGTTATCCATTTGAACCGTAACATTATAAACTCCTGCGGGGACTTTTTTACCGAAAATATCGGTGCCGTCCCATTCGTATTTTTCGGCTTCAATACCGTATATTGTTTTTTCCTCAAAGGGTCTGATTGCATTTCCGCGCAAATCGAAAATTCCCACTCGCAGGGTTTTATTTATCTGCGAATGGTTAGAACGAAAAATCAGGGAATAGCGGTTATCCGTCTGTGAGCTTGTATTCAAAACGTTATTTTTTATTACGACGTCAAAGGTTTGGGTTTCGGCATCATATTCCATAAGTTTCATAGCATCAACGATACCGTAACCGAAAGATGAGTCCCACATACCGGGGTTCGTTTTATACTGATTACCTCTTACGTGGTATATTAAACGTTCCCTGACCTCTTCAACCGTTAAATTCGGCTCTTTTTCAAGCATCTGTGCAACAAAACCCGCAACAACAGGCGCCGCCATACTTGTTCCCTGCAATGCCGCGTAATAATTGTTTATAATAAATTTGGTTTCAGGGCTTGCGTCTTTAGACAATGCGGAAATTATAAATGAGCCCGGCGCGCTGACCTCCGGTTTTTGCTGATTATCCGCGGTAGGGCCCCTGCTCGAAAAATAGGCGATGTTTTCATTGGTGAGACGGTTGTCGGTTTGCAGAAATTGTTGAGAGTTTGTATAAGCGGGTCTTGTTACCATCGCCCCCACCGCTATTGCTTTTGACTGCGATGCGGTTGTGCAAATAGTGCCGTCATAAACCGGATTTTTAAAGCCACTTATCTTATCCTTATCTTGGACGAGAACATATCCGAATAACTTGATGTCGCTGTTTGCAGAACTACCGTCAAATTCCACTCTCCAGTCGCCTGCAAAATCGCTGATTCTTATATAAACGTATTTATCGCCGGTGTCGGCGTAATTACCCATCTGCATATAAGCCCCGCTTCCGCTTGAGGTAGGTTGAGTTGTAAAAGGGATGATTGTAGAGGCGCCTCTTTTGACCGATACGGGGATAAACTCGTTATTTTTATAAAAAAACTTTATATGAAAACTTCCGTTGTTATAATCCAATTCAACCTCGCATATTTCATCCGCAATGATAGTGTTGGTGGTATGGAAAGGCAAATGACCGTCATTGCCTGCCGCCCAGACAATAATCCTGCCCTTGTTTTCGTAATAATCGACAATATAATCGGCAATAGCGTTAAAAGGGTCGTTGGCTTTGTGATTACCGTCCTGTGTGCCGAGACTGATATTTATTACCGCAGGCAAACCGAGCCGATTTGCAGTATAAAATATATAGTCGATTGCATCCAAAGTATATCCGATACTGCTCAAGTCGGTTTTTACCACGATAATATTAGCCTCGGGCGATACCCCGCGATATTTGCCGTTTGATGCGGCTCCGTTTCCCGCAGCAATTCCCGCTACGTGAGTGCCGTGGAGGTAAACGTCTTCTTGAGTGGCTACCCCGTTGTCAATATCGCGTTTTGTCCAAAGCGTTCCGTAATCGAAGCCTTCGGGCGCCGAACCCTCCGTTGATGCCTGATCCCAGACGGAGTAAATTCTTGTAAGCCCGTTTTCGTTAAGGAAGTCGGGATGAGCAAGGTCTATGCCGGTATCTATAATCCCGATAATTACGCCGTTGCCGCGATACCCGCCGTAATAGCTTTGATTAAGCGAGATATAATTTCCGGCGTTGTTGAGAAGAGTTTTAACCTCTCCTCCGGCATGCATAAACTCAATGGATTTTTCTTCTTTGAATGCGCCGAGATTTGACGTGGGTATAAAAGCGGTGAAATAATTCCCTCTGCGCATCAGGATATTTCCACCCAATGCGGTTACGGCGTTGTGATTGCCTTTACCGTAAACGTGGACCTCCATAGGCAAAACGCCCGACGGGGATACGCTTTTTAAGAGAGAATCGCGCAATTCGGGAGCTTCGATTTTACCCTCGCTGATAAGATAAAGCTTTTCCAAATGCGCGTTAAATGTTGCCGAAAAACCGTAAGCCGTTACCGAAAACAGCAGGGTAAAAAACATTCCGATTTTAAAAAGGTTTTTTGATTTAAGCATTTTATATCCTATGATATTATTCCCATTTTATTCAGGGTTTGCAGCGTGGTGTTTTTGCCGTGGTCTATAATTTCCTGTATATTGTATCTGTTGAGGTCGTTTATACCGGGGTTTATATCCTTGTCTATAACAACGAGAATGTCGGGAGGGTATTTTTTTAAGTCATATTCAAGTTTTTTATGACTCATAATAGCCCACGAGCGCCATAGTATTGAAGTTATATTTGCATCTAAATATTTAGTATCGTCTTTCTTTTTAAAGATAGGGAAAATCTCAAACATAGGAATATTTTTAATCAAAGAATTCAGGATATTGGAGGATTTTCTTATAACAATATCAGTCGGGACATATATGACATCAAGTTGTGAGGCGAGAACCGCGCCCCTCCAGTGTTTTTTTATTACGGAAACGGGAAGGTTATTAACGACACCTCCGTCAACAAGAACCTTGTTTTCAAAGATTACAGGCTCAAAGATTGCAGGGATAGATATGCTTGCCCTGATAGCAAGCGCGACGTTGCCGTGGTCGATTACAACCTCTTCGCCTGAAATAAGGTCGGTAGCAATCGCGTAAAACGGGATTTTTAAATCATCGAAATTTATATGGTTTAGTATATCGTCGAAATATTCCTGAGCTTTGATGCCTTTAAGGAGTCCGTTTTTTGAAAGAGAAGGAGAGCCGTATTCAAATATGGCGGACTTGTCGATTTCCAATCCGATTTCTTTTATTTCATCGACAGAAAGCCCGGCAGCATACGCCGCACCTATCACGGAACCCGCGCTTGTCCCGGCAATTTCCATAATTTTAATACCCGCAATTTCCAAAGCCTCAATCACTCCGATATGAAAGAAGACTTTTAACCCGCCTCCCCCCAAAGCGAGAGCAAGTCCTTTTTGCTCAATAGAGGATTTTAACTGCCTGTTTTTAATATTATCGAATAATCCCAATTTCCCACTCCATATTTAAGGATTCGACAATCGTTTTGTATTAAACAACAATATAACATATTGTTTCAAAAAAATCATATTTTCCGCTTGATATTTTTAACCCATTCCGCGGGATTTTTATCCTTGAAGAAAGCAGACCCGATAACCAAAAAATCCGCTCCCGCATCCAATACCTGTTTATACGTTTCACGCGAAACCCCTCCGTCAACCTGAATACTTATATCGCGCTCCTCGATAATATTTTTCATATCGCGGATTTTATCAAGGACTTCGGGCATAAAATTTTGTCCCGAAAATCCCGGCTCCACACTCATAATAAGCGCCAAATCTATTGCGTGAAGATACGGTAAGAGCGCATCAACAGGGGTCGCGGGTTTTAGCGATAATCCCGCTTTTTTACCGGAGTTTCGTATAGCGTTGATATAGTCCATTATATGACCGTTTGCGGATTCTAAATGTATAGTGATACTTTCTATCGGTAAATCAAGATAATCCTTAAAATTTTTGTCAAGGTCAATCATCAGATGAACGTCCGACGGTATATTCGTTTTTGATGCAATATCCTTGATAAACTTTGGTCCGAAAGATATATTCGGGACAAAATGGTTATCCATAACGTCATAATGAATCATATCGACTTTAGTTTCTTCAAAAAGATTAACCGCCTTTCGTATATCCATAAAATCTGCGGCGAAAATCGAAGGTGCAATCTTAATTTCCATATTCAACTTCTTTTACGAAATTATTATCCACTATAAGAAAGAGACGGGTTCGTCCGAATGACTTAAACGTAACGGTAATAACCGAGCCGTATTTCTCCGTTTTGTTTACAATATCGCGCTCCTCGCCGAGTTCGTCAAAGACAGTGATTCGGACATTTGCCATAGCCTCGCTGTCTTCCGTATCGGGGCGGGCAGGTATAAAATGGCGGAAAACGTGATAATTGTATTTTTGACGTTCAAGTTCATCCTCGCCGTAAACCCCGACATTAATATCAATAGCGGTATTTTTAAGAATAATACTACCGGCTCTTGCCGACTGTGTAATAACCAAACCGTCCTCTTCCCGCACGTCGGTAATAACCTTATTTAGTCGGGGGATAACGCCCTGAGAATACATAGTCCTTACGGCGTAATCAACGGGACGCTTTGTGAAATCGGGAACGCGGTAATCATCCCTTCCGATATCCGAATTTGCCACTATACGCATACGCACCGAGCGGTCAACCTCCCTGTTCGGGGTTAAATCCTGACTGATGATTGTATTAGTCGGGAAAGCATCGCTTTGTATAACGGTAACTTCAAACGGGATATTCAATTCGCGAAGCCTGCGCTCAGCATCGGGACGATACATCCCGCGAAGGTCTGGAACGGTATAAACATCACGGCCCAGACTAACGAGCAAGCGGACGGTGCGCCCCTTGCGAACCGTGAGACCGGGTTTCGGGTGTTGTTCCAAAACCATAAAGCGACCGAACTCATCGCTGAATTTCCCGTCGATTTCTACTGCGAGTTCTTTGCTGCTAATTTCCATTGCCGCTTCAACTACGTTCATACCTCTGACGGACGGGACTTTTGTTGTAGGCGCGCCTATCCGTGAGATAAATAAAACTATTATAACTATTAATGCCGCAGCGAATATGCTTAAAATTCCAAAAAGAAGCATCCGTCTGACAAAACGGGTGTATATATCCGCGCCCTTTGGATTAAAGAAATTTTTAAGCGAGCGCTTTGTTGAAAAAACCTTTACTTTCAGGTCTTGTCCGAAACTCAGGTTTTTGTTATCGGTATTTTCTTTTTTAGCCATAAAGTTCTCCTTTAGCTTTATAAATTATATCTGAAAATAGTTTCCGCATTTCGGATGGTAACCGTTGATAAATGCGGAAATATCCATTTCGCTTTTTCCGGATGGTTTTAATCCGGTAATATCAATTGCCCCGTCTTTGCAGGCTACGGTCAAAACCCGTTTATTGATATTTATAATCTTGCCGGCTTCGCCGCTTAAATTACGGTTTTCGCGAATACTGGTTAAAACAATTCGTATTTCCTTAGGCTTATCGGCTTCGCATCTTTGCAAACAGGAATATACCGAGTAAATCTTAGGCCAGTTTGAAAACGCGCGAAACCTGTTGTAAATTTCGCGGGCTGTTTGTGTTTTAAAATCTATTAAGCCGTCTTCTTTTTTTATAATTTTGCAAAAACTCGCCTTGGTATCATCCTGTTTAATACGTTTGATATTATTGCTTTTAATCAGCTTTATTGCCTCAATAAGAAGTTCTGCGCCGTCTTTTGCGAGACGGTTATGAAGCGAATCAAAAAACTCATCTTTGCCGATTTCAATTTTGCTTTGCAGGATAATATCGCCCTTGTCAAGTTCCTTTGTTATAAACTGTATCGTGTTGCCCGTGTAGTTATCGTCGTTAAGTAAAGCCTGATGTATCGGCGAGGCGCCCCTGTATCTCGGCAACAGCGAGGCGTGCAGGTTTATAGTATCGTATTTCGGCATATAGATAATCTCTTCGGGTATAATATGTCCGAAAGCCGCCACGACAAAAAGGTCGGCATTTATCTTTTTAAGCTCCTCAATAAAAACCGGGTCTTTCATAGATTGAGGTTGCATACAAATCAAATCATTCTGCAATGAGCAGTATTTCATAGGGGTCATCTTGGTTTCCTTCATACCCCTGCCGACTTTTTTATCGGTGTTGGTAACAACACCGATAACGTCAAATTCTTTGCGAAGAGCTTCAAGCGAGGGTAAGGAGAAATCCGCGCTACCCCAAAATACAATTTTCATTCAATCACCTTGCCCAAATTTTTTTTATTTTTATCAAGCAGGGCTTGGATTTTTACGCGGTTTTTTTCGTATTCATCCGGCGAAAGATAGTCGATAAAGAGCTTGCCCTGGAGATGGTCAAGTTCGTGCTGCAAGGCGCGCGCAAAAAGCCCATCCGCCTCAATAATTATAGAACTTCCGTTTAAAAGTTGTCCTTTAACCTTTACCTGAGAGGGGCGGGTTACGTTGCCCCAAATTTCCGGCAGTGATAAACACCCTTCCTCATATTCGTCCGTTTCGTTTGATTGAGAAATAATCTTTGGGTTAAGTAAAATAACGCGGCGTTTATCCTTTGCCCGTGATAAATCCACAAGGAAAATCTGTTTGTTAGCTCCGATTTGAGGCGCGGCAAGACCTATACCGCTGTCCAAATTAAGAGTATCCTCCAAGTTACGGATTATTTCCTTTATTTCATCGGTGATTTCGCACACATTTTCGGATTTGGTTCTTAATGAGGGATGACCGTAAGTTACAATTTCCTGTTTTGCCATCAAATACTCCGTTTATTCTCTGATTCCAATATTTTAAAGTAAATAACAATCAAAATCAAATAAGTAAGGGGAAAGGGCGGAAATTTCCTGATAACCGGATAATTAGACTTAGCATATCGGGACAAGGTTTGAAGCAAAAAAATTGAGGCGTTATTCTCCAATACGGACAACTTTTATCATATTGGTTTTACCCGTCTTTCCGACCGGAACCCCGGCTGTAATAACGATAAAATCGCCGTCTTTAACCATTCCCTTATACTTTAAAGCCTCTGCCGCACCGTCGAGAAGCTCATCAACCGTTTCAACCTCGCTTATATGCAATGGTATAACGCCCCATGCGAGTGCAAGCCGTCTGACGGTAGAAGCAACGGGGCTAAACCCGATAATCTTCATATCGGGACGGAATTTTGAAATAAGACGAGCAGTGCCTCCGCTATGCGTAAAACAAACGATATATTTAGCGCCTAAGGTGTCGGCTAATTCCACAGTCGCAAGCCCGACCGCTTGAGGGGTATTGTGTAAAGCGTTTTCGCGAAGCAGGTCTATATTTATTACTTTTTCAAGCACGAGTTTTTTAAACATAACCGTTGATTCCGTAAAAAGCGCTATTTTCGTCATCATCTGCACGGATTCCACCGGGTATTTTCCGACAGCGGTTTCTCCCGAAAGCATTATTGCGCTTGACCCGTCAAGTATAGCGTTGGCAACGTCTGCAGATTCAGCACGGGTAGGGCGGGGATTGTTTATCATAGATTCAAGCATCTGCGTGGCGGTTATTACGGGTTTGCCTGCAAGGTTACATTTGCGGATTATACGTTTTTGGATAATCGGCACTTCCTCGCTTGAGGTTTCAACACCTAAATCTCCGCGCGCCACCATTATAGCATCGGATACTTCTATAATATTATCTATATCGTCAACCGCTTCGGGCTTTTCGATTTTGGAAATAACCGGGATAGTTCGCCCGAATTCCTTTGACATATAATTGCGAAGAGCTATAACGTCGTTGGCGCTTCTTACAAACGAAAGCGCAATGTAGTCAAGATAATTTTCAAACGCAAATTTCAGGTCTTCCATATCTTTTTCGGTGAATGAAGAAATATTCTGGAGTTTGACGTGAGGGAGATTTACGCCTTTGCGGGGTTTTAGCTTTCCTCCCGTTACCACAACCGTATGGATATTTTTCCCGTCAACCTCATCCACCCGAAGTTCGATAAGTCCGTCATCAATAAGAATCCTGCCGTCTTTGCATACCTCGTTATGAAGGTTATTATAGTCAATAGATATATGCCCTTTTGTTCCTTCAAAGTCTCCGCCGGAAATAATAATTTTGTCTCCCGCGGCAAGTTCTATATATTCATCTTTAAGATTGCCCACGCGGATTTTAGGACCCTGCAAGTCCTGAAATATAGCGACTGTTTTATCAAGTTCGCGTGATGCGCGGCGGACAAGGTCAACCGACAGTTTATGATCTTCAGTATTCCCGTGCGAAAAGTTCAAACGGAAAACGTTTACTCCCTCATTTATGAGGGAAAGTATTGTTTCGTAATTTCGCGAAGCGGGTCCGATTGTTGATACTATTTTCGTAAATTTTTCGGGCATAAGCACCTCTTAAAAATTTTATATCGGTTAAGGTCAACGGTAAGTAGCAGATAAAAAACCGCGTTAGTTTAACATAACGGGGAAAATAAGTCAAAAACCCCCGTATCTTTTACATTCATAAGACAGATAAGCGGAGGCTTGGCGATTAACGGCAAAAGATGGGGTGGGGTTTTGAACGCCGTATAGACACGCAAATTTTATATTGTCTTTTTTTGTGTATTTTTTTATATCGGTATAGAATAAATCTAATGTCAACAAAGGGTGGTATCGAGGAATGGTGGATTATAGTTTTGTTTTGATTACTAATATTATTTCTATGTCGTTTGCCTGGGCGGTGCTTGTCTTTTCTTTTGTATTTTATTTTAAACGACGGGATTCGGCGGTATTAAGTTATATATTTATCCAGTTTTTTATAATCGGGTATATGTGTATTGTTGCGGTTTTAGCGTATCGAAATATTATTTTAGACCGGTGCGATTTATTTGATGTTGCATTATCCACGCGAATCCATTTTATATTGAGAACTTCGCTTGTATTTTTAGTTCCTTTTATTTTTCATATGATATTTTCCACCCCGAAATCGCGGTTAAGGAATATTATTTTTGCGATAATTGTTGTTTTAAACTCGGTGCTGTTTTTCACCCCGTTTTTTATTGATTTTGAGAGTAAAACGCTTCTTGCAGGCTTTTTTGTTCATCGCGCGATTTTATACCCCTCTTTTATTTATAGTTTTGCCGTGATTTTTATCGGATTAAAAAAGGTAGAAAACAAACGCATAATTTTTGTGTTTAAGGCGTTTGTTGTTTTGCTCGGGATACATTTTTTGTTTATGATTTGCGAGGATATTTGTTCGCTGAGCGGGTATTTTATTGAGGTGTTTGTTTTCGGGATGGCTTTTAATCCGCTTTTATATGTAGTATGGAATATATTTTTCCTGTGGTTTATGGCGGGATATTTGTCGGTAAAACCTATCGTTATCAACAGGAAAAAAATTGTCGGGCGAATTGATTTGATTGAGGAATACAGGATTACCGAGCGCGAGATGGAGATAATTCTTTTAACTATTGATGGATATTCAAAGCGGGAGATTGGCGAAGCTCTTTTTATATCGGAACTGACCGTGAAAACCCATATCCGCAATATCTATGAAAAACTCGGTTTGTCCAACAGGCTGGAGCTTGTCAAGTTTGTCAATGAAAAATTCCTTTGATTACGGCAGGGGGTATCCTTATTACCGCTTTAGACTGAGGTTTTTTGCCGAATATTGAAATTTTTTTCGATTATGCCTTTTTAAAATGTTGATATTATAAGAATTTAGGTTTATAATTACTTATTGATATAAGTGATATGAGTTGGAGGGAATCCGATATGAAAGAGTATGTCGAGCAGATTAAGTCCAATAAAACCGCGTTAATTATCATAGCTGCTATTTTAGCGGCTTTACTTGTGATTGTTTTACTTCCCCAGAGTTTTTGGGTAAATATCTCAATTAAATTTTTCGGATAGATTAATGCCTGAAGAAATTACATTTTATTCAAAGAGAGAAATTATTTGTCCCGTATGCAACACCCCTTTTAAACGCGAAGACCTTTTAACCGGCAGGGGAAGGCTCAACGCCGGCGAGCTTACTAACGAACTTCGCAGGATGTATATATCCACTCAAAAATACGGTGATATCAATCCGCTTATATATCCTATTACCGTATGTCCCAATTGTTATTATGCATCCGAGAAGGAAGATTTTACGAAAATATCCTCGAAAACGGCGGAGCGGCTTGCCGATTTGCGTTCGGTCAGGGCGCAGTATGTTATGAAAATTTTCGGCTATGTCCCGGATTTTTTTGAAAAAAGGGACTTGGTTGCGGGTATAGCAAGCTATATCTTTGCTATAAGCTCATATTCGGTTTTTGAAAAAAAGAAATTTTCCCCTACGGTTAAATGCGGGGTAGCTTCGCTTCGTGCGGCTTGGCTTTTCGGAGACCTTTTCAGAGAATCCCAAAATACCGTTTATCAGGAGCTTTCCGAGGTGTTTTACCGTAAGGCGGCGGATTTTTATACTATTGCTCTGCAAAATCAATACAACGGCAAAGAGGGTTTGGATTATGCCAACTGGCTTGGCCCCGATACGGATTATAATTTCGGGTATGACGGCTTCCTTTATATCTGCGGTATTTTACGGTATAAAAACACCGTATATATAGAAGACCCTTATGAGAAAATTAGGGTTTACGAAGAGGTCAAGCGAACCTTGTCCAAGGTTTTCGGTATGGGCAGAAGGGCTAAGGATAAGCCCCAGATTCTTTTAGACCTTGCGCGCGATGTTTACGATAAAATTGGTGAGGAGGTCGGCGAACTTAAATCCTCACTTGAAGGCGGCGGGGGTGCAGTGGATTCTGAGACGGAAACCGAGGAAATTTTTACCGAAGAAAATCAATCATAAATACAGGAGTTTCAAACTATGAACGGAAGAATCAAATTTGATTTTAACAACGCTATGGCGGAGAATATCGGTTCTAAGATGGGTGTAACGAAAGAACGTCTTTTGAGCTTTGCCGATTTTACTAAAAAAGCCCATAACGATATGCAAAAACGCAGACGCGAAAAGCAACTCCCTTTTTACGACCTTCCTTATAATAAAAGTCTTGTTGATGAGATTAATTCTTTTGCAAAAGATACTATAAGCAAATTTGATGCTATGGTTGTTATCGGTATCGGCGGTTCCGCTTTGGGTCCTGTTGCTATGATGAGTGCGCTTTGCCATTCCTACCATAACGAACTTCCCGCAGGTAAACGCAAAGGGCTTCGCGCATATTTTACCGACAATGTTGACCCCGATACTACCAAAGACCTGCTTGATTTGATTGACCCCGCCAAGACCTTGTTTCTTGTAGTTACCAAGTCGGGAAGCACTTCCGAGACTATTACCACTTTTTTTATCCTTCGCAAGTTGTTGATAGATGCTGTCGGCGAGGATAAATATAAAGACAATTTGGTATTTATTACCGACCCTGAAAACGGAAACCTCCGACGGATTGCCGATGCCGACGGGATTAAGTCTTTCCCGATTGAGCCTTTGGTCGGGGGGCGGTTTACCGTAATGACCCCGGTGGGATTGCTTCCCGCCGCGCTTATGGGAATAGATATTGTAAAATTTCTTGACGGTGCAAAGATTATGGATGAATGGGTTTCATCGGATGACCTTATAAAGAATCCGGCTTATCTTTATGCGGTCTTGCAATATATTGCATATCTTAACGGCGCGCCGATTTCCGTTTTGATGCCTTATTCCAATGCCCTTTCGCGTCTTGCCGATTGGTATGTCCAGCTTTGGGCGGAAAGTCTCGGTAAAGAGACGAATCTTGACGGGTTTATAGATTATGTAGGACCTACTCCTCTGAAAGCGGTCGGCGCTACCGACCAGCATTCTCAAGTCCAGTTATTTAAGGAGGGTCCTTACGATAAAATTGTTACTTTTATCCGTGTTGAGAATTTTAAAAACGAGCTTAAAATTCCCGAAGCCTACAGGGATTATAAGGGAATTTCCTATCTTTCGGGGCATACGATGAATGAACTTATCGACAGCGAACAGAAGGCTACCGAGGCGGCTCTTGCCAAAGAGGGAAGACCCTCTATTACTATTACCGTGCAGGAAGTCAATGAAAGTTCTTTAGGTCAGCTTATGTATCTCCTTGAGGTTGCTACCGTGTTTTCAGGTTATCTCTATAATATTGACCCTCTTGGCCAGCCCGGTGTCGAGGAGGGTAAGAATTTTACCTACGGCTTGTTAGGCAGGGAGGGATATGAAGATAAAAGAAAAGAGTTTGATGCAATTTATAAAAAGAACGGGGATTATATTATTTAGCCTTTGTTCTTTTTCTTTAGTTTTTGCTCAAACGGCTTTTGATACGAGGCGTTATGTTGATGAGGGTATTGTCCATCTAAATGAAGAGAGGTATTTCAGGGCTATTGATTCGTTTCGGAACGCTATCAGCCAAAATCCGTTTTACGGAGATGCTTACAAATATCTCGCTTCTACCTATTATGCTCTTGAGGAATATAATTTAAGTTTGCAAAATGCTTTAACGGCGCTCAGGTATTCTCATACGGACGTGGATGCAATGTTGCTGGTTGCCAATTCGTATCGTGAATTGGGCGATTTCGGCAGAGCGGAAAATTTCTATGCGGAGATAGAGGAAAAGTTTCCCGGATACGCCGAGTTATTCCGTAACCGCGGCGAGCTTTATATCAAAATGAACCGGTTTCCGCTTGCGTTGCAGATGCTTGAAAGGGCGCGACGCTATTCTCCCGATAATTGGTTGATTTTTATTAGTTTCGGGGATTATTATTATAAGCTCCGCGATATGAGACGGGCGCAGGAAAATTATAATCGCGCTCTCCAGTTAAACTCCCGTGAAAGACAGACTTTTTACAGTCTTGCGGGTTTTTATTATTCCACAGGCGGGTATAAAGATGCCATAAACCTTTTGGAAAGAGGAGAGGCTTTATTCGATAATTTTGTGTTCGGTATATCGTTGCTTGGGGATTCGTATTTGCGTAACGGGAATTATCGGGATGCGGTTGAAAAATACCTGTGGATTGATAAATCGGGGTTTGTCCGTGACGATAACGAAAGAGGATATTTGTATTTTAAAACCGCCCTTGCTTATCGTAAGTTTGATACGGATAAAGCAACCGAATTTTACAGGAAGGCTTTAAGGCTCAAGCCCGACAATGAGTTTTATCTTTATTCCTTTGAGAAATTCGTCCTTGATAATTTCCGTATCGGTGATGGAATAAGGAATGATTTGGGCAAGATGCATTATGATGTCGCAAGGAATTTTTACAGGAAAGGCGATTCGTTTTTATATTTTGTTCATCTGAAGCGTGCGATTTTGCTTAACCCATATTTGGAAGAAGCGCGCGAGGCGCTTATTACTTATTTTGAGAACAGGAGAATGTTTGAGGAAGCTTATAACGAGCTTAATGCCCTTTTTAGAGTTAATCAGTCCCAAAGGGTTAGAAACCGTATTGAGAACTATGATTGGAGGGTTGAGCGCGGGCAGCTTGTTATGGAGAGCGACAAACTCTTTGTTTTTAACGGCTTAATTGTTGTTAAGTCGGATGTTTTGGATTTTTCCGAGACCATAGTGGAGTTATCTAAATATGTTTCTTTGTATTTTGATAAATTTAAGTTTTTTGATATGAAATTCCGAAAAGAAGATGAGGAATCACGGATTCTCGAATATGTGAGAGATAATAATCTCAACTTTTATGTGTCGGCAAATATGAATTCCGCCGCAAATGCTATTGAATTTAGTATTCACGACAAGGCCGGCGAATTATTAGGCAAACGGGCTTTGCCTTATGAACATAAGGACTTTGAAAACACGGTTTTGAGGTTTTTAGAGTGGGTTGATTCCCATTTTCCCGATGTGGGTTTTGTTTCTCAAAGAACGAGAGAGGGTAATTTTAGAATTAGTCTTGGTGAAAACAAAGGCATAAAGGCGGGTGATGAAGTTATAATCTTTAACGACGGGTATCCTGAACCTTTGGCGGTGATGAATGTCGTTAAATCCTCCGGATTTTATGCCGACTGCAGTGTTATATCTAATTTTACCTCGCAAAGAGATTTTTTGGGTAAAAAAGTTTTTAAAAACGGCAAGTTAATGAAAAAACACTTGACAAATTTGAAAAGGATTTTAGTATATTAGGGGTAGAATTTGAAGGAGGATTTTAATGGATTTTACTCTCCTATTTTGGGTTGAAGCTATTCTTGCATTTTTCCTCGGGTTGCTCTTATTACTTGATTATAAAAGGTATAAAGAGCCTATTTTTAAGTTTTTATACATAGTATTCTTTATTGTTGTGATAAAATCGATTGTTTATGTGGCTATTGATTTCGGCGAAGTTTTTTGGACAAAACTTGAAATCGGATATACCGGCGCAACAAGAGAGGCTTTGTTTGATGATATTATGCCGTTGTATTATTTGAGGTTTTTTGTCTGGCAAGCTGTTGAATTGATTTTTATCATAGCGCTTTCTTATGCCTTTCTTATCCGAAGAAAGTCCGTTGAAACCGAAAATTTGCGCGGCATTAAGACCTTTATGTGGCTGCAGATATTGTTGGTTTTGGCATTGGTTGCCGTTGTTGCTTTCCTTTCTTTGCAGTCAAAGGAGGTTGTTGATTTAACCTATGAAACCGATGATGCAGGGCGGCATTTTGTTATACAGGAAAGAGCGCGCGAAGGGGTGCCCGCTGTTGCTCCCCGTAAATATAAATTTACCGACACGTATGAGCCTGTCTTGGAAAAAGAAATTGTTGACGGCAGATTAAGGATTACCCGTTCTATAAGAACTTATAAAACCGATATCGCTTTCGTTGAATTTATTAAGGGAAATCTCGGACGCGGTATCTTAGTAGTTTGGAAGTTGGTTCTCCTTGTTTTTGCGTGGGTCGCCATTTCTTCAATTTACGGCTATGTCGGAAATCTGTTGAGTTATATAAACAAAAACAAAAAGCTCTTATATTTCTTCCTCGGCGTGATTATGCTGTTTTATGTTTTCTCCTCTCTTATACTTTTTAACTCTAATATGGGGTGGTTTGTTATCGGTGTTACTGCTATGGTTTTATTTGCCGTATTCGGATATAAAGTCCATCTCCAGTTTATAGAAGGTATTGAGAAACAGGTTGAAAACTTAGCAAGAGAACGCGATATTATTATCGACCTTATGAGAAATATCAGCGCTATTATCGGTGCCGGAGATTTCGAGTTGGACACCATCATAAAAGAAATTGTGGATGCCTCCGTTAAGGGGTCAAGTGCGCGTGCAGGGGCTATCCTTATCAGAGACCCGCTTACTAACCGTCTTACCGTGCAATATGTAAAAGGGATGTATCCTCCTACACGGCCGTTTAAAATTGTCGCGGGAATGACATTGAACGAAGCTATGATTGTAGAAAAATTCCGCGCGGAAAAAATTGCTATCGGTGAAGGGCTTATAGGGCAGGTCGCAGAATCGGGCGTGTCTATTTATATCCCCGATACCACCAAGGACGACCGTTTTATACAGACTATCAAAGGGACTATGACTGTTGTTTCGTTCTTAGCTGTTCCTCTTAAAACCAAAGAAGAGGTTTTCGGCGTATTGACTATTGTCGATGATGAAAGGTCTTTTCTTGAAAGTGACCTTGGACTTATCGAAACATTGGGCGAACAGGCGGCTATCACGATTCAGCAGATACAGATGTATCAGGAAATTCTTGAAAAGAAACAGGCTGAAAAAGAGCTTGGCGTTGCCGGTGAGATTCAGCGCTCGCTTATTCCTCACACTTTCCCGGAAGGCGAAAAATACGATATGTATGCCTTTTCTATCCCCGCTAAGGGTGTCGGTGGGGACTATTATGACTATATCGATTTCGGCAGCAACAAAATTGCAGTTATGATGTTTGACGTTTCCGGTAAGGGTGTTCCGGCTGCGCTTATTATGGTTATGATACGAAGTATCTTGCGCACCATTGCTACCCTTGAAGAGGAAACCAATGATGTTCTTCACAGGCTTAATAACACTATTTCCGAGGAAATAGTGGAAGATAGATACGCAACGGGCTTTTACTTGCTTTTTGATGCAGAAAGAGGTATAATGAGTTATACGAATGCGGGACACGGTCCTTTGGTTTTGTATCGGGCAAGCAAGGATGAGTTTGAGTATATGGACACCGACGGTATGCCCGTGGGTATTATGGCGGATATTGAATACGGTAAGGGTTATACCACTCTTGAAAGGGGCGATATTGCCGTGCTTTACACCGACGGTATTACCGAGGCTATGAATGAGGCGCACGAGGAGTTCGGTATGGACAGGTTCTTTGATGTTATTCGCAGCAATAAACGCGAACCTGCTCGTGAAATTGCCAACAGGATTCTTGAAGAGGTAAACCGTTTTGTCGGCACTGCTCCTCAGCATGATGATGAAACCTTATTGATTTTTAAAATGAGATAACTTATATTTTGATAATATAACAGGAGGATTTTATGGAGATAAACAAAAGGGAAACTGGCGAAGTTGTAATTTTCGACATCAATGGTGAAATTGACCTTTACAACGCACCGGAAATTAAAGAGAAAATTAAAGAAGAAATGAATAATGGAAAGGTTTATATTATAATCAACCTTGATAAAGTTAGCTATGTCGATAGTTCCGGCATCGGTGTCCTGATTTCAAGCCTTTCCAATCTTAAGAAGGTCGGAGGTGCATTGAAGCTTATCAATGTTTATGCTTCCGTAAGAAAAGTTTTTGAACTCACGAAATTAACCAGCTTTTTCGACATCTACGACAGCGAAGACGAGGCGCTTGCCGCTTTTAATATCTAAGTCCTTTTGCCTTTTTCCTTTTGAGTTATCCTTTGTTTTCCTTTGCGGGATCAAGGGGGTAACGGGAGGTATTAGTTGGAGTTGCGAGGTGTGAAATTTATGTAATTATAGGGCACGAATTAATCTGGGTTTTTTGAGTTGGTTCGTGCCTTTTTTTATTTTAATTTTTTTAGGAGGTTTTTTATGGAAATTCAAAAAATTGATCTTTTGCAAAAGGATATGCCTAAAAAGTGGTATAATATCCAGGCGGATTTGCCTAAGCCGCTTGACCCTCCCCTTGGTCCTGACGGTAAGCCTATAGGACCCGATGCGCTTGCTGCTATTTTCCCTATGTCTCTAATAGAGCAGGAGGTATCGCAGGAGCGATGGATTGATATTCCCGAACCCGTGCTTGATGCTTACAACAGATGGAGACCCGCTCCGATTTTTCGCGCAATTCATCTCGAAAAGGCGCTTAAAACTCCTGCAAAGATTTATTATAAATATGAGGGATGTTCGCCTGCCGGTTCTCATAAGCCCAATACCTCTATTGCGCAGGCTTATTTTAATGCGCAAGCCGGCGTTAAGCGTATTACCACCGAAACCGGAGCCGGGCAATGGGGCAGCGCTCTTGCTTTTGCCGGCGCTCTTTTCGGTATCGAAGTTCGCGTTTTTATGGTGAAGGTTAGCTATAATCTTAAACCCTACCGTCGTATGCTTATGAATGTTTGGGGCGCGGAATGTATTCCCAGCCCGAGCGACCAGACCCAATACGGGCGCAAGTTGCTTGCGGAAGACCCCGACAATCCGGGTAGTCTCGGTGTGGCTATTTCGGAGGCGGTTGAAGAGGCTGCCACACGTAAAGACACCAACTACTCCCTCGGCAGCGTTTTGAACCACGTTTGTATGCACCAGACCATTATCGGACTTGAGTCTAAAAAACAGCTCGAATCTATCGGGGTTTATCCCGATGTTGTAATCGGATGTATCGGCGGCGGTAGTAATTTTGCCGGTATAAGTTTCCCGTATATCCACGATAAAATCACTCAGAATAAAAAAGTTGATATTGTCGCCGTTGAGCCTTGTGCTTGTCCTACCGTTACAAAGGGCGAATATGAATACGACTATGGAGATACCGCAGGTATGGCGCCTATATTGAAGATGTATACGCTCGGGCATAGCTTTATGCCTCCTTCCATACACGCGGGAGGGTTGCGTTATCACGGGATGTCTCCGCTTGTCAGCGCGGTTGTTAATCAGGGCTTTGTAGAAGCAAGGTCATATCATCAAAACGAAATTTTTGATGCCGGAATTTTGTTTGCCCGCACTGAGGGGATTGTTCCCGCTCCCGAAACCAACCACGCCGTCAGGGCGGCTATACACGAAGCCGAAAAGGCTCGTGAAGAGGGCAAGGAGAAGACCATACTCTTTAATTTCAGCGGACACGGTTTCTTTGACCTTTCCTCTTATGACCTTTATCTCGGTAATCATCTTGAGGATTATGAATATCCTTCGGAAGCTATTGAAAAGGCTCTAAAGGATTTACCTTTTAGAAAATAAATTTAAGGCTGTCTCTTTCGGGACAGCCTGTATTTTATATTTTAAAATTTTTATTTTTGGGTTTTGTATATGGAAAACATTAAAGGAAAGAGTGTTCTTATAATAGGCGGAGGTGTTTTGCAGGAGCCTGTGATTAGCCGCGCGCGGGAGATGGGAATAACGACTGTTGTTGTTGACGGTAACCCTGAAGCCCCCGGCGTTAAGATTGCAGACCATTTTATCAATTCAAGCACGCTTGATGCGGAAGCGACTTTGCGGGAGGTTGTGCGCTTTAACTCATCCACGGCAAAAATCGACGGGGTTTTGACTGTCGGCACGGATGCTACCTATACCGTTGCGGTTTGCGCTAAGGAATTGGGGCTTCCGGGCATTGACCCCGACACTGCCCTTCGCGCTACCGATAAATACCTTATGCGAAAGGCTTTGCGCACCGCTAATGTTCCTGTCCCTGATTTTGAGGTTGTCGATTCTATTCACAAGGCTATGGAAATTTTCGAGAAACTTGAAAACGACTGCGTTATCAAACCCTTGCGGAATATGGGGGCGCGCGGTGTTCGCAGGGTCAGCAATATTGATGAACTTAAAGAGGCGTTTGAGCTTGCCAAGTCTTTTTCCATAGACGGCAGGGTTATTATCGAGCAATATATTGAAGCTCCTGAGCTTAGTATCGATGCGCTTGTGTATAACGGGGATATTACAATCACAGGTGTAGCCGACAGGATTATCGAGTATAGCCCCTATTTTGTCGAAACCGGACATATTATGCCGTCAAATCTTCCCGAAAATCAGGTAAAATATGCCGTTGATACCTTTAAAGCGGGTATCAAGGCAATCGGTATAGATAACGGTGCGGCTAAGGGCGATATTAAGATTTCGGGCAGCAGTTGCTTTGTCGGGGAAATTGCAGGTCGCCTGTCGGGCGGGTTTATGTCGGCTTATACCTATCCTTATTCATCGGGCGTTGACCTGATGGAAAACGCTTTGAGGATTGCTCTGGGGTTTCCTCCGCACAACCTTACCCACTCCCGCAACTATGTGTCGATAGAGCGCGCGATTATAGCTCCTCCCGGTGTCGTGCAGGATATAGTGGGGCTTGATGAGGCACGTAATATTGAATTCGTCAAGGATATATTTTTCCATTGCAAAGTCGGTGATACTGCGCGCTTTCCCAAGAATAATCTCGATAAGTTCGGACATATAATAGTTGCCGCCCCCGACCGGTTTTCCGCTATTCGCGCTTCTCATAATGCTATCAGAACCATTAAAATTTCTACCGTTGCGGGTGATGAGCATACGATACCCGAAGCGGTTATAAATGATACGGCACGCGAAAGATTTAACGGACGATGCTTTGTTTGCAATGATTGCACCGGTGAAAGATGCCGGGGGATGATGCCGGGTGTCGGCGGAATTGCTACGGGGGAGGGGTTTGTCCGTTCCGTTAAGCGGATTAGGCGTATTGATATTATTCCCCGTTATATTAACGATGCCAAAGTAGTGGACACGTCGGCGGATTTCTTCGGCGCCAAGTGCGGGTTTCCCGTCTTGCCCGGACCGATTACGGGAGCTATTACCAATCTCGGCGGTGCAATCAGCGAGTTGAATTTAGCCCAGTCGATTGTTAAGGGAGCGAATCAGGCGGGAACTGTCGGGTTTGTTGGGGACGGGGCTACGCCGACCAAGTTTAAAATCGGTATCCGTGTAATTATGGAAAACTTCGGGCTTGCCGTCCCGATTTTTAAGCCCCGCTATGACCAGAAAATGATTTTTGAGAGGATAGAGGCTGCCAAATCGGTCGGCGCTCTTGCGGTGGGGATGGATATAGATGCGGCTTCGTTTATGACTATGGATATGAAGGGGCAGTCAACAAGCACCAAAACATTTGAGGAGCTTCGTGAACTTGTCCGGTTTGCCGAGATACCGTTTATACTTAAAGGCATTCTTTCTCCCTTTGATGCGGAACTTGCGCTTAAAGCCGGTGTCAAAGGGATAATAGTATCAAACCACGGAGGCAGGGTTAGCGATAGTCTTGTTGCGCCGATTGATATGATTGCCGATATAAAACGCGCCGTGGGAAGCGATGCCGTGGTTATACTTGACGGAGGTGTTCGTAGCGGGGCTGATGTGCTGAAGGCGCTTGCCTTAGGCGCGGATTTTGCTATGATTGGACGTCCCGTTATGATTTACGCTGTCGGCGGAGGCGTTCAGGCTGTCAGACAATATTTTGAGCGTATCGCTGTTGAACTCAAGAAAGCTATGACTTTTGTCGGCGTTAATAGTATAGGGTGCCTGAAGGGAAAAAAAGATGCTCTGTATTTCAGGGATTGAAGTAAATATATAATTTAAAGTAACCGCGCCCTTATCCTTTGTAACGGATAGATGACGCGGTTACTTTTTTTGCGTTTTCTATTCCGTGTCTTTTATGTTCTTTTCAATAAGTCTCATAGCCCCGAAAACGACGTTTGCCTCGATTTTAATATAAGGCTCTTCTTTGCTGAAAGACTTGGTAAAATAATTCTTGTTTCCGAAAGCAAGGCTGTCGCCATCGGGCATACGCATTCCGGCAAAAGCGGAACTCGCCTCGATAATTATAGGCATATCGGGGTCGATATACACATCACTTTGCCCGAAAATCGTATTGACTTCGACCTTGATATTCTTGTCGGCAAGGGGAATTTTGGATAAGTCGATAGTTCCCTTACCGAAAATAATATTGTAATCTCTTTTTTTCTTAGGTGTTTCGCCTTCTTCAATCTTGAAATCCATTTCGGCATCGATTGTAGAATCATCAAAAGCGATAGTTCCCGCCTTTTTAGATGAGAACCCTCCGACAAGCACGCTAATTCCGAGATAGATAAAGAAAAACGCGAAGAAAAGACGAACTATCGGAATATCGATTTTAAAAACCACCTTGATTATTATGGCAATACCAACGAGTATTAAAAGAGAACCCCAAAACAAACCGCTAAATACAAAACCCATCTTCACCGGTTCCTCCCGTTTAAATTTGAAAAATTATCTAAAATTGAAACGATAAATTTTATCATATTAGAAAAATTATTTCAAGCTAATGCCTCTGACAATTTCATTAAGTATGGTTTCGAGATGGTAATCGGAGGTGTTTTCCGCAAGTTTTTGTATTTTAGCCTTATCGGATTTTTGGCAGATTTCAACCAAAGCCCATGCGGTAATTCCGCGTTCTATTTCGTTTTCGGTGAATAATTTGTCGACAAGAACATCCGCTAAACCGTGGCTGTAACCCATCCTGTGTAATGCCAAAGCGGAAGATACGACTATCCAGTTATTTTTGCTTTTTAAAAGGTTTGTAAGAAGGTCAACGGTGTGAGGGCTTTTAAGCCGTCCGATAGCCTCGACCGCGCTGTTTTTGACCCAGTTACTGTCGTCTTTTTCGATAACTTCGATTAAATCTTCTAAAGCGGAGTGAGCCTCAAGCTCCCCGAGAATTTCTGCGGAATACCCGCGGATTTGTTCATTAAAAGATTTCAGGGATTTGCGCAGATAAGGGACAGCCGCCCCTCCGATTTTTACAAGACCAAGTGAGGCAAATATAGCAACGTCCTCGTGGTCGCCGAGGGCTTGTATCATGGGTTCAATCGCTTTTTCTTCCTTGAGGTTACCCAGCGCCATCGCTGCATTCCGCCTGTCGGCGATTTCTTTTCCGTTTAATAGAGTTTCAATCAGTAGTTCCGTTGATTTCTCGGAATCGTTTGTCATTTTTTAGTCCTTTTCCGTTGTTTAGAGTTTATACTGAACAATCGTATATATTGTGTCATATTCTCACGTTTTGTCAATCTTTTTGATGAACAGATTTTGTTATATGATACGAATTAAAATTTAACCTAATCCGTTTTAATATCCTTTATTTTGCTTAATTTATCTATGTATGGTTTGTGTAAAAATTCATTAGTCATAGGCGTTATGGAAATAAATCCTTTATCGACCGCTTCAAGGTCAGACCCGTCGTATTTATTGAAAGTTTGGTCTTCACCCGTTATGGTAACGTATTCTTTCCCGTCTTTTTTTTCAAACAGGATAAAGTTGTTGTAAACCCTGCTGCCGATATGGGTAAACCTGATACCTTTTGCGTTATTGGTATTGGGGAAATTTATATTAAGTATCAGTTTTAAAGAAAGAATTTCCTCATCAAGTTTATCGAGAAGTTCGGCAATAAATTTTGCGGGGAATTCAAAATGTTTATCCCCGTTCCACCCGTCAACGGAACAAGCGATAGAAAACAGGTTGTTAATAAGCCCTTCTCTTGCGCCGGCGACCGTTCCCGAAGGGAAAACATCTTCGCACATATTCGGTCCGTTATTTATGCCGGATAGAACAAGGTCGAATTTAATATCTTTGTATATTCCGAAAATAGCACATTTTACACAATCGGCGGGCGTCCCGTCAACCGCGCAGATAGAATCCGATACCCTCAGGAACTCCATAGGCTTAAAAAGAGTAATAGCATGCCCGCTTGCGCTCATCTGTTTTAACGGCGCACACATCTTGACGTTATGCTTATCCTTTATCTGTTCATACAACACATTTATTCCCTCGGCGGTATAACCGTCATCGTTTGTAAGAAGTATATTCAATCTCCGTTCCTCCTGTGTGATTTGTTATAGGCGCGCCTTATAGGCACGTAATTTTCGTTGAAAGGTATTTCGATTCTTGCAAAAGTCCTATTTTCGGGGGTGTTGCCTATTCGGAAAAGCGACGGGTCAATCCCGATACCCTTTAATAACATTACTATAAGCGCTATACCCATTCCCGCACCCTCCATTTCATCCCCCTGGTCTATATAAAACTGCGCTATATCTTCGTATTTCATAGCTCTTTTAAGTTTATCCCTGAGACGTTTTTCCTCAAGATGTGCTATGTGTGCGTTGTTTATCACCGTAACCCTCATTCCGTTTTCGTTATATTCAAATTTCAGGTTTACCCAATAATCCGATTTTTTTAAATCGCGCAGGAATTTATGATATGAAGATTCGTTTAGTATATTTCTAAACTCCATCATTCCGTTAAGATAATCGTTATCATCATCAATATTAAGTTCGTCCCTTTCAAAAAGGACTCGCTTGAGGTTAGCCTTTGAACCGTTGATAAGCAATTCCTTTACGCAGGTATAAATTATGCCGCTCATTTCTATTTCAAAATATTTCTGAAAAATTAAATTTATAGCGGCTTCGATTTTCTTTTGGGTATCATGGTCGATAATAAAAAATTTAAGCGAAAACGCCTTTTTGTCTTCAATTGTTTCCTGTAAAGAAGCGATATACTTTTTAAAATCCATCTAACTCTCCGAAAATTTAAAATTATTTATAACCGAATGGATTGCGCCCTGTTTGGTAAGTTCGCTTTTAAAAAGACTAAACCCGTCGGGAACAAAACTTCCGAATTTAACCTCTTTATTTTGCTTTAAAAAATCGGTAATTTCGCGCGAGGATTTTGTTTTAACCCGACCTATGGTGAGATGAGGCTTAAAAGAGCGGGTTTCTTTCGGCACTCCGTATTTTTCACATATATCCTCAATTTTCACAAACAAGTCTTTCAGCCTGTCATCGGATAATATTCCCGTCCATAGCACGCGAGGGAAAAACACATCGGGGAAAGCGCCGCACCCCTCTATGGATATTTCGGGAACGGCGGGTTTTTCTTGTAACAGCATTTTATCTATACCGGAAGATATATCACGTATCTGTTTATCGTCAATCTCGCTTAGAAATTTCAGCGTAATATGCAGGTTTTGCGGTTCGATATATTTGATACCCTTGCTTTGTATTTCGGTGCATCTTTGCACAAACTCCGCAACTTTTTTTAGTATATCGTCAGGTATTTTTACGGCAATAAAGGAGCGCATAGTTAAGCCCGTCCCACTATGATTTCACGGATTTTACTTCCATCGACACTTTTTATCCTGAAGAGATGGTTACGGTAGTTAAGTATCTCACCTTCTTTCGGGACATATCCGAACTGTTCAATTATAAACCCGCCGATAGTGTCGAAATCCTCGGATTTTATACGCGTCTTAAATAGAGAGTTAAACTCTTTGATGCTCATCTTGGGTAAAATCAGGTATTCATTATTGGATATTTTGGTATAATTGGAGGTTTCCTCTTTATCGTATTCATCGCTTATTTCCCCGACTATAACTTCAAGAATATCCTCAAGGGTTATAATCCCCATCATATTGCCGTATTCATCAACAACAATAGCGATATGAATATGGGTATTAATAAACTCATTTAAAAGTTCATCGACTTTTTTATTTTCCGGAATAAACAGGGGTTTTCTGAGTATTTTATTGATACCCGCTTCTTTATTCTTTTGAGAAAGGGTGAACAAATTAAGCAAATCCTTAGCATAAAGAACGCCGATAATGTTGTCGATTTTTTCGGAAAATACCGGGAATCGAGAATGCCCGTCTTTTATTATAGTGCCGATAATATCATCGAAAGGAGCGTCGACTTTTAACATAACTACCCTTGAACGCGGAACCACAATATCATGAGCTTCAATTTTGGATAGCTCATCACGAATAGCTTTTTTACTGATTTTACCCGGCTTTTGCTCGGAATCATCCATAATTTACAAACTCCTCTTATATTGCTTTCTCTAAGGAATATATTATATAATAAAATTAAAAAAAATTAAAGAATAAAAGTATTTAGACCGTAAAAACGGCGTTTAATCTTGATTAATTTTGAATTTGCTTTAAGATATATTCGGGTGTAAATTTTGATTTAAAAAAAGGGAAAAGAATATGAAAAACAAGCGAAGTTGCCTGATATGTATGGAAAGCCTTACCGAATATCAGCATAGTCAAAAACATATTTGTATGATTTGCGGGGAAATATCCGATTCGTATATAAAATGCGACAGGGGACATTTCGTTTGCGACAGGTGTGATAATCTTGATGCGGCGGATTTTATTGAAACCTTTTGCGCATTTACCCCCACGGAAGACCCTATGCAAACAGCGCAAATAGCTTTACGGCATCCCAAAATTGGTTTTAATACTCTGTTACATCATTTTCTTACCGCGGCGGTTCTTTTGTCGAGTTACTACAACAAAAAGAAGCGTTTTGATATAAAAAGAAAGAAAATCCACGAGGCGCGTCTTTTGCTTGATAAGGTTAATTTCTGCGCGAGTCCGACCTACGGTATTTGCGGGAGCGCAGTCGCCTGCGGAGTCTTTTTATCCCTTATAATCGGCGAAACCCCCGTTGCGGTAAAAAGCTGGGAGATGACAAACCGTATCACCGCGCAGGCTCAACTTGCGTTAGTGGAGTTGGGTTCTCCGAGATGCTGCAAACGGGATATGTTTTTATCCCTGCTTGAGGCGTTGCATTTCCTTCGCGACTACTTGGATATAATTATCACCCACACGGGGATTGAATGCGAGTTTCACGCCAATTTTAAGGACTGTCCGGGAAATAAATGCCCGTTTTTCAAGGTTGAGATGGGAGCAAAGAAGCTTATATAAAAAAATCGGGGCTGCCTGTAAAGACAGCCCCTTTTCTGTTTTGGAGGTTATAGGCATTTATATTACTAAATTGTTTGGTTTATGGTCGATAAGTTTTTCGGCAAAGGAAGTCTTAACGGGGGCTTCGCTTTTTGTTCCTTCTTTAACGATAAAACGGGCGCATTTTGCATAAGCGGCAAAACAAAGTTGGGAATGCAGGAACATAGCGGAATCCCTGTCTGTTGATAGAGCATTTTTCAGAAAATCATTGTAGCATTTTGCGTAATACGGACATTTTTTCATAGCACACCTCCTTTGCAAGTAGTGCAGATGTATATATTGTCGCAAAAAGCGTGCCAAACACAACGGGCGCTATTTCTTTAATATTAAACGATTTGTGAATAGATAATTTCGGACAGGGTATGTTTTTTGTTACACAAGCTGAAAATTCAGGCGGTTTTTTTCTTTTTTGTATCGGTATCCGGGTTTTTGAGAAACTCATCAACCATACCCGCTTGGGTAGGAAACAAATTTTCGGGAACTTTTTCGATACCTACTTTGCGTCCCGCCTTGAATCTCGCGCATCTCTCGTAATTTACAAAGCAAAACTCATGCTCTATCAGATACACCATTCCCGCCATATTATTGAGCTTTTCCGCAAATAGCTTCACTTTGCATTTTTTGTGATTTGGGCAAAGATACATTTCTTCCCCCTAAGGTTTTGTTAATTCTAATCTTATTATCGATAACTAATCGAAAATATTGAGTCGAATTGCAAATATTTAACGGGGGTGGGAATAGTTTAATCAATCTTCATCGGCATAGTTATATACATATAATTATCGTCTTTAATAGGCTTTAAAAGCACCGGGCTTGATTGCGAGTTTAATGTCATTTCGATTTCCTTGCTTTTTACGACTTTCAAAAAGTCATAAATTGAGCGGTAGTTAATCGCAATCGTGATAGTTGTCCCGGAAAACTCTAATTCAATCTCCTGCTTTGCCACACCGTAGATAGGGTGTGTGGTGGATATAACCGCTTTTTTGTCGCCGACTTCAATTTTAATTTTTCCCGTTTCGGCATCGGTCATTACCGAAACCGTGTCGATAGCGGTAAGGAAACTATCGGTTGCGACAATCGCTGTATTTATTTTTTCAGCAGGTATTACGTCTTTATATTTAGGAAACTTGCCCTCTACAAGATTGGTAAAAATATATATATTTCCTATTTTGAAAAAAGCCTGTGAATTATGCACCGAAAATAAAACATCACCCGAACCGAGCGAACCGTGAATAGTCCTGAAAATCTTTTGAGGTATAATAACCCCGGTTTCGACCTCGCCGACCTTTTCCTCATATTCGCGGGTGATAACGGCAAGACGTTTTCCGTCGGTTGCTACAAACGACAAGAATCCGTCAACGGTCTCCTCAATATACGACCCTGTGAACGCTATTTTTGATACATCGGTGGACACTGCAAATTCAGTGGATTCTATTTGCTCCTCAAGCGTTTCCTGTGCGATACGGATATAGCTTTCCCAGTTAAATTCGGTAAACACCGGGAAAGTATCCGCGGAGACCCCGATAAGATTAAACAGAGGATTTTCTTTATTTTCGGGGTGTATGAGAATATCGTTTTCGTTGTCTTCCTTGCTTTCAAAGACAATTTTATCATCGGGCATTTTTCGGACAACCTCAAGCAACTTCTTCGATGAGAGACTGACCTTGCCGGGAACCTCTACGATACCGGCGGACTCCACCTTTACCCCGTTGTCCCCGTTGTAGGATTGTATAATTATATTGCCGTCCTCAAGCGCCTCAATATAAACATTGAGCAGTATTGCTAACGGAGTTTTCACATTGATAATGGAATCCGCTGCATTGAGGTTATGAATAAACTCGTCCTTGTTTACGATAAATTTCATCGAAATCCCCTTTTGCTTTTTTGAAAATCCTTATCGCATATTTTACTGTCTTTTAAGATATTTTTCAAGTTAT
>CAZQBT010000019.1:0-41432 GCA_964591955.1 uncultured Brevinematales bacterium | reverse complement strand
CTGAATTTCGTAAAAAAATTTGATTTAAAAACACAATTAAGTTGACACTACCTTAATTTGATTTTATTTGTAAAGCGTGGTATAATTTCCCTTATCGGACGGACTTGTCCGTCCGATTAAATTTCTGTATGTAACGTGGGAGTTTCTATGCAAATTCGGGATTTTAATACGCTAAACGATTTGGATTTAAAAATTATTGAATGCTCTATTAATGAATTTCAGGAGAACGGTTTTCATAAGGCAAGCGTTGATAAGATTGCGGATATGGCGGGGGTAGGCAAGGGTACCGTTTACCGTCATTTCGGTAATAAAATTCTTTTGTTTTTTAACGCATTTTTTTATATTCTTTCGATTTCTACCGAGCAATTGGAGAAAATCGACCTTTCACCAGGGTTTGATAATGCGTGGAACAAATATATTGAGATGATTTTGAATTTTTCCAAGCGATGGGGGAAGTTTTTTCTTGCCATTTCCAAAGGCGAAGAGGGGATGCTTGTTAAAAGAGAGGCTAACCGTAATATCGGTATGAAAAAGCAATACGGTTATCTTGTTCACTATAAAGAGAGAGGCGCTTTATGTCTTCAGCGTATTCTTGAACTCGGTCAAAAAGAGGGCAAGGTTTATTCCGATATTAAGTGCGATATTCTTGCGGAGATGCTATTGGTAAACATAAATCATTATTTGATGGTTAAAACCGCGGATAATGAAATGAAACGCGCTTTAAATATTGAGGAGAAATATTCGCTTGATGAAGGCGTTGCGGAATTAAAACGCTTTGTTTGTCGGGGTATCGGAATTTATAAAAATGACGGGGGTTCAATATGAGAACGTTATTTGCATTTTTTTTAGTTTCGATGGCTTTGCCTCTTTTTGCCGATAATCTTGCGTATGAGAAAGTCGAGGATTATGTGTTCAAGGAAAATACTCTTGAATATGTTTACTCTATCCCAACCAATACCCGGGGTTATCCCGGACAGTTTCAAAGGGCGCTTGTTAATTACCGTATCGGTGAAATGACTACCAATTCCGAATATATTATGAAGGCTGTTAAAATACTCGAATCCCTTACGCATAACGTCAGTAACGTTTATACGTTCGGTTATCTGGGAGTCTGTTACGCCTCGCTTACACGAACGGGCGGAGGCAGAATTCGTAATGCCCGTCGCGCTCTTAATGCCTTGGATACGGCTGTCGGGATTGACCCTGCTCATTATCTTCCCCGCTTTTATCGCGGGATGATGCTTGTTTTTATGCCCGCCATCTTGGGCGGTAATGAGGAAAAAGGGGTTGCCGATTTGGATATTGTCGTTAAGCAGATTCCCTCCATTAACCGCAACAATGATTATAAGGCTTTTCTTTATTTCTTTTATGCTTATATTCTCGGGGAGCGCTTGAACCGTTATTCCGATGCTTTGATTTATATAGACAAATCTCTCGGTTTTGCAGAGGATGAGGAGTTTCGGGCGAGAATTTTGGAAAGGAAGGATGGGTTTAAAGCTAAGTTATAAAATTATACTTAATTTAAGGAGTTATCAATGGGCTTTTTTAAATCATTGATATTTATTGCTGTTTCTATGTTCTTTATATCCTCGCTTGCGTTTGCGGATACCGTAACGCTTACGCTTGAGCAGGCTATAGAAATTGCTTTGAATAACAGTCTTGATATTAAACAGGCAATACAGGATGAGAAAATCGCGCGTGCAAAACTTAATCAGGCTATCGCCGATATTTATATGCCTGGGATTAGTCTGTCTGCGGCGGTAAGAGCCGTTGACCCGGATACGGTTGAACGAGGCACGATAGTGTCCCCGTCTATGGAAGCGGATACCGTTGAGATTCCGGTATTTGACGGCACAACGGGATTTCCCACAGGCGATATTGTTCCCGTTCCTGTTATCGGTTTCGGCGACCCCGTTACCAATCAAAACGTCTGGCAGGATAATTATTCGCTGGGGCTTTCCGTAACCAAACCTATTTTTACGGGTTTTGCTCTTTACAACTCAAGAAGAATAGCGGAAATTCAATACGGGACGGCTGTTAAAAAACTTGAAGATAAAACCCGCGAAGTCCGGTTTAACGTCAAAAAGAATTTCTATAACCTGTTCCTTCTTAAAGAGAACTTAAACCTTTTGCATGAGCTTGACCGCCAACTTAAAAGCACTCTCGATTTTACTCTTGCTAATTACAGGGCGGGGCTTGTTCCCGAATATGACGTTATCCAGATGAGAGTCCAGTATTTGAATAATCAACCGGCGCTTCTTAAGATGGAAAACGCTTATGAGATTTCCAAACTTGCCTTTCTGAACCTTATCGGTATGGATAATATAGAAAATGTGGAGTTTATCGGCAACTTGATGAATGCCACCAACTATGCTATGCCCGATATTACTCTAAACGAGGTAATTGAATATACAAAGGCAAACGATATTAACCTTGTTTCGCTCAAGGCGAATTTGGAGATGCTTGAAATTTCCAAACGTTTAGCCGAATCCGCGCGATACCCGCGACTTAGCGGCTTTTTCAATTACAACTATGATTATTCCCGAAACCCGAATAAAGAAAGCGCGGATGACCCGAATCGCGCGTGGGTTGGAAGCTGGAATACGGGATTGCAACTCTCCATTCCTATTGACGGATGGGTGCCCGTATCGAAAACCGCAAATTCTATCCGCGAGGCGGATGCCAATATAGAAAAAACTAAAATCGCTTTAACGCAGCTTGAGCGTGCATTGGAACTTCAGGCAAAGCGCCTGTTTATGCAAGTGAGGGAGGCTTCTCAATCTATGGAGGGGCAGAAAGCAAGTATGGAACAGGCAAGTCTGGGTTTAAGGCTTGCCAATGAGAAATACCGCGCGGGGACTATCTCAAATCTTGAATTAAATCAGGCTGAAATTTCTTACCATCAGGCTAAAGCCAACTTCCTGCAGGCGGTTTATGATTATGTTTCCGGTGTTTTTGAAATCAGACGTATTTCAGGCATAAATTAAACTTTTTTGGAGGGTTTTTATGAATCTTGGAAAATTATTTTTGAGTTTAACGGTATTAACCGTCCTGATGTTTACCGTATCGTGTGGAGGCGGAGGGCGTGATAGAGATAGAGGAGAACAGGCTGTCAGCGTATTGGTTGAGGAGGTCAGTCCGGGCCGTTTGGAGCGATATATCAAGCTGAGCGGGGAATTGGTAGCCCGCGACAGCGTGCAGATTTATCCCGACGTTCCGGGCAAGATTGCCGACATTTTAAAACTTGAGGGAACTTATGTCCGCAAGGGCGAGCCTATTATGTATGTTGACAGGTTTCAGGTCGGCGCAAGCTATGCTCTTTCTCCTGTGGTTTCTCCGATTAACGGTTACGTTACACGTCTTTTTGTAAATCGAGGGGCTAATATCGCTCCGTCTATTGCCGTTGCGACTGTCGGCAACATATACGAAATAGATGCCCATCTCAATATTCCCGAAAGGATGATTAACGAGATACAACGCGGGCAGAAGGTTTTTATCACCGTTCCCGCTTTTCCCAATGAAACATTTGAGGGAAATATTTACCGTATGGATTATGCCGTTGATTCTATGAGTCATACCCTTCTCGTTCGCGCATCGGTTGATAACAGAAATCGCCGTTTGTTACCGGGAATGTATGCCGATGTTTCTATCTTTATTGAGGCGGCTGATAACGTGATTGTGCTTCCCAACACAGCGCTTCTTGAACAGGACGGCGACACTTTGGTTTATATGAACGTGTCCAACAGGGCGGTATTGCGACGGGTTGAAACTTTATTTAGTGCGGGGGACAGGGTTGCTATCGCCGAAGGCATTGAAGCGGGCGAAGAGATTGTTACTTTCGGGCAGCAATTTCTCAAAGAGGGTTCAAAAATTAATCCCATCCGTCAAGCTATAGGTATGCAAACTTCCGCGACAAACAAGGAAGGAGAATAATATGTCGATTATAGATACCTCGGTAAAACGACCTGTAACTATCGGGATGGCGCTCGTTGCTATTATGATTCTGGGGTTTGTGAGTCTTGCTCGTCTCCCCGTTGATTTTTTCCCAAATCTTGAATTGCCGATTTTAGCAATTGCAACCTCATATTCCGGCGCGGGTCCCCGTGAGGTTGAAAACTCCGTTACCCGCGTTATTGAAAGTGCAGTTTCTACGGTAAACAATATTGATTATATAGAATCAACCTCGGTTGAGGGGAACTCCGTTGTGCAGATAACTTTTAACTGGGGCGCTAATATGGATACGGCGCTCTCGGACGTGCGGGAAGCTCTCGACCTTGTCCAAAACCGACTGCCTGACGGGGTGGGCAGACCTATCGTTATGCGATTTTCCCCGGATATGTTCCCTATTATGGGGTTTGCCTTATCCGGTTCGGATGATGCCGCTTTCCTTTATGAGCTTGCCGATTCCCAGATTAGCCATCGGTTACAGCAGGTTCCGGGTGTCGCTAATGTGGACGTTTCAGGCGGTAGAAAACGCGAGATACACGTTGACGTTTCTAAAAACAGGCTTCAGGCTTTCGGGCTTGATATAGGCAATATTACGCGTATTTTGATGGTGGAAAACAAAAACGTCGCGGGGGGTTACACATACGAAGGCGTTTATAAATACGTTCTTCGCACTACCGGTGAGTTTCGAACTCTTGATGATATTCGCAACGTTATTATTACTATGAAAGGCGGCGTGCCAATCCGTCTTATGGACGTTGCAGATGTGAATTACGGGTTTAACCGCGAGGGTGCGATAGTCCGTATTAATCAGGAGCCGGGACTTAGACTTTCCGTTTACAAGGAGGCCGGGCTTAATACGGTTAATGTTGCGAAAGATACTATGAAAGCCGTAGAGGAGCTTAACCACGAACTTCCCGCAGGTATCAGACTTGTTAAGTTAATGGACTCTGCCGAGGGTATTCAAAATTCTATCGGCGGAGTAGGGATGGCGGCTATCGGAGGCGCTATTTTTGCTATATTTATTTTATTTCTTTATCTTTGGGACTGGCGCTCGCTTTTGATAATCGGATTATCTATTCCCACCTCTATTATCGTTACTTTTATTATGATGTATTTTTTTAACGTGAGCTTAAATATTATATCGCTTGCAGGACTTGCGCTCGGTGTGGGAATGATGGTTGACAGTTCTATTGTAGTGCTTGAAAATATATATTACCACAGACGGCGCGGTAAGGGAAAATACTCCGGCGCTATTGACGGCACAAAAGAGGTTGCCCTTGCGATTACCGCATCTACTTTTACCACTATCGCCGTGTTCCTTCCTATCGTTTTTGTAGAAGGGATGGTTTCGCAGATTTTCCGCGACCTCGGGTTGACCGTTTCCATTTCGTTGTTGGCTTCACTTATTGTCGCACTGACTCTTATCCCGATGCTTACATCGAAGATAAAAGAAATGAAGGAGAACAGGTTTTTCAAGCGCGGGGAAAAATTTACCCTCAATTTGCTTGACAAAGTCGATGCGCTATACGGGCGGTTTCTTGAAAAGACGTTGCGCCATAAGAAAATTACCGTTTTCGGGACATTCTTCGGGGTTATCACCCTGCTTGTGGTATTGGTCATTGTTATAGGAAAAGAGGGGATGCCGAGCGTGGATGAAGGACGGTTTAACGTTCAGGTGACTTTACCGGTAGGAACGCGCGTTGAATATACCGATACTATTGTCCGCTCAATAGAACAGGAAATTATCGACATAGCAGGCGATAATATAGAAAATATTACCACCCAGATTCGCGGAGGGGGTATTTTTGCGGCATTCAGAGGCGTTGCGGATTACAGGGGAAACATCCGTATAAACCTTGTTCCTGCAAACAGACGAACCGTTACACAGGCAGATATAATTGAAGAAATTCGTCGGATGGTGCAACGGTATCCGGGTAAAATAAACGTCCGTATTGAGGGCGGTATGCAGATGGGGGCGGGGGATACTCCTATTCGTATTCAGGTCAGGGGTGATAATATTGAAACGGCGGATGAGCTTGCTAACCGTATAGTTGCGGTTATTTCCGAAATTGAGGGTATAAGAGAGCCTCGCGTTGACCGCGATGACGGATTGCCCGAACTTCAGGTCAGGGTAAACCGCAATATTGCATCTAAAGTTGGGCTTAACGCCCAGAATATTGCCACCTCTATCCGAACCGGTTTCGGCGGGCAAACTGCAACAAGAGTAAGAGACCGCGAAGGTTTGGACATAGACGTTATTGTCAGCTTGAGGGAGGAAGACCGTTTGAGTATAGACGACCTTGAAACCTTTTATCTTCCTTCTCCAACCGGAAGACTAATTCCGCTTGCATCGGTTGTTGATTTTGAAAAGACACTTGGACCTACCGCGATAAGACGTAAAGATTCGATTCGCTATGTAAACGTTGTCGCCGATATTTACGGGCGTTCCGCCGACCGTGTTGAGGGGGATATCAGGCGGGCTATTGATGAGAAAGTTTTTATACCGAGGGGATTTTATCTCAATTATGAGGGGACTTCCAAAGAGATGAGAGAAACTTTCGGGCAGTTGATTATAGCTATGCTTCTTGCGATAATTTTGGTTTATGCTATTATGGCATCGCAGTTTGAATCGCTTATCGCCCCGTTTGTTATAATGTTCTGTGTGCCTTTCGGCGCTGTCGGTTCGCTGTTGTTCCTGTTGATAACCGGCTCATCATTAAGCATAGTATCCGGTGCGGGTATTGTTGTGCTTGTGGGTATTGTTATTAACAACGGTATCGTGCTTATAGACTACATAAACCAGCTTAACCTCAAGGGAATGCATATAGATGAGGCGGCTCATCAGGCGGGTATGAGAAGACTTCGCCCCGTATCAATGACCACGCTCACGACGGTGCTTGGAATGATACCGATGGCGTTAGGTTTAGGTGAAGGCGGCGAACTCTATTCCCCGCTTGCTCTTTCAATACTCGGCGGGCTTTTGATTTCTATGATTTTTACTCTTATAGTTGTTCCTACCGCTTATGCCGGTATCCGCAAGAGATTTCCGCTTAGAGTCCACGAGGACGGCGTTGATGAGTTAGTACTTTCGGAAAGAGGAATTAAAGCATAGCATAGATTTTGTAATGCCAATTCTTCCTAAATATAGAGCCTGTAACCGCCGCGCTTTATCCTTTAATGGAAAGGGGCGGTTACGGGGATTATTTAGATAATCCCGTAACTTTTTCGCGAAGTTAAAACTAATGAGATAACGTATCGAATTTTTTATTCCGACGGGTTTAGCCAGAAAATATAATAGGCGTAGCGGTCTAATGTCAGGAAATAAGGTAACTCGCCTATTTCGGGAAAATTTGTCTCCCCGATAATTTCAACGGGAGTATATCCGTTAAACTGCTTGAGATTAATTTCAACGGGTTGCGGGGTTGATGCCATATTAAATACGCACAGCATATAATCTTCATTGTTTTCAAGATAAAAAACGAGTATTTTTTTGTTTTCGGGATAGAGGAAATTGAGCTTTCCTCTTGATATCGTTGTATATTTTTTCCTCAGGCTAATCATAGATTTCATCCAGTTAAACAAGGAAGACGGTAGATTTTGCTGTGCTTCAACGTTAACGGCATTATAGTTATAGTCGGGGTCCGTTATAACCGGGGCGTAGAGCTGTGAGGGTTTACACCGGGAAAATCCCGAATTACGGTCTTCATTCCATTGCATAGGGGTTCGCACACCCGCGCGGTCTCCGAGATAGATATTGTCCCCCATTCCTAACTCATCACCGTAATATATAATCGGAGCGCCCGGAAGCGTAAGCAAAAGTGCGTTCATAAGTTCCGTTTTTCGGAAGTCGCGGTCAAGCAACGGCATTAGTCTTCTTCGTATTCCCAGATTTAGTTTCATCTGCGGGTCTTTGGCATAGGCGTTATACATATAGTCGCGTTCCTCATCCGTAACCATTTCAAGCGTCAACTCATCGTGGTTACGCAAGAATATACACCATTGGCAGTTATCCGGTATATCCGGGGTTTGCTTGACTATATCAATGATAGGACCGTGATGCTCTAATTTTAGCGCCATAAACATACGAGGCATAAGCGGGAAATTAAACGCCATGTGAAACTCGTCTCCGTTTCCGAAATAAGGACGGAGGTCTTCAGGCCATTGGTTGGCTTCGGCAAGCAAAATCTTTCCTTCATAGTTATCGTCTACGAATTTTCGCAGGCGTTTAAGGTATTCGTGGGTTTCGGGGAGATTTTCGCAATTTGTTCCCTCGCGCACAAACAGGTAGGGGACTGCATCCGCGCGAAAACCGTCAAGCCCCATATCAAGCCAGAACTTAACTACATTTATCATCTCTTCCTGAACTTTCGGGTTGTTGAAGTTTAAGTCGGGCTGATGATGGAAAAAGCGATGCCAGTAATAGCGCTTGCATTCGTTATGCCAAGACCAGTTTGATGTTTCCGAGTCTATGAATATAATGCGCACGTCTTTATAAAGATTGGGGTCGTCTGTCCACACGTAATAATCGTGGTAGGGATTATCTTTTCCTTTACAGGCTTCAATAAACCAGGGGTGCTGGTCTGATGTGTGGTTGATTACGAGGTCGGCGATAACTCTTATTCCCCGCTTATGGGATTCTTCTAAAAATTCCTTGAAATCATCAAGCGTTCCGTATTCGGGGTTGATATTGTAGTAGTCCATAATATCATATCCGTCATCGCGACCCGGTGAGGGATACATCGGTAAAAGCCATATACAATCCACCCCCAATTCCTGTATATAATCAAGACGCGATATAAGTCCTTGTATATCCCCTTTTCCGTCTTTATTGGAGTCTTGAAATGCGCGGATATAAAGCTCGTAGAAAACCGCATCTTTAAACCAAAGCCCGTCTTTCATACCGTCTCCTTATGAATAGCGCTGTTTTGCGCGTTTACGCAGCAACAGTTCGATTTCTCTGTAGTAATTCATTTTATTGTTAATTTCGGCAAAATCAAGTGATAATTTTGAGAAAAGCAGTCGGTAATATCTTTTAAAGCGTCCGATATCGGTTTTGTTGTGGGAGGAAAGGTCGATAGTGCGGGTTTCACGAAGTTCAATGTCTTCTATATCGACAAGTATGGGCAAAGCGCTTTTAAGATTTATATTGATACCCTCCTCCATAGTATCCTGCACGACAATGGGGATTACCTCGTGTTTTTTTGAAAGTCCGCTCAGGGGTTTTTCATAGCCCGTATCTAAAAAATCGCTGATAAGGAAAATGATGGTTTTTCTTTTGAGTATGTTGTTTAAACGGGTCAGCGATTTGTTTAAATCCGTCCCCCGGTTTTCGGGGATATAATGCCAAGTGTCGCGGATTATCCGTAAAAGATGGGAATGGTTTTTAGCGGGCGGGACAACTTTTTCAATATCGGTTGAGAAAAGCACAAGCCCCGCTTTATCGTTGTTAAAAAAGGAGGCAAAACCCAGAAGCGCCGTAACCTCCGCCATAATTTGACGCTTTGATATATTACTCCCGAAAAAGGAAGAGCCGCTTATGTCGCAGGCGAAAATTACGGTAAGCTCGCGTTCCTCAATGTAGGTTTTGATAAAAGGCTCACCCATTCTCGCGGTAACGTTCCAGTCTATATCGCGAATATCATCGCCCGGAAAATAATTACGAACCTCGTTAAACTCAATACCCCGTCCTTTAAATACACTGTGGTATTCGCTTTGAAGGGCATCCTCTACAAGTTTACGCGCCCTGATTTCGAGATGTTTAACCCGTGATATAATTTCATTGATTGGGATGTCCGATTTTTCCATATTCAAGCCTCAGTCTTCGGATTTTTCAGTGTCTTTCGGTTTTTCTTTATCGTCATCGGTGCTATCAAAGTCTTTCATCTCCACAATAGAAACTTCGGTTATCCTTCGACCCTGCTCATCGTATTTTGCCTGTTTCTTTTTTGCTTTAGATGCGGAAAATACGCGGTAAACAAGAAAGCCTATGTAGATTATGAAAATTACAAAGGCAATTAGTATCAGAAACGGCGAAAACAAAAAAAGCACGAACATAAATATAAAGAAAATTACAATCGCGAGTAGAAAATTGCGCAAAAAGCTGTCGTTCATTAAACCTCCGTTTCGGTTATACATTATAATAAAGGCACGGGACTTATTTGTCAATCGGAAAGCGCCTATGATTAAGTGAAATTACTTTATAAGTGTAAAGCCGATAACGGATTCTCAGACCTTCTTTTTCAAAGTCGGAAATAAAATCGTATCGCGGATAGAGTGTGTGTCAATCATAAGCATAACAACGCGGTCGATACCGATACCGAGTCCTCCGGTGGGAGGCATAGCGTATTCAAGCGCGTTAAGGTAATCCTCATCCATAAACATAGCCTCGATATCCCCCGCCGCCTTACGTTTTGCCTGAGCCGTAAACCGGTCGCGTTGCACAAACGGGTCGTTAAGCTCGGAAAAGGCGTTACAAAGTTCATACCCGCAGGCGAATCCTTCAAAACGCTCCACAAATTCGGGATTATCGGGCTTATATTTGGAAAGAGGCGATATTTCCGATGGGTATTCGTAGATTATAGTCGGGGCTTTAAGATTAGGTTCGACATACTCCTCAAAGAGAAGGTTCAGAATTGCCCATTTGCCCATATTTTTGTCTATGTCTTTTATGCCTTTTGATTTTGCGAGCTTTTCGGCATCTTTACGGTCTTTGACGCCGGAAATATCTATATCGGCAATATCTTTGAGAGAATCAACGTATTTGATTTTTTTCCAGTTACCGAAGTCGAGTGTTTCGCCCTGATATTCAAAGGATGCGCTTCCTTTTATTTCGATAGCGACCGATTTCATAATCTCCTCGAAAATCGACATCATATCGCGGTAGTCCGCATAAGCCATATACAGTTCAAGCATAGTAAATTCCGGGTTATGACGGGTATCTATACCTTCGTTTCGGAAATTCCTGTTAAGCTCAAAGACCTTTTCAAACCCGCCCACGATAAGCCGCTTGAGATAAAGCTCGGGGGCTATTCTTAAAAACAGGTCGGTTGAAAGTGCGTTATGATGGGTAACAAAGGGGCGCGCGGTTGCGCCTCCGGGTATCGGATGCATCATCGGCGTTTCCACCTCTAAAAAACCCCGTTCCACTAAAAGCGCACGGATATGGGTAACAACCTTTGAGCGGGTTATGAAGTCGGTTTTTACGTTGTCGTTGATAATTAAATCCAAGTATCGCTGACGGTAACGGATTTCAACGTCGGTAAGCCCGTGCCATTTTTCGGGCAGCGGGTTGATTGACTTTGCCAAAAGCTCAAACTCCTCTATAAGGACTGTGATTTCGCCCTTATGTGTGCGAAAAACCTTTCCTTTTGCGCCTATGATGTCGCCTATATCTATCAACTTGAAATAAGCAAATTTTTCCTCGCCGAGAATATCCTTGCGGGCGTAAACCTGTATTGTTCCCTTGTTGTCCTTGATTGTAGCGAAACATGCTTTCCCGAAATCGCGGTAAAGCATAATCCTCCCCGCTATATCGGTTTCAAACTCCTGTTCGCCCTCAGCCTCAAATTTTTCTTTTATATCGGCGGAGTAGTCGGTCGGTTTATATATATTCGGGTAGGGATTTATGTTGAGGCTTTTAAGCTCCTCAAGTTTTTTGATACGGTTTGCTTTCTCATCGGTGATACCGGACTCGTGATAATTAATATTGTCTGTCATACAAAACCTCCGTTTGAAACTAACGGATATTATAAAAGGAAACGGCGTTTAAATCAAATTCGATTAAATTAGATTTGATTTTTGTTTTGTTTCGAGATATACTTTTATAAAAGAAAAAAGGGGATGGTTATGAAAAGAAACGTTTGTTTTCTGTTGTTGGCGGGGACGCTTCTCTTTTCTTCCTGTGTGTTTAATTTTATGCCCCCGTGGGTGGATAAGATGGTGGATGAAATTGATGATTTTGACAAAATGAAGGATAGCGGAAGTTATACCTTCACATTAGCCGCTAAAGAATTTTTTTATGAGGAAGAAGAATTTGGCATAACTTATCATTATCAATGGACTCCTGATTTCATCTATGCTAAAGGCAACGATGATGAAGGTGAGGTGGATTTGGTCGGCGGTTATCCCGGCGCTCCGTTAAGTTATAGTGATAACGGATGGTGGTGGGAATATACTTTCACCACAAGTATTAAACCGCCTTATACGGTGATTTTCAGCGGGGTTGTGAGTGTTTATCAATTTACAGAATTGGTGTATACCCATAGCGATATCCGAACCGAAACCCTTACATTCAACGGCGGGAGTAGTGTCAACTTTGTAGTTAGCGACTTTGTCGGGGAGGAGATGGGAGAGTCCGATTTTAGATTGAAGGGGGATTGGCGGTCTTCAAGGGATTAGGTTCAAAACGCTTCTAAATTTGGTGAAGAGTATGAATTAGATTCTTCAGGGGAAACGCTGAAGAAGTAAAATCAGAATGACACTTTGCGGGCAGTGAGGTCATCTTGATATGTCTCGTCCGGCACCAATTTGTAAAGCCACACCTGAAGTAGCCTGCAAATTGGTGCTGGGCTCGACTACTTGATGAACGGCTGGTTCAAGAAAAGACTTTTAGATAACCAACCGGTTGTCAAGCCTGTCGAGCCTCTTCCGAAGCAAATGAGCGTATCGTGATGACCCTTGACACTCGGGAAGCGGTGTCCGCACAGGCAGGGATAACCGTTCGCAAATCGCTTTTTGCGCCACTTCTCTTTACATTTCTTGGAAAAAAATTCATAATTAAGTTAAAATATACCCTGATTATTGCGGGAGGAAAATATGCAAATAACCGATTTGAGCGTAAGAGAATTGTCCGATGAGCTTGCGAAGGGCGGGCTTTCTTCTGTCGAAATTACTAAGGCTTATCTTGATGCTATCGAGAGAGATAATTCAACCGAAAAGCCTTTGAACGCATATATTAACGTATTTAACGAGTTGGCGCTTGATTGCGCATCCGAAGCGGATAAGCGAATAAAGACGGGGGATTTTTCCGCGCTTACGGGTATCCCGATTGCCTTTAAGGATAACATAAATATCAAGGGCTATCCCACAACCTGTGCATCCAAGATTCTTTCGGGATATAAAGCCACTTACGATGCGACAATAGTTGAGATTTTGGTCAATCGTGAGGGGATGATTCCATTGGGAAAGACTAATCTTGATGAGTTTGCGATGGGTTCATCCACCGAGACTTCATTTTACGGAGTAACCCGTAACCCTTATGACCGCGACAGGATACCGGGCGGTTCATCGGGAGGTTCCGCGGCGGCGGTTGCCGGCAAGCTTGCGCCGGTTGCTCTCGGTAGCGACACGGGAGGCTCTATCCGTCAGCCCGCATCGCTTTGCGGAGTGGTAGGAGTAAAACCTACTTACGGGGCTATTTCCCGTTACGGCGTTGTCGCTTTTGCCTCCTCGCTTGACCAGATTGGACCTTTGGCAAGGAACGTGGAAGATGCCTCACTTTTGCTTGAATTCCTTATTGAACACGAAAGCAGGGATGCCACCTCGCTTGACCTCGGTAAAAAGAAGTTTAATCTTAACCCCGATGTTAAGGGCTTAAAAATCGGAGTTCCGAAAGAATATTTTGTTGAGGGAATGGATAAAGAGGTTGAAACCAATATCCGCGTGCTTATAGATAAACTTGTATCGGAAGGTGCGGAGATTGTGGATATAAGTCTGCCGCATACCGAATACGCAGTGCCTACTTATTATATACTTTCAACGGCGGAGGCAAGTTCTAACCTTGAGAGGTTTGACGGTGTCAGATACGGTTACAGGGAGAAATCGGAAACCCTTTCCGAGATGTATATAAAAACCCGTTCCAACGGTTTCGGGGAAGAGGTTAAGCGTCGTATAATGCTTGGAACTTACGTGTTGTCGGCAGGGTATTATGATGCCTATTACCTGAAATCTTTAAAGGCAAGAACGCTTATAAAACGGGATTTGGATAGTGCGCTTAAAAAAGTGGATTTGATTTTAGCCCCGACCTCACCGACAGCGGCTTTTAAAATAGGCGAGAAAATTAACGACCCGATTGCTATGTATCTATCGGATATTTTTACGTTGTCGGTTAATTTAGCGGGGTTGCCGGGATTATCGGTGCCTTGCGGGTTTACCGAGGACGGGTTGCCTGTCGGAGCGCAGGTTATCGGTAATTTACTTGATGAAGAGAAAGTGTTGAGTTTGGCATTGGCTATCGAGAAATTATCTTCGTAGTCGGTGCGGAAGCATAGGAGGAAGTTAAGAATGTTGAGGAAGGCTTTGGTAGTATCGGCGATGCTTTTTGTATTTGCTTACGGTTACGCGGATTCCAATTTGGAACATGATTTTGCAATGATGAACGGTTATTTTATATCGGCGCTTCTTTATACCGATGCGGGGGAAAAGGATTCTGCGCTGTTGGCTATTGAGGCTCTGTGCGAGGAGTGGAAGGTTTTTGATAGAAAATATTCTTCGTATATGAATACGCGGGGATGGCGCGATATTTTTACTTTTATTCGCAACGAGTTATCCTCCGTAGGCGAGCGGGTTTCGAGAAACCCATTGGGTTTTAATCGCAATCTCAGGAGCGCTAATACGGCGTTTATGGAATTACAAAAAATGAGCGGATTTATTTTTGTTACGGGAGAACTTTTCAGACTTGAGAGGTCGGTTAACGATTTGGATATATTTGCAAAAGCTAAAAGCGGAAGGAGGGTTGTCGAGGCGGATTTTTCACATTTTGCAAGGGTGCTTTCGGAGATTAATACCGTTTGGGCTTCCGTTTTGGACAATTTAGATAAATCTCAGGTTTCGATAGTTTCCGATTCCCAAATGGCTATATTTAAAACCCAAATTGAAGGTTTTAAGGAATCCCTCATTAATTTAGAGGATGCTATCAATGCACGAGACAGGGAAATTATACTTGACAAGGCTTTAGCCGTGCGCCCCGCTTATATTGAAATGCTCAGGGTTTTTAATTCCATTTGAGGTAAATTTGTCGGGGTTTAATATGTAATTTAGAAAGGGAGAGCGGTATGAAAAAACTTAATTTACTAATTATTTTGGCGGTTTTTGCAGGGATGATTTCCTGCGGAGGTGAGGAAAAAAAAGATTTCAGGGATTCGGTTGTTGCTTTAAATGATAGTCATATTGAGGTTTTCATAGAGTTATTGCCTGAGGTTTTGAGCTTTTCACGGGAATACCGGGGTAGTTTATCTCCTAAGGATTTGGATTCCCCCGACTTTAATCAAAAATTTTATAAAGCGCTTTCCGAGAATAAAAATATCAAGGAAATTGTCGTTGAATATGGATTTAAAGATACTGAGGAGTTTTTAAAGGTTTACGATAACGTCGCCTATGCTTATGCGCGATTAAAAGGTGATTTTCGTAACTATGATGTTCAGATTGCGATTTTAGAAGAGGATATCAGGAACGAGAAAAACGATTTAAAATTGAAAATATCCCGCCCGAATCTGCACGCTGAAGAAAAGGAAACTCTTAAAAGTTTGCTTGAGATTGTGGCGTATAAAGAGATTGTGCTTGAAAATATAAAGTTAGTCCGTTTGTATCAGGACAGAATTGCGGAATTAGAGGCTTCTTTTGCTTATTAAGATAAAATTCAGGGATTTTCTAAATTCTTTTTTCAAACCTGCCGTTATCAGTTTGATTTTTGCGGTGTGTGCGATAATTGCAGGATTATTGCTTCCTGACGAAGCGAAAGGGTATATTAATGCGATGTTGGTGGAATATTTAGGTGGAGTTACTTTTTCGGTTTGGGGTGTTTTCCTTAATAATATAAGCGTTGCCGCTATATTATTCTTCGGCGGGTTTTTGTTGGCTATACCAACGGTCGGACTGGGACTTTTAAATTTTTTGATTCTGGGCGCTATGTTTCTACGGATAGCCGGGGAATTCGGTTTTTTGTTTTTTGTTGCCGCCGTTTTGCCTCACGGGATTTTTGAACTGCCGGCTATTTGGCTTTCGATGAGTTTGGGGGTTATGCTTGGGGCAAGGGTTTTGGGTATCCGTTATATCGGCGGAGACCATTCCTTGCTTGAAACTTTTAAAAGTTGTGTCTTGTTCTTTTTGGTTATTATTGTTCCGTTATTTTTTATCGCAGCTGTTGTTGAGGTGTATTTAACGCCTTATTTTATAGGAATGACGGGTTTCGCAATATAAAAAAGAGAGAAGGAGAAAGCTATGAAAAAGTATTTGCAGGTTATTACCACCGTAAAATCAAAGTCTGATGCAGAGAAAATTGCCGATATTTTAGTTGAGAAAAAACTGTCGGTGTGCGTTCAGATTTCAGGTCCTATCACGAGCGTTTACCGATGGCAAGGCAAGGTCGAAAAGGATACCGAATGGCGATGCGTGATTAAGACCTCTGAGGAACTTTATTCCGTTGTCGAAAGAACTGTTAAGGAAATTCACGGTTATGAAACCCCGGAAATAGTCGCTTTACCGATAGAACATGTTAGCGAAAAATACCTGAAATGGATGGAAGAAGGATTAATGTAAACTACTTGGAAACGGGGTAACCCGCCCGTTTCCATCCGTCAATACCGCCCTGCATATCAAAAACCCTTTTAAAACCGAGTTCTTTCATTAATGACAGGGCTTGACCGCTTCGTCCTCCGCTTCTGCAATAGATAAGATAGGTTTTATCTTTATTGAGTTTATCAAGATTTTCCCGGAAACCGGAGCTGTGGTAATTGTGAAATACGGCCGATTTGATAAACCCTTCGGAAATTTCCCCCTCCGTTCGCATATCGAGAATTACAAAATCCGCGTTGCCTTTATTTTGGTCTATAATCTTTTTTCCCTCATATACGGATACCGACCTGTGAAAACTTTCTTCCCCTTTGATTTTTGCAATATCCTGTTTATGATTACAGGCTGAAAGCATAACCAAGCCGAAAAGACAATATATCATCTTAAAATTCAAAAAATTTCTCCTTTAAATTTAGTCTGATATTCCCGCCGTAATTTCGACGATAGAGACCCTTCCCCCTTGACTGTCGGGCGCATAGGCTTCCGCATTAGGGTCGGGTATCAGTTCTTCATTATTGATAAGGTATCTGTATTGATAGATGCCGTAGTCAAGTTCCAGAGCGATTCTCCAAGCGCCGTCCTTGTATTCCATATCAATAGGCTTCATATCCGCCGAAACAAAATCACCGACAATCTGCACGTTTTCAATATCGCTTCTATTGGGTGTAAAAACAAACAATACTCTTTTATCGCTTTTATACACCCCGCCGGTTGCATCGCTAATTCCGCTTTTTACGGCGGCGCCCTTATTTCCGCATCCGATAAAAATTACCGACAAAATAACAAACATTAAGCCAATCCGTATTCTCATATAAATCCTCCCATTTCAATCCGTAGATTATTATAAATATATATATATAAATAGTCAACCTAAAAAACATACAAAAATACTAATACTCCTTATTTTTTTACCGATAAGATAAAAGAGAAAACCCGTAATAAAGAGAGGTAAAAATGATTTTCGGAACGGATAATGTTTACGGTAAAAAAATGAATATCGTTGAGATGGGAATAGACGCTTCAATAAAGAGAGGAAGGGTTATTGCGGATAATATAGCCAATGCCGACACCCCGTTTTTTAAACGGAGCGAGGTTTCTTTTGAGGCGCAGATGAGACGTGCGTTGAATTCCGAAAAGAAACCTAAATACCCCGCAGTTATGACAAACGAACGTCATATCCCGTTTGAAAGCGTTATCGATTACAGGACGGTAAAACCTCAAATATCGGTAGAGTATGACAGTATTTATCGCAATGATAAGAATAACGTGGATATAGACAAGGAGGCGGTGGATGCATCCAAAAATGCGCTTCATTACAATGCGTTGATGGAAATTTACTCAAGAAACATAAGAATTCTTGATATAGCGATGAGAGCAACTTAAAAGTAAAGACGGAGGAAACTAATGGGACTTTTCAGCACCTTTAATATCAGCGGAAGCGGATTGACCGCACAAAGGCTTAGAATGGACGTTATCGCCAATAATATAGCTAATGCAAATTCCACAAGGACAACCGAGGGAGGACCTTATCAGCGTTCAAGAGCGGTTTTTGCGCCTGTGGACAATAGTCTGACTTTTAAGTCGCATCTGCTTCCCGATTCTCTCAAGAAACGTGTCGGTGAAGGTGTTAGAGTGGTCGGTATCGAAAAAGATGAAAACCCTCCGCGTATGGTTTATGACCCGTCCCATCCCGATGCGTTGGTGCATGGTAAGTGGAAAGGGTATGTGATGTTCCCGAATGTGAATATAGTAGAGGAGATGGTTGACAATATTTCCGCCCGAAGAAGCTATGAGGCGAATGTAACGATGATAAATTCGGCGCGACAGATGTTTGAAAAGGCTCTTGCGCTTGGAAAATAAAAAATATTTTCAATAAAAACGAAAAAAAACTTGCAAAATTAAAATAGCAAGTTACAATAATTAGTAGTTTGAAAAATACTACGTTTTGAGGGGATGAAAATGAAAATTTTAGACACTGCAAATGTTATCGGAGACAGGGTTAATATCAAAACCACCGGTCCAAAGCATATCAACGGGAAATATCCCCGCGAGCTTAGCGATAATGTCGCCGAGCCTTTTGCCAAAATGATGATAAGCGCTGTTAATAAAGTCAATAATCTTGAGTTTGAAGCCAACGAGATGGAGCAGAAACTTGCAATTTCGCCGGACGAGGTAAATATTCACGAAGTTATGATAGCATCCGAGAAAGCGAGATTATCGGTTTCTTTCTTTAAAACTATCGTGGATAAGGCGATTAAGGCTTATCAGGATATAATGATGATACGGTAATATGACCGTTTAGGTAAATGCCTATTTTCGGGAGGGGAATTTGAAAAGAAGGGCAGTTTTACATTTTTCGGATTGCATAATATCTTTGCAAGCCGATTTTGTGCTATGCGAATCCGCTTTTCGTTTTTATTCAAATCTTCTTTTTAATTCCTTTCCGTTTTTATAAGGGCTTTAAGATTGAAGAGGAGGGGAGGAAAACCCGGAGTTTGCTTTATTAGTTTAGCTCGGGCTTTCCGTTTATTATCTTCATTTTTTACGCCCGCAATTTTGTAAAACGGAGGAGTATATGCCTAATTTTGCAGAAATCCTGAAAAAATTACAGGAATTCTTTAAGAAACTGAACAACACTCAAAAAATGATTGGGGTCGGTATTTTAGCGATAGTTATTATTGCTATTATTTTACTCGGAACATTTTCCACCCAGACGACTTATTCTATGCTTTATCAGTCCCCGTTATCTCCTGAAGATTTTGTTGCAGTTACTCAAAAGCTCAACGACCTTAATATTCGTTTTGAGACCAAGGACGACAAGTATATTCTTGTTCAGGACGAGGCGGCTGCAAGACAGGTTAGGATGCAACTCGGATGGGAGGGGATTATTCCCGACGGCGTTAAAGGATGGGAGCTTTTCGATGTGCAGAGGTTTACTATTACCGATTTTGAGCGCAAGGTGAATGTCCAGCGCGCGGTTATCGGCGAAATGACCCGACATATCAAATCGCTTGATGATATAGAGGATGTTTCAATACAGGTTTCTTTCCCTCAAAAGCAGTCTATTTATTCCGATTTTGAAACCCCGATTACCGCATCGGTTATTATCACCCCTGTTTCCAGAACCGATATTGCCGAAAACAGGCGTAAAATCAAGGGGCTTGTCGATTTGGTCGCTTACGGTATTCCCGATTTGAAACCTGAAAACGTTGTTGTTGTTGACGACAGGGGTAATGTGTTGTCCGACCTGCTTATCCCCGATGATATGTCCGACCGAATGAAGGTCGCGCGGGAGCAGATGAGAATACACGCTCAGCAACGCGCCCGTATTATTTCGGATATTAAAGAGGCGTTAAAGCGGTCTATTTCACCGGAAAGACTTCTCGTGAGCGCGGAAATTGAATTTGACTGGACTAAGAAAACCGTTAGGGCAGACAGGATTTTGCCTACCGTTATTAAAGAAAACAACCCGCTTACTCCTTATGATGACAGCGAACGTGTCGTCAAAGTTGAGGTTAGTGAAAAAACCGTTAGAGAGGATTTTAAAGGACCCGCTTATATCCCCGAAGGAGCTCCCGGTGTTGACCATAACGTTCCAGCGGGAATAAAAGATAAAATCGACAGGTTTACTCATTACGAAAGAAATGAAGATATTAAAAACTACGAGATGAGTAAAGAATATGTGGATAAAGAAAAAGCGCCTTATGAAATTAAGCGTATCTCGGTTGCCGTAGCTATTGACGGAATTTGGAGAATACTTCGTTCCGATACCGGCGACCCTATTATTACCAACGGCGGACGTATTGCGCGGGAGTATCTCCCCGTTCCCGAAGAAGACTTGCGTAATTACGAGAGATGGGTTCGCGCGGCTGTGGGTTTCCAGCCTCAAAGAGGAGATGCGGTGGTTGTTACCACTGTTCCGTTTGACCATACGAGTGAGTTTGAGGCAGAGGATGAAAAAATTCGCAGAAAGATACAGCTTAGACGCACTCTTATTGCATCCATTATCGTTTTGTTCTTCCTGTTTATCGGAACTTTGATTTACCGCGCGTTTGCCCGCGAGATGGAAAGACGCAGACGGCTTCGCGAGGAAGAACTCGCCCGTCAGCAACAAGCTATGCGTGAAGCGGCGCTTAGAGCGGCTGAGGAAGAGGCTGCCACTGTTGAACTATCTATTGAGGAAAAGGCGAGAATGGAGCTTTTGGAGAATGCAATCAATGTTTCCCGTGAGCGTCCCGATGAGGTGTCAAGGCTTATCAGAACTTGGTTAGCAGAAGAGTAAGGAGGTAAACAATGGCAACTAAAAAAGCAACGGCAGTAGAACATAAATCCCCGCCCCAAACTACTACATCACGTAAGGGTAAAAAAAGAACGCTTACTGGCAGGGAAAAAGCGGCGATATTTCTTGTTTCGGTAGGTCCTGAGGTTTCGGCTGATATATTCAAGCATCTTAAAGAGGATGAAGTTGAGGAATTGACCTTTGAAATTGCGCGTATAGATAAAATTGACCCGGAAGAAAGGGATACGGTGCTTATGGAGTTTCAGGAATTGATGATGGCGCAGGACTTTATTGTTACCGGCGGTGTGGATTATGCCCGTGAGGTTCTTGAACGCGCACTTGGAACTCAAAAGGCGGTGGATATTATTAACCGTCTTACTTCTTCGTTACAAACCAAGCCCTTTGATTTCATAAGAAGAACCGACCCGACGCATTTGATAAACTTCATACAAAATGAACACCCACAGACTATCGCGCTTATTTTGTCGTATCTTGACCCGCAGAAGTCGGCGCAAATTTTATCCTCGCTCCCACACGAAATACAGGCGGATGTCGCAAAAAGAATTGCTATTATGGACAGAACCTCGCCTGAAATCCTGCGCGAGGTCGAGAGAGTTCTTGAACGTAAGCTTTCCACGCTTGCAAGTGAGGATTATACCCAAGCCGGCGGTATTGATGCAGTGGTCGCTATACTTAACAATGCCGACCGTTCTACCGAAAGAAATATTATAGAAGCGTTGGAAGAAGACGACCCGGATTTGGCGGAAGAAATCAAAAAGAAGATGTTTGTATTTGAGGACGTTATTACTTTGGACGACCGTTCTATCCAAAGGGTTATGCGCCACGTTGACACCTCCGACTTGGCTAAGGCGCTTAAGGCGGTTGACCCTGAAGTTCAGGATAAGATTTTCCGTAATATGTCTAAACGTGCAGCTTCTATGCTTAAAGAAGATATGGAATATATGGGTCCTATCCGTCTTAAAGATGTTGAAGAAGCGCAACAGAAAATCGTTAATATTATCAGGAAGCTTGAAGAGCAGGGCGAGATTGTTCTTTCTCGAGGCGCGGAGGATGAAATTATCGTTTAAAACATAGAGGTTGATTATGAATGATGTTAATCGACAGCAATTTGACCAGCATGCCAAGATATTGCGAGACGGACAGTATCGTATTGAAAACCAGAAATTTATAGTCCATGCTCCTAAAATCTTTAAAAAGTCTAAGGAGCAGGAGGTAGATGAGTCCACTCAGCGTATTGAGGATTTAAGGATTGAAATATTAAATCTCGAAAAGGAATTGGCTGAAAAAATCGACCAGGCTGAAAAAGATGCCCAGGAGATTATAGACCGCGCCGAGTTGGAGGCTGAACGTATTGTAAAACTTGCAGAAACAAGCGCTTTCGACAGAGTCCAGAAATCTCTTGACGATAAAGATGTGTTGCTTACCGAAAAGCATGGTGAAGCCGATGTGATTATACAACAGGCTCGTGAAGAAGCCTCCGCTATTATTAATCGGGCGAGGGTAGAAGCTCAGGATATTCGCGAAAAAGCTCATCAGGAGGGGTTTAACGCCGGCAAAGATGAGGGGTTTGAATTTGCCAAGGACGAGATTAAGCATATGGTAGCCCGTCTTCATTCGGTTATTGCCGCTACTATAGATGAGCGCGCGCGGATTATGGTTCATAGCGAAAATCAAATTGTTAAACTTATACTTACTATGGTTAAGAAAATTGCCAAGCAACTTACCGATGAGGAACAAAATCTTGTTGTCAATAATACCAAAGAAGCGCTTAAGCTCATTCGCGGCGCTATGCGGGTATATATCCACGTTAATCCCGATGATTATAATTATTCTCTTTCCCATAAAGAAGAACTTATCGGTATGATAGAGGGGATGCCTGAGGTTAAGTTTTTCCAGAATCCCAAGATTGATAAAGGCGGGGTTTATATTGAGACGGATATCGGTGATATTGACGCGACTATTGCAACTCAACTTGAAGAGATTGAATCAAAACTGAAGTATTATATGCCGATTAAGGTAAGTCCTAAAGAAGATATGGAGACCGAGAAGCCTCGCGATGAACTTGAAGAAATGAAAGAGGTTGACAGCAAGTCTATTGAAAGTAGTCAGGTTATTCCTGAGTTTGAGATTGATGAAAAAGAATTGTTACTTAAACGACGAAAAGAGCAACAGGAAAAACAGCTTATGGAACAGAAATTAGCGGAGGAAGAGGAAAAACGAAGACGCGAGGAGCAGGAGGCGGAGGATAACCGTCGCAAAGAAGGACGTATGAAAGCGGAAGAGGAGAGACGCAGGATTGAGCGTGAACGTTTGGAGGAGGAGCGTCGCAAAGCCGAGGAGTTGGATGCAGAGAAAATCAGGAAACGCCGCGAGGAATGGGAAGCCGAAGAGGAAAAACGAAGATTAGAACGCGAAGAAGCGGAAAAATCAGGCGCTCTTGATAATACCGCAGGGGTTGCCGGACCCGAAATAATTGAAGACGATGATGGTATTCCCGATTTTAACGGGGAAATCCCCGATATTAAATCGGATATAGACGAAACGGATTTTGATGAGGAAGAAGAAACGGACAAACAGGAAGACAGCGAAGCATAGGGGTTTTCGATGGAAGATATTTATGAAAAATACCAGAATGCGATAGAACGCACCGTTCCAATCAAGACTATCGGTAAGGTTAGCGACCTTGTCGGCATTTCCATAGAAGCTATCGGACCTTTTGCATCCGTAGGCGATGTTTGTATGGTTGATACGGACTCCGGCGATGCGGTAAAAGCCGAGGTTGTCGGGTTTAAGAATAAAAAAACCCTTATAATGCCTCTCGGTGAGGTGCGCGGTATTTCGCCCGGACTTCGTATTATTAATATGAGACGCAAACTGGAAGTTCCTGTCGGCGAAGAGCTTTTGGGGCGAACGCTCGGCGGGGACGGGTTGCCTATTGACGGGCTCGGCGATATAAAATCCACGCGGATGCGTGCGGTCGATTCTTCCCCACCGGATTCTTATCATAGAAAACGTATTACCGAACCGATAAGCACGGGTATCAGGGCATTAGACGGAGTATTGACTATCGGTAAGGGGCAAAGAATCGGTATTTTTTCCGGCAGCGGTGTCGGAAAATCAACTTTGCTCGGTATGGTAGCAAGAAATACCAACGCCGATGTCAACGTTATTGCGCTTATCGGAGAACGCGGACGCGAGGTCAGGGAATTTATTGAGCGGGACTTGGGCGAAGAGGGGTTAAAGCGCTCCGTTGTCGTGGTTGTTACATCCAATCAGCCCCCGCTTTTGCGTATTCGCGGGGCTTATGTGGCTACCGCTATTGCCGAATATTTCCGCGACCAAGGTTTGGACGTGATGTTTATGATGGATTCCGTTACCCGGTTTGCTATGGCGCAACGCGAGGTAGGGCTTGCCGTAGGTGAGCCTCCTACTACAAGGGGATATACCCCAAGCGTTTTCTCGGTTTTGCCCCGTCTGCTTGAAAGAACCGGTGCATCCGATACGGGAACTATTACCGCTTTTTATACCGTGCTTGTAGAGGGCGATGATATGAACGAACCTATCTCCGATGCGGTCAGGGGTATTCTCGACGGGCATATTGTTTTATCGCGTCGTCTTGCTGCAAAAAATCATTACCCCGCTATTGACGTGCTTGAAAGCGTAAGCCGTCTTATGATTGAGGTTGCCGATAAAGAGCATTTGGAGTTTGCAAACAGGCTCAACGAAACCCTTGCAAATTATCACGAGGCGGAGGATTTAATACAAATCGGGGCGTATGTTAAGGGAAGTTCCCCGAAAACCGATTACGCAATCGCCAAAATCGAGCAAATCAATGAATTTTTGCGTCAGGGCATTTTCGAGAAATCCACTTTTGAAGAAACAAGGCAAAAACTTATCTCGATTTTCAAAGAATCCCAGACTAAGAGAAGATTTTAAGCCACCAAACCCATTATCCTGTCAAGCACTCTATACTGTAACGCCTCGCTTATATGTTGAGTTTCGATATTTTCCTTGTTTTCAAGGTCGGCTATGGTGCGGGCGATTTTCAGTATCTTGTCATAAGTGCGGATTGACAGCATAAATTTTTCCATAGCAAGACGTAAAAGCCTTTCCGAGTTCGTATCAAGTTTGCAAAACTCCTCGATAAGTTTATGACTCATCTCGGAATTAGTGTAAAGCCCGTATTCTTTCAGGCGAGCCCGTTGTATTTTTCTTGCCTGTATAACCCGTTCTCTTATATCGCTTGAACTTTCGGTATTATGTTTGGACTTGAGTTTTTCGTAGTTTATTCGCGAGACCTGAATGTGCAGGTCGATACGGTCAAGCAGCGGACTTGACAGTTTATTCAAAATTGCTTCCATATCCTTGAAGCTCCATTGGTCAATATCCGTATTTTTTTTAGAGGGGTTGAGCGCGGCAACAAGCATAAATTTTGCGGGGAACATGACGCTACCCTCGGCGCGGGATATGGTAACGGTGCGCTCCTCCATAGGTTGACGTAAAACCTGAAGCACGTTACTTCTGAATTGCTGGAACTCATCCAAAAAAAGCACCCCGTTATGAGCGAGACTTATTTCGCCGGGGCGGGGGAATTTTCCCCCGCCGACGATTGAAACATCGGAAGCAGTGTGATGGGGGTTTCTAAAGGGGCGATTGCGAATTAAAGGGTTTTCGGGATTAGTTAGTCCTACTACGCTGTAAATCATAGTCGTTTCGAGTGCTTCTTCCATATCCATAGGGGGTAGAATAGTTGGTATCCGTTTTGCAAGCATAGTCTTTCCCGTGCCGGGAGGTCCTATCATCAAAAGGTTGTGATTTCCCGCTGCGCCGATTTCGATAGCGCGTTTTGCGGATTCCTGTCCCTTGATTTCGCTCATATCAAGATATTTTTCCACTCCTGAGGCGGTACAGGCGGTTTCCGTTTCGCAGAACAAAGGGGCTTCAATACAATTAGTGAGATACGAAACCGCTTCCTCAAGGTTTTTAAGAGGAACAATTCGGATATCTTTTATTATTGCCATTTCGCTTGCATTATCGTAAGGGCATAGGATACGTTTAAATCCAAGCTCCTTTGCTTTTATGGCGATGGATAAAGAACCGGGAATCCGTCTGAGTTGTCCGTCCAAAGCCAATTCGCCGACTAAAACGGTATCCGAAAGATTTCCGAAGTCATAAGCGTTGTTTAGTATTCCGAGAGCTATGGGAAGGTCGAAAAGCGTGCCTACTTTCTTGATTCCCGCCGGTGCGAGATTTACTACTATCTGTTTGCCGGGGAAATGGAAGCCCGAATTCATTATTGCTGCTTCTATTCGTTTTACCGATTCCTTTACGGCAAGCCCCGCTAAACCCACTATTTCAAACCCTTTGACCTTCGGTTGCAAATCGACCTCTATTTCCACAAGGATAGTTTCTATTCCGATAATCGAACCGGAGTATAGCCTGCTAATCATACAAAACCTCCCGATGTTTTAATAGTCTTAATCAAACGGCTTATGTCAAATGTAGTCATTTTAAGGTATAGATTATGTTATAAAAAAATGATTTTTCCGAATGGTTTGGGTTTTCAAGGTGAGTTTCTTTTAAATATTAGTTCTTATCCGGCAACTTTGATATAATAATTGACTTTTTTGCGAATTTGATTATAATTAATATTAGCTAATAATGTATGGAGGCGTGTAATGAAGTATGAAGTTTCTGATTATAAGGATAAAGCTCTTTTAGTGATAAAAGAGAATTTAGTAACCGACCCTGCGGCAAAGGAATTCAAGGAAGTTCTTACTTCGTTGATTGACAATGACCGCAAAGAAATTGTAATCGATTTTTCCAACGTTGCCTTTATCGGAAGCAGCGGTATCGGTAAATTGTTACTTGCTTATAAAAGATTGGATGACCTTGGGGGAAAGATTTATATTATAGGTTTGAATAAAGACATCAAGGAACTCTTTATTACTTTCAGGCTTAAGGAGTTTTTTCCTATATACGATAAACTTGAGGATATTGCTTAGTCAAAAAATCCGATTTGCTTTTATTTAAAATTAAAGGATTTTGGTAATGCTATATGTTATAACCGCCGTTTTTTTTCTTTGCGCGGGGGTAGTGGTGTCCTTTATCTACTTCAAAGCTAATGAGGCAAAAAGGCGGGGCGTTGCCGAGTTTTTTTCCGAATCTCTCAAATTCCTTTCTTTTTCTAAAATTATTGAAAGTCCTATTATGGGTGTTGACAGTTTTGTCGAGGTTATAATTAAAAAACTCGTGAGCTATAATTATGCCCGGTCTATCAGACTTTTAAAACTTGAGGATGATTTTCTTTCGGATTTTTTTACTCAATCCCGTGTTGACGATGAATCCGTCATTGAGGCTTTTCGGAATTTATTAACATACAAGGATGATGTGGAATTTGTCGTTAATTCGGATAATCCTATTGCCTCGCTTGTCTGTAAAGTAAAAACCGATAAGGCTGATAATGCTAATTATATTTGCAAGGTTTTTCCGGTTAATCTTAAATTGATGAAATCGGTATATTTCCTTGTAATGTATGTTGATAAAAAAAAAGCCGGCCCTATATTTTCCGAAATATTTAGTCTTGTGCAAAATGAGCTTGTGGTCGTTATTTCATTAAAAGAGGCATACCTGAAACTTCGGGAAAAATACGAGATGGTCGATAATGTGTTTTATAAAGGACCTCTTGCTATGTGTATTACAAAGGCGGACGGGACTATTATAGATTACAATTCTAAGTTTGATTTCTTTTTTCATAAAAAATTTGATAGTATTCTCCAGATTTTTGATGAGTCGATATTTTCTTCTTTTATTAACGGCGAACCGATAGAAAAGGAATTTGAATTTGAACAGCATTTTTTTAAATTCAGAGGCTATCCGTTTTTTCGTAATGACGGGAGTGTAAAAGGGGCTGTTTTTATCGTGGTTGATGAGACTATCCAGTATTTGCTTTATAAAAAACTTGAAATATCGGAAAAACGCTATCGCAAGCTTATTAAAAAACTTCCTATCGGGCTTGCCATTCTTAACCGCGAAGGGACTATTTATTTTGTAAATGATAATTTCCTTTTCTCACTTGGGTTTATTGAATTTAATGAGATTCAGGGGCGCAAGATACAGGATTTTTTTAGTATTGAGGATGATGCTTTATATCAGATTATTCTTGAAATAGAAAATAAAGACTCCTTAGTTTTTAAATTCAATTCCAAACTTGAGTTCGGCGACAAGGTTTTTTCCGTGAATCTGCGTAAGATTTATCTTGGCGATGAGGATTTGGTTGAAGCGGTATTTCAGGATATTTCACTTGAAAGTCAGCTTTATTCCCAGCTTGATGAAAAAAACAACCTTATTCAAGAGGAGCTTAATACCGCAAGAGTTGTTCAGGAGCATATACTTGCAATTCCGACAATCTACACCGCCGGTGTGCGATTTAAGACTTTTTATAAACCTTCATACAAGCTTGGCGGTGATTTTTTCGATATTATTCCTATTGATGAGGTTCATCTCGGGGTAATTATTGCCGACGTTTCAGGACATGGCGTTTCCGCCGCGCTTATCACCTCCACACTGAAAATCCTTATCGAATTTGCCCCCAAAGACCCTCACAAGCTCCACGAAATTATTTCTTACCTGAATACCGGGCTTTTAAAGATTATTCCCGAAGACCATTTTATCACTCTTTTTTACGGAATTATCAATACGAGCCAGTATAAGATGCAATATATAAACTGCGGACATCCTTTCCCGATGATTTATGATGAAGCAACTGAGGTGGTTACTCTTTTGAAAGGGGTCGGGTTTCCTTTGGGCAGTTTCAAACATCTTCCTTTTGAGGATTATATCGAATACGTTTCTATTCCCGAAAACTGTAAACTTCTTTTTTATACGGACGGGCTTTTAGGCTTTATGAAAAACGACAGGGTTTTTAATTTCAAAGACCTCCAAAAAATTTATGAGGATTGTGCTTCTATGCGCAGTTCTGAAATATTGGATAATATCTATATCCGGGTTCTTAAAAACTCCACCAAGTTTTCTGAGGACGATGTCAGTATGCTTCTCCTTATGATAAACAAAAATTTAGGCTATAAAAAATTCCTTTCTATTCCAAGCAATGTGATGGAAATAGACTTTGCTATCGTTAAGATAATCGACCAGATAGGGCTGAAACTTCGTCTCGGCGAGGAGGACAGATGGAAACTTTATACGGCTATTTATGAGGCGATGATAAACGCGGTTGAGCACGGCAACAAATTTAATGTCCAGAAGCGCGTTACCGTGATTTACAGGATTACGGGGGATTGGGTTGTAATTAAAATTCGTGACGAGGGTTTTGGGTTTAAACCCAAGAATATTCCCGACCCTCTTTCCGACGAGAATATCCTTAAACCATCGGGCAGAGGCGTTTTTATGATACGCAAATTAATGGATAAGATAAAATTTAACCATAGAGGAAATGAAATTACTATGTTTTTGCAAATCAAGGGTGAATAGGTGAGCGATAAATATTTCCATATTCCGATTTTAAAAGAGCAAATCATAGAACTTCTAAATCTTAAAAAGAAAAGTATCATAGTCGATGCTACCTGCGGTGAGGGAGGGCATAGCGAGGCTATAGCCGGATTAATTCCTCGGGGTCGCTTGATTTGTATAGACCGCAATGCCGATATATTAAGTGTGGCGCGGGAACGTCTCAAGCCTTTCACGAACGTCGATTTTTTTAACCTCAGGTTTGACCGTCTAAGTGATATTCTTGATTCGCTTAAAATTGATAAGGTGGACGGGATATTGGCGGATTTGGGTATTTCTATGTTCCATTTTAAGACGGATGGGATGGGGTTTAGTTATACGGATGACGGTTCTTTGGATATGAGGCTTGATGAGGACGGGATTAGCGCACAAAAAGTAATAAATACTTTTAAAGAATCGGAAATTGCCGATATAATATATAGATATGGTGAGGAACACGAGTCCCGCAGTATTGCGAGGGCTATTATTAAATCCAGACCGTTAGGCGATGCGAAAAGTCTTGCAGAGGTTGTCTTGCGCGCTAAAAAAAAGAAATTTTCGCGCGGTATCCATCCCGCTACTAAGACTTTTCAGGCTTTGAGGATATATGTCAATGATGAATTGGCGACGCTTGAGGGGTTTATTCCCGTTGCCGTAGAAAGACTTAATCCCAAAGGTCGGCTTATTATTATGAGTTTTCATTCGCTTGAAGACAGGATTGTTAAGTTCGCTTTCAGGGATTTGAAGTCGAAGGGTATAGGTGAAATATTAACAAAAAAGCCTCTTGTTGCCGGAGAAGAGGAAGTCGTTTTTAATCCTGCATCAAGAAGCGCAAAACTTCGCTGTTTTGAAAAATCTTAAAGCAAGGAAGCTTTATGAAAAGTATCAAAATTATGTTTTTGATTTTAGCCTCTATTGTTTTTGCTTTTATTATTACCCAACAGAGGTTGGAATCCAAGTCTTATGATAATAGCATAAGAAGTTTAGAAAGGGAAATTGAATTAATCAATTCAAAGAAACGCGAGACTCATATCGCAATAGAGAGGGAATTGCAGCGCATTGCTGTGTTAAACAGCGAAAACTACGGTGTTCCTATTTCTCTAAATGATATAATTCGCGTCGAAATTGCCCCTCTTACCGATAGCGATTATTTTGGGGAGAGTGCGGAATTTAATTCTCATCTGAATAGTTTGGTTTATCGAATTACCCAAACATTTTCTGAAATAAGAAATTATAGTTCCCGCCAAAATCTTGATTTTCCCCGCTTTTAGAGTTATATTGTTATAAAAGGCTTTTTCGGGGTTTGGGATATGAAGATTATTTTTATTTTTGCTTCTTTTCTTTTGTGCATTAACTCTATTTACGGGTATGTCTTTATCAATTCTCATCCTATGAATGCGGATGTTTATCTTAACGGGGAACTTGTCGGAAAAACGCCGTTTTTAATCAGGGAAAAGCTTTCCGGTAATCAAAGAGTTCGCTTGGAAAAGACGGGGCATTTTGACCACAACCTCACGCTTAACGTTACAAGCGATGTTACTAATGTGTTCGCGTTTCTCGCTCCTTTTGTTTTTTCCGTCTATTTTCCCGACCAGCAAACCGTTACTATACAAAACAGAACCTTTGACAATGAGAGAATTCGCAATATTCCCGAAGGGTTTTATTATTTTAAAACCGAGCCGGAAGGATTAACGATGAGGAGGCGCTATCCCAATGAGGCTTTTTTCTGGGTAAGTCTGGGATTAGGTATTGTCGGTATCGGGAGTGGAATTTATGCGACTATACAGGCGGACGCCCGCTACAAGAGCTTTCAAGAAAGTTCTACCTATCAAGATGCGGTGCAGGAGCTTCGATTAACGGCAATGTATGATGCTTTACAGGTGGCGGGTTACAGTATAGGCGGACTTGGTATTTTAGGTAGTTTATATTTCGGGATTGACCGGTCCTCTTATAATCGTAAAGCCCGCAATATTCAAGCCGAGTCGGAGGCTTTCAGGGAAGCGGATATTACGCTTTACGAAGAGGCTATGGATTTATACAGTCAGGGCAATGATTCCGCCGCTTTCGCCTCTTTTTCCTCTCTGATTGAACAATTTCCTCAGAGCCGTTTTGTCCCGATTTCCCTGCTTAGACGGTCTAGTATTTATTATTCTCAAGGCAAGTTGCGCGAGGCTATCAACGACCTTGAGCTTATCAGAAACAGTTACCCGCTTTTCGAGATTTATGAACGCGCGATTAAGCTGCTTGCCGATTATTATCGCGAAGCCGGCGAACTCGACAGGGCTATTGTAAACTATCGTGAAATTGCGGATATTGCAAATACTTATCCCAAATCTCAGGCAGAGTATCTTTTGATTAAGGTTTTGTTTTCTAAATACGAAATGAATAAAAGCGATGAATTGAAAATTGAGCTTTCCTCGCTTATTCAAAATTACGTTGCAAACGACTCCTATCCTCAAAATTTCAGAAATGAACTGAGAAACCTTAATCTGAATTGACTTACCGATATTATCAGTTTATAATATTATTAATCGGATATTAAAATATTAAACTTGGGGCATTATATGGATTTAATTGAAACCGCAAAAAAAGCCGAAAGAGCCGCGGCTTTTCTAAAGGCATTGGCTCATCCCGCGCGACTTTTGATTGTCAAGACGCTTATGGACGAAAATTGCAATGTCGGCAACCTCGAAAAAATCGCCGGCTTGTCTCAATCCGGGGTTTCTCAGCATCTTCGTATCTTGCGTCTTTCCGGTATTATCGAACCCGAAAGAATCGGTAAGGAAATTTGCTATAAGATAGTTGATGAACGCGCCGTTCGGATTATTGAGATTCTTTGCCCTGAGGAATAATATTCGTTTTTCCATAGGTTTCTTTTATAACGCAATTTAAAATTTTGAGGTAGGTTTATGCTTCCCACTGAATTTTGTGAAATCCCGGATAGCAATATTAAAAAGAGGCTTCTTTCTATTCTTATGCCGTTTCATAATGAAGAGGATGTAATTGTCGCAAACACCCATAAAGTAATTCACGATATGGGCGAATGCGGGTATAATTTTGAGATTATCCTTATTGACGACGGTTCAACCGATTATTCTTATTCCCGTTTAAAAGATGAGTTTATCGGTTTTGATAATATCAAGGTGGTCAGGAATTTTAGAAATTTCGGCAAGGGATGGGCGCTTAAGACGGGGTATGAGTTTTCAAGCGGTGATTATATCTTGTTTCTTGATTCCGACCTTGAGTTATCCCCATTGCATATTAATAATTTTTTCCGTATAATGTGTGAAACGGGAGCCGATGCGGTTATCGGCTCCAAGTTACATAAGGATTCGGTTGTCGATTACCCGGGAATGAGACGCATTTTTTCCGTAGGGTATTATTCTATTGTAAGGCTTCTTTTCGGCTTACCGATTCTTGATTCCCAGACGGGGATAAAGCTCTTTATACGTTTCGCCCTTGAAGCCTCGCTACCAAAGCTTATCGTTAAAAAATTCGCTTTTGATATTGAGTTGTTGTTGCTTTTATCCAAAAACGGTTTCAAGATAGTTCCCGCGCCGATTGAATTGAATTTCTCGCGTATTGCGCAGGGAAGGGTTAAACTGAAGACGGTTTTTAATATGTTTTTTGATACGCTTGCCGTATATTATCGCGAAAAAATTCTCAGGTTTTATGACCGTCCGCTCGGCGGGAATGTCCGTTATTTTTATTCACTTATTCTTTTTTCCAAAACGGGGGATGAGTTTGAGAAATTTGCTTTAGAGCGCTTTTTGAATATAAATTATCCCGATTACGATGTGTTTTTGCTTGGAAAAACCGATTTCGGCATTATAGACAAGCGTCTCCGCTTTATAAAGACCGGTGATGATAGTTTTTTATCACGGGCAAATTTACTATGCAAAACGGTTGATTTAAAAAGCGACTATGTTCTTTTTTCCACGCTTGAGGCTTACCCCGATGAGAGATTTTTGTTTCATACGGGACGGGTTCTTTCAATAGACGGGGTGAGCGCGGTGGGAGGTTTTGTTACGCTAAGAAGACCATATAGTAATTTTGAAAGATTGGCGTTTTATACTATTAGAAGCGTTTTTTTGAATGCGGGGCTTTCTTATCGTTATAAACCCGTTCGTTCCCGCGAGGTTGCCGAACTCCAGATTAACGGTATCTTTGCCAAAACCGGGATTATTCGCAAAATTGATTACGATGCCGATACTAATTTAAAATTTGAGTATATTATCGCCCGCACTATTCATAAAGAGCAGGGCAGGCTTATGTATTCCCCCGATTTGATGTTGTATTCAAGATTTCCGCAAAATTTTAAAGATTTTATGGCGCGGATTAAAAACGATGCAATATCCCGTTCATTGCAAAGGAGGTCTGCTTATTTTCACGGCGGAAGTGAATGGAGGTTTTTTACCGCCGTCCTGTTTTTGCTTTTTGTTGTTTGTTCTTTGATTTTTTCTATTGTATTCAATAATATCTTTATAGCCCTGCCCTTGATTGCCTATTATTCATTTTTGTTTTTATCTATGCTTTTTTTATACAGTGCGAAAGGTTTTGCCGTGTTTTCTTTGATTTTTTTAGCCCAGTTCGTTTATTCGTTTAATTTTATCATGGGGCTTTTTAAAAAGTAGAGTTTAAACTGGATTTTAGTTTGGATTTCATTTAAAATATATTATATGCAAATATGGAGATAATTATGGCGAGCGTTTTTAAAAAATCTTTGGGCGAACTTTTAATGGATAAAGGTATTGTCGATAAACGTATTCTTGATGAGGCTATGGCTATCCAGCTTAAAAGCGGAAAAAAACTCGGTAAAATTTTACTCGAAAAAGGCTATCTTGATGAGAATACTTTGTATTCTTTTCTTGAAGACCAGCTTGGTGTCCCGTTTAAAATTTCCATCGACTTCGATGTTAAACCTGAAATATTCAACCTAATCCCGCTTCGCTATTGTAAAAATAAAGCTATTGCTCCGGTGGGTATTACTTCCAAGTCAATAAAGGTTTTTATATCCGAACCGACAAATACCGCGATGATAAACGAGATTTCCTTTATGACCGGACGGGTTGTAGAAATTGATTATGCCACCGAAAGCGCTATAATAGAATATCTCAACAAGTTTAGTCCGTCAAGCGGGAAAACTTATACCCAATCCGCAGGGGCGGTCGATTTGGAAGATGAAATTAAGGACAAGGGTGAGGTTAGCGAGGATGATTCCCCTGTTGTCCGTTTTGTTGCCGAAACTATCAGGAACGGTATTGAGCGTAACGTTTCGGATATTCATTTTGAAGCCTATGATAAGCATTCGGTTTTGCGTTACCGTATAGACGGGGTGCTTCAAAAGATAGACGATATAGATAAGCGGATGTATCCCGCTATTATTTCGAGGATTAAAATACTTGCCGAGCTTGATATTTCCGAAAAACGCCTTCCGCAGGACGGAAGGATTATGATGAAATATGAGGACAGGAAAATCGATATCCGTGTTTCCATTATCCCGACCGCTTTCGGAGAAAATGCGGTTTTGAGAATTCTCGATAAGGGAAAGAAAGTTCTTACGCTTTCAGACCTTGGGCTTACAGAAGAATTAGTTAATACCATAGAAAAAGAATCAAAAAAGCCCTACGGTATGGTGCTTGTAACGGGGCCTACGGGTAGCGGAAAAACCACTACTCTTTATGCGGTTTTACAGTATGTTCTTTCTTTCGGCAATAACAAAATCCTTACCATAGAAGACCCTATTGAATATCAGATAGAGGGTATTTCTCAGGTGCAGGTTCACGATGATATAGGATTGACTTTTGCCGAGGGATTGAGGTCGTTTTTGCGCCATGACCCCGACGTTATAATGGTCGGCGAAATTCGCGACAGGGAAACCGCTGAAATCGCTGTTCGTTCTGCTATGACGGGGCATTTGGTTTTATCTACCGTTCATACAAACGACTCTGCATCAAGTATCACCCGCTTTATCGATATGGGAATCCCGGCTTATTTTTTAACCTCAACGATTAACGCAATAATAGCCCAACGCTTGGTCAGGAAAATTTGCCCTAAATGCAAGGAGGAAAAGGCGCTTAAAAAATCCGATATCGAGTCTTTAGGAATTGACGACTATTTTAAAGCGGGGGATAAGGTTTATTACGGCAAGGGATGTAAAGCCTGCGGAAAAACCGGATATTCCGGAAGAACTCCTATTTTTGAGTTGTTGCGGATGACCGATACTATCAAGCGCGCCGTTATAGAGGGTAAAACATCCTTCGAGATTAAAGAGATTGCCAAGCGAGACGGTATGCTTTTGCTTCGCGACTTCGGATTTTATATCGTTAAAAAAGGAATAACCACGCTTGATGAGATAGAAAAAGTTGTTGCTTTGGGAGATGAGTAATGCTTTATAGTTATGAGGCGTTTAGCAAATCAGGCGGAACTGTTTTCGGCTCTGTTGAGGCGGAAAAAAAGGATGATGTCGCAAGGATTTTATATTCTCAGGGGCTTATTGCAGGCAAGGTTACCCCGATAAAATCCGGTATAAAAGCTAAGGTAAAGATGGATGAGCTTATTATATTTACTCGTCTTCTTTCAACCGGGGTTAATGCAAGTATTCCTTTGACGCGCGCTCTTGAGATTACTATGTCGGAATTAAATCCTAAAAGCCCGTTGCGGTTTATTATTGTTTCTATTTTGCATGAGCTTAAAGCGGGTAAGGCTTTATCCGATGCTTTATCGCTTTACCGCAAGATTTTTTCCGAGCTTTATGTCAATATGGTGCGGGCGGGCGAGCGTTCGGGAAAACTCGGACAATCCCTTGAAGAGATTTTAAAATATCTCCAGAAGCGTTACGAAATGCGAAAAAAAATCTCCTCCGCTTTATTATACCCCGGAATTATTATGGGGTTTGCCGCTGTTATTCTTGTCTTTTTTATTACGGTTTTAATACCCAAGTTTCAGGAGAGTTATACGCAGTTCGGAAGCGAAATCCCCGGCTTTACTCTGGGACTTATCTCGGTTACTAACTGGATAAAATCCAACCTGCTTTATATTGCAGGCGGGATTGTTATTATTTGGTTTGTTATTAAGAAACTCATTAATACCCAGAAGGGCAGGATGGTTTACGAAAAATTTGTTTTCGGTATTCCCGTAGTGGGGGAGCTTTATCTTAAAGATATAGTATCAAGGTTTGCAAGGACGCTCTCCGTCTTGCTTGTCAACGGTATTGTTTTGGTGGATGCTCTTGAACTTGTGCGGGGAATTGTCGGAAACCGTATCTTTGAGTGGACTATTATCCGTTCCATCAAGGATTTAAGCGAGGGAAAATCTTTTACCGGCGCGCTTAAGGAAAATCAATATATTCCCAATATTATGTTGCAGATGTCCTCTATGGGCGAGGAGTCGGGTAAACTTCCGCAACTTATGTCGAATATCGCGGACTTTTATGAGCGCGAGGTTGATGTTTCTATCGAAAAGATTACATCGGTTATTACCCCCGTGATGATTATGTTTATCGGGATTATTATAGGTATTATTGTCGTGGGACTTTTTCTCCCGATTTTCAATATTTCGCAGATGTTGGGGTAACGGGTTTCTATGAAAAATGTCTTGATTTTTTTAAAGTTTGACATTCCCGCTTGGAATATAAACGAGTCTCAATTGCAAAGGCTTCGCGATGGGCTTGATGGTTTTGATATAATAAATTGTCTTAATGAGCAGGATTTTCTGAAAGATTTACCGTCTGCGGAGATAGCAATAGTCTGGAAATTTAAGAGGGAATGGTATCCTAAAGCTGAAAAACTGAAAATTATTTTTACCCCATCTGCGGGTCGCGAATGGATAGAAAAAAGCCCTTCCGATAGTATTAAATATATACACGGTTCTTTTCACGGACGGATTATGGCGGAAAGTCTAATGTCTATGGCGCTATATTTTAACAGGCGTATTGAAAGGTCTTTGATGCTCAAACGGGAGAGAAAATGGGACAGGAGGTTTCTTGATGATGCCGTAACCCTGACAAGTCAATGCGCGATGATTGTGGGGTATGGGAATATCGGCAGGGATTGCGCAAGACTTTTAAAGGCTTTCGGGTGCAGGGTTGTCGGTGTTAAACGGGATACCTCTATCGCAGATAAGTATGCCGACAGGATAATTTCGTTTGACGATATTGAAAGCGAACTCCCGCAGACAGACCATATAATCTTTGTTTTACCATCCGATACGCAGACGGATAATATATTTACGCGACGGCATTTTGATATGCTGAAACGGGGCGCTTTTTTATATAATATAGGCAGGGGGAATTGCTGTAAAGAAAGCGATATTTTATACGCGCTTAATAACGGGATACTCGGCGGGGCGGGTTTGGACGTTTTTGCGCAGGAGCCTTTGCCTGTGCATTCCCCTCTCTGGGATTTTCCCAATGTCATTATTACGCCTCACTCATCGGCAATAGCCCTTGAGTATTTGGATTTTTTTATTGATGAAATTTTAAATTATTTCGGGAGAAAAAAATGAGTATTTTTGAAGCAATTATGTTGATATGTTTTGGGAGCGCCTGGCCTGTTTCGATTTATAAATCGGTTAAGTCCGGCAGTAATGAAGGCAAGAGTTTGGCTTTCCTTTTTATTATATTTGCGGGATATTTGGCGGGTATAGTTCATAAATTAGTCAACGGCTATGATTGGGTTTTTTGGTTGTATGTGTTCAATCTCGTTATGGTTATAGTAGATATGATGTTTTTCCGGCGCAATTCCAAGAAGAGTGTAAAAGGTTTGGCTCAATAAAATTAGACTAATGATAAAGTTGAAAATTTTGAATTATCCCATTAGAATATACACTATTATTTACTTGATAAACGCGGAGGGAATCAATGGGTTTTTTGTCGGGAGTAAAAGATGTTTTTGTAAACGATATAGCTATTGATTTGGGAACGGCAAACACCCTGATTTATGTCAGGGGAAGAGGTATTGTTTTATCCGAGCCATCGGTTGTGGCTATGCAAACGGGAACGGGCAAGGTAATAGCGGTGGGGCGCGAGGCAAAAAATATGCTTGGGAAAACCCCCGGCGATATTATAGCAATCCGTCCGATGAGGGAAGGGGTTATCGCGGATTTTGAGGTTGTCGGCAAGATGATGAGATATTTTATTGCGAAAAGCCAAAACCGTCGCAAATTAGTCCATCCCCGTGTAGTTATCGGTGTTCCGTCCGGGGTTACCGAGGTGGAGCGTCGGGCTGTGCGTGAGGCGGCGGAGCAGGCGGGCGCCACAAAGATTTTTCTTATAGAGGAGTCCCGTGCGGCGGCGCTTGGCGCAGGTATTCCCGTTGAAGAGCCGGCAGGGCATATGGTTATAGATATAGGCGGCGGAACCACCGAGGTTTCCGTTTTATCTCTCGGCGGGATTGTTATTACCCGTTCAATACGCGTAGGCGGTGATAAATTTGATGAGGCTATTATGGGGCATTTGAAGAAATACCATAACCTTATCGTAGGCGAAAAAACCGCCGAAGAGCTTAAAATCAAAGTCGGTAGCGCCTATCCTTTAAAGAATGTCGAAACTATTGAAATAAAAGGGCGCGATGCTATCAGCGGACTTCCCCGCACTTTAAAAATCGACAGCGTGGAGGTCAGGGAGGCGCTTCAGGAAAGTGTCAATAAGGTTTTGGATGCCGTCCGAACTACGCTTGACCAAACCCCTCCCGAATTAGCATCCGATATAATCGACAGGGGTATCGTGATGACCGGCGGAGGCTCATTGCTTCGCGGTTTAACCAAGTTTATTTCCAAAAATACGGGTGTGCCGGTGTTTCTCGCTGAAAACCCTTTGACTTGCGTTGTGATGGGGTCGGGGAAATTCCTTGAGGAAATCAAAAAGTATGAACACCAGTATTTTGGTTAGAGTAGATGCGTAACCTAAGTTTTTATAAGAACAAACCCTTAATTACTTTGCTGATTTTACTTGTTTTGTCTGTGGCTCTTATGTTCCTGAATACTCGAATCAAGAGTTTTAATATCCGTTCGGTTTTTTTCTTTATTACATATCCGATTGAATACGGGATTTCCGCTGTCGGCGATTTTTTCCATAATACGGTTACGGGAATATCCAAACGGCGCGAGCTTGAGGCGGAGCTTGATATAGCGATGGAACGATTGCGCAGGTATCAGGAGCGCCTCCTTTTATATTCGCAGGTGATTAATGAAAACGAGCGGTTAAAGCGAATTCTTGATATTAAAGAATCTATTGATTATGAAACCCTTTATGCGCGTATAGTTTTTAGAGACCCGACTTTTTTAGGCGATTTTTTTATTATAGATAAGGGCAGAAGAGATGATATTACCGAAAATATGGCGGTTGTATCTCATAATGAGGATGGGGAACTGTATCTTGTTGGGAAGACTACGGAGGTTGGGTTTTCGGCTTCCAAGGTAAAACTTATCACCGCGCGAAATTTTTATCTCGGCGTTTCTCTTAAAAATACCGGATATGTAGGGTTGCTCAGCGGTTTAGGGTCATGGCATCAGAACTGTGAGGTGGATTATATTCCTATTGAAGCCAATACCTATATCGGCGAGTCGGTTATTACCTCCGGCGAGAGTGAAACTTTCCCTTACGGGATAAAGGTGGGCAGGGTGGTCGGTATAGGGAAAAGCGTAATGGAAGAGTTTTTCCAAAAACTATACATTAAACCCGAATATAGTTATTCTAAAACTAAAGACGTTTTTATAATAAGATGGGAGCCGAGCGCTGAAATCGGGTCTTTGTTAGAGGGCGCTTATGAACAGTAATTTAATAAAAGATATTGTTTACGGCTTGATTGTTGCCGTGTTTCTTGCTATACAATCTTCAAATCTAATAGCTATCGGAGGGGTTTTCCCCGATTTGATGATGATACTTATAGTTGCGCACAGCTTTTATTTCGGCGAGTTTAAGGGAGAAATTTTCGGGTTTTCGATGGGCGTTCTTGTGGATGCGATGTCGGGGACGCTTTTTGGGTTGAATGCGTTTGTCTATACTTTTCTGGCGTGGTTTACCACGATTTACAAAAGATATATATTGGTTTCCGATATAGTTGCTTTTGTGCTTTATATTTTTATTGCAACAATAATTAAATACATCTTTTATGTCTTTTTTCATTGGGCATTTTTGGGTATCGGTCTTTTGGATGGAGCGTTTTTCCTTCGTCTGGGAGGAGAAATCCTTTATAATCTTATAATTGCAGCATTACTTTTCTTTTTGACGCCGTTTCTATATAAGCGTGAAGACAAACCTTTTTAAATTTACTGCTTTTTTATTTTTTTTACTTGCATATATCTAAACGATGATATATAATAATATGCTGTGTTATTGTAGTTTAATTTGTTTTTACGATTTTTTATCGGAAAAATGTTGGGGTTTTTATGGAGAAAGCCAAAGACAGAATTTATATCCCTCAATTTCGTCATAACACGGATACATTCAAAAGTGAAGAAGTGTATCGCACAATGTTTGATACAATGATTAAAGGATTTGTTTATTTATCTCTATCGTTCAGGGAGGGTAAAGTTGTTAATTACCGCTATGAGGAAGTAAATGCGGCTTTTGAAGAGATAACCGGATTAAAGAGGGATAAAATTATCGGCAGGAAGGCTTTTGAACTTTTTCCCGATATTGAAAGGGTATGGATTGATAAAATAAATGAAACAATTTATATCGGTCAACCTGTTTATTATGAAGGATGTTTTTTGGATACCGATACCGGATATGAAGCCGTATTTTATATTCCCGAAGATGGTAAAGCGGCGATTATTTTTTCGGATATTTTTACTTATCCATTTATTATAAAAGAACCGGATGATTTGGTTTTTAACTGCGGGCAGCCGTTTATTTTTATTGATTCGGATAAAGATGTTGTTTCATTTAACAAGGCGGCTGACAGGGTTTTAAATTTTGATTCCAAACATAATCTCAAATGCGGTAACAAAATTGATATGATATATCCTTTTTCGCAAGCCGGTGGTTTTAATAGCGCTTTAAGAAAGGCTTTGGACGGGGCGATTGTTACTTTTGAACTTAAAATGCTTCGGTTTTCCGGCGAGCAATTATGGTTTGAATTACGCCTTATTTCTGCAGGGGATAATAAAT
>CAZQBT010000018.1:0-42546 GCA_964591955.1 uncultured Brevinematales bacterium | reverse complement strand
TTAATTATGAGGCAACGATTTAATTTTAAGTAGATTTTTTTTTGACGCAACTAGCATTTAGATAGGGGGGCATACAATCGGTTGGTGTCGTCTCTATCAATCCGGGCAATCACCGCAATATTCTATTTAACGCCGCCGATTAAAACAAAAATACCATACTTGTGATAGCATTCAACGTCCCGAAAACCAATATCATTCAGCATATTCAATTGGCTTATCAGTGAGGATGGCTTGTTTTCACTTTTTCCTTTGTAAATATCAGGCAAATTATCGTGTGTTCCAATCTCATTTTCTCTTTTAGAAGATTTCAATAATACGTTAATATAGTCCGTCCACATTTTGAATTGTATAGCTTCGGTTTTTAGCGCGGCAGGCAAGACCACATCAATATTAATAAACAACCCTCCTTGCTTCAGAAGCGTATATATTTTTGAATACAATTCAAGTTTTTTGTGATGTTCAACGTGATGTATAGCTAATGATGAATAGATAAAATCGTAATAATTTTCATTGGTATTTTTGCCGAAAAAATTTTCAAATGTTTCATTAAAAAACGAGACTTTTCCCGATTTTAAGTTTTCCTTCGCCTTTTCAATCATCATTTTAGAACCGTCAAGCAGATGGAATTCATTTTCCGAAAAAAGGTCGCACATCATTTTACTCAGGGCACCGTCTCCGCAACCAATATCAAGAAAGCGCAACCCCGTTTTACCGCTAAAATACGAGCAAAACAGTTCAACCATCAACTCAAGATGCTTTTTTCTTTCAATCAGAATTATATCCTTAGAAGAAACATAGTAGTCGATTTGTTCTTTGTTATCATCAAGCCAATTATTCATACCATCTCCTATATTAAAGGGATTAATTTTCAAACCCTTTTTGTCAAAATTTAATCTTGCCGTCCCATTTGCAAACCCGTCAAGTTATCTAAGTAGTAATTACGGCAATTTATAAATTTATCTTCTAACGGCTTGAACGTTTATTCTTCTGAAAGTTTCAAAACATCTGCCGTCGGGTTGCCTTGTTTTATCAATCATTTTGTCAACAACCTCATTGCGGAAAGCTGATTTATCATTATCGCCGACTAACTTTAAAAAAGGAACTAACGACGGAATGTCTATCCATTTAATCATCTCATCTTCATTAGAAAAATACCTGTCGGCGTTCTCATCCCATACCAGAATATCTTTGAACCCGATATCCGCAGTAATAAGTTTATACTCCCGTATAGACGGCATAAACCAGGGACATTCAAAAGTCTCAAAATATGCTTTATATCTTTCATCGGAAATCATTTTTTTTATTACCTGAAAAAAATTAGAGCAGTTTCCATCGCCGGCAAAATTAAAACGTATAATTCCGTTCATTTTAAGCGCTTTATAGCAGTTATCAAGCAATTTTTTATGGTCTTTAACCCAGTGCAATGTTGCATTGGAAAATATCAAATCGAACTCATTATCAAAGGATATATCGTTAATATCCATCTTCATAAAAGACAGCCTACCCGTCTCAAATTCCTTTGCCGCCTCAATCATACCTTGTGAAGCATCTATACCGAGAATTTTGCCGTTAGGAACAAGCTCGGATAATCGTCGGGTTAAAGTGCCGTCACCGCACCCCAAATCAAGAATATTCTCGTTCCCCTTGAATTCAAATTCGGCGATTATTTTTGTCCCCCATTCTTTTTGATGGGTTGATGCCTGCCTGTATTTCTTTCCGTCAAATTCATATTTCCCCATACATTTCTCCTAAAAAACGCAATTATTTTTAAATCTCTATTTGATACAATAAAATCCCGCCTGCATATACGAAAGCCATAGTATTTCAACAACCCTAAACCCGCATCCTCTTAGTAATTCAATATGCTCCTCAACGTTAACCGGAAAATACTCCCTTCCAAATCGCTCAAGATGATTTCCGACCTCGGTTTCTCCCCTTCCCTGCGAAACCTGAAAATCAAACCATCTTTGCTTTCCATACTTAATACCCTCTTCGGTAAACGGAGAGATATTTTCAAACGATATAAAAACACCGTTATTATCGAGAATATTATAGCATACTTCGGTCGCTTTTGCCCTGTTGTCCCTGTCCATATAATGATGGCATTGCAAAGCGGTTATAACATCAGGCTTTTCCATATCCATATCCTGCAAATCCTGCGTAGGACATATCCCGACAATAGAAACTCTTTTTTGAGATAAGAATTTCCGCGATGAAATATCAATCATACCTTTTGACGGGTCTGCTAAAAGAAAGCGGGTGTCTTTGAAACGTTCCAACGCCGGTTGCACTAAATTGCCGGTGCCGCATCCCGTATCAAGCCATACTTCAGGACTTGGGTTTATTGCTCCTACTATTTCAATAGCCTCTTCGATAAACACATCATAGTAAGGTATTGTTCTCCTTACCTGAATATCGTAACTTGAAGACAAATATGGGGTTGAATTATCAGTCATATTAAATCCTTATATAAATTGTTTTTTAACTAACTTTTCGACCTGCCATGCACAAGGACAGTATAAACTTATTCGCTATCCAATAGCTTATCAACCTCTTTTTTTAATAGCGGAACATGGTCTTGAAATACCTGATAGATAAGAATATCGTCTATTGTATCGTAGCCGTGTATAATACGATTTCTCAGAGCAACAATTTTCTGAGGGTTTGTTATCTCAATATTCGGCTCAATATCCAAAAGGTTTTTCATCGCTTCGCCGATTATTTCAAATTCTCTTTCAACGGCACTTTTCACCGTTACATTTGCAGAATAGTCTTTTATATTCTTTACCTCCTTTATATGAATATAAATTCTATCAATTGCAGATTGGATATCAAAAAGATATTTACTTCTCTTTAAATTCATAATATAAGCACCTTGGTTTGATTTAGCTCCTCTTTCATGTAGGGATTTTTAATTGAAACTTCGGTTGTAAGGTCAATATTTCTGTGCATCAAATTTTCCAACTCAAATAATATATTCCAATATGCTTCCCCGTATGTCGATAAATCAACCGATTTATCTATGTCTATAAGAATATCAATATCGCTGTTTTCATTAAAACCTCCGGTTACAACCGAACCGAATAGATATGCTCTTTTGACATGATTGTTTCTTAGTATTTCTTTAATCTGAGGCAAAAAGCGGGATACCTCCAAGTGAATCATCTGCCATTCTCCGTTAATAGATTTAATCTTTCTCCTGTCCCCAAGAATGGGAGAAACTAAACCTTATATTTAATATACTATTTATTCGCTTATTATTATAATATCTTTTCTCATTATGTCAAACAATCCGAATTTTTCAGAAACCGCCAATCAAAGTCTTTGCATAAACTTGAAAAAGCCCGCAATATATAATACCATATATTCATAGAAATTCAGAGGTATTAGCACGGATTTTCCGGTTTTAAAAATAAACTAAGGTTTTTACCCGCAGAATTTCATATTTATACTTCCTTAACAGGTATTATATTAGTTTCAGCATAACTGTCAAAACCCGAATAAAACGAACAAATTAACTAAAAGGAAAATCCTGTGGAAGTTAAGAAAAAAGGGAATATCGAGGGTATTTTAAAAGAAGCTGCTTACGATGTTGATATAAACGAATTTAACAAGGTATGGTGCGGATTTAAAAATAAAAAGGAAAAAAACCGGGAGGTATTCGGTATGAAAGAAAAGAAGAAAGGTTTGAGTATTATTGTCTGGATAGCGAGCTTTATGGCAATAGCGGGGCTGACTTTTTTTGCATTAACCAAAATCGGCGAAGCAAAACGCAATGAAAAACTTATGTCGGGCGAGGCTATCCTTGTAACGTTTGTCGTAGGCGACGTGCAAATAAACAAAAATGCATCGGCATCGTTCCGCCCGCTTTACGTTGATGATACTATCGAGATGGGAGACAGTATCCGAACAGGCTCCGGCTCGTTTTGTGAAATCCAAATGATAGGACGCGGGGTTTTCAGGATAGAGGAAAGTTCCGAACTTGAAATCGCCAGACTAATCAACGTTGATAATAAAATAGAATCACGGATGAAACTCGGCAAGGGCGAGGTTGCATTGTCGCCTCGAAGAACCGAACGCGGCGATACCTTTGAAGTCGAAACTTCGGTTGCCGTTGCTGCCGTTAGAGGAACCCGTTTCAGCGTATCATCCGACGATGACGGCAACTTCAATGTCGCGGTTGCCGAGGGTCGCGTTGATGTTAGACCGAATATAGCTTCCATAAATAAAGCTAAAGAAGAGGGTTTAATTAGCGAGGACGCCGTTGATGTTCTCGCGGAGGAATTAATCGCTCCCGTTTCGGTAAACCACGGCGAGGAGATAACTCTCGGTAAAGCCGAGGTTGAAATTATGGACAACGCTATCGGGTCGGCTATCAAAGACACGGTTCAAAGCGAGGGTCCTATCACTATTGAAAGATTGACTACCGATTCGGATGAAGTAGAAATCAATATTACTAAAAAGATAACGGTCAAAACCCGCGAAAACGTTAATCGTGAAATAGAAATCAGGATGGAAGAGGCAAAAAGCGAGGGAAGAGAAAACGAGGTCGTTTATCTTACGAGGGTTTCCGTTGCCGTATCCCCTGAAAAATCGGACAGAATTGAAACATCGTCAATCATTTCCAAAACCCAAATATCGGAAAAACGCCTGAACCGTCTCGGAAACGTAACTCAGGACAGGCTTATCACCGATTTAGTGGATTTAGTCAGATTCAGAATAGAATCAGACCCTCGCGGCGCAAACGTATATCTTGATAACGAACTTGTCGGGGTTACCCCGTTCTCAAGAAACGCTCTTAAAGGCACGGCTTTTGACATAAGATTAACCAAAGATGGGTTTGAAGATATAAGAAAGGTCTATGAAGCCGACACTATGGTAGCGGTTGTTCGCGAAAGCCTTGTCAAAATACCCGTCCAACCCGTAGCGGAAGAGGTTACTCCCGAGGAAGATGCTTTAGAAGAGATTATTGTCGATGCAGATATAGCGGAAAGCGAAGATGCCGAAATTTCCGAAGAACCGAGAATTATGCCCGGAGATTTGCAATGGAATAAGCCTCTGAGGTTTACACGGGACATAAAAACTCCCGTAGTTTACAGGAACAGGGTTTATACAACATCACAAGGCAATCTTTATATACTCAGCTTTGACGGAACAATCCACAACAGGGTTGCCGTTGCATCCGGCAGGTCGCTTAGCGCGCCCGTGATATCCGACAATATCGTATATATAGGTTCGGACAAAGGCGGTATTTACGCATATTCGCTTGGCGGCGAAAAAATCTGGAGCAGCGAGGATGCGGGTATAATGCTTTATGACACATCCCCCGGCGCAGGTTTCGGTATAGTTGCTGCTCCGTCAACCGACAAAGGCATAAAGATTTTCAATAAGGACGGTAAACTTATAGGAAGTATCGAAATGCGCGACCAGCTTTTCTCATCTCCCGCAATTGTCGGGAACGGAAAAACTCTTGTTTACGCTACCGAACGGGGCGAGGTGCTCGGATATGATATTGAAAACGGCAAGGAATTATGGAAAAATGAACTTTACAATACCCGTATAGTTTTCCCTGTAATGAGCGGTAACAACGTTGTAGCCGTTTTCGACAGGAACTCCGGTATATTAACGGGACTTAACCCCGCAAACGGAACCATAGTATGGAAACGCGAATTGGAAGGCGCTTCCAGAACAAGAATTTCTCCCGTTAATGTTGACGGCAGGATACTTATTGTCGATGCCAACGAGACAAAGCTGTTTGTTGTCAATATAAACAACGGCGCGCTCCTTTTATCAAAAACTTACAGGAATATATCCTCGCATCCGTATTACGGTTCGGCTAACAATACGGTCTATGTCGGAACCGCAACGGGGCAGTTGTATGCTTACAACCTGTCAAGCAGCGCCGAATGGAGCGGTAGCACGGGACAACCCATTACTCTTGTAGCCGGAGACAAAGACTCCGCTTATGCGGTTACCGAAAATTCAATGATAAAGTTCTACGGAGAACAGGAATAAACAAAGGGGTTTTCAAATATAGACAAAACCGCGTCATCGGTGGCGCGGTTTTGTCGTTAATATCCGTAGATTCAATTAAATATGCCGTAATACGGTATCCAAAATCATACAAATTATGTATTGACACCGAAATTGTCTTAATTATACTATAACAGGCTGAAACGATATACATAAGGGAATAAGAATTTATGAGTATGGAAAAACTACTTCATATCTCCGAAGAATTCCTGCAAATGTCTTTAGATGAAATTGACTATCAACAAATATGCGATATGGCTCTTGATATTTCAGGGGCAAAATACGCGGGTTTTGATATATACAACGAAAAAGGAGACAAATCCCGAACGGTTGCTTACTCGGGGATTATGAAAAATATCAAAAAGATATTTAAGATGGTCGGGTTTGATTTCAAAGAAATAGAATGGGAAGACCCGTTCCGGTTTGAAACAACCAAAGAAGGTTCTATCACCGTATATCCGTTTATGAATTTGTATGAAATTCTCGATAGAGTTGCCCCTATACCGATTTTTAAAACCGTGGAAAAACTTTTCGGTATGGGCGAGGTTGCTTTCGCGAAAATTAAAAGACACGGGGTTATGCTCGGTTATTTCTCGCTTTTTATGCCCAAAGGTAAGCGTTTTGAAAACTTTGAAATAGTTGAAATCTTTTCACGGTTGGTCGGCACTCTTATTATCCGAAAACGAACCGACGATATTTTAAAAAAAACCCAGACAAGCCTTATTGAAGCCCAGCGTATTGCAAAAATGGGACAATGGGAACTTTTTCATAACAACAATTACCTGCACTGGTCGGATACGGTTTGCGAAATCTTTGAAATAGACGGAAATAAATTCGGGGCTACATACGAGGCTTTTTTAAACTTAATCCATCCCGACGACAGGGAGAAAGTCAACAATGCTTATATCCATTCTCTTAAAACCAAAAACGCCTACGAAATTGAACATCGCCTGTTACTAAAAAACAAGCGTATTAAATGGGTTTTAGAGAGATGCGAAACAGAATTCGACAGAAAAGGAAACCCCGTTAAATCTCACGGTATAGTTCAGGATATTACCGACAGAAAACAGCTTGAAATCAAAATACGCGAAAATCAGGAATTTTTAAACAACGTTTTTGAAAGTATCCAAGACGGCATAAGTGTCCTTGATACGAATTTGCGAATTGTAAAAACCAATCCCGTTATAAAAAAATGGTATAAAGAAAGCCTGCCTCTTGAAGGAAAAAAATGCTATGAGGCTTACCATAATAACAACATCATTTGTCAGGGATGCTCAACGGTCAGATGCCTAAAAAGCGGAAAACCTGAAAGGTCAATAGTGCCGGGAGCACCGGGTTCCAATCAATGGATTGAGCTTTTCAGCTATCCCGTCAAAGACCCCGTTACAAAGAAAGTTACCGGCGTGGTGGAATTTGTCCGCGATATAACAAAACGGAAAAATGCGTTAGATGAGCTTGAACGAAACGAAGCCCTGCTTAACAGCACCCAACACCTGACTAAAATCGGGGGATGGGAATGGGATATAGAAAAGCAAACTATGTTTTGGACCGATGAGGTTTATAAAATTCATGGTTTCGATAAAACCGACTTTATTCCGGGCAAAAAAGAACACATCGCAAAAAGTATTGAATGCTACCCCGGCGAGGCTAAGGATACAATATTAGAAGCATTCCAAAAATGCGCGCAACAGGGCAAGCCCTATGATTTGGAATTGCCGTTTGTTACCGCAAAAGGACGCAATATCTGGGTAAGAACGTCCGCCAAACCTGTATATAAAAACAAAAAGATAGTCAGGGTTATCGGCAGTATTATGGATATTACGGAACAAAAACTCGCCCGTGAAACCCTGCGTGAAAGCGAGGAAAATCTCAGGATTACGCTTGAGTCTATCGGGGATGCAGTTATCGCAACCGATATGAGCGGAAATATAGTCCGTATGAACAAAACGGCAGAGCGTCTTACGGGATGGAAATTTTCCGAAGCCTGCGGATTACCTTTAGACAAAGTATTTAATATCATAAACGCTATCGACAACAAAATTGTAGAAAACCCGATAAAGAAAGTTCTGAAAACGGGAAAAACGGTCGGGCTTGCAAACCATACGGTTTTAATAAGCAAAAACGAAAAAAAATATCATATATCGGATACCGCCTCGCCGATTGAGGACAAAAACAAAAACGTTATGGGAGTAATCCTCGTTTTCTCCGATATTACCGATAAGTATATCGCCCGTCAAAAAATTATAGAAAGCGAAAAACGTTACAAGTCCTTAGTTACCGAGATGAGTCAGGGCTTGGCTCTGCATGAGATTATTCTCGATAAAGAAGGCAAGGCAGTTGATTACAGGTTTATTGATACAAACCCCGCTTTTGAAAAACTTACGGGGCTTAAACGCAAAAACATTATAGGCAAAACCGTTCTTGAGGTTTTACCCAATACCGAAGAATATTGGATAAAAGAATACGGAAAGGTGGCTCTAACCGGCAAATCCATTCATTATGAGAATTATTCCCGCGAACTCGGACACTATTACGAGGTAATCGCATTCCGCCCCCACCCTATGCAGTTTGCTACAATAGTAACGGATATTACCGAACGCAAAAAAGCCGAAACAGACCTGATTAGTTTCAAAAACGCCATAGAAAACTCATCCGATGCTATCGGGTTTGCCACTCCCGAGGGTGTGCATTATTATCAAAACAAGGCTTTCAGCAAATTATTCGGCGATATTCACTATGACCCGCTCAGTGTCTATGTAAACCCCGAAATCGGCAAGGAAATGTTTGAAACAATCAAACAGGGTATGCAATGGAACGGCGAATTGGAGATGTATTCCAAAAAAAGAGAAATAGTAAATATATACCTTAGAGCCTATGCAAATAAAAATGCCAAAGGCGAAATCACAGGTTTAGTCGGTATCCATATGGATATAACGGAACGTAAAAAGGCGGAAAAAGCGCTTAAAAACAGTGAAAGGCAGTTTAAATCTTTATTTATGGAATCTCCTGTTTCCATCATTATACATAACAAAGAAACCGGGGAAATCATAGATGCTAATCCGTCGGCTTGTCTTTCCTATGGCGTATCCTCCGTAGATAAACTTAAAGAGACGGATTTTTGGTTAGACCCTCCCTATTCTTTAGATGATGCTTTTGCTTTGATTCGTAAAGCATCATTAGAGGGACCTCAGAGATTTGAATGGCTCAGCCGTAAAATTAGCGGCGAGTTTTTCTGGGAACAGGTAACTCTCAATACGGCAAATATAAACGGAGTGGAAAGAGTCCTTGCAACATCAATTGATATAACGGAACGTAAAAAGGCGGAAAAAGCGCTTAAATTCCAAGCCACTATCTTAGACCAAATAGGCGACCTTGTTACCGCAACCGATTTGCAAGGTAAAATTATTTATGTTAATGAAGCTGAATGTGAAACATTCGGCAAAACAAAAGAAGAATTAATAGGAAAGTCAACCCGTATTTACGGCGAAGATTCAAAGCACGGCGCCAAGCAAAAGGAAATATTACAAAAGACTCTTGAAAACGGGGAATGGAGAGGCGAGGTCGTTAATTTCGATAAAGATAATAATGCTATAATAATGGATTGTCGAACTTGGACAATGTCGGATTCCAACGGCAAGCCCTATGCGCTTGTCGGGGTTTCAACAAATATTACGGAACGAAAGCAAAATGAGGAAGAACTTCGTAAAAGCGAGGACCGCGCTAAAAAGCAACGCGCCGCTATTGTCAGCCTTGCAACAGATAAAGCGATAAATTCCGGCGACATCGCCGAAGCCTCCAAAAAAATTACCGAAATAATGGTAAAAGCGATGGATGTTGAACGCGCAAGCGTTTGGCTTCTCTCCGAAGACAATAAAGATTTAGTTTGTATCTCGCTCTATGAAGCCGCAAAAAACAGGCATTCCGAAGGAGATTCCTTTGCTATTAATAGTTTTCCCAGTTATTTTGAAGCGATAAATAAAGACAGCAGAATCAACGCGGAGGATGCTCAAAACGACCCTCGCACTCAAGAGCTTAATCGGGATTATCACATTCCTTGTAATATCCGCTCACTTCTTGATGCGGGAATTGTAGTAGAAGGTAATATGCTTGGAGTTGTAAGTTTTGAAAGTGTCGGCAAAAAGCGCAGATGGCATCACGATGAAGAGGCTTTTTCCGGCAATATTGCGGCAATTATGGCGTTAGCTATATCAAACGCCGAAAGAAAAAGACTTGAGGATACCCGCGAACAATTACAAAAACAATTATTACATTCTCAAAAGATGGAATCTATCGGGAAACTTGCAGGGGGTATAGCCCACGATTTCAATAATATCCTCACGGTTATTAAAGGCTATGCCGATTTCCTCTCGCAAACCCAATCGGACACCGAAACAAATGAAGGACTGAAAATAATAAACGAAGCAACCGACAAGGCAATAGCGCTCACCTCGCAAATACTTTCATTCAGCAAAAGTCAATTCCTTCAAAAACAAACGGTAAACCTCAATGAGATAATATTAAATCTGCTGAAAATGCTGAAACGCCTGATAGGTTCGCCTATCAAGATTGTCAAGGATTTGGAAAAGGATTTATGGTTAATCAACGCCGACATATCTCAAATTGACCAGATTATTATTAATATAGCGATTAATGCAAGGGATGCGATGCCGGACGGGGGCGTTTTGTCGATTTCTACGGAAAATGTCGAACTGTCCGCCGATGATGCCGAACAATTGGGATTGAATATCGCCGGCAATTATATCCGTCTTGAACTGATAGATACCGGAACCGGAATACCGGAGGAAAATATCGACAGGATTTTCGAGCCGTTCTTTACCACGAAACCCGTCAGCAAAGGAACGGGGCTTGGGTTGGCGATGGTTTACGGAATAGTCAAACAACACGACGGGGCTATTTTTATATCAAGTGAAATTAATAAAGGAACAATTATAAGTATCTATATTCCCGCCGTTGTGGAAAAAATCGAAGAACTTGTAAAATCCCAACATCAAGTCGCAGCAATACTTTACGGCAATAATAAAAAAGTCCTGATTGTGGAAGACCGGCAGGCTATACTTGATTTCGCGGAAAAACTGCTTAAATTTAACGGATACAGGACAGTTACCGCCACCACCGCGGAAGAGGCTTTGGAAATTTTCAAAAAATCTCCTGAAGATTTCGACCTGATATTCTCCGACCTGATTTTACCCGGAAAAGACGGAATCTACCTCGCAAACGAAGCCAGAGAAATCCGCAACGACATCCCTGTCTTACTGTGCAGCGGATATGCCGATGGGCTTTCCAAACTCCAAATCATTGAGGAAAAACACTATCCGTTTATCAAAAAGCCTTATGGAATAAACGACCTGCTCCAAAAGCTGAAAGAGGTTTTGGAAAGATAAACCGTGTTACCGTTACTTAATAATTTTCTTTACAATAGAAAGAGGCAAATGCTTTGCGGGATACATAAACCCTGGGTCCATACCTGCGGGTTGTTTTAATATAGATTTAATATAGGTAAAACAGTCGAAACCGGCTTTCCCGTGATACCGTCCCATCCCGCTCGTGCCAACCCCTCCGAACGGAAGATGGCTTGATGCGGTATGCAAAACAGTCGAGTTTACCCCTCCACCACCGAATTGCACCTCCCGTATAATCCTTTGTGCGTTTTTACGCTTTGATGTAAAAATATAGAGCGCCAACGGTTTCGGCATTTGTCTTAAGCGGTTTATCGCCTCGTCCAAAGTCCTGAAAGTCAACACGGGCAAAACGGGTCCGAAAATTTCATCCTGCATAACCTTGTCTTTCCAATCCACGTCTTTCATAACAGTAGGAGCAATATAGCGGTTTTCCGAATCAATATCGCCACCGCACACGATTTTATTAAAATCAATCAAATCTTTAAGCCTTTCAACATTGCGCTTATTCACGATACGCCCGTAATCGGGGCTATCTTTGGGGTTCTCGCCGTAAAACTCCCGGACTGTTTCAACCATCTGGTTTATTAACTTATCCTTGATACTCTCATCGACTAAAACAAAATCTGGCGCAACACAGGTCTGCCCCGCATTGTTGAACTTCCCCCAGACAATCTTATGAGCCGCCGTTTTGAGATTAGCGCTTTTGTCCACAATTACAGGGCTTTTCCCGCCAAGTTCTAACGTTACAGGCGTAAGGTTTTTCGATGCCGCCTCCATCACTATCTTACCCACATTTACGCTACCCGTGAAAAATATCTTATCAAACGGAAGTTCAAGCAGTTCGGATGTTTCCTGCACACCGCCCTGTATTACGGTTATATATTCCTCGCTGAAAGTTTCTTTGATAATCTTTTCGATAACCTTAGCCACAGAGGGGGTCAATTCGGATGGTTTAAGCAGGGCGGTATTCCCGCCGGATATTGCCCCGATAAGCGGAGATATTAATAACAGAAACGGGTAATTCCAAGGCGCGATTATTAATAAATTTCCGAACGGCGCTTTGTAAACATACCCTTTCCCCGGTAATAAAAAGAACTCAATATAGGTTCTTTTCCGTCGCGCCCATTTTGCAAGATGCTTTAAAGCATACTTAATCTCCGTGTAAGCAATGCCTACCTCATTCGTATAAGCCTCAAATTCGGACTTGCCCAAATCGGTTTTAAGCGCTCCGAGTATATCCTGCTCGTTCACACGGATAGCTTTTAACAATTTTTTAAGCGCCTGCTTCCTGAATTTGACGGGCAAAGTCGCTCCCGTGTTGAAAAAATCTCTCTGCTTTTCCAAAATCGTCTGAAAGGTATTTGTCTTAGCAAACATAAAGGTTTCCCCCTTAAAATTTTTTTATATCTTACCCCGCTTCGATAATTTTAGACGCTCGCAATACCGTTTACTTATAACCCAACCCTGCATATTAGTTTAAGCCGGCTTTCTTTTTCCCCTCTTCCGTCATAGCGCCGTCTTTGCGCTTCATAGTCTTAATATATTCCACTTTTCTAAAACGAACCGCAGACCAATCTTCATCAATAGCAACCTGACGCACCGCCTCAAATCCATACTCTCCCAATATATCCCACCCGTTGTCGCGATTAATTTCACATTTTATCTTTTTAGAACTTTGCTTGGGATAAGCAAACCACACTACCCCGTCCCCCTTTAATTTCTCTGCAATAACAGGTATAACCCCATCAAGCTCTTCCTGCTTTGTAACAAACGACAAAATAAACATAATTTCATCCGCTTTGCTTAAATCGTTAATCACATTAACCGATTGCTTGATGTTATCCATCTCAGCCTTAAAACTTACAGGACTATTGATAATATAAACCGGGTTCTGTTCTTTTAGATTTAATTTCTTAAATAACGCCGTCATAACACATACCCCTGCTATAAGATATTTCGAGCAATAAATTTCAACTAAAATATTTTATCATAAAATCTCGGTTAATAAAAATATTCTGCTAAAGCGCGTTGAACTCATCAATAAGCTCATCCCATCTTTCGGTCTGGGTAAGGAGACGCGCCCAAAGTTCATCATCATACCAAAGCGCATCAAGGTCGCGGATATCCTTGCCCTGCTGTTCAATCCACGTGAAATACTTTAGGTTATGAATCGCCTTGCGCTCGGTATAAGTAAGCTCCTTAAAATAATCAATCCCCGCCCCGAGAAGACATCGCTCAAAATCGCGCCCCGCTTTCATTTTATCATAATCGCCGTATTCATCGCGAAGCTCGACAAGTCTTGATTTATACATATCCGCCGAATCAGTCGCAAGCGTAAAAATCATATCATCCGATGTAAGCTCAAGATATTTGGCAAGTTTAATCGATGCGATAATATTGCCGATACCCGAAATACCGATAAGCGGCAGATTGTCGATAGTATCGCCGCTAACCCCCTCATCATCCAAAAACTTGCGCCCCGCTTCCTCATTAAACAGCCGAAACAACCGCATACAGTCCTCATCATCTATTGCCGTAACGACATCGGTATTCTTAACGTTATGCACCCACGGGACATGCTTATCGCCGATACCCTCTATACGATGAGCGCCGAACCCGTTTTGCAACAAAGTCGGACATTGAAGCGATTCCCCCGCCACGACTTTTATTCGCGGAAATATTGTGCGAAGATAATCCCCCGCGGCAATACTCCCCGCAGAACCCGTTGACGACACAAACCCGGCAACACGGGATTTTTTATCACGCACCGAGTTAAAAACCTCCTCAATAGCAGGTCCCGTTGTGTTATAATGCCAAGCGGGATTCCCGAACTCATCAAACTGATTGAATATAACGGCATCCTCACGGGTAGCGCGTATCTCGTGGCATTTGTCGTAAATCTCCTTGACGTTTGACTCCGAACCGTAAGTGCGGATAATCTCAGCACCGACACTCTCAAGCCATTCAAACCGTTCTTTGCTCATTTCTTCGGGAAGTATCGCAACGGCGGTGCATCCCATAAGATAAGAATCAAAAGCCCCGCCACGGCAATAATTTCCCGTCGATGGCCAAACGGCTTTGTGTATTGAGGGGTCAAACTCGCCGGTTACAATACGCGGGACAAGACACCCGTAAGCCGCGCCGACCTTATGCGCGCCTGTCGGAAACCATTTCCCGACAAGCAGGAAAATCCTCGCCTTTACCCCCGTTAGACTTTCAGGCAATTCGATATAATTCACTCCCCCGAAAAGCCCCCCTTTCTCCTTCGGTTCGTTTTTCCAAGTAATACGAAACAGGTTTAAAGGGTCTAAATCCCACAGCCCGATATTTTTAAGTTTCTGCTTAATCGAATCGGGGATTAATCCGGGGTTTCTTAATTGCGCAAAAGTAGGGAGAATTATCCCCTTTTCCTTGAACAATTGCGCGGTTTTTTTAAGCGTTTTCTCATCCGTTACTTTGTCGATTACAGGTATCATTTATCCGTCCTTATTTATATTTTTCCATTTGCTTCCATAGATATTCGGACATTTCGCGCGAAAACCGGTAAGCATCCTTCTCATCTATATTAACCGTCCTACGGTTTTTTACAATAACCTTACCGCCGGATATAACGCTTTCAATATCCCGCGATTCTATTGCGAAAATCAGATGCCCTAAAAAATTGTCCGAGTTCATTTCAGTGCGGGGCTGATAATCCAATATTACCAGATTGTTCTCGCCGTCTCCTTTAAACCCGCCTTGCGCGATATAACGATGAGCGTTACGAAGTCTCGCATAGATATTATCGGGGTTCGGGGACTCAACGGTCTGCCCTATAAGAAAGGCGCTTTTTGCGCTGCGAAGCATATCGCTATACATACCGTCCGTTCCGAGCATAATATTATCGCCCAATCCCCGTGAATCAAAAAACCCAACGTTGTTGTTCAAATTGCTGTCGGCGTTTTCCGCCACCCACACCCCCGAATTTTTTATAAGAGTTCGTTCATATTCGTTAAGATGAAGACAATGGACAAGGATAGACTTTTTTAATCCCAAAACCCCGGCATCCTTAAATCTCTCCGTAACCCGTTTAAGCGATAATTTAAGGGTTTCGCTTTGGTCAATGGGGTCTTCTGCGGTATGAATATGGATACCGCTGTCGTATTTCTTAGCAAGCCCGACCGCTTTTCCCATAAGGCTATCCGATACGGTAAAACTTGCGTGGAGACCTACAAGCGCGTTACGCCCGCTTTTAAGATAATTTTCGGTTTCAGCCAAACCCGATTCGGCAATATTATCACCGTCGCGGTCTGAAAGCTCATAGCAAAGTATATACCCCACCCCGGCACGGTCAAACTCCTCCGCAATAACGGAAAGACTCCCCTCAACGGCAAATGGGGATGCGTGATGGTCAATCACAAAGGTAACGCCGTTTTTAGCGCACTCAATAGCGGTAACGCGCGCGCTTGCGCGTATTATGTCCAAGTCCAAGGATTTATCCAACACCCACCATACATATTTAAGAATTTCGGCGAAATCCGACGGGGACTTTTTCGGCGCAGGCATCCCGCAGGCAAGCGCGGAGTATATATGATGATGCGCGTTCACAAAGGAGCGGGTTACATACTTCCCGCTGCAATCCAGAATTTCGGCATCTTTCGGGATATTATCTACAAACCCGATACCGCCGCCTGCCCCTTCCTCAACTCGAATGTTCCCGCTTTTAAATTCCAAACTCTTATAATCAATATAAGTTGCGTTTTTAAGAAAAATCGGCATTTTTATACTCCCGTATTTTTAAATATCATAACCCTACCGCATAATCGGTAATTTATGACGTTTAACCTTGTCGAAGGCGTTAAATGCGTTTACCACCGCGCCCGCCGTCGGCACAAGCCCAATCTCGCCGACACCCTTAGCCCCGTAAGGTCCCAGAGGGTCAGGCACCTCTACGCCCTTGACTATAATCGGCGGAACGTCTTTAATTCTCATCACCCCCAAATCGCGCATACGGGTTGACTTGAGAAAACCTCCCTCCATCGGCAAATCTTCCGTTAAAGCGTATCCCATCCCCATATGCACCGAGCCCTGAATCTGCCCCTCAAACAGTGTAGGGTTCATAATCTTACCGGCATCATGCGCCGCGTAAACCGTTTCGATTTTCCCTTCTTTATCAAGCACAACAAGCTGGGTGGCGTAACTGTATGAGTAATGCGTTATAACCTCGCCGGGAGCGCCGGGCTTTGTCGTCCAGTCGCAAACCCATTTGCCGTAGTAAGTCTTTCCGACCAAATCGGACAGCTTTTTAGACTTCAAGTCCTTTTTAAGCTCTTTGCAGGCTTCAATAACCGAGTTGCCTATCAGCGAGGTTCCTCTGCTTGACGTGGTCATACCGGCACGTGCCTGATACTCGGTGGAAACAACAACCTCGACAATAGACGGGTCAATCCCGGTCTCCTCACAGAGGGTTTGGAGCGCGATAGTATTAGCGCCCTGCCCCATCTCGGTCCATCCGTGATGGACAATAACCTTGTCGGCAGACCGTATCTCGATTTTTGCCTCGCTCTCATCATTCATACCGTTGCCGACCCCGCAATTTTTAATAGCGCATGCAATCCCGACAGTCTTCCCGTCCTTAATCGACTTGTCGTATTCATCCTTAACGGCAAGCAATGTTTCCCTGACCCCGACTCCTTTATGTAAAACCTGCCCCGTGGATGTCATAAGCCCGTTTACAAGCGCGTTATCATACCGCAGTTGCCATCTGTCAAACCCGCCCTTTTCGCAAATCTCATCAATAGCGACCTCCAATGCAAAAATCGCCTGATTAGCGCCGAACCCCCTCATAGCACCGCAAGGAACGTTGTTAGTATAAAGCGTCTTGGCGATTAAATCAACGCTTGGAAAATAATACGCGCCGGTAGCATGCCCTGCCGCGCGCTCCAAAACCTTTGTGCCTACCGAGGCGTAAGCCCCGGTGTCCCCCCAAATTCTTGCCCTGATACCCGTAAACATCCCGTTAGCGTCGCATCCGAGTTTATACCTAAGCACCATCGGATGGCGTTTCGGATGGACACGGATTGACTCATCGCGAGTCAGATGGATTCTTACGGGGCGATTAAGGAGATAAGCAAACAAAGCGGTCTGTCCCTGCACCGACATATCCTCTTTTCCGCCGAAACCCCCGCCGTTCGGAACAAGGGTAACGTTCACTTTATCTTCGGGAAGGTTAAGGATACGGCAAATCTGGCGACGGTCTTCATAGACACCCTGACTCTGGCTGTAAATTTGTATTCCTCCGTCTTTCCACGGCATAGCAACGGCGCACTCCGTTTCCATAAAGGCATGCTCTATCCGTTGCGTCTCAAATTCCCCCTCCACTACAAAATCCGAATTTTCCAAAACGTCATCTATATTATCCCCGCGACAAACAACGCACTCCTCAAGAAGATTGCCCTTTTCGTGAACCTTTACCGGACTATCCTCCGCCTTAAGCATATCGGTAACGGGTTCTAAAACCTCGTAATCGACCTGTATCAAGCCGACCGCCTCGCGCGCAATATCCTCGGTTTCCGCAACAACCCCCGCCAAAACGTCCCCAATATACCGCGTAATCCCGCCCTCCTCAACCATAAGAGGCCAGTCGTTGTATATAAGCCCGTTATATCTTTCGCCGGGAATATCCTTAGATGTAAAAACGCGGATTACGCCTTGCAGACTTTTCGCCCGTGAAATATCAATTTTTTTAACCCTTGCGCGCGGGTAATCGCTGAACCTGAGCGCGCCGTAAACCATCCCGTCAAACTTCAAATCCGCGACAAAGGGACTTTCCCCGACGGCGCGTTTATACCCGTCATACTTGGGATAGCTTTTCCCCGCCCCCGCCTCTTTGGAAAGCACAATCTCCTTATTTTCACGGACAGCGCGAGCCGCTTTTTCGATAGCCTCGACAATCTTTAAATATCCCGTGCATCTGCAATAATTAAATTTAAGCGCATCTATAATCTCATCGCGGGAGGGGTCGGGGTTTGTTTCAAGCAGGACTTTAGTGCGGGTAAGGAAACCGGGAGTGCAAAATCCGCATTGAACCGCGCCACTGTCCACAAACGCCCTGCCGAGCGTCCGTCTAAGCTCATCGGGAAAACCCTCAATAGTAACGATTTTCGCGCCGTCGAGTTTTTTCATCTTTGTAACGCATGATAAAACCGCCTTGCCGTCAACCTCCACCATACAAGCCCCGCAAAATGCCTGCCCCGAACACCCGTCTTTAGGCGAGGTTATCCCCTCTTTTTCGCGAAGGTAATTAAGAAGCGACAAGTCCATATTGCCGTCATATTTTCTTTCTTTACCGTTTAATAAAAAACTAATCATCATAAACTCCCGATAAAGTTTTATGGTCATTTCGCCACCCGCTACAAGCCCGGGACGGCGTCGGTGTCATACTGATTATACCCTCGTCAGCCTAACCCGTGAAGTATCTCCTTAAAGCCGGTAAGATTCTTCAGGAGAAACGCCAAGGAAGTATAATCAGAATGACACGGCGGCGGTTGCCTCGATACACCTCACCCGCACCAATTTGCAAAACCGCACCTAAAGTAGCCTGCAAATTGGTGCTGGGTTCGGCACTCGGCAACCGAATTATTACCTAAAAGTCTTTGCTTAAACCGCTCGGTCATCGAGTAGGCGAGCCTCTTCCGAAGGAAGGGCTTGACGTATCGAGATGACCGCCTCCTTAGAATTTAGCGCCGGTAATCTTTTTATAATTCTCAGGGTCGGTGTCGCCCTCGGTGTTGATAAACAACACGCGGCTGTCCATCCCGATACCGAGTTTTTCATGCACGTCCTTGAGGTTATGTTCGCTGATTAATGCAAGCAATCCCGCAAGTCCCGCCGAACCCGACTCGCCTGAAATAATATTCTCACGGTAAAACTCCCGCATAGCTGTTTGGGCATGGTTATCCGAAACCGACAGGAACAGGTCGTAAGTCTCCTTTATAACAGGCCAAGCGATAAGCGAGGGAATCCCGCAGTTAAGCCCCGCCATAATGGATTCGAGTTTGCCCTCCGCCTGATGAGGTTCGCCGTCCCCCTTCTTTATGGAAGAAATATAACAGGCGGAATCGGTAGGCTCGACACAGATTAAATGAGGGTAATTTTTGCCGTAACGTTTTACATAATAACTTGCGCCCGCCGCGGCAAGACCGCCGACCCCCGCCTGCAAAAAGACATAGTCCACAATCGGTTTTTCGGGCGTATGAATCGACTCCTCCATCTCGCGGAAAAGAGTGGAATACCCGAGAACAATATACTTGGGAATATCCATATAGCCGGAGTAAGCGGTATCGGCAATAGTCTGCCACCCGAATTTTTGAGCATCTTCAGCGCACATCCTTACACAATCGTCAAAAGTCCCGTCAACAAGCACCGCCTTAGCCCCCTCCGCGCGGATATTGTCGATACGGGTTTTAGCGGTAACGGCAGGCATATAAATCACCGCCTTTTGTTTTAGCATACGGGCAGTCCATGCAACGGCGCGCCCGTGATTACCGTCCGTAGCAGCGCAGAATGTAATCTCGCCGAACTCTTTTAGCTTTTTATCATCCTTAAAGGATGTTAAATCAAATTCACTGCCGAATTTCTCACGCCATCGCTCTTTAAGCACCCGGTAAATAGCATAGCTTGCCCCGAGCGCTTTAAAAGCGTTAAGCCCGAAACGCCTCGACTCATCCTTCACAAAAACTTTTGCCACCCCGCACACCTTCGCAAGACCGGGCAACTCAAACAACGGGGTTGAATGATACCCCGGCAACGATTTATGAAAATCAAACACATCATCGGCATCCAAAAAATCAAATTCATCCCCCTTAAATTCGGGGTTTTCTTTCTTAAACTTGTTGAAAACATATTCACATTCAGCCATTCTCAAATCAAACATCTTTTATCTCCAATGCGGTATTTTTAAAAGTCTCCAAAAGCACACACATCCGCGCGCAATTTTCAGGATTAAAATTCTTGGGAGTGCCTTGTTTAAACTTTAATTCCTTTACCTTAAAATCATTACGTTCAACCTTTGCGTAAAATTCATCGGAATCATAAATATAATATCCGTCATCAATCACCATTACGGAAATTTTATCATTCTCCTTGTATCTGATACGTGAAACCCCGTTAATCCCGTCGATAATAAAAGCCCGCTCCTCCGTTTCAAAAATCTCATTGGAAAGACAAATCTTGGGTTTGTCGGCATAAGGTTTGCCGTTAGTCGGGCAGAAAGTCTCGCAGTTTCCGCATTCATTACAAAAATCGGCAATATTCGCCGTCTGGTATTCCTGTTTCACCTCAAAGATTTTCCCGTTCGGCATCTTAAAACTTATCCCGTCTATAACATACGATATATTAGCGCGATTAGGACAGACCGTTACGCACACGTTGCAAATATCATCACACAACAAACATCGCGAGGATTCCTCTATTGCCTCCTCCTTACTAAACGAACGGGTAACAACATCAAAGCCGTCGCGTTTATCAAGCGGGGTTTCCTTTAAATCGACACCGAAAACCCTGCACGCGGATTTCTTGCGATATTCGGGCAATTTAAGCAATTTTTCGCGTTTAGGGTATGGAATATCGGATGGTAACTCAAGACTGCCTAAGATTTCAAGTGCGGCATTTTTCCCGTCTGCAATAGCGGATATAATATTAGCAGCCCCCCGTTTAGCATCCCCCCCGATAAAAACCTTGTCCCTGGGGAAATTTTCCATATCCATAAAATCAAGGACAACGTCCTGCCCGATAGACCGTATAACGGTATCAAACGTCAAAGAAAATTGCGACCCCTCAATACGAACCGGGCGACGTCTTCCGCTTGAATCCTTATCGCCGAGTTCCATCTTTTCACAAACCAATTCAATACCGTCATCGGTTTTCTTCACTTCAACGGGCGCGGTCAACTCAAGAATCCGCACCCCCTCATCTATGGCATCGATAATCTCATCAAGGTCGGCGGGCATCTGCGCAATAGTTCTCCTGTAAACAACCGTAACCTGCCCGTCTTTCCCCGTAAGCCGTTTAGCGGTTCTCGCACAATCCATCGCGCTGTTCCCTCCGCCTATAACCGCCACGCGCTTCCCGATATCGGGATATTGTCCGGCATTCACCTGCGACAAAATAGTCAAAAAATCCGTTACGCCGTCTATATTCTCCCCGTCAATCCCCATCGACTTGGATTGACTTGCCCCGACCGCGACATAAACATACTGGTTCTCCTCTAAAATTTTAGAAAATATTTCCCCGTCAATCTTGGTATCATAGCGGATAACAACGCCCGCAAGCCTTATACGGGAAAGGTCTTTTTCAAGCGCCTCATCGGAAAGCCTGAACGGAGGAATCGCAAAACGAACCATCCCCCCCGCTTGAGACTTCTCTTCATAAACGGTAACAGAAGCCCCGCCCATTGCAAGATAATACCCGCAGGACAGCCCCGATGGTCCCGCGCCTATTATCGCAACTTTAAGCCCGTTTTTCGGGCGCGGCTTCGGGATAGGCTCATCGGCGTTTTCCGCAACAAACCGTTTAATCTCACGTATTGCAAGCGGAGAATCATAATTCTGCCTCGTGCATTTAGATGTGCAGAGATGGTCGCAAACCATCCCCGTAACCGACGGGAACGGGTTTGTCGCAAGTATTACCTCAAACGCCCTGTTAAAATCTCCTTTAGAGGCGTAATACATATAATCCGTTACGTCCTGATTGGACGGGCAGGTTTCGATACACGGGGCTTTTATACAATCAAACATAGTCAAATCGCGACTTGTTTTTATCGACTTGTTCGGATAAAAAGACTTCCTGTAATAGTTGTCGTCTATGGTTTTCCGCGCGTATCTTTCAAGATTTTCAAAAGCATTCGTTAAAAATAAGTCCAATGTTTTACCGCCCATCGCTTGATTAAGTTCGTCCAAATATTGAGTAAGACGGGTATAACCGCCGGGCTTTAAAATATCCGAGCTTACCGTAACGGGTTTAAGCCCCGCGCCTATAACCTCCGCAATGTTAAAACAATCCGCGCCGCCTGCAAAACTTATATCCAATTTGCCGTCAAACTCCTCCTGAAGTTTTAAAGCAAGATTCACCGCGACAGGATGCAAAGCCCGCCCGCTCATATACATCATTTTCTCATCGCTTGAGAAAATATCGCGGTTGTTTTCGCATTCAAGGGTGTTGGTAAGTTTAACCGAGAAATGAACGCCCCGTCTTTTCGCGCAATCCGACAGGCTTCGGATAATCTCTACGCCGTCTTTAAACTTCAAGTCATGGTCGAAAGCCAAATCAGGAACAACTGTATCATAACCGAGTTTCTCGTTTAAAATCATCCGTAACGTCTTTGCACCGATAAGAGTCGGGTTCAGCTTAATCGTGGTATGCAACCCCTTTTCCTCTATAAGATACTTGGCGATTTGTTCTATCTCGTCAGGAGGGCATCCGTGCATAGTGGAAAGAGTGATATTATCCGACAGCTTTGACGGTATCCCGATTTTACGAACCGATGGATAAACCGCTTCAAGCTCGGCAATTTTTTCCTCTAATTCCCGTTCGGCATTTTCCATACGTGCAAAAAATTTCTGCACGTTGTCTTTTAATATCCCATCCAAATTATACCCGACACTCATATTAAAAATAAATCCGGGAGACTCGTCTTTAAACCCCAACTTCCGCCTTAAAGCGTAAATCAAAACCCATGCCTTGAGATACTCGTCAAAAGACTCGTCAAGACAAAGTTCCTGCGACCACTCGCAGTTATACCCCTCATCTTCCATATCAATACAGGGTTTGGACACGTCAAGTTCATCTAAGGTCTGGACTGTTTTAAGCTCAATATATCTTGCGCCGCAAAGCCACGCGGAGACAATATTCTGCGCCATCTGCGAATGAGGTCCTGCCGCAACGCCTACCGGGGTTTCAAGCAACTTATCATAACGATACATACGAAACAAATCATCCGGCTTCGGGATAAAAAACAATCCCCGCCCGATACCGAAATAACTTCCCTGCCGCGAATACTCATCTTCCATAAGCTCCCATAAAAACCGAATATCTAAGCCCTTAAACCTGTCGGACATTATATCCCCCTAAGAATTATCTCCCCCCCATAGTCAAAGCCATAATTGCCTTAGCAGTATGGAGTCTGTTCTCCGCCTCATCGTAAACGATTGAAATATCCGGGTCATCAATAACCTCATCGGTAACCTCGCGACCGCGGTCTGCGGGTAAGGCGTGCATCATTTTGACTTTCTTATCGGCAAGCCCGACCCTTCGTTTGTCGAAAATCCAGTCCTTATATTTTTCCAAGTTATTAGACATCTCTTCAACACGGTTCTTCTCGTTAGCAAGATAATCATCCTCGCTGTAATAAGCAAACCCGCCCCAGTTTTTAGGGACAACAACCTGCGCGCCCTTCATAGCATCATCCATATTATCGGTAAAGCGGATACTTCCGCCGTTTTCCCGGGCGTTAAATTTCGCCTTCTCCACTATATCCTTGCTCAACGGAAATTCCTTAGGATGAGCTACCGTAAGGTCGATACCGAAACGCGGGAAAAGCAAAAGCTGGGTTTGCGGAACGGAAAGCGGTTTGGCATGCGACTTGGCATAAGCCCATGATACCGTAACCTTAAGCCCGCTAAGATTACGCCCGAAATATTCAAACAGGGTCATCATATCGGCAAGCCCTTGAAACGGATGGTAAATATCGTCCTGCAACGACATCACAGGCACGCTTGCATATTTTGCCACCTCGTTGAGATATTTATTACCGATACCGTAAAAGCAATTTCGTATGGAAATACCATGCCCCATCCGCGAAAGGATTATCGAAGTATCTTTTGCGGATTCGCCGTGGGAAAGTTGCATCTTATCGGGGGTAAGGTCATGGGCATGCCCTCCAAGTTGCGTCATTCCCGCCTCCATAGAGTTTCGGGTCCGTGTGCTTTGCTCAAAAAACATCATAAACAAAGTCTTGTCCTGTAATAAACGATGAGGTTCTCCCATCGCAAATCTCCGCTTTAAATCAAAAGCCGCCTCAAAAACAGTGTCAAGCTGTTGGTTCGTCCAGTCATTCGTTGTGATAAAATGCCGATTTCTGAAAAATGTGTCCATAAAACGTTCTCCTATTATAATTTAATTTTAGAATTATCCTTCAAAGCCCGCGAGTTTACAAGCTATTAATGCGTAAAACGCCGATGCTTTAACCAAGTCGTCTATCGGGACTTTTTCGTTAGGGGCATGCGCCAACTCCTCATTACCGGGACCAAACCCCAATAAGGGTATCCCGTAAACCCCGTTAATCACAACGCCGTTAGTGGAAAAAGTCCATTTGTCGATAAGGGGGTCGGAATGAAACAGGTCTCTATAAACCTCAACCCCTTTTTGTATATACGGATGGTTTTCCTCGATTTTCCAAGTGGGATAATATTTCTCCATACCATAGACAAGCCCCGTGTAGGCGGTTTCTTCATAGTATGGAACAACAATTTCCGCGCCCAAGCCCTCCAAAGCCTTCCGAAGCTCCGCAATAACGGAGTCCTTGTTTTCACCCCAAGCCAAACGCCTGTCGAGATGGATTTTAGCGAAATCGGCGACAGCACAAAGCGAGGGGGACCCCGAAACAAACTCGCTTACCGTAACCGAACCCTTGCCGAGAAAATCCCCGCCCTTCAGATTGTTGTTAAGTTTCTCAATCTCAAGACAAGCCTTGGATGCAAGATAGATGGCGTTTTTTCCCCGCTCCGGCGCAGAACCGTGAGCAGACACTCCCCTGAAATATATCTCAAGTTCCATCCTTCCACGTTGCCCGCGATATACGTTCATATTGGTAGGTTCGGTGCTTATAGCGTAATCGGGACGGATTTTCTCCTCCTCAATAAGATACTTCCAGCAAAGCCCGTCGCAATCCTCCTCCATAACCGTTCCCGTGAAATACACGGTAAGCCCGTCTTTAAAGCCGAGTTCCTTTAAAATCCTGCCTGCGGTAACAAACGATGCGGCACCGCCTTTCTGGTCAACCGTTCCCCTTCCGTGAACAAACCCCTCGCGGATTTCCCCCGAAAACGGGTCGAAATTCCAGTTTGCGGGATTACCCACCGCCACCGTATCTATATGCGCATCAATAGCAAGGATTTTACCGCCGTTGCCGATACGCCCGATAGTGTTCCCCAGCCCGTCGATTCTTGCCTCATCAAAACCCGCTTTCTGCATCTGCCACTTCAGCTTGAGATTGACGTCTTTTTCCTGTTTGCTAAGCGACCTTATCTTTACAAGATTTGAAAGATTTTCGGCGGTGTAGTCGCGATATTTTTCCGCCAATTTCAGAATTTTCTTGGCTAAACTCATATTTATACCTCATAAGAATTTATTTAACGCTAATTTTCACACCTTGAGGAAATAATATTCCCCGTTCTCACATCGAGTTACAAAACCGCCCCCGACATTTCCTTTTGCCCGTCTATACTTTTAGCCGTTTTGCCGTCCTTATCCGAATACAGGAATTTAAGCACGCGTTCGGGGGTTACAGGCGACTCCATAGGATAATCCTTATCGGGACAAAACGCCTTCATAGCGTTGACAATCGCAAAATACGCCCCGATACCATACATAAACGGGGGTTCGCCTATTGCCTTTGAATTTAAAACCGCATACGGATTGTCGGCATCCTCAAGAAAATGAACCTTTACCTCTGCGGGTGTAAATTTTATATCCGGGACTTTGTATGAGCTTGACGTAGATGTCATCAGCCGTCCGTTTTTATCAAAGACCAAGTCCTCAAGAGTAAGCCACCCCATACCTTGTAACAATGCGCCCTCAGTCTGCCCCTTGTCTATAAGCGGGTTTATACTCTTGCCGACATCGTGAACCAATTTTACGCCGTCAAACTCATAAGTTCCGCGAAGACAATCAAGTGTAGCGGTAATTATTGCAGTGCCGAAAACGTGATAAGCAAACGGCTCGCCTTTTTCTTTGGTTTTATCGAAATATATCTCAGGCGTAGCGTAGTATCCCGCCGATGATAGATGCGTCCTTGAAAAATACGACTTTGCGACCAATTCATCCCATTTAAGTTGGGATGGTTTACCGTTACAAAAAACAATCTCCTCGCGAATTTCTATAACGGAAGAACCGTCCTTGCCGAGAATTTTCCGCGCGCTTTCCAGAAGCCGCGAAAGAATATCAAGGCAGGCAATCTGTGTAGCCTTACCGTTCATATCCGCACCGGTGCTTGCCGCTGTCGGCGAGGTGTTGGCGACCCTGCTCGTGTTGGTGGTTTCAACTTTCACCCGCTTAGGGTCAATCGAAAAGGTCTGCGCCGCTATTTGCAGCATTTTCATATTAACGCCCTGCCCCATCTCAATAGCCCCCGTGCTTACCGATACGCTCCCGTCGTTATAAACATGGACAAGCGCGCCCGCCTGATTTAGAAAAATAGACGTAAACGAGATACCGAAACAAAGAGGCATTACGGCAACACCCTTTTTAAACATCACATTCTTTTTATTAAACTCATCCGCGCTTTTAAAAATACCGTTAAAATCGTAGAGTTTATCGGCAGTCTTCCAGCATCGTAAAGCCATACAATTTTTAACCTTCATTCCGTAAGGAAACGGGTCGCCCTCGCTGAGCAAATTACGTTTCTGGATTTCATAAGCGGGAATTTTAAGCGCCTCGCTTGCCTTTTGTATAGCCCACTCAATAACAAACATCCCCTGAGGACCCCCGAAACCCCGAAACGCGGTAAACGGCACAAGATTAGTCCTGCACGGGACTGCGGTAATTTTAGCATTCGGTATATAATATGTGTTTGTCGCGTGAAGGAGTGTGCGCTCAAGAATAGACGTGGATAAATCGGCAACGGCGCCTGAATTCTGATAAAACATCACCTCATAAACGAGAATCTTCCCGTTTTTATCCAAGCCTATCTTAAAATCGGAAGAATAAGGATGGCGTTTGCCGCTCATAACCAAATCCTCGTGGCGGTTTAAAACCAATTTTACGGGCTTTTTTAAAATAAACGCCGCGAGAGCAGTCATTGCCGCCCAAGAAGATGCCTGGTCTTCTTTACCGCCGAAACCTCCGCCGAGCCTGCGGGTATCAACCTCGATTTTGTGCATAGGTATCCCCAAAACTTTTGCCACCGTTTTTTGCACCGATGTAGGGGATTGCGTTGAGGAGAAAACAGTCATTCCGCCGTTTTCAACAGGGATTGACATAGCACATTGCGCTTCAAGATACAGATGTTCCTGCCCGCGGGAATCAACTCTTCCCTCAATAATCTTATCGCATTTCGACCAAGCTTCATTGGGGCTTCCGATTAGAAATGTTCTCGGAGGGGCGATAATCTCGCCTTTTTTATATGCCTCGCGAGGGTCGGTTATAGCCGGAAGCTCGTCTATTTCGATATGGATATTGCCGAATGCCTTATAAGCCTGCTTTTTGCTTTTAGCGACAACAAGAACAATGGGTTCGCCTATATATTTCACATCGTCATCGGCAAGCAAAGGCTCATCGGGAATAATAGACCCGATTTGATTTTCACCCGGTATATCTTTAGCGGTAAGGACGGCAACAACTCCATCAACGCCCTTAGCCTTTTCAATATCCAATTTTCGGATTTTACCGTGAGCAATCGAGGAACCCACGACCCCAATATGTAAAAGCCCGTCCGGCTCAATAATATCATCAAGATACACGGATTCCCCGCGAGTGTGAGGTATGGCATCAAAATTTATCATATTTCACCTCCCTCAATCAATTCCTGAAATTTAATTTTCTGCGGAAACAGATTAATAAAATGAGCAAAAACCAACTGCCTTAATAGAAGACGCTTGTATCCTTCGGAGCCGCGGATATCGCTAATCGGTGAAATTTCCTCTCGTGCAATATTCCACGCCTCTTTGACGGAATCAGCGGATATTTCCCTGCCTTCAAGAAACCGCGAAACATTATCAAGATACAACGGGACAGGTGCAACCCCTCCCGCCGATATATGAATTTCATCTATAACCCCGTTTTTACAAACAACCGACATCGCGGAATTACAACTTGCAATATCAAGATATTTCCTTTGCGACACCTTCTCAAAACTAAACCCGAACTTTTGCCGAACGGGAAATTTCACCGACTCTATCAACTCCGATTGATGCATATCTATTTTTTTGTATCCCTTAAAAAATTCGCGTAACGGAACAGTCCGTTTATCTTTACCGTTAGTAATAACAAGCAGGGCGTCAAGCGCCAAAAAGAAAATACTCATCCCCCCGATAGGCGAAGCGTTCACGATATTGCCGCCCACTGTCGCCCTGTTCCTCATAATAGTAGATGATACGCGATTGAGCATTTGACGAATATCGGGGAAATAGTCTTTCATAATCGGGGATTTTTTCATATCCTCAACCGTAACCCCCGCCCCGACTATAATCTCGCCGTCCTTTTCGTGTATATCCGAGACATTTCTCTGAGAAACAAACTCAAGCTCTGCGGTTTCAAGCTCAAAGGGGCGCTGGACATATAAATCGGTGCCGCCCGCGACAATAATCGCACCGTCCTTGTGCATAACAATCGGCTTGGTATCCGTATGGATTTCCTTCAGGCGATTGGGAATTTCAATAAAATAAGGAGGTAACGCACCGAATTTCACAAGCTCGGAAACCCGTTTGCTTCTATCGGAAAGCCTGTGCTTAAAAAGTTTGACAATAGCCTTCGCCGCATCACGTATAGAAACATACCCGGTGCATCGGCAAATATTCCCGTCTAACGCATCAATAGCGCTTTCGTAATCAATATCGGGGCTTGAGATAAGAAACCCCGTGAGCGAAACAACAAATCCCGGGGTGCAAAAACCGCACTGTGTCGCGCCTTTTTCGACTATGGCATCCTGAACGGGGGACAAGCCTTCAAGGTTTAACCCCTCTATGGTAACCAAGTGCTTGCCGTCAAGTTCGCCTAAGGGAAGCAAACAGGAAGCCACGGCACGGTATTCCACAACCCCGTCCCTGAAAGTTCCAAGCAAGACAGAGCAAACCCCGCATTCCCCCTCACGGCAGGATTCTTTAGTTCCCGACAGTTTCATATCCTTCCTGATAAAATCCAAAGCAACCGTTCCCGCCGGAAGGTCTGTGTCGATAAGTCTTTCGTTTAAAATGAACTTCATAATATTCCCCCTTGACCCGTAACGGGCGCAGGTTTTATTATTTTATAAGTCTCTATCTTAAAATGGGATATAACCGCCTCAATACAGGCTTCCCTGCAAACCATATATAAATCAAACCCGCTGTTAAGCGCGACAACAAACCCTTCGCAAAGCCCGTTGCCGTTTAACTCAACGGGACCTATCTCATCAATAAAAACCGGGCTGATATTTTTATCGACCGTATCGGTAATCACGCGGTTTGCAAATAAAAAAGCTCTTTCGGAAAAACTAAAATCCCCGAAAGAAAAGGCAATGTCATCATCGGGAATAAAATACCCGTCATTATCCCCGGCACCCGTTTTAAGCGCAATAATCTTACTCTCCCCATCCGACAACCGTTTTATCCGGTAACCTAAAAATTGTCCGTTACCAAAAATCTTTAGCGAGGCTACGCCGTCTCCCGATTTTAAATTTTCATATATACCGCACAGTGCGGTGGTTTTGCCCGTGTCAATCCCGCCGGAAATTATGTATATCATAAATCCCTCATAAAGCGGTTGTCGTTTTTACCGTAACGAATTGCCTGTATCTCACAAGCTACGGAAAGGGCAATCTCGGCAGGGGTTTTGCCGCCGATATTAAGCCCGACAGGAGAGTAAACCCTTGATAAATCGGGAGTCTTACCCAATTCCTGCCTGATACGCTCAAACATCGAATCGCGCTTAGGCTTGGAAGCAAGAAGCCCGATATACCGGGGTTTCCATCCCTCCGTAAAAAATCGCCTGAATATAACGTAATCCTTTTCGTGAGAATACCCGCAAATTACCGCGAAAGCCTCATCGGGAAAACCCTCCCCGCCGAAAACCTCTTCATATTTCCCGCAAACAGCCTTATCAACGCCGTCGATTTGCGAAACAACCTCCTCGCGGTCATCAACAACGGTAATAGCGAAATTCAGCGGCTTCAGAAAACCGACAAGTGCGCTCCCGATATGCCCTCCGCCGAAAATAACCGCGACTTCCCGCACCCCGATATACTCAAAGAAAAGAGAAGCCGTCCCGCCGCACAGCATCCCGGTTTTCTGAGCCTCAAGACTTTCATTTTCGGTTAAAACCTCGTTATCACGGGAAAGCACGTATTTATTAACGCCGCTTGTGCGGAATTTTAAAACCTTGCGGGCATAATTAACGGCAAGATGCTCAAGCGTGCCTCCTCCGACCGTGCCGATAGTATCAAACTCCTTGTATTCCGAACATTTCGGTATAACAAGCATCTTAGCGCCGATATCCGCCGGCGTATGCCCCTCACGGTCGGTAACGGTAACAAGAACCCCCTCCCGTCCGCTTCGTTTGAGACGGATAATCTCTTCGTAAATCTCATCCATTGTATTCTTCCTTTAATAAAGCGACATATTCAATACCGCCGAGATAATGCAAAGAAGCCCCTTCAATAACCCTTGAACGGACAAAATCGCTATCCCGAACAACACTCCCCGCTATAACGTCAACCCCGAAATCAAAGAGTATCGGGGAAAGAGGGGTTGAGGGACCAAGCATAATAACAAGAGCGTCTTTTCTAATATGAGGCAAAATTCCGTCTATCGTATGATTTGTAACGGTCATACCCGTAATAGCGACAATATCGGCGAGAGGCAGGAATTCGGGAATATCGTTTTCGCAGAGGTCGCCGGGCTGAGGTTTTTTCTCAAAAACAAACACCTCGCTGAATAAATTGCGCGCATTGTCGATAAACGGGAAATGCCCAATCATCGCAAGTTTTTTACCCCTGCCTTTCTCAAAAATCAGGTCTTTTGCGTTAATATTTTTAAATGGAAGGTTGTCGATATTAATTGCGCTGTTTAATGCGCAAACGCCGATAGAAGCCTCAAGCAGATTATCCGAAAGCGAAAACTTTGCAAGGCTTCGGGAATCCAAATCCGTAAGACACCCGGCATCTCTTACCCCTTTGGATACGCAAAACTCCTCGCGTAAAGTGGCGCATATAGAGGTATTCCTGCTGGTAACCATAGTAACATAAGCCCCGGTAATAACTTCCGTTACGGGAATGCCCGCGGTATTTTCGATTAAAGTATCAAGAAGCATCACAACACCGCGAAAAATACCTGAACGGCAAATGCACCCGCGAGAGCTACCCCGCAAATCAACGGGGAGACCGCGATGCCTTTCTTAATACCCGAACCTCTATTTTTAATCGCTAAGTTCTCAAGGAGAATATATCCCGCGATAATCAAAGTATTAAGCGAACTGTCTATAAACGCAAACCGCAGGACTTCTGCAACGGTTCTTTCAAACAACGTAGGCGCAACAGCAAAAACAAACAACACAAGATGATAGCTTAGAAACAACGCTCTCCATCCGAAACTCGCTATAAATATTTTAAGAATATCGGTTTTAGGTTTAAACCCGTCGCGCTCAAAATTAAATACGCGGAATATAACGATAACCAACAGGGCTTCCATAATAATGGAAATTGAGGGGTTTATAACCGAGAATACCGATGGAATAGGGAAAAACAGATTTATAAGTTTAAGCGAGGCGGCAACGGATGCGGAAATTATTACTGCGCCCCAATTATTGCCTGAAGATAAATAAGCCTTTCGCATAAAATAAAACGCAATGGGAAACATAAAAAATCCTGCAAAACCGGGAACCGGTATAAGATGGAACAGGTAACCGAGACTCGCCTCTGCAATGCCCCAAATTGAACCGTAAAAACAGGATATTAAAATAAGAACTTTTAACTTACCGTCTTTCATAAAAATCCTCCGAAAATAAATTAAATCGACTATATAAGAATTACAAAGCCTTAGAATTTAAAAACTCAACGGCGCGCAGAAAATCCTCTTGGGTATCAATATCAAGCACAACCCCTGCATCATCAACCTCAACAGGCATAAACCCATTTCCTGAAATAAAATCGCGAAGAGTGCCGTTATCGGGAAAAGAAGCAAGTTCGCCGAGTAAATTTCCGTCAATTAAAACCGGATGTCCTTTTTTTCCGTTAAAAGACGGGACGAAAATCGGGTTAAGATGCCCGCAATCCGAAAAAACATCAATCATACGGGAGTAAATCCCGCATCCGACCAAAGGATAATCGCCGGGTATAATAAAAACGGCATCCGTCATATTACCGGAATCGATTAAAGCCGAAACCCCGCATTTAACGGAAGAAAACATGCCTTTTTCATAATCCTGATTGAAGACGGTCGAGACAGAGTCGATATTTTTGACTAAATTGCAAAGCGTATCGTAATTATACCCCCCGACAACAATTATCGACCTGCAAAACAACCGCATAGTCTCAATTACACAGACAACCATAGGCTTATTGTCAATAAAAAGTGCCGGTTTAAACATACCAGCGCGCTTGGAATATCCCGCACTGAGTATTATCCCCTTTATATTCATTAACTATTATAGCAAAATACCGAATAAAGTCAATACAAAATTTATTAATCGTCTAATTTTTAGAAATAACGCGTTATCCGCAGGAAACGGATGATATTTTAATACCGCGATAGATTCTTCAGGAGCAAGGCTAAAGATGTATAATCGGAATGACACCTTACGGATAAATCAATATCAAGATAAGCCTGTTAAACTTACAGGCAGGAAGTCTGTGCTGCCATATCTATATAATCCGATATATTATCTAATACCTACTCAACAAGCTGCATAGAGGTTTCCTCGCTTTCCGCCTCGCTTTTATCCTCCAACTTAAACTGTTCAAGAAGCAAATTAAGTTCGGTAAAAGACGAGTGGTTTTCTTTAACGGTCGTCTGCATCCTTTCAATACAGTCAATTAAATTCCCGAGGCTGCTTAGATGTGAATGTATGCTGTCTTTGGTTTGCATAAAGAGTTCGCGGAGGCTGTTCATAGTAACGGAAAACTCATTAACCCCCGCTTTTTGTTCTTCCATAGCAATCTGAACCTCTTCGGTAATATTAACAAGAGATTCGGTAGCGCGCAGGATTTCTTTATTGGATGAATTTTGCTCTTCCATCATAAGATTAAGCTGTGAAATGGTTTCCTCGGTTTGTTTTGCAAAATCCATAATGCGGTTAAGCCCCTCACCCGCCTTCTCGGAAAGACCTACTGAATTGCCGATTTTCTCAACCATAGTAACGACAACGTCCTGAATTTCCTTAGCATTTTTGTTGGTTGTGTCGGAAAGGCGACGGATTTCCTCGGCAACAATCGCAAACCCCTTGCCCGCCTCTCCCGCGTGTGCCGCCTCTATCGATGCGTTCATCGCAAGCAAATTAGTCTGCTTTGCTATATCGGTGATAAGTTTCAACAATTTTAAAATCTGGTTGGAATACTCGGCAACGTCCTGAATTGAATGAACACTTTCTTTAACCGCATCCCCGCCTTCTTTGGCTACGGTATTGAGTTGCTCCGAAATCTGTTTGGTTTGCCCCGATATGCGGGTGATATTTTCTATATTGCGCCCCATTTCCTCAATAGTGCTTGCGGATTCCTCAACGGCGGAAGACTGACGGGTTATATTCCCCGCTATATTGTCGATATTGCGCGACATCTCTTCAAGAGTGGAGCTAACCTGCTCAACACCGCTGGTCTGTTCCTCTACGTTCATTCCTATCTGACCTATGGAAGCGCTGATAATTTCCGCCTCGCGCGCCTGATCCTCCGCTATACCCATCAAAGTTCCGGTGGAACTTGACACCCGCTTGGCAACTTCCAAAACCCGCCCGAAATCGGAATTCATCTGGCTCATCAGGCGATTAACGTATATTGCAATCCTGCCGAGTTCGTTTTTGTAATCAACGTCTATTGTTTTTGTCAAATCGACTTTCTTGCCCTCACTCTTTAATAATTCGGGCAACCTGCTCATTATTCCCTTAAGCGGAATCGAAATAGAACGGATAATCAATATGCTTATGAAAATCACAATAACCAAAAATATACCCGATGTTAATAAATAAGTTTGAAACAACTTCGGCGCATATTTATCAACTACAAACGCATTGTGAATTTCTTTAAAAAGCCTGTCCTTTTGCACATAGAGATTTCTATACGAATTTTGGATTACTCCGATACGTGCGGTATCCCCCTGCCTTACAACCGATTGGAGTTGGGCTGTAAGCGTTTTAGCCTCGCCGGCAATTTTCTCAAGTTCGTTGATTTTGCCGTCGCGAAGTTGCCTTATTTCCTCTAATTTACCGAACCCCGTATTTTTAAAACTCCCGGAAAAAATCTCATCCATCTCTGAAAATATATTATTTATGTTTCTTAAATATTCATCCCTCGGTTCTATTATATAACTCATTGAATATCTTTCAAGATTTAAAAACGCCACCTCAAGCCGTGAGATATGGTTTTTAAAAGATAAAACCCTGTCGGCAGCGGTATATATAAAAATACCGAACCCTCCCACCTCCATTATTCCGAGAAAAATTATCACGGCAAGAAGCCTAATCTTCGTAATCACATTCAAATTTTTCAAGAATTTTACCATCAAAAGCCTCCTATCGGAATAATATATTGTAAAACAAAGTTTCATTATGGTCAATTAAATGATTTTCCGCTATCAAAAAAACTTCAAATATCACATTAATTTAAAACCGCCGGAAAGAAAAAATAATTCAATTTTTGCCTTGTGTTTTATTGAAAAAAAATATATATTATTAGCAAACAGAATATACTTAGGAGGCAAGGATGAAAAAGGGAATTATTTTATATCCTGTGATATTGTTTGCGTTGCTCGGTCTTTTTGTATTGGGTTGTGATACTCAGGATAAAGGTTTAAAAGCCACACAAAATGTAGTTATTGACCTGATGGCGGGCGAGGTTCGCGTATCATTTGATGAAGGCAAAACCTGGTTGCCTGCCGAAGAGGGGATGCAATTAAGCGAAGGGGCATTAATCCGAACGGGTGATGGGGCTTACTGTGATTTAGTGCTTCCGGGACGGGGAATATTCCGCGTATCATTCAACACGGTGCTTTCCATAAAATCCCTCACCGAAAAGGTGCAAACGCTGACGGTCAGTCGCGGACAACTATTCGTTAATATAACCGAAAGGTTACGCGATGATGAGGATTTTCGTGTGGAAACCGAAACGGCTGTGCTTGCCGTTCGCGGAACGGTGTTTAACATTGATTTTGACGGCGAAACAACACGCGCTTCGGTCAAAAACGGTTCCGTCCGCGTTGTTGAAAACGTGCTGTCGGATCTCGACCTTTTGGAGATAATCGGTATAGATATTCCAGAAAATCAGGAAATCAATATAACCAAAGAAAATAGAGACCACTGCGAGGAAGCAATAAGAGGAAAACGCGACCCAAGAGAAATCAAAGCCGCCGTTGATGCGGCACGCGAGCGGGGAAACCTCAGGCCTCAGAGGCAAAAAGAACTTACTCCTCAGGAAAGACGTATGTATCAGCAAATTGAGATGCAGGAACGCCTTGATAAAATATTCAAGCGTCTTGAACAGGAAAGGATAGAGGCTGAGAAAAAAGCGGCTGAAGAACGAAAGAAAACCGAAGAGCGTCTTGATGAAATAATGGAAAAACACGACACCGGCGCAAGAAAATTCGTTGACCCCGACAAAAAGACAACGGTTCAGGAAGATGTAGATGACCGCGTTGCGGATAAAGCTATTGAGGAGATGCGCGAACGCACCGGTATGGGCGCTGATGCAAGCAAATATATTGACGAAGATGAAACCGTATCCGATGAAGAAGCATTGGACAGCCTTATGCAAAAAAGAGGCACGGGCGGAAGAACAACGGGACAACCCGCAAGGGGCGGAGGCTTGCTTGACCAGATGAAAGAAGATTCGGAATAATTCGATTATTATAATACAATAACCGAGCCTTGAATACTTAAAGGCTCGGTTATTTTTTAATACTTGACTGAATCTTATCGTTGATTTATGCTATTTTATACGATAAAGCCGCAAGGAGATGGTATGAAAAAAATATCCATAGAAGGCGTGGAGTTTCGCAATCCCGTTATAACTGCATCGGGAACTTTCGGTATGGGGGGAGAGTATAGCGACTTTTTTTCCCTCTCGGAAATAGGAGGAATAACGCTTAAAACCGTAACCAAAAATCCGCGCAAGGGTAATCCCTCGCCCCGCATTATCGAAACGCCCTGCGGGATGCTTAACTCTATCGGGCTTGCAAACGAGGGTTTCGACAAAGTTTACTCCGACCTGAAAAAACATGACTACCTTGCCGAATATGATACCAATGTCGTTTTCAGTATAGCAGGGGAAAGCGTTGAGGATTTTATCGAGATGGCAAGAAGTTTCTCCGAATTTGAGGGAATAGATATAATTGAATTAAACCTGAGTTGCCCGAATATCCACGCGGGAGGAAAAACCTTTGACTCCGAAAAAGCGAACATCACCGCGATAACCGAGGGGGTAAAGAACTCCATAAAAAAACCGTTCAGCGTCAAACTTTCCCCAAACAATGACCTTGTTGAAAACGCCAAAACGGCATCCAAAGCGGGTGCATCTGCGCTAACCATATCCAATACGTTTCTCGGAATGGCGATAGATATAAAAACAGGAAAGCCCCATTTTAAAAACATAGTCGCGGGATTTTCAGGTCCCGCGGTAAAGCCGATGGCGTTATATAACGTTTACAGAATCGCTCAATCGGTTGATATACCGGTAATCGCATCGGGAGGGATTTCAAGCGTTGATGATGCAAAGGAATTTTTAATCGCAGGCGCGACTTTAATATCCGTCGGAACTTTCGGATTTGTCGAACCCGATATTGCGGGGATTATTGCAAGGGAGCTAAACTAATCGCGCAAGCTCCGTTAAGTTGCGGTTGGATATAACGGTATAAATAAAATAACCGCACCCTTAAAGTTTAAAGGCGCGGTTAAAGTAATAATTTATCTTCTATTTAGCCTTATCTTTGGAAACCCACATAGCCATCATTTCTGCTTCGGCGCACGCCTCGCCGTCAACGGTAGCGTAACCTTTGAACTTGCCGCGCGATTCACTCATCTTGATAACCTCAATATTGTAATCAAGACGGTCGCCGGGTTTCACGGGCTTACGGAACTTCACCCCGTCGATGGTCATAAAGTAAATAACTATATCACTGCCGCCCTCGCTTACCTTGCCCTGTGCCTCAAGCATCTTAAGCGCAATAAAGCCCGCACATTGCGCCATACCCTCGACAATAAGCACGCCGGGCATAACGGGAGCGCCGGGGAAATGCCCGTTGAAAAAATCCTCGTTGATTGTAACGTTTTTAAAGCCTTTTCCGCCGTTATCGTTTACTTCGGTAACCCTGTCAACAAGAAGCATAGGGAAGCGGTGAGGCAAAACATTCATAATTTCCGTAACATCATAAATCTTTTGTTCCGACATTAGTAAACTACCTCCGTTTTATTGTTCAAGCGCCTTATCCCAGGCGACTACTTTAAATTCTCTGTCGATTTTCCTGACAAGCCCCGCGATAATCCTTCCGTATCCCGCCTCAATACCGTCGCTCACCCCGTTATCTTTCATAAACTTGACCGAATCAGTCCAAAGCACGGGATTTTTCATCTGGCGGACAAGCAATTCGCGGACATTGGTCTCATCCTCAAGTTCAGCGGTAACATTGGACACGACTTTGCATTGAGGTTTCTTAAACTCAATACCTTCAAGGAACTCGCCGAATTCCTTAGCCGCATTCTCCATCAGACGGGAATGAAAAGCGCCGCTTACGTTAAGCTCGACAACCTTCATAGCGCCGGCTTCTTCCAATTCGGGAATAGCTTTTTTGATAGCGGATTTAAGCCCCGATATAACGACCTGTCCGGGGGAATTGTAATTAACAGGCTCAACATAATCGGTTTTGGAAATCTCCTCACAAACCTTTTTAACGTCGTCATCATCAAGCCCGATAACCGCCGCCATACCGCCCTTACCGTCGGGGTCGGCTTTTGCCATAAGCTCCCCGCGTTTCCCGACAATCTTTAAAGCGGACACAAAATCAAGCATACCGGCACATAATATAGCGGAAAACTCTCCTAAGGAATGTCCTGCGACAAAATCGGGTTTTATACCGTTTTGCTTGAGTATTTCCGTAACAATATGACTGTATGTAAGAATTGCGGGCTGCGCGTTCTGAGTTTGAGTTAATTTCTCTTCGGGACCTTCAAAGCAAAGTTCGGATAACCCGAACCCCAGTATTTCATCCGCCTGCGCGTAAATTTCTTCGGCAAAATCATATTTTTCTATTAGGTCTTTTCCCATACCTACGCTTTGGGAACCCTGTCCGGGAAAAAGAAAAGCTCTCATAAGCAACCTCCGTTTTTTGTAAGGAATAGGATAAAGCATAATTGTTAAATCGTCAAATTATTTGAAATATATATTGTTTACAGATATAATAATATATTAGCTTATCCTGATTTTGGAGGATTTAATAGATGTATTCATTGCGGGGAATACCCATCTCACGTGGAATTGCAATAGGCAAAGTTCTGATTCGGCATGACGTAACCAAGATGATACGTCATAACGCACGTATTGAAGCGGAACAAGTAGAAGATGAAATAAAACGCTATCAAAAGGCACTGGGAAGTGTTAAAAATGAAATTCTAAACCTCAAAGAAAACCCGAAAAACCATCTGAACAAACAAAACAGCCAACTTATAGAGTATTATTTTATGCTTCTGAACGAGGAGTTTTTTGTAAGACTTATTCCTGCACGTATAAGGGCGGATTTTTATCCCGCCGATGCCGCTATGGTTTATGAGTTGGGTATCATAAAACAGGAATTCGATAAAATAGAAAACGAGTATTTCCGAAGCAGGTTTTTGGATTTAAAAGCAATAGCCGACAGGGTGATACGCAAGATGTATGGTGATATCGACCTTTCCGCATTGAAAGAGCCGATAATACTCGCGGCAGAGGAGATTTCTCCGGCAGAGGTTCTGCATATATCAAAGGAATTTGTGCTTGGTATAGCAACCGAATCGGGTGGAACTACTTCTCACGCTGCAATCATAGCGGAATCTTTAGAAATTCCCGCGGTTTTCGGTATCAAAGACCTGCTTTCCTATGTAAAACAAGACGGTAAGGTTATAGTTGACGGTTATAAAGGCACGGTTGTCCTTGACCCGGATACCAACACGGTTAAGGATTATGAACATATCAGGGATGCGTATAGCGCAAAGGAAAAAGAAATTTTCCGCGTTGTTAATCTTCCTACAAAGATGTCAACAGGCGAACCCGTCGAACTTCACGCAAACGTATCAAACACGATGGACTTGAATATAGCAAGACGGCACGGTGCGGAGGGTATCGGGCTTTTCAGAACGGAACTCGCCTTTATCACGAGTCAAAAATTTCTAAACGAAGATGAGCAGTTTGAACTCTACAAAGAATATTTACTTCTTTTTCAGGATAAAGAGGTTGTAATACGAACTCTTGACCTCGGCGGGGATAAATTTTTCGGGGATAAACCCAATACCAGTGACCCCAACCCGTTTCTCGGATGGCGTTCTATCCGCATTTTCCTTAAAGAAGTCGATAAATTCAAGCAACAGCTTCGCGCCATAATTCGCGCAAGCGTATTTAACGATAATCTTAAAATTCTTATACCGATGATTTCAAGCCTTGACGAGGTTCGCAAGGTTAAAAAGATTTTCAAGGAGTGCGAGGAAGAAGTTAAGACCGAGGGCAAACCCTTTAAGTATAATATCCCTCTTGGGATAATGATTGAGATACCGTCAAGCGCTATACTTTCCGACAGATTTGCCAAAGAGGTCGATTTTTTCAGTATCGGAACAAACGACCTCACACAATACACCCTCGCGGTTGACAGGAATAACCAAAGGGTCGCTTCGTTTTACCGTCCCCTTAACCCTGCGGTTCTTGAGCTTACCCGTCTCACAATAGAAAACGCCAATAAAAATAAAATTCCCGTGTCTGTCTGCGGTGAAATTGCGCGTAACCCTCTTTATGTCCGTATGCTGCTTGGTATGGGGGTTCGCAAGATGAGCGTAAACCCGGCTTATATCCCGCTTGTAAAATCCATTATCCTGAAGTCGGATGCCAAAGACGTTGCCAAGTTATGGGAAAACGTTTGCAAATTGGATACTCCCGATGAAATTGAAACCTTGCTGAAACAAGACCTCAAGAAGAATCTCTTCGAGATTTACGAATCGTATTTCTATGACGAGAAAAAAGACTGGAAAGGTTTATCTTTTTAAGGAAAGATTATGCAGATATATTTTAAGAAACTTCACCCTTCGGCACAAGCGCCGAAATATCAAACTACGCATAGCGCAGGCGCGGATATTTACGCGTACCTTGATAACCCCGTTACAATACCCCCCGGCGAAATAGTATTAATACCGACGGGCTTTGCTATGCAGATACCGGAAAACTATGAGGCGCAAATCCGTCCGAGAAGCGGACTTGCATCGCAGGGGTTAACCATACCAAACTCTCCGGGAACTATTGACGCGGATTACCGTGGCGAGGTTAAGGTTATTGTCCAAAACTTGGGAAAATCTCACATAACTATAAATCATAACGACCGTATAGCGCAGATGGTTATAGCGCCTGTAATTCAAGCGGATTTTGTAGAATCATCGGAGCTTTCCGAAACCGCGAGGGGCAGCGGGGGTTTCGGAAGCACAAAAAAATAGGTTGATTAACGGCGCGTTTACGGATACGCTCCCCTTGATAGTTTTCGATTCGCCCGAAACCCGATAAACGTATGTCGCCCCACCCCTCCCCAGCAGAGTGTCATTCCGATTATTTCCCCGCAAATCTAACCCGTAAAGTTTACACGGATTATACCCGCGTTAGTCTAACTTGGTGAAGTGAATCTATCCTGCCGTAAGGATGATTCTTCATCAGAAGAACTGAAGTAGCTCAATCAGAATGACCCGGCGGGACGTTCCCCGAGTGCAGCATTTATTTCGGAAACCCGAAAAATTTTTTAAAACCGAAATTTGACAAAACAATCAGCCCGTTATATAATATATCTCTTTAATCGGGGCGCTTAGCTCAGTTGGTTTAGAGCATCTGCCTTACAAGCAGAGGGTCATAGGTTCGACTCCTATAGCGCCCAAATTATCCGTCTCTTAGCGAGGCGGATTTTTTATTTTATTCTCGATACAAAGTCGCGAACAAACCTTGCGGTGATACCCCATATAACCTCATCGCAAACCCTGTAAACGTAAACTTTCGACTTTCTACCCCAGTTCGTTTTATAGATTTCGGAGATACCAAGCTCCTCTATCGGAAGCGCATCCTTTGTGCCGTCGCGGGTGGAAATTTTCATATCGACAAAGTATTCATCAGGCTCATTTTCTACGAAAAAATTCAAGGGAACGGAAAAGACTTTATCAACCTCGCTTTTTGCAACCGGCAAGCCGACAACGGAGTCTATATCCAAAACCGCCACAAAAGCCTCGACAATAATCCCCGAAATTGATATTTGTGTATCAAGTCTGCCTATAATCCCGATTTTATCGCGGGAAATGCCGAGTTCCTCGATTGTTTCGCGAATTGCCGTATCCTCAATACCTTTGTCCTTATGTATATCGAAAATGCCGCCGGGAAAACATATTTCCCCTCCCTGACGGATTTGGGCGTTGCGTTTCTCAAATACAAGACAGGGCGTATCCTTGTCGAAAATAACGGGAACAAGCACCGCAGAATTAAGATACTCATCCCGCCCGTGAATATCCGCGGGACGGGAAAATTTGTCGATAAAATTTTCCAATAACTTTTCTTTTTTCAAGATTTTCTCCGTTAGGATTTTGTCGTGTTTTAAATTTCCCGCCTCAATTTGTTTTTATTTACCCGCCTTAATTCTATGCAAAACCTTGCGTTTTGTCAAGCAGACTATAAATCTTACCCCCCTTGCCGAACTAGTTGCGTCAAAAAAAAATCTACTTAAAATTAAATCGTTGCCTCATAATT
>CAZQBT010000017.1:0-43145 GCA_964591955.1 uncultured Brevinematales bacterium | reverse complement strand
TTGGGAACTCTCTTTTTTGGACTTAGATGTATCCTTTCTTTTTTGGAACGACAGAGCAATATCTAACCCTATTAGCATATCTACTTGCTTTTGCTGATAATATTCTACATTGTTTTTCTTTCGTTTTACCAATTTTCCTTCCCGCAAAGACACATAGTCTTTTAGTGATATAGCTTCATATAGCTTTGAAGCCTTCTGATATATTATATTTTCTTTATCCGTATCGTTTAAAGCAGAGTAAAAGAAAATTCTAAACACCTCTTCTTCTCCGGGTTTAATAAAAGACAGTATATAATTGATTATATTATCTACATTATTGAAATCTACTCGATTACAGAGTTTTCGGGCAGCTCCCTCAAAAATAGTTTTTCTAATATTTTCCCAATCTACAATAACGGCTACTTTTTTCATATACACCTTCCGATAAAATTGAAGGGGAGACTTCGGATTTAATGTCTCCCCAAATGGATTTAATATATAAACTCATAGATTTATGGTATTGAAGGGGAGACTTCGGATTTAATGTCTCCCCAAATGGATTTAGAAATTTTATTCGGATTTAAGGTAAAAACGGTATTTAAACTCCCTCTATCCATATATAAAATAACGTAATTTGTAGGTTTTGTCAAGTAAAAATTCATTTATTATTTTCGGCAACTATTCAGCAAAAATCAAGAGTTTTTCCGTTTAGACTGTTTTTGTATAAACTGAAGCGATAATTAATCAGTGGAAAAATTGACAATTTTCCTGCTTTAGTAAATAATAAAAAGATAATTTCCTGCACCTTTTACAAGAGTAATATTAAATTTTATTGCTTCGGTTATAGGAGTTTCCGTAAAATAATGAGATACTTGAAAATTAAGGGAGGATGGTATGAGAAAGCTATGGGCTTCAGGGCTATCGGTTTTATTTGTGTTTTGTATCAACACGGTTTTCGCTATTCAGGACGGAAGCCAGTGGATTTACACCGGCTATTCGCCGTCATTAAGCGGTATGGGATACACGGGAAGCGCGGGTCTTAAATACGCATCGGGAATTTTCGCAAACCCCGCAAACCCCGCTTTTGCGCGACGGTTAAGGGTTTTCGGCGGTATCGGGATTACCCCGCCTAATAACCTGATAGATATAGGAATAACTTATCCCAATCCATACGGCGTATTCAGCGCCGTTTTTAAACATGTCTATTTTAACCACGAAGCATCGGTAAATTCCGCTATGGATTTTAAAGTGGGGTTTGCCAAGATGATAGAGGATTATTTTGCATTCGGTGCGGATATTTATTTTGTCAATCAGGCAAAAGTCGGCACGGGCGCTGATTTCGGTATCGGGCTTGACCTCGGCGCGGTTATCAGGCTTAAAGACCCTTCAACGGATTCGCCTTTAGCTTTACGCAATAATCGTGTGGGTATCGCGCTTACGGGATTGGGCAAACCCGCCTCCGTTGAAGACACGACTTATATTCCCGGGCTCGGCACGCGTTTCGGGTTCTCATCCGACTTCTTGGATTTCGGCAAGCCGTTCAGGATGGGTTTTCAATCGGACTTGGCAATGCATTTCCTTCCCTTTAATATCTTTGCCAACGTAGGGCTTAAAATGACTTTGGCGGAACATTTCAGTCTTATGGGAGGGATTATAGCGGGCAATAACGGAATCGGGGTGTTTTCAGGCGACGGTATGAGCGCATTTTCGTTCGGCGCTTCGTTTTTCTGGCAGTTTAACGAAACTCCGATAGAAATTTTTTATTCATACAACCCGTATTCGTTTGAGGGGGTTAGCTCAGCGGTTCATTTTGTCGGTGTCGAAATAGCTTTCGGGCTTCTCGATGAAACCCCTCCCGAAAATGCCCTCATTTTTAAGGATAATACAGGCGGGAATTTTCACAGCGCAAACACCGATAATAAAATATATTTCTCCCCGAACTATGACGGGTCGCAGGATACCGTCGAAATAAACCCCGGCATCAGGGATATGAGCCAGATTAAAGACTGGGAGTTAAAAATTATCAATAGCCGCGGAGAAACGGTCAGGACTTTCTACGGCAGGGAACGTCTTGATGAGCGTCTTACTTTCAAACGTTTTTGGCAACGTCTTGTGGAGAAAAAAGAAGCGGTTCCCATACCCGACAAAATTGTCTGGAACGGCACATCGGATGCGGGGATGGTTCTTCCCGACGGGGAATACGGCGCTTTCCTTATTTCCACCGATGAATACGATAATACGGGGACTTCCCCTACAAATAAAATAATCTTGGATACCAATCCCCCCTCCTTTAAGCTCGGTATCGACTACCTTATTTTCTCTCCCGATGATGACGGGATAAGGGATAAGGTAACTATCACGATGGATTTGTCGGAGGGTGATTTCTGGAGATGGGAAATACGCAACTCAGAGGGGCGCACTATCGCGGACTGGGAATGGACAACAAACCCGCCGGCTGTTTTTGTCTGGGATGGGCGAGACCGACGGGGGAATATCGCTCCCGACGGCGCTTATGACTTTTTAGTTTACGGGCGCGACCGTGCAGGTAACCGCGAAATGGGAATTATCAAGGATATTATCATATCGACAATTCCCTATTCGGTATTTTTAGCCTCTCAAAGAAGCGGGTTTTCACCTAATGATGACGGAACTTACGATGAGATGGTTTTCCTGCCCACTTTTTCCGATACGGACGGGCTTGTCGAATGGAAACTTGATGTTTTGGATACCAAAAAACGTATTGTGAGAAATTTTGCGGGCAAAACCGATGCCCCTGAAAAGATTGTCTGGGACGGTAAAGGCAATGAGGGCATCCGCCTTTCCGACGGGGATTATCTTGCAGTCTTCAGCGCAGTATTTGAAAACGGTGCAAATCCGTATAGCCAAACCAATCGCGTCGTGCTTGACACAACGCCTCCGAGTGTCGATTTTTCGTATTCACCGGAGCTTTTTTCTCCCGATGATGACGGGGAAAACGATATATTAACTATATCCCTTAAAATTGAGGATAAAAGCGGGATAGAATCGTGGAAACTTGAGATATTCGACCCTGACGGTCTTCCGTTTAAAAGGTTTGCCGGAATGGGACAGCCTGCTCCATCTATATTATGGGACGGGCGTTCGGATACGGGAGAACTTGTTGAAAGCGCTACGGATTATGCGGTTAAAATCACCGCCACCGATAACTACGGGAATACGGTAGTCAAAGATGCGGGCAAAATCCCTATTGATATACTTGTGGAAAGAACCGACAGAGGTTTAAAAATTCAAATTAGCTCTATTGAATTCCAAACGGGAAGCGCCAATCTTACCGAACAGGCTATACCGATACTCAGGCGGCTTACCCAAATTTTAAGACGCTACGATGCTTATAATATTGAGATACAGGGGCATACCGATAATGTCGGAAGTGAACAACTTAATTTGCGTCTGTCGAAAGAACGCGCCGAAAGTGTAAAAAGATGGCTTTCACGTAACGGTATCCGTGAGCGAAGGATGACTACTTCGGGGATGGCGTTTCATTATCCCGTGGCTGATAACGAAACCCCCGAAGGCCGTCGAAGAAATCGAAGGGTGGAATTTTTGCTTATACGTCAACCTTGATTTATTCGCTTTAATTGTGTATTATTAATTGTGCAAAAACTTTAAGGAGAAAACTATGGCGGAAAAAAATACTTTTAAACAGGGGAATTTGCAGGTCGAATTGCCTAATGACGATAATTTGGTTCGATATTCAAATTTTGCGATAGTGTCGCATTCACCCGAAGAATTGGTTATGGATTTTGCGAGAATGTTGCCCGGCAAGGACGGCGCGAAGGTTGTTTCGCGTGTTGTAATGACTCCCCGCAATGCAAAGATGTTTATGCGGGCGCTTGTTACTAATATCGAAAATTTTGAAAAAAAATTCGGCGAAATTTCTATGCCCGAAAAACCCGTTGACGGGATGGGCGGAATACAGTAATTTTTTTATCTGACTGAGGATTGCCTATGACCGAAAAAAAAATTGTCGATATTGCCAAGAATAAAAAGGCGTATCACGACTACGAAATTATAGACAAACTTGAAGCGGGGGTTGAACTCAAAGGCACGGAGATTAAGTCTATCCGTGAGCATAAGGTCAATCTTAAAGACAGCTTTGCCCGCGTTATTGACGGGCAGGTCTGGGTTCATAACCTCCATATAAGCCCATACGATTTCGGCAATATTTTCAACCACGACCCGACACGTCCACGCCGTCTCCTTCTGCGTAAAAAACAGATTACAAATCTCGCGGGGGTTTTGTCTCAAAAGGGTTATACTTTAGCCCCGTTACGGATTTATATTAAGGGAAAGTATGCTAAAATTGAGCTTGGGGTTGTAAAAGGGAAAAAACTCCACGATAAGCGGGATGCTATCCGTGAACGCGATGTCCGTCGCGATATGGACAGGGAGATAAAAAACTTGTAATAACACAAATTTTTATGGTATAATTAAGCATAAGTAGCTTAGTTTTTAGTATTATTTCTTTTATACGTGGGAGCAACAAAAATGGGTTTTTTCCAAGAGATATTAGATGTTGATGTTTCCAGCCCATCAACAGATAGTGAATACATCAATAATATAACAAGAATAGATAGCAAATTACACAACAAATACTCGCCTATAATGCGTATTGATAATAATTTAAACCGTCAATTAGTTAGTTTTCAGGCAAACAAGAAACGCCCTTTTTATCGATGGTTTAAGTACAAAGAAGGTTTTTCTGCTGATTTGGTAATTAATTATATAGGCAGGTATGGATTGGAAAAACCCCGAAATGTTTTAGACCCTTTTGCCGGAAGCGGCGCAACTCTTTTTGCTTCCAGCGATTTGGGTATTAATTCTGTCGGTATAGAGTTACTTCCTATTGGACTGGAAATTATCAAAGCAAGAAATCTGTTAATTAATGAATTTTCCGAAAATGATTTTGAGAGGTTGGTTTTTTGGAAAAATAAAAAACCCTGGTTATATCATAAAGAACTAACAGGTTTTAATGTGCTTAAAATCACTGACGGAGCATATCCCGAAGAAACCCGTATCCTTATTCAGAAATATCTTTCCTGTTTGGAAAAGGAAGAAAAAAAAATACAGAATGTATTGAGATTGGTATTGCTTTGCGTGCTTGAAGATATAAGTTTTACCCGAAAAGATGGGCAGTATTTGCGATGGGACCAAAGATCGGGGCGTTGTTTAAGAGCGCGTCCGTTTAATAAAGGTAAAATTTTACAGTTTGATACCGCAATTATAAGCAAGCTTGAAGAGATTATTGCCGATACCAAAGAAAATGGGTTATATGAGCTTTTTGATTTCCAAAAATTTTCAGTTAAAAAAGGGGATATTCAGGTTATAGGCGGGTCATGCTTAATCGAATTACCTAAAATGAAAGAAAATCATTTTGATTTGGTAATTACATCTCCTCCATATTGCAATCGTTATGATTATACCCGCACTTACGCTTTAGAATTAGCTATGTTGGAAATAGATCAAAAAAGCCTTATCGAGTTAAGACAAACGATGCTTAGTTGCACTGTCGAAAATAAAGAAAAAAAATTGCTTGATTTGAATAAAAATTGGATAGTTCCTATTCAAATTGCACAGGAAACTGAATTGTTACAGGAAATATTAAAATATCTATATCATAAGAAGGCGGAGAAAACAATAAACAACAATGGTATTCCACGAATGGTGAAAGGTTATTTCTATGAAATGGCTTGTGTAGTTTTTGAACTTTATAGGGTTTTAAAAAAAGGCGGGCGCATTATAATGGTAAATGATAACGTCAGATATGCAGGAGTCGGTATATCGGTGGATTTGATATTATCTAATATTGCCGAAAAGATTGGTTTTTCCATTGAGGAAATTTCAATATTACCGGTAAAAAAAGGGAATAGTAGTCAACAAATGGGCGAACATGGAAGAGAGCCTTTACGCAAATGCGTGTATATCTGGAGAAAGTAATGACGGATTATATTGAACACATTTCTAATCCTGATGACCTGATAACTTCTTATTCGGAAACTCGCGCAGGGTTTATTTCTATAGCATTGGAGAAAAACAAACGGGCAACGCCTTACATTGAAGAAGCAAGGGTTTTGAACGATAGAATTAAAAATTTGAAAAGCTCAGATGAATTGCTCGGTTTAACGGATATTCGTCGAGGTTTAATAGCAGCATCAGGGGTTTCCGAAAAGGCTATAAAGCATCTTGGCGAGGAGGGATGCGTTGATTCTATTCGGGAATTTATTAAAAACTTTTTAAAACCCTCAGGTGATAATTTTAAAGAAGAGTTAATATTTCGGTTTCTGTTAAATAGGGGAGACTCTTTTGGCGGTTCAATGAGAAATATTGTCGGAGCTATCGCTCAAAAAAAATTATCTCTTTCGATTACTTCTTCTTTGAACTTGGCTTATATTGAATTTTATTGGCTTAGTAATAATGTTGGAAGGTGGATTTCTTCAAAAAAAAGCGGTGTTGAAATTGAGATGGATGGGTTAAAAGGATTATCTTGGAAAACACAAAAAAACGAGTATAGAACTTTGTTGTTTAATATAAAAGTTCCTTTTATTGGGAATAATATTGATATTATTCTGCTAAAAACCTTCTATAACCAAAATTTACAGGAAGCTATCAAAAAGCCTGAAAATTATATCGCTTTAGGAGAATTAAAAGGCGGTATTGATCCCGCTGGTGCGGATGAACATTGGAAAACTGCGAAAACGGCTATTGACAGAATTAAAACCTCTTTTGCTAAAGAAGACTATAATCCTTATGTTTTCTTTATCGGTGCAGCAATAGAAAGTAAAATGGCTACTGAAATATATGAAAATTTAAAATCAGGTTATATCAATAACGCAGGTAATTTAACCAAGCCCGAGCATATAATATCGGTGGTAAAATGGCTATTATATATTTAGCTAACTCTCCCTAATTTTGCGCTTATGTTTGAAAATTTATTTCCGACAATCAAAATGTAGTTGACAAAAATCCTAAATTATGGTATTTTATATATGATATAATGAATAAGTGTTTTTATACGACTCCCCGCCATAGCGCGGTTGGCCGTCCTATATGGACGGCTGTTTTTTTTAGGAGATAAAAATTGCAAAACAATCCTGCAAGTATTGTTTATATTGACGGATTTAATCTCTATTACGGCGCACTAAAGGGAACGTCTTATAAATGGTTAAACTTGGAACGCTTTTTTTCTATGCTTAGACCGAATGATAATATTATAAAGATAAAATATTTTTCCGCTATCGTTCCCAATGAACCGCAAAAATCCCGACAAGAATCTTATATAAAAGCATTGAAAACCACGCCGAAAGTAGAAATTATACTTGGAAAATTTAAAAAGAAAAATGTGAAGTGCCTAATTCCTCGATGCAATTATAGCGGTTCAAAAAAATTTCAAGTGTATGAAGAAAAAAGAACTGATGTAAATATCGGAATTAGCCTTATTGATGATGTGTTTACCAATCAATGTGAACAATTTATTATTGTTAGCGGAGATTCGGATTTGGTGCCGGCAATGCAGAAAATCCATGTTATAAATCCTCAAAAGAAAATTATAGTATATGTGCCTGCAAATAATGCTATAAGAGGAGCGGCAACTGAAATAAGAAACACTGCCGATAAAAACAAAACATTGCCGAATCGACTATTACCTTTATCACAATTTCCATCTTCTATTACGGATACCAACGGCAATATAATTTATAAGCCTAAAGAATGGTAGGCAAATTTATCGCATATATTCCCTAATTTTGCACTTATGTTTAAAAATTTATTTCCGACAATCATAAAAGGAACGGAGTCTTTTTTATCAGTCGGGGATAAATTACACGGAGGTAATTATGAAAAGGCAGTATTTCTTTAAGGTTTTGTTTTCGGTTTTAATTTTTGTCATGGTGCTTGGCGGGTTCGGGTTCGCCCGAAAGTTTGAGTTCGGGCTTGAAGCCGGACGAAAATTTCGTATCAAAAATCTCACCGACCAGAACATCTATCTTAACGGCAAATTCCATTCCCGTATGCAGGGGATGAACAAGGCTACGCTTGAAATCCTTGATATTACCAACGGCTACGGGTTTTACCGGGGGCAGTATAATCATTATTCCAAAAACGTCGGGCTAAACGAGCCTTTTATATTAAAACAAGTCTATCATACGCGATTTTACAAAACACCGCAGGGTCGGATGATTATATCGCCGGAGTATTTTATGCCGGCTATCCGCAGTGTCCCGACTTTCCCCACAAACGGGCTTAATCCCGGTGATGAGTGGACTGCTCTCGGTGAGGAGATTCACGAAGGGATTTTCGACAAGCAACAAAGAATTAGATTTAATATGCCGGTAAATTACCGTTATGTCGGCGATGTGGTTATAAACGGCAAAGAACTTTCTAAGGTGCTTCTTAGTTACCATATCGTGCATTACCCTCAAAACCATCCCGAAATTATAAGTTTTACGGGGTTTTCGTTTACAACATATTTCTGGGACCATACAATCGGCGCGCCTCATTCCTATTACGAGCGCCTCTCTTTTATGGTTACCCTTAAAAACGGCGAGACTGTCCTTTATTCCGGCACCAGTGAGGCGGAGGTTGAGGTTATAACCGACCTCAAGGGCGATGAAAAAGAGGCGCTTGTTACAAGGATTACCGACAGTATTAAAGCCGATGCCGGCGCGAGAGTTCGCGCTACCAACGATGCTATTATAGTCAATCTTGAAAACATACTCTTTGATATAAACAAGGCAACTCTGAAACCGCAGGCGTTTAACGCATTAAGCAAAGTGGCGCAAATCCTTAATGACCATCCCCAACTCGATATAGAGGTGTCGGGGCATACCGATATTACGGGAAGAGAGGAGTTTAACCAATCGCTTTCCGAACTTCGCGCCAAGTCGGTTGCGGATTACCTTATTGAAAGGGGTATTGACCCTATGCGTATCTCGTATATCGGGCATTCAAGCAGAAAGCCCATAGCCTCTAATGCCACCCCGGAAGGACGCGCCTTAAACCGAAGGGTCGAAATAAAAATTATCACGCAGGAATAATAAATGATTTTTTATAGCTTCCGATAATTACTATAAGAACCCATAACGGAGGCTTTATATGGTCAGGTCTATTTTTACAGGCACAAGCGGTATGACCGTTACTATGGAGGAGTTGAACACTGTCGCTAATAATCTTGCCAATGTCAACACCAACGGCTTTAAACGGGAAACTACGATAACAAAGGCGTTCCCGGAGATGCTTGCGCGAAGGCTTAACGATGACGGGCTTGTGGAATTTCCGCTGGGTTCTTACGACCTCGCCCCGGTAATCGGAAAACTCGGAACGGGCGTTGAGTTCAACGAGTCTTATGTCGTGTTTGAACAGGGAAGCCTTCAGGGAACCGAAAACGATTTCGATTTTGCGCTTGAGGGCGACGGGTTCTTTTCCGTCTTGACCGACAACGGAGAGCGTTATACCCGTAACGGCGCTTTTACTATAAGTAACGACGGTTTCCTTGTCGATAAAAACGGAAACTATGTTTTAGGCGAAAACGGCTTTATCCAAGTCGGGCGCAATAATTTTCAGGTTGACCAGTTCGGTAATGTATATGTCAACCGCGACCTTGAGCCGGATGAGTTCACGTCCAAAACTCACAATGAATGGACTAACATTCAGCGCATAGACCGTCTTAAAATTGTCGATTTCCGTCATAAGCGTTATCTCGAAAAAGAGGGGCATACTCTTTATCGCGAAAGCGAGCATTCGGGAAGCGCGAGTGTTTTAAACGATATGGAACGCCCGAAAGTTTATCAGGGCTTTGTCGAAAAATCCAATATCAACCCCGTTTACGAAATGACCCGTATGATTGAAATACAACGTCTTTTTGAAGCCAATCAAAAATCCATCCAGACCGCCGATGAAACGCTCGGCAATGCGGTTAATCAGGTTATGCGGGGATTAGGTTAAACCGCTAAGTAGAAAGGTAATGCCGTCGCCTTGTTAAGTGTCATTCCGATTATGCCCGCATCAGTCTAACCCCTGAGGAATCTATCTTATCGTAAGGAGATTCTTCATAGAATTAACTAAAGTAGCTTAAATCAGAATGACACGGCGGGGCAGTAATCTCATACCATTCGACTTCGGCACAATCATAGCAGCACAGGCTTCCGGGCTGTGAAAACATCATAATTATCCCAATTATGCATATACCCCGACTGCGTTTATACATAACCTTTTTATACACAATCTTTTTATTTTTTTAGTCTAATGATTTTCATTATTATTCCGAAATTTATAATGAAATACATTTTTCGGAGCGTGCATTATGGAAAAACCCGTAGTAAAAAAAGACAAAAACAATACCTCTATCTCTTTTTATACCTTAGACAATAACGCGGAAACTAAGGTAAGAACCGAGATTGAAGATATTTTTACCAACAAGCGATTGGATGACTTTAAAGACATTATCTATACCTGCGTGAAAGAATTGATGGTCAACGCATCAAAATCCAATATAAAGAAGACATTTTTTGTCGAGGCAAAAATTGATGAGAACGACCGCGAAATTTACGAACTTGCTAAAAAGAACGTCAAAAAAATTATGACCGACAAATATTTTTCCTATCTGCGCACAAAATTGCAAAAGCATAACCACAATGTCGAGGTCAATATCGAAGATAAAGACAGCGGAATAATCATTTCCGTTAAAAACCCCAATCCTATGCTTAAGGATGAGGAAATTAAAGTCAGGAAAGTTTTGAAAACCGCTATGGAGGACGAGAACACCGATTTGTCCTTGTATTATAACGACTCCTCGGAAGATGCGGAGGGAGCAACACTCGGTATGATTCTTGTAGTAAACCTTCTCAGGCAGATGAATATAAACCCGGCGCTTTTCCGTATCGGAGTGATTAATAATGATACTATCGCAAGGATAGAAATTCCTATCACTGCCGCTTATAAAAGTATGCGTCAGGCAGGCTAACCGTTTTAAACTATTTCTTTTTGCTTCCAAAACGATAAACAGGCTTGACGGCACAGGCTTCCATACTGTGAATACGCAGTTAAAATCTAAACGTCCTGCTATCCAAATCCCCTGTATCCATCTATTTGATACTAAAAACTTGCGTTATTGGTAAACCTTATTTATAATACGGTTTACAAAACAAAACGGAGGTGTTCTATGTGGATATTAATAGTCTATACGGTGATATTGCTTGGAATAGGACTGTATGACTTTTTCAAGGCAAGGAACTTTGATGATTACGTTGTGGCTGGGCGAAGACAGCCGGGGTTTATGGTCGGGGCTTCCTTGCTTGCTACGATAATCGGCGGTTCTGCAACCGTCGGAACTTTTGAACGCGCATGGGATATTGGTTTTCCCGCTTTTTGGTGGCTCGGTGTCGGCGCTATCGGACTTATCTTACAATCGATTTTTTTGACACGAAAAGTGCGCAGGCTTGATTGCTATACGCTTCCCGATGTTGCAGACAAGACACTCGGTAAACCATCGCGCGTTATTATCGCGGTTATAATTCTCGTATCATGGATAGGTATAATCGCCGCTCAATTTGTCGCGGTTTCCTCGCTTATCGGCGGGCTTGTTGAAAATATCAATCCCCGTCTTGTAATCATTATTGCCGGCGCGGTTATAACTCTTTATTCCGCACTCGGAGGGCAACTGTCGATATTAAAAACCGACTTATTGCAGATTTTCATTTTAAGCGCGGGACTTATCGCTACTTTTGTGTTTTTGTATTTTTCTAAGGAAACGGCACCGCCCGCCGCGCCTGTCGAATTGTTTAACAGTCAATTCGGCGCATTTTCGTTTTTCCATCTGTTGCTTATAGTCGGAGGTTCGTATTTTGTAGGCCCAGATATGTTTTCGCGTGTTTTTACCGCAAAGAGTGAAAAATCCGCATCGCGCGCAATATTTATTTCAGGTATATTGCTTATCGGAATGGGTATCGTAATTACGCTTATCGGGACTTGGGCAAAGGGCATTGAAACGGTTGTTTCGCCTAAAGGGGTTATGGGAGGAATAAGCGGGGCGATGCCTTTAGCGGGAAATATTCTTTTGACCTTCGGGCTTCTTTCTGCAATAATTTCCTCTGCGGATACGCTTTTAGTTACCACCGCAAGCATAATCGAAAACGATATACTTGAAAAACAAAACCTTAAATTTACCCGTCTGTTTGTCGCAATAATCGGCATTCTCGGAATAATTATTGCTCTGACGGAAAGCGATATAATTAAACTCCTTCTCTCTGCGTATTCGGTATATACACCGGGGGTCGTTATGCCTATTTTTATCGGGATGATTGCGTATAATAAATTTACCGTAAGGAAATGGATTGTTGCGGGAGGTGTCGCAATCGGGGGAGGCTTGGGGTTAGTATCCGGTATTACCGGAATTGAATGGCTTTCTCTTGCCGGGATGGGAATTGCGCTGGTGTTTGCGTTGTTGTCGGTCAAATGGAAAACCCGAAAGGGAACGGCATAGTAAAGACTTAAAGAGGCTATGAAGTTCATAGCCTCTTTTTTTTATAAGTTGTAAACTAAAACGGGAAGAGAGCGCCGTCGTTTCCGCTAAAATATGGATTTTCCTTTGGTGTCGAAAGCGACAATGGCTGGAAATTCCTTAACCGTAATACGATAAACCGCCTCCGCCCCCAAATCCTCAAACGCTATTAATTCCTGTTTAAGAATAGTCTTTGCAAGATAAGCCCCCGCTCCTCCGAAAGTAGCGAGATATACTGAGGAGAATTTTTCACATAATTCGCGGATATTATCGCTTCTCTGCCCCTTGCCGATAGTCCCGCTTAACCCCATCTCCAAAAGTTTCGGAGCGAATTTATCCATACGCGCGGAGGTTGTAGGTCCTGCCGAACCGAAAGTATTGTTTTCGCGTATCGGAGTTGGACCGCAATAATAAATGAAATTTCCCTTTAAATCAAAAGGTAGCGGTTTGCCGTTGTCGATAAGTTCGATAATACGTTTATGAGCTTGGTCGCGAGCAGTATAGATAATTCCGTTTAAGTAAACAAAATCGCCTGCGTTTAAGTCATTTAGAAACGTATTGTTTGATATGGGTAAGTCCAGAACCCGCTCCATAACCACTCCCTCTATACTATATCAGATTATAATAAAACATATAAACGCTGAACGCAAATATTTGCACCTTTTTATTTTGTGTTTTAAAATACTCTGCGGAGGCTTGTATGAAATTCGCTTTATTTATAATTTCCACAACATTATTTGTCGTCTTCTATATACCTCTTTCAAGAATGGAAGCAAATCTCCAAAATAATTCAAACGGCGGTATTATATCTTTGCAATTCGCGTTTACTCAATCCCGCGCCGAATATATAATTAACAGTTGGAATACCGAATTAAAACCGGTCGCGCTTAATTCTATTTACATTGATTTCGGATGGATTATCGCTTATGTCCTTCTTATCGTTAGTTTCGCTTTGTTCCTTGAAAAACCTGTAATTACCGTATTCGCCGTTATAGCCGGCGCTTTGGATTTTATAGAAAATTCCATCCACCTTGTTGTCCTGAACCGCGACCTTCTCGATTTAATACCCGTTGCAAGCGTAATCGCCTGTGCCAAGTTTCTTTCCATTATAATTGCCGTTTTTCTTGTTACGTTATTTGCCGTGCTGCGAATAAAGAACAGGGGAAGAGCAGATGCAAAATAATTGCGCGCGCCGTCTCCTGTTACATACCTGCTGCGCTCCCTGTCTAACCCAGTGCCTTAATGTTTTAAACGGCAATGATTTATGGCAGGGCGCTTTGGAATTTTTCGACTCTTTCGATATTTCCGTATTTTTTTATAACCCCAACATCTATCCCCGCGATGAGTATGAGAGGCGTCTTGATGAGGTTACGCGTCTTGCCCGCACTATGGGAGATTTTCCGGTTATCGTGAGCAAATATGATACGGATAAATGGTTTGAACTCACAAGCGGGATGGATAACGACCCCGAAAAGGGCAGGCGATGCAGGATTTGTTATGAAATGAGGCTTCGGGAGGCGTTTAAAACCGCGACGGAAAACTCTTTTGATATTGTTGCCTCTACGCTGACTTTAAGCCCCCATAAAGATGCAACGGCGGTAAATAATATCGGCAGGGCGCTTTCATCAAAACACCATATTGCTTACCTCGCCTCAAATTTTAAAAAGAACGACGGGTTTAAAAAATCTATTGCTCTTTCCAAGCAATATTCGCTTTACCGTCAGGATTATTGCGGATGTCTGTTTTCTATGAGGTCTTCACAAAAATTACCGGTCAATCCTTAAGTTCAAGTTCCCTGTCTATCTCAAGTTCCTTAATTTTCTTATGCAGGTAAGTTCTTTCTATTTCCAATGTTTCCGCGGTTTTGGTTATATTCATATTGTTTTTTATCAGGCGGTTGATAATGAGTCCTTTTTCAAAAAGACGTTTAGCATCTTTCAGGCTTTTATCCTCATATTTGGCATCAAAAGTCGATTCTTCGGGGAAATTATGTTTCATAATGTCTTCGGCTTCAATTTCGGATTTCGTTGAAAGGATTACCAATCTTTCAACGAAATTGCGGAGTTCGCGAACGTTGCCCGCCCAGTTCTTGTTTATCAGGAGATTTATCGCATTTTTCTTAAAAGTCGCCTGTTTCCCTCCCTTAGATGCTATCTCCTCAAGGAAAAAGTCTATAAGCAAAGGAATATCTTCCTTGCGTTCGCGAAGCGGCGGTATATGCACGGGAACAACATTCAGACGGTAAAACAGGTCTTGACGGAATGCTCCGCTTTTTATAGCCTGCACAAGGTCTTTGTTTGTAGCGGAAATAACGCGCACGTCAACCTTGATAATATCGGTTCCCCCGATATGCTCAAGTTCTTTTTCCTGAATTACGCGCAAAACCTTTGCCTGAGCGGATAAACTCAAATCCGCCACCTCATCAAGAAAAATAGTTCCCTTATGCGCGAGTTCAAATTTACCTTTTTTTTGCTTTGTTGCGCCGGTGAAAGCTCCCTTTTCGTAGCCGAACAACTCCGCTTCAATCAATGTTTCGGGAATCGCCGCACAATTCACCCCTACAAACGGAAGTCCCTTGCGAGTGCTGTATCGATGAATCATCTGCGCAATAAGTTCCTTGCCCGTGCCGTTTTCCCCCGTTATAAGCACCGATGCATCGCTTTGCGCAATATTCGGTATCTGTTCAAGCACGGATTTTATCGCGGGGCTTTCTCCTATAAATTGAGGGGGTTTGTCGAGACGGGAACGGAGGTTGAGGTTTTCCGTCTGGAGTTCCTTGAATTTTATCGCGTTTCGCGCCGAGCTTATTATCCTTTCCATAGACAACGGTTTTTCGATAAAATCATATCCCCCCCGTTGCATTGCATCAACCGCCATCTTGATATTCCCATGCCCTGATATTATTACTACCGGTAAAATCGGATAATTAGTGTGGATATAATCAAGAAGCTCCAAGCCCCCCATTTGAGGAAGCATAACATCGAGAATTATACCATCAAGGTCTTCAATCATAACCTTTTTTTTGGCTTCCATCCCGTCTGCGGCAAGCACAACTTCATAGCCCTCGTCCTGAAGTATATCCGATATAGTTTCACGAATCTGAGGTTCATCATCAACAACCATAATCCTGTAAGCCACTAATCTCCTCCTCGTTTTAACGGCAATTCTATATAAAATATTGTGCCTTCATCATCCGTCTCAAACCAAATATTCCCGTTGTGTTCAAGAATAATTCTCTCTGCGATAGCAAGACCAAGTCCCGTGCCGTGTTCTTTAGTGGTAAAATACGGTTCAAAGATTTTATCCTGAACATCCTGTGAGATTCCCCCGCTTTTATCCTTTATCTCGATAATCAGTGAAATTTCATCATAAAAAACCTTCAGTATAACCTGTTTTTCTTTGTCTTCACTGCATTTACAGGCTTCTATTGAGTTGGTTATGATATTAATTATAACCTGTCTTAACTGGTGTTCATCATATTCAAGGATAAAAGAATCGATATTGGAATCTACCTCAATTTTAAAATCGTGATATGCGTTTTGGAAGAAAGCTATAATATCGTTGATTGTATGAAAAATATCGTGGGCTTCAAGTTTAAGAATAGGAAGACGGGCAAATTTGGAAAACTCATTAACAAGAGTTTCAAGTCTGCCGGTTTCGCTGATTATGGTGTTGATGGTTTTATCGAGTATTTTTCCGAAATCGGGACGGTCCTTGCCGTAAGCATATAAAAGACGTTCTGCGGACAATTTGATAGGCGTAAGAGGGTTTTTTATTTCGTGAGCGAGACGTCTTGCAACTTCCTGCCACGCCTCAAGCCGCTCCATCCGTTTTATCTGGTCGGTCGCTTTTTTTAATTTATAAGCCATAAGGTTAAAATTCCGCGCAAGCTCTTCTATTTCATCTTTAGAACCGATTTTTACGCGATAATTGAGATTCCCGCTTGCTATAATCTCCGTTCCTTTGGCAATTTTTTCAATATTGGTGCTTATATTGCGCGCTATGAACAGGCTCATAAAAAATACCGCTATCAAAATCGGCACGGAAAATACCATCAGCGAACCTATGGAAATCGGACGGATAAACCGCTTGAGGAGATTTAATCTGTAAAGACTGTCAAGATTTGCCTTGAGAACATCAAAAGTGCGGATTAAATAATCCGGTATGTAGGTTACATAAAAGTTGTTATCCTGTCTGTATATCAGGACTTCTTTTTTTCTGCCTATATAAAAGAATTTTTCATCCTCGCGCACAAAAAAAGAAAAAATAAGGCTTTTGGATGACAGGATTTGATTCTTTAAATCCGCATCCTCAGATTTTGTAAAATCAATATTTTCTCCGGATATGGTGAATATGATAGGAAAATGCCCGGGATTATGCCCGCCGAGTTCCTTTACATAGTTTTCAAAAGTTAAGCGGTTTTTATCGACAAGCTCCTTGTAATCCACCATTATATTTTCCGCAATCCCCCTTTCTCCTTCAATAAAAGACTGTTCAATTAAAAAAATCAGGTAAAACATCAATCCGCCTACAAGAATAATTGAACCGATAGACACTATCAAAAAATAAAAAGTCATTTTACCGCGAAGTTTTGAGCGTTGAAAAATAAATATAGTGAAATACTTGTAGGTAACCCAAAGCCCGAGAAAGGAAGCGATAAATACTATTGACGGGATAGCTATTTTTAACGTCAAATTTGCATCTATTGAAATCAGCCATAAATAAATTGAATAGGTTGCTGAGGTTGATAAAAGAAACATTATTATATAAGCGATTAATTTAATTATCTTAATTCGGGATGATTCCATGCCTGTTAAATTCCCTCGATCTTATTTTTGGTGAGGTATAATTCCATTTCCCGAAAAGGTTGAAAATGACGCTTAAAGGCGGATAAAGTTTAAGCGAAGTAACCACAAGTTGAACTTCAGCATAATATACGGCATCCTGATTAAGTTTCTCAAGATTGATAACTCTTACCCTTTCAAGATTCATAAGAAAGTATTTTAATTCCTCTATTTTATAAAACCACATACTCATCTCGCTGTCACGGGAGTATTCAATAAGTTCGTAACCGTTATTGAAAAAATCCTTTTTTGCTTTATATAAAACCGTGTCTTTTGAAACCAAATCATCGGGAATAAAAACCCCGGTTTTCCTGTAAAGATAAATTTGGTAAGATGCTTCAATTTCAATTCCGTCGGCTATTATCTTATCTAAATCCACAAAATTTGTAAAATCCGAAACTACGGTAATATATAAATGGTTGTCTTGAAAAAACATATTGGGTATTTTTAGATTAGATGCAAAAAAAGCGGAGGATGGTAAAAGGCAAAATAAAGCAAATAGAAACGGTTTTTTTTTAAACATAATCAAAACCTATAGTTATAAGTTACAGAAAACCCTTCCGAATTATAGGAAAATTGGACACCTCTCATAGTATCAGCGAGTTTTTTATTAAATTCTATTGCGCTGTTGTAAGCATCATACATCCCGTAAATCTTCAAAGAAAGAATTAAGGCAAACGAGCCGACAAGGAAAAACTGGTCGCCCCCCGACATTTCAAAAAAACTAACGGATTGTCCGTAGGTTTCATTGAATTGAAGCCGAAGCCCGTAATGCAAAAGATAAAGCACCGTTTCACCGAGAAATAAAAGAGACCCTTTTGTGTAGTTTCTTGTATAAAACTGACCTGTTCCCGCATAAACCATCGACATAAGACTTGCGGCAAACGGACTCTTTCGTTGGGAGTAAAGCTGCAACAAGATATATTTTTCGCGCTCCAATTCCTGTATTGATTTGCCCTCGTCTATTTCAGCATAGGGAAGTATAATACTCCTGATTTCTTCGTCTATCGACAAACTTTCCGCATCCTGTGATGTAAAAGCCGTATTAAGAACAAACATACAGAAGCATAAAACCAAAAAACCTCTTAAAATCATAAAATCCCCCGCTAAAACCTGATACAATAATATGCCGAAACGTTTTTATCATCAAAATCAAATGAAACAAATGTCGTCCTTGCATCATAAACGGAAATATCTATAATGTTATAAATATATAAAACCAAATAGGATACACCGAACCCGATAGTCCAAAACAAAGCATCCCCCGATAAATCTTTGTTAAAACTAAACCCGAAATTATATGGAAAAAGCCCGCCTACGGACGTGAAATCCAAAGTCGAGGCGTTAAGCAGAAAGCCGGCAAACAAAACCGTAGCCCCGCTCCATATTGAAAGCCCCTTTCCTAACTGCCCGCTGTAAATCTGCCCCATCCCCGGCGATACCAAAGAAAGAAGAATAGAAAAAGGTTTGTTATAATTTTGGCTGGGAATGGATGTGTAAAATTCCATTGGGTCATCGGTCAGGGAAGCAATACCCTGCTTTTCCGAAGAGAAAGAAATCGAAACAAAAGCAAATAAAAAAAGAAACGCGACAATCAAAATCCTCAAATCATTCTTCATCAAATTTCCTCACCTCAATTAACTCTTTTATTGCCGACAAAGCCCCATCCTCATCGGGACCATCCGCCGATAGTTTTAAAACGGTATCCTTGCCCGCGGCAAGCAAAAGAAGATTCATTATACTTTTGGCATTAACTTCCTTTTCATCTTTAATTATAGTAATATTGCTTTGGAATTGGCTTGCGGTATTAGCCAACAAAGAAGCAGGTCGCGCATGCAGTCCGTATTCGTTTTTAATACAAACTTCGATAACTTTCATTCAATACCTCATTTTCTTGATACAAAAGTTTTTTAATAAGATTTATCTTTTTTCATAAAATCAATAATTTTTTTATCAAGTTCCACGGCGGAATTATATCCGAGCCGACGCATAATCTCACGGTAAGCGGCGACTTCAATAAGCAGAGGAATATTTCTCCCGCTGGTAACGGGAATTTCTTTATACGGTATATCCATACCAAGAATGTTTATATACCGCTCTTCCAGTCCCAGACGGTCGTAATCATAGGTTTGGTCCCATTCCGCGAGCTTAATTACCAAACCGAGTCTTTCCTCTTCAAGCAATCTCCCCTCGCCGTAATACTGGGAGACATTAATAATACCGATACCTCGAATTTCTATGTAAGGACCATAATCGGCACAGGGTCCGCCTTTAAGTTCAAACCCATGCGGTGTCCTCATCTTTTTTATCTTGACCATATCATCCGCAACAAACTTATGCCCCCGCTCCACGAGACCGAGAACGCTTTCGCTTTTCCCGATACCGCTGCTTCCGATAATTAACACCCCGACATTGTATATCGAAACAAAATTCCCGTGAAAAATCTCATAAGGAGCAAACAAGTCGGAAAGTATCGTAGTCATAAGAGCAATAAATTTTTCGCTCGACAGATGTGTTCTAAAAATTGCAATTCCCTTATTGTTTGCCAAATCAATAACATACTTGGGCAAATCCAATCCGTTGGTAACGATACATACCGGAATATCATAATCAAAAAACGTTTTAATGGAATCCAAATTTTTGTTTTCGACACTTGCGTTTATATAAGCCGCCTCGCCTTTCCCGAAAACCTGGATTCGCTTATAAGCGAAATGCTCAAAAAACCCCGCCAAAGAAAGTCCGGGACGGTTTAATTCGGGACCTTCAATTTCTTTTTCAAGTCCCGTAACTCCGCCCAGAATCTCAAGCCCAAGCAAGAAATTTTTTGTCTCGTCGATTTTTAACAACTCCGAGACTTTAAGTTTTTTTAATACTAATTCCGGCATAATCTACCTATTAAATTCTATTTATGATGCTCTGTTATCTTATCTCTTTTCTTTTTTACCGCAGCTTCGATTTTATCCGTAACGTCATCAATAGCCTTATCCCATGCCATATCCTTGCTTTTAGCAAAAAACACATCGTGATTAGCGGTGATTTTAATTTCAAAAACGTAATCGTTTCGTTCCTGCTCAAGAATAATATTAGTAGTCATAATTTCAGGAAAATAGAATTTGATTTTTTTGAGCCTTTTTTCCATATATTCTTTCATTTGCGGAGTGAAATCCGTATGCCTTCCGGTGTATGAAATATTCATAACTCCTCCATCTATTTTATTAAAGATAATATTTTAAACAAAATTCGGCAAACAGCGGTTTTGCCCCGGTTTTATTTAGGGATAAATCCCTCTTTGATTTTTTCGAGTTTTCCCCTCAGGCGCATAATAGCTTTGGTATGCAACTGGGAAACCCTTGATTCGGTAACGCTAAGAATACTTCCTATTTCCTTGAGAGTAAGTCCCTCATAATAATACAGGATTAAAACCTGTTTTTCACGTTCCGGTAAATCGGAAAGCGCTTTAGCGATAAGTTTTTTTATCTCGTCTTTTTCCGCTACAACATCGGGATTATAACTATCGGAGCTTTCGAGAGTTTCTTCAATAGACATTGGAGCATTGTCGCTTCCGTCATTCATATACCAGTTTTCATCTATGGAGATTAATGCGTTCCCGCTTACCCTTAAAAGCAGGTTGTGGAATTCCTGCAAATTGAGGTCAAGTGCCTCGGCTATTTCCTCATCCTTTGCGGAACGTCCGAGTTTTGCCTCAAGCTCCGCGATAGTCCGTTCTATTTCTTTAGCCTTTTGACGCACCGAACGGGGAAGCCAGTCTATTGCGCGAAGCTCATCAAATATTGAACCCCTGATACGGGTTACGGCGTAAGTTTTAAATTTGATTTCACGTTTCGGGTCAAATTTATCTATTGCATCTATTAAACCGAGAACACCGTAGCTTACAAGGTCGTTAAATTCTACGGAATTGGGAACATTTATAGCAACCCGCCCTGCTACATATTTTACCAAAGGCGCATATTTTTCTATAAAATAATTTCGGATTTTCTGGTCGTGGGTTTGCGTGTATTGTTCCCACAACTCTTCCTCGGTAAATTGGTTGAAATCTTCATACCCCTTCATAAGTTTCTCCCGAAGTTTATCCCAAAAATCAACTGGCTTATTATAACTTAATTTATCTGTTTTTACAATATTTATCTATAATTCGTATAAACTAATTAACTACATAAACAGTATCAAAAGAAAGACAATTAATGTTACAAGCAAAATAATAACGACATTTATAATCAGAAAAATCTTTCCTTTTTTAGTTGTTTTGGGTTCTTCCGTTTGTGTAAATGAGGATTTAGGAAAAGAAGAATCGGAAAAACGGGGTTTATCAAAATTTGAAATGTCGTTTATTTTTCTCATCGCTTCATTATCAATACCCGATTTATGTTGCTGTTGTTGTTGCTGCTGTGCTTCTTTATGGATTGCCTCTTTGTTTGCCTGCACTCTTATTTTACTCCCGACAATAAAAGCCCCGTATATACCCGGTCCGAATTCCACGTTTACCTTATTGTTGTCGCTTTCTTCGGATTTTTCATTCCTTACTACTTTAGCAAAAACCGGACGGATTACCCCGGTTTCATCTGAAAACCCCGCTATATTTGCAATATGCCTGACTATATCGCGGTCATCGTGAATCTTAACCAAAATCTCCTGCCCTACAAGTATTTTTTCAATATCCACACCGCCGATAGGAGCAAGCACAGGCTCGCACACTATTTTCAACAACATAATTATATCTTTTCCCTCTTTGGGAATTATCTTTAAACCCGATTTCAGGGTTTTTAGTATATTTTTAAACTTAAAAACGTCTATATTGTTTACGGCAATTTTTAGCACCAAACCGCTGTCTAATAATACCTTGTTTAATGTGTTTAATAGGAAACGTTTGAGATTTACCATATCGACATTTTTAGGGTCTATAAAAAAAGAGGTGATATAAGGAATATTTTCGGATGATAAAATTTCGGCTTCGAGCCTGCTTGAATTATCATGGTCGGTTTCCGTTCCTTTAAGATGATTAAGCAGAGAATCTATATATTCCGCCCATTCGGTTTCAAGTTTGATTTTTGAAAGATTGTTGTCGGTGGTAATTGCCGCGAGTAAATATTCGGGAATATTGGTTTGAAAATTATAAAAAAGAATAAAAGCTCCATAGGAAAGTCTTTTGCTTGACAAAAACTTGCCCTTGATAACCATTACGTCTTTTTCGGAAGTCTCTAAAATCCTAATAGCGCTTTCAACATCCCGCTCGGTGAAATTTAACAAACTTTCCGCAAATTCCTCAGTCAAACCGTAGTTGTTTATTAGTATCTGAGATTCCAAAGCCATTTTCGCTTCCTTAAGATTTTATACGCTAAAAACGTATTATAATAAACAAAATATAAAAAAAAAGCAATTAAAAAGTATAAGTTAGTCCCTCTTTAATACCGTTTTGATAGCGCGGGCAATAAGTTTGGGGTCGGCGCTTATTTTTTTGTTGCCTATCGTAAACGACGAATCTCCGCCTGTTCTATGAGATTGTGAAAAGTTTTCAAGTTCCGTAGTCCCTCCCTTTGCTTTTTCTTTAAGCCTGTCAAGTTCGCTCTTTATTAAATCATCCTGCGATACCGGAGTTTCCTCTTCCCTTTCAGCAGGACTATCACCAACATAGACACGCGGCGCATCTTCAAAACTTATTTCCTTAAAATCGCTTCGTGCCCTTTCGGGCGGTTTACTCATATTTTGAGTTTTTTTTTCAATATCTATTTCTTCAATTTCATCATCTGCATACATAGCGTTTTTTTTGTTAATACCTGCGGCGTTTAGTCCCAGAAATTCGTTGTCCTCAACATCTTCTATAAGGTCTTCGGGGGTGATTTCACTGTCATCGACTACATCCAACTTAGAAGCGTTGACTTTATGTGCGGCACCAATTGATTTTTCATCTTTTGAAAACACTTCTTTTATCTCTTCTTCAGGTAAAAACCGTTTCGTCAATACTAATATCAATATTCCCACCCCTCCCATCACAAAACCGCTTACCAATACCCTGATTAATAGAGGAACTACAGGTATTCGCGAAATAGCCCCCAGCACAAGAGAAAAACCTGCGCCGAATATCGCAAAACCTATAGTAAGCTTGCTTTTCAGATAGTTTATCATAATATTTCCTCTTTATTTAATACTTTATTATAGGATAAAGTTCTGAAATGTCAATATCAGGAGTATAAATGTTTTTATGAAAAGCAGATTTTTTTTGAAAAATTGACTTTAGTTTTATTGATTAACCTCTTATTGATTTTTTTTTCAATTTGATTTATAATTAAAGCCGTTTTCAGGAGGATAAAGATGGGAGCGCTTTTCGATAAGGTTAAAGATTTACACGAACGTTTTATATATGACTGGGGGTGTCTTTGAAGCGGATAAGAAACAAGCCGAAATCGCGGAATTAAAAACCCGTCTCGCAAAGGAAGAGGTGTGGAGCAACCACAAACTAAGCGCCGAACTTAATTCCGCTCTCACTTCTGCTGAAAAAGAGCTTGAAGACTGGCTTACCTTTAAATCCAAGTTAGCCGACCTTAAATCGCTTGTCGAGATTGCAGAGGATGAGGACGATGAGGGTATGCTTCGGGAACTTGAGACGGAATTTAATAAACTCTCGTCCAAACTTGATGAGCTTGAAATTGAGATGATGTTTACGGGAGAAACCGATAACAACAACGCATTTTTGAATATCCATCCCGGCGCAGGCGGAACCGAATCTCAGGACTGGGCGGAAATGCTTCTTCGGATGTATCAGCGATGGGCTGAAAAACATAATTTTCAAGTCGATATTGTAAACCTTGAACCGGGGGAAGTTGCCGGTATAAAAGATGCTATCCTGTTTATTAAAGGGCATCGCGCTTACGGCTACCTTTCCGCAGAGTCGGGAGTTCATCGACTTGTTCGGCTCTCCCCGTTTAATGCCAATAATAAACGTCAAACCTCGTTCTGCGCGGTCAGAGTTACTCCTGAGGTTGATGATAATATCGAAATTGAGATTGACGAAAAAGATATCCGCATAGACACATTCCGCGCATCGGGTGCGGGAGGTCAGCATGTCAACAAAACCTCATCCGCCGTCCGTATAACCCACCTCCCAACGGGTATCGCGGTAAGTTGCCAGAACGAGCGTTCCCAATTCCAAAACCGCGATATGGCTTTCCGTATCCTGCGTTCCCGTTTGTATGATTTTGAATTAGCTAAAAAAGAAGAGGAAACCGCCAAGTCTCAAAAAGACCGCAAGGCTATTGAGTGGGGAAACCAAATCCGTAGTTACGTTTTCCAGCCCTATACTATGGCTAAAGACCATCGCACTAATATCGAAAAAGGGAATATTAACGCGGTTATGGACGGGGAAATCGACGAGTTCATTATCGGCTATCTTAAAAATAAAAACTCCAAAGTTTCATAAAACAAATTTTCTGTTGACTTACCCCAATATAAAATTATAATAAATGCATAATTACATTTAATAGGAAGGTATGTTATGCGTTCATTTTATGACATTATTGCGGATAAGCGCGACGGCAAAAAACTTTCACGTGAAGATATTGAATTTTTCCTTAAAAGCTACCTCGACGGTTCGCTTAAGGACTACCAGATGGCTGCTATGCTTATGGCTGTTTATATCCGTTCTTTTGATGATGAGGAGCTTAGCGTATGGACAAACACGATGCTTCATTCCGGCTCCGTAATGGATTTCTCCGATATTCCCGGCATCAAGGTTGATAAACACAGCACCGGCGGTGTAGGCGACAAAATATCCATTCCTTTAGCACCGCTTCTCGGTGCGCTCGGGTTTAAAGTTCCTATGATTTCAGGACGCGGACTGGGGCATACGGGAGGCACTCTCGATAAACTCGAATCCATCCCCGGTTTTAATGTCAATCTCGATATTGATAAATTCCGCAAGGCGATAGCGAATATCGCTATAGCTTTAATCGGACAAACCCCGGAGATTGTTCCTCTCGACCGCTCGCTTTACGCGCTTCGCGACGTTACAGGCACTATCGAATCCATCCCGCTTATCGCAAGTTCCATTATGAGCAAAAAAATGGCGGAGGGTATCGACGGGCTTATACTTGACGTGAAGGTGGGACGCGGCGCGTTTATGAAAACCATAGATGATGCCAAATCGCTTGCCGTTAATATGCAGGGTATCGGACGAAAACTCGGCAAAAAAGTTGCGGTGATTTTTTCCAATATGAATGAACCTCTCGGCTACGCTGTCGGCAATTCCGTTGAGATTATCGAATCCGTTGAGGTCCTTCAGGGAAAAGACGTTCCTCAGGTTACCGAACTTGTTTTGACTATGGCGGCTATCCTGTTAAAACTTTTCGGCAAGGTTTATACCCTTGACGAGGGCAAAGAGGTTGCAAAGAAAAAACTCCAAGACGGCAGCGCTTTTGATAAATTCCTTGAATTGGTGGAATTTCAGGGCGGAGATATTTCAGCAATTAAGGATACTTCAAAATTGCCCCGCGCAAATCATACGGTTGACATCAAGTCGGATACTTCGGGTGTCGTTACGGATATAAACGCGCTTGATTTCGGCAAGGCGCTTGTCTTTATGGGCGGCGGACGTTTCAGGAAAGAAGACAATATCGACCACTCCGTCGGCATTGTCCTTAATAAAAAAGTCGGGGATAAAGTCAATAAAGACGATACGCTTTATACGGTGTTCTACAACGATGAAAAGAAATTCGCCGATGCTATGGACTGCATTAAGGATTCCTTTAAAATCGAAAAAGAATTGCTCAACCCCGAACCCCTGATTTATGATATTATGGAATAAGCGAGGTTACTATGAAAGACAGTTGGATGCAAACCTTTATAAAGGAGCTTGAACTTTATGCAAATCACGCTACCTGCGCGGATATTTATGTAAGCGCGCTTGTTATAGACGAGACTTACCCGACCGCGCTCAGCAAGGGTTACAACGGCACTCCGCGCGGGATTATCCATTGCGAGGAGCTTAACGACCTGATTGTCCGTTTTGCCGAAAGATATAACCCCTCTCAAATTGCCGGGTTTATCGACAGTGAGGGCGTTCTTAACGAAAAGGGCGTTAAGGAAACATCCGAATTTATCGGCAGATACAAGGATAATCACGCCGCAATTGTCGCGGGCAGACAGCTCCTGTCGCTTAGCCGTATGGATGATGATACCCTGAAGTCGCTTACGGGTAATAAACTTACGCGCCTTAACGCCAATATTATCCATTACCGATGGGAGATTCACGCGGAGGCTAACGCGCTGGGTAAAATCGGGTATCTTGATTTGAACGACAAACGTTATTCCATTATGATAAACTGGAGTCCGTGCTTTGAATGCGCTAAGAATATTATAGCAAGAGGTTTGAAACGGGTTTATTACCGCAATGAGTTTGTTGACCCGCGATGGGATGATTCCTCGGTGGAGTTTATGAAACTCAGCGGAGTGGATATAATTAAGTTTTAGATTATAAAAGAAAAACCCCTCCGAGAAGGAGGGGTCATCTCTCCCCCGGTTGGACTCGAACCAACGGCCTAGTGGTTAACAGCCACCCGCTCTGCCGACTGAGCTACAGGGGATTATAAGCCTTTCGCTTAACTTCAAATGGTAACCGCTTTATGAAAACGGTCATATTTAATATGAGTCGCCTGGGGCTCGAACCCAGGACCCTCGCCTTAAAAGGGCGATGCTCTACCGGCTGAGCTAGCGACCCATTAATTTACAAGTGCTGGTATTATATCATACCACCGGTATTGTGTCAAGAATCAGGCTTTTTGCCCTTTAAGTTTTTTCTTTCCTTCTTTATCGCCGAGTTTTATCTTCTTATCAAGCAGTTTCTTCAGCGTAAAGGTAACGGGCGATGCGGTAAATATAGAGGAATACGTTCCGCTTAAAACGCCGATAATAAGCATTATACCGAAATTGCGAAGAACGCTTCCGCCCCATATCGCTATGGCTATTGCCACGAGCAGGGTTGTTACCGATGTTATAATCGTTCTTGAAAGCGACTGCCCGATACTTTTATCCATAGTGTATTCGTAGTCTTCATCTGGGTTAAGTTTATGGTTTTCGCGCACACGGTCAAACACAACGATTGTATCGTTGATTGAGTAACCGAGAATGGTAAGAAGCGCGGCGATAATCGCTATGTCAATTCTTATATCAAGAACAAGACAGAAGGTAAGCATAATAAGAATATCGTGGAAAACCGCTATAATAGCGCCCGCGCCGTAGAAAAAGTCAAAACGCAAAGCCACGTAGGCAAGTATCATACCCGCAACAATCAACACAAGAATTAGAGCGCGACGGGCAAACGCCTCACCCATCTTGGGTCCTACAAGCGTGCTTCCCCGAACCTCAATGTTTTCCACGCCGAATCTTTCGGCAACCTTGCTTTCTATCATCGCAATATCGTTGGTGGATGCGCCCTCTTCGCCGGTTATTGTGATAAGGAAGTTTTTTTCTTCCAAAGCGCCGATTGTAGTAACCTCAGAGTCCGCCCACTCTTCAAGAAGCATCTCTCTAAGACTGATAAGGTCGGCATCTTCGGAGGCTATCTGCATTTCCACTCGCGCACCGCCGAGAAAGTCGATACCGAGCTTAAATCCGCCTGTGGTAAAGAACGCCACAATTCCCCCGGCTATAATCAAGCCGGATAAAGCAAAAGCAACCCATCGCAACTTCAAGAAATGCAGGCGTTTTTCGACACTTATACCTCTGACTTGTATATCCTGACCTGTAACAGGTGTTTTATCGCTCATTTAAAACTCCTTATCTTAAATACTGACTTTTTTAAGTTTAAAGCTGTCAATCAGCCAATCAAAAATCAGACGGGTAACAAAAAGCGCGGCAAAGATATTGGATATAATACCGAAAGAAAGAGTAATACCGAAACCCTGAATTTCTTTCGTCCCGTAGCTTGAAAGCGCAAACGCCGCAATCAACGTGGTAAGGTTGGCATCCCAAATAGTGGAACGGGCGTTCTGATAGCCGTTATCAAGCGCGTGCTTAAACGACCTTGACCGTCTCATCTCTTCACGGATACGCTCATAGATAATCGTATTGGCATCAACCGCCATACCCACAGTGAGCGCAATACCCGCGATACCGGGTAAGGTCAAGGTTGCTCTCATAAGCGCAAGAAACGCCAAAAGAAATACTATATTAAGGGTAAGCGCAACAAACGATATAATACCCGCGCCGCGATAGTAGATTATCATAAATATCACAACCGCGATAGCGCCGATAATAAACGCCATACCGCCCGCACGAATTGAATCCGCTCCGAGAGTGGGTCCTATAATTTTTTCTTCCATAATTTCAAGCTGAACGGGCAAAGACCCGGCTTTAAGAACACGGGCAAGAAAAACCGTTTCATCAAATGTAAAATTACCGGTAATAACACCGCTTCCCACGATTTCCGAGTTAATATTCGGCGCACTTTGCACCTTACCGTCAAGAACTATCGCCAAACGGGTGCCGATATTTTGCCCTGTAAGCTCCTGAAATATATCCGTGCCTTCCGGTGTAAGCTGGAAATTGATAACAAACCCGCCCATACGCTGGTCGGTATCGGGGGTTGCGTTTCGTATAGCCGTTCCGTCCATTTCGACACGGTCTTTAAGAACATACCATCCCTTTACAAAAGGTCGTCCCGTTTCATCGCTTTCCCAATAAGCCATCCACGCGGAATCATCGGGAATATCAAAATCTTCGGGAACATCCTCGCGATTAACGACATATCCCTGCTGCATAGGAACTCTTGCACGGGATAGTTTTTCCATAGTGGTTTCATCAACAAGCATAAACTCAAGTCGTCCCACACGGCTTAATGCATCGCGAATCATCTGCGGGTTATCGAGGCCGGGAAGTTCTATTGAAATTCTGTCACCGAAAGTTTTTCTGATTACGGGGGAAGCCACGCCGAACTGGTCCATTCTGTTACGAAGGACATCAAGGGCGCGGTCGGTCGCAAGAGTAAACTCCTCGTTAAAAATCGAATCGACCCTTCTTTCATCATAATCAAATCTTTCAAGAAGAAGGCGTCGCAAATCGTTTTCATCAACCTGCGCCGATATATAAACACCGCCGCTTAAATCCAACCCGAGACTAAGAGCTTTTTTTCGGGTTTCCTTAAGATATTCAATGCGGTTTCTTACTTCTTGTGTTTGAGCATAAAGCTCATCTTCGCCAATCATAAGCAAGTCGCGCTGGTCTTCGGGAAAACCCTCAATAACCTGATTCGGGATTATAAAATACCAGTTTATAGTAGGAAAAAGCACCCATCCGCACAGAACTAATACTATGAGAAGGATGCCGAACCTCATCTTTTTGCTCATCGAGATTCCTCCAAAAGTTTAATTATTTATTCTCGCCTTCCTCTTTGATGATGCTGATAACGAATTCCTTGCCGATTTCGAGCTTGGTATCTTTCAAGGTTTTAAGATGGATAGTTTTTTCGCCTACGAAATCGACAAATCCGATAATACCGCCGGAAGTAACGACTTTATCGCCTTGCTTTAAAGCGCTGATAGCCTGTTCAAGTTTTTTTCTTCTTCTCTTTTCCGGCAAAAAAAGAATAAAATACATAAGGGCGAGCATACCGAATAGAAGCAGGAGAGTTCCCATACCGCCGCCGGGCTGACCTTCCCCCGCCGGCGCACCGCCGCCGCCTAAAATTCCGGTTCCCATTGCAAAAATTGTCGGGATAAGATTATTCATATTGTTCCTCCAAATTATTTCATTGTATATTCAAGTTTAATAGTATATCGTATTTCGGCAAAACCGTCAAATGAAAGTCGAAAATCTATCTCACAACCTCATCGGGATGAGCGATTCTTCCCTTGATAGCCGAAGCCGTAACGACCTCCGGGCTTGCAAGGTAAACCTCGCTTTCGGGATGTCCCATCCTTCCGACAAAGTTCCTGTTTGATGATGCGATTGCGCGTTCACCCTTTGCAAGAATACCCATATGCCCGCCGAGACAAGGTCCGCAAGTAGGAGTAGAAAACACCGCGCCTGCATCGGTAAATATCTTTATCAGACCGTTTTTAAGGCACATATCGTAAACAAGCGGGGTTGCCGGAATCACAATAAATCTCACATCGGGATGGACTTTCTTGCCGTCAAGGATTTTTGCGGCAATCTCCATATCCTCATATTTTCCGTTGGTGCAGGCGCCGAGAAACGCCTGGTCGATTTTTATATCCGAAACTTCGCTTACATTCTTTGTATTTTCAGGCAGGTGAGGCAAAGAAACCTGAGGTTCAAGCGAGGATGCGTCAATCTCGATAATATCGACGTAGTTCGCATCATTATCCGACTCGAAAATTTTCCAATCGCGTCTTGCACGGGGTTTGATATAATCAAGCGTAACGTTATCGACTGCAAAAATACCGTTTTTAGCCCCCGCTTCTATCGCCATATTCGCCATAGTAGCGCGACTGTCGATAGACAGATGTTTGACGGCTTCCCCCGTAAATTCCATAGAGCGATAAAGCGCGCCCGAAACCCCGATTTTCCCGATTGTGTGGAGAATGAGGTCTTTTGAGCTAACCCATTTGCCGAGTTTACCTTTATATACAAATTTCATTTGTTCGGGAACTTTAAACCAAGTCTTTCCGGTAAGCATAGTAAAAGCGAGGTCGGTAGAGCCGACACCGGTAGAGAAAGCGCCGAAAGCCCCGTAGGTGCAGGTATGAGAATCCGCCCCGATAATAACATCACCGGGAAGCGTCAATCCCATTTCGGGGAGCAGGACATGCTCAACGCCGACACGTCCGATTTCAAAGAAATACCTGATATCGTATTCGCGCGCAAAATCCCGAAGCATCTTAACCTGTTCCGCGCTTTTAATATCTTTAGCCGGGGTGAAATGGTCGGGAACGAGAGCAATTCTTTCGGTATCCCATACCTTTTTAGCCCCAAGGTCGCGTATTCTGTTTATGGAGATAGGCGCGGTAATATCGTTGCCGAGACAAAAATCAACGTCAACGTCTATAATTTCGCCCGGTTCTACAAAGTCTTTTTTAGCGTGGGATGCCAAAATCTTTTCGCTGATAGTCATACCCATAGCGCGCTCCTTAAAATTAAATTGGATATTTATTTTAAAGCGAAGTTAAAAAAAACGCAAATTGAGCGGGGAAGTTGGAGATAATATTATGGAAACTAAAAGCGTGGCGGACAAAAATTTCCATCATATACATTATTTGTGCGGGTATTAGGACATATATTCGTAAACAAAGAGATTGTCGCTCCATATAAACCGACCTTATTTATATGAAAATAAACGGCTCAATATAGAAAAAAAACTTGATTTTTACCTTTTTTTATGTTAGAGTTTACATATTACAGAAAAAAGATAATCCATAGGGGGTAATCAAATGAAGAGATTTGCTTTAGTGATGGTTTGTGTTTTTGCGTTTAGCGTAGTTTTTGCTCAAACAAATGATAATGAGGAACCGGCTACCGGAGAAAGTATCGCGGTAGAGGATTACAAAAACATTATCCTGCCGTTTGAAATAATTTCTGCGGAAGAAGAAACCCCCACAGAAGACACAATCCGCGCTTTGGTTTTCCGTTCTTTTTATAATTTTATCGGGATTATTCCCGGGGCAAATCTTGTTGAGCCCGACAGGATTGAGGAACTCGGCAGCGTTGATGAAATCAAGGCAAATGCCGAGAATTCGAATATCCGAAGGCTTGTCCGCGGTTCAATTCAACTTATCGCCCGAAACAGAGTTCGTATAAATATTTACCTGTGGGACCAATTTCTCGGCGAGGAATATTTCTCCAAGTCTTATACTTCCCCTACCGACTTAGACCTTCTCGATAATATTGACGTTATGATAGGAGATTTGACAACCGAGATGTTCCAAAGGGCGGTATCTATCGCTTACTTGGAGTTCAGGGATTTTTCGATAGGCGCGGAAAGATATAACCTTTATGTAAACAACGTTCTTATCGACCGCATTACCAACGAAAATTTTAATTTGAATTTGAGAGTTCTTGCCGATGAAACGTATAACGTGGTTCTTCGCAGACAACAGGATATGTCGATAGTTTTTGAAAATGCTTACCCCCTTAAAGAAAACCAGCGTGAACGTATTTCGCATAAAGCCGAAGGAACCGTGAATATCCGTCGTATCAGGCATAAAAAAGCCCGCCATAAATACGAGATGTTTTTTAACGATGAGGTTGCTACTGAAAACCAAACCTTTACTCTTCCCGCGGGACGTAGTTACGAAATCAAGGTTCTGGAGGATGGAGAGCTTGTTTATATACAAACAAATTATCTTGCAGACAAAGTCGTTCTTAACTTAGAGCCTGAGCTTGAACGTATAACGGGACTGAATTTCACCCTTACATTCCTTGACGGCAATATGCTTAATTTGAATTTTGACTATTATTTTACAAGCAAGATGGCGGCAGGTATTGCAATCGGCGGTGCTTATATACCCGCTGCTTTATTGAAGCTTGACCCCACTGTAGATATTCCCGATTTCGCTTTCCTTAATATAGACCTCGGTTATACATACCTCTTCCTGAACGACAGGACTCATATTTTCAGAGCCGGCGCTAAAGCTAATTTCAGATACCAGCTAAGTTTCTTGGAACCTGAGTTTCAGAGTTTTCTTGAAAGCGAAGGGGTTTTCCCGAATTCGTTTATGGCAGGGCTTCATGTGTTCGTTCAGTTTAGTATTTTCCATCTGCAGTTCGGGATGTATTACGACATAAATAATGCAATGTTTTCCAACCCTAATATAATAGCCGGGTTCAGATTTTAAACAGGGGGCTTATATATGAAGAAATTTTGCTTGCTTATTGCGGCGATTTTGTTTACCGGGGGATGTGTTTTCAACTTTATGCCCCCGTGGATGAGCGAGTTGGAAAAGCTTAGCTTGAAATACGGTAACGGCAATGTGGATTATGATATTTCAAGTTGGTCTTTCCAGACCGTAGCAACCTATAATAATCTTGAAGTTTACCCCTATCAAGTTAAATTTCAAGTCGATAGCCAAGGCAGACCGCATTTGGCTTATAAAGCAGACTCAGATTTATTGATTAAATACTTCAACGGAAGTTGGACGGAATATGCTCAAGATAATCCTGACTTTTCGGGAATTGGGTTTTATGAGTTCGACTTTGTTTTGGATAAAACCGACCGCGCTTTAGTGACTTTCACAATAGAAGAATATGTTGGGCCTGATTGGATTTACTATCTTAACTTTTCTTATAATAACGGCGCAAGTAACAATGTTTGGGAGACCGACACATTATGGAATTCAGAACAAAATATTTATGATTCAACGGTAAGAATCGGGCAAAACAACACGCCTTATCTTGTAGGTAGAGATAATGATAAAATATACCTGTGGACAAACCCCGAATCAAATCCATCCCCGAAAGATTTTGAAACAACGGATTATTACCCGTCTCTGCAAACCGCCGTTATAGACGGGAATAATAATATGTATTTGCTTAACCCGGATTATTGGGATGGCGATAATTCTTCTATCGCCCTCTTCAAAATAAACCTCAACGATGAAACCCCGGGCATAAATCTGCAAACAACAATAGAAAAAGAAGGAGGGGGAACAGGAGAGAAGGGGATTTATATTTCTCTTCGCGGGAATAACCCTTATGTTTCGTTCATAGATGAGATTTGGGATGGGACTAATGATTATCAAAAAATAAGTATTTCCTCTCCCCTTTCGGCGGACAGCGGTATTGAGCAGTTTGATGAAATTGACTTTGAGTGGATTTATGACTTTGCTTTGAGCTTCAACAGCAAAGGAAATGCATTCCTGTTTATTGTGGATAACGTTTGGGTTGAAGATGGAGGAGAGTATTATTGTTATGGCCATCTGCACACGAGGTATTACAGCGATGCGGATGGATGGATTCCGTTAAACGGCATTCAATACAGTGCGACGATAGAAAGAATTTCAGTAGTTATGCACAACGATATGCCTTATATATGTGTTTTACTATATGATAATACCGCAGATAACTACAATATCAAAATCCTGAAATTCGCGCCTTAAAAACATTTCCGTATAAAAATTTCGCTTTTTTTACCGTTCTCTTTAAAATATTTCTATCCTTAAAAAGGAGAAATCCGTGTTTGTATCAATAGGCGAAATTCTAATTGATATGCTTTCAATACAACAAGACGTTTCGATAGACAAAACGGACAGTTTTATAAAATCGGCAGGCGGCGCGCCGGCTAATGTTGCAACGGGGCTTGCAAAGCTCGGCGCTAAATCGGTCTTTATCGGATGTGTCGGCGATGACCCTTTCGGAGATTTTCTTATTAACACCATGAAATCTCAAAATGTCGATATTTCATATATCAAAACCGACAAAAGCGCCCGCACTACCCTTGCCTTTGCGGCTAAGAAAAGCGACGGAACTAAAGATATTGTTTTTTACCGCAATCCGGGCGCGGATACGAAACTTACGCCTGATGATATTCCCGTCGATATTATCAAAACCGCCGTAGCGTTGCACTACGGTTCCATCAGCCTGTCGGAGGAGCCTATGGCAAGCGCAACCCTTCTTGCGCTGAAAACCGCCCGCTCAAACGGCGTTTTTATATCCTGCGACCCTAACTACCGTCCCCATATCTGGAAATCAAAGGACTATGCCCGAAAACGTATCGCGGAATGTATCGGATATGCCGACCTTGTAAAAATTTCCGATGAGGAACGCGAATTTGTTACCGGTGAAGCAAATATCGAAAAGGGCGCGCGCAAACTTTCGGACAGAGGCGTAAAGCTGGTTATCGTAACTCTCGGCGAAAAAGGATGCTATTTCGATAACGGGAGGGTAACCGGCTACGTTGACGGGTTTGATGTCAAAGTAAAGGACACTCTCGGCGCGGGAGACGGCTTCATTTCGGCGCTTCTTTTTGCTCTACAATCAAGGGGACTTATCGAAAGAATAGACGATGCGGGTATTGATGATTTAAAATCCGCGCTTGTTTTCGCCAATGCCGCCGGAGCAATCGCAACACGGAAAAACGGCGCTATTCCCGCTCTTCCCTCGCTTTCGGATATACAAAAATTTTTAAATAACAGAGGACTCCAATGTTAGATGATTTCCATTATTATTGTGTAGCAGTGCTTGCCCGAAGCGCGGGGTTTAGTAAAGAGGACTCGCTCACTATCGCCTACGCCTCACAATACGTTGATGATGCCAAAGAACACGCGCCGATACGTGTAGGAGGAATGCTTTTTGACCCGGTTCGCACGGCATATCTCGGGCTTAAAGCCATAACTTGGGGGATACAAAAAAGGGTATATATCCCGTATCATTTTTTGCCCCCGAAACCGATACGTTCCCCGAAAAACACGTTTACAACCGAACCCGATAGTAAATTCGCATACAAGATTCTAAAAAAGGCGTCTAAAGAATCAAACTATTATTTCCGTCTTTTCCGTTTGGGAATAGCGCTACATACCTATGCCGATACGTGGACTCATCAGGGGTTTTCGGGCAGACGAAACCGCGAAAATAACGTATCAAGGATTTTTATATGGAACGGTAATTTATGGCAGAAAAAAAGGATTCGCTCGGCGTTTTTCAATATAGGTCCCGCCATAGGACATTTCTCGGTCGGGCTTCTTCCCGATATTCCTTACCTGAAATGGAAATATATATCTCAGGAAAGCGGAGCGATTTTTGAACGCGACAATCCCGATATTTTCATCAAGGCAAGCCGCAGGATTTACGAATTTTTAGACGGCATAGAAAAGCATTCCCCCGATATACATATCGGATGGAAAAAGCTGAAACCCCGTTTAATAAAGATGTTTAATACGCCGAATCGTATTCTCAGGCGGAGATGCGAAATGTGGAGGGAGGAGTTTAGCGACCTGTTTGACCCTAAAGAGTTTGTTTACGACCGTTCCGCTTGGAAAGAGGATGCACTCGGCACCCGCAAATTAATCGGTGAGGATATTCCTACGCCGTTTGTTCCCGTCGAGGAGTTCCCAAAGAAAAAGCATTTCTTTGAAACCCATTGGGCGATGTTCCATCGCGCGGCGCTGAAACAGCGTCATTATGTCCTTGAAAATCTTTTGTAAATAAAAAAAGGGCAGTCTCAAATTGAGACTGCCCGTGCGGGGTTGACGAGACTTGAACTCGCGGCCCTCGGCGTGACAGGCCGATACTCTAACCAACTGAGCTACAACCCCGTATGGATATAAATTTCGGAAGTCGCCTGCCGAAACTTAAGACTTAGGTTAAAGGAGGCGTTTTATATACAGAGAAAAAGAGGGTTGTTTTCTCTCCGTATTTACATACCCGCCAACCTAAAAAAGATTAGCGGGAGAGGGATTTGAACCCCCGACCAAGTGATTATGATTCACCTGCTCTACCACTGAGCTATCCCGCCTCCGGTTCTTTGCGGGAGGAGGATTTGAACCTCCGGCCTCCGGGTTATGAGCCCGACGAGCTACCGAACTGCTCTATCCCGCGTCGTTATCTCCATTTGGGATAATTAGTTTATATTAAAATTCTTGTTTTGTCAAATCTTTTATTTCTTTTTCGGTGAATAAAGCGTAAAATTTTCTTCAATGAGTTTTTTTATCACTCCCTTATCTTCAAGGTCTTTTTTTATGTTCCCTACACCTTTTTGAAGTATTACACGGGAATCCAATTTATCCAACAGCATCTGCTCAACCGTCCCTTTCAGGCACTCGTAATGAAAATAATTATTATGCGAGATACTGTCGTAATAGATATCCGTTTCGTTATCCAAGTTAATAATCTGCTTACATCCTCCGCATACTTTTCTATCGCCTAACTTCGACATTATTGTTTCCTCCTAATAAAGAATATATCTAATCGTTTTTTTTTGTCAAATTTTTTAATATATGCTCAATAGAGCCTTCTGCATTGATTTTCCCGTCTTCAAGCAAAACCCCTGAAGTGGCAACCCTTGACGCAAACGGTATATCGTGGGTAACCACTATAAACGTAGTTTCCGCTTTAAGGTCAACAAGCCAGTCGGCAAAATCATTAGTAGTATCCAAATCAAGCGCCGAAGTAGGCTCATCGAGAAGCAAATACTCCGGTTTAAGCAAAAGCGCCCTTGCAATAGCAGCCCTTTGCGCCTGACCTCCGCTAATCTGGGATGGATAGCTTTCGGCAAGCTCACCGACCCCAAGCCGCTCCAATGTTTCCATCGCTTCGGATTTTGCATCCTCCGACGATTTCTTCATCACCTTAGTCGGAGCAAGCATCAGGTTTTCAAGCACGGTCAGATGCGGGAACAAGTATAAATTCTGGAATACTATACCGATAGAGCGCCTGAATTCAAGCTCATCTATTTCGTAAATATTTTTTTCCCGCAGATAAACAGTGCCTTTTGACGGTTTTAAAAAACGCCCGATACATCTCAACAAAGTGGTTTTTCCCGAACCGCTTCTGCCGAGAACTGCAAGTATATGCGCCTTGGGAAAATCAATATTTATATCTTTGAGCGCTAAAATCCCGCCCGGATATTTAAAACTCAGATTTTCTATCTTAAGCATTGGCATAACCCCTCTCTTTGATTTTTTTCTCAAGTCTGCCTGAGAGTTTCATAAGCGGGAAAGTAAATGCAAAGAACAGCAAACCTGCTATAAAATAATATCTCATCGGGTTATAAGTAACGCTGATAATCGACTGGGCTTCGCGTATCACCTCGCCTACCGCGATAATAGCGATAAGAGCCGTGTCCTTAATAAGCGCGACAACCGAATTCATAAGCGGGGGAATTGCCACCCTGAAAGCCTGAGGCCAGATAACATAACGAAAAACCTGTATTTTGGATAATCCTAATGCCCTGCCCGCATACTTTTGCCCGGAACTTACCGCCATCAACCCGGAACGGATTACCTCCGCCATATATGCCGAGCAGTTAATCGTCAGGGTAAAAATACTTGCCTGAATGGGTGTCAAATTTATTCCTATTTGCGGAGCGCCGAAATATACAAAGAAAAGTTGAATCAAAAGCGGAGTGCTTCTCAAGAAATCATTAATAAATCTAAGGACAGGCTTTAAAACCGCAATCTTCGTATTAAGCCCCACGCCCCACGGTATTGATAAAACAAACCCCAAGCCTATGGAAATAGCCGCTACAAAAAGCGTAATCGAAAAGCCTCGCAAAAGGTTTCTTGCAACGGTTGAGGGTTCAATAACCGCAGAAACGGGTTGCGCGCCTTCACCGAACCATTTTTCGTAGATTGCTTCAATCGTGCCGTCTCTTTCCATAGAATGCAATGCGGAATTAATCAGACGCAATAATTCAATATTGTCCTTTGTTACGGGAATTCCCATCCGTTCCTCATAAAGCAAATTGCCGCGTGCAACAAACGGCATATCCGCCATTTCAATCTGGTATAAACCGACAAGTCTGTCCGTCAAGAATCCGTCTATACGACGGTTTTGCATATCCTGAAAAATATCGAAAGTGCTTTTGTAGGTTACCGCCTCTATTTCGGGATGGTTATTGCGGAGGTAATGTTCAAAGGTTTCGCCGAGAACAACCCCCATCCTTTTGCCCTCAAGGTCGTAAATAGAGGAGTATTTATCGGCGTCTTCCCGATGGATAAAAACCTGTGCGCCGGATATATAATAAGGACGTGAAAAATCCACCTGCTTTTGTCTTTCGGGGGTAATAGCCATAGACCCTATAACCGCATCATATCTTCCGACAAGTAGTCCTGCTAAAATCCCATCCCATTCGGTAGTTACAAGCTCAAGTTCGCGGTCAAGGCGAAGGGCTATTTCTTTTGAAACATCAACGTCAAACCCGATTAATTCGCCTTCTGCGGAGAAAAAACTAAACGGCGGATATTTCCCCGTTAATGCTACGGTAACCGTCTCCTTTGCTTCAGAGGAGAATCCGCTGCCGGGAATAAACCCCATAAATAAGACAGATACTAAAACCAAGATATAAAGCAATTTATATAGTAACCTCATAAACCAACCTCCTAATAAAATCAAACGGGTTTATACCCTGCATTTATACTTTCAAGCTCGGCTCACTTCGACTACGTTCAGCGACAAATACGGTCATTGAGCGTAGCCGAAATGAACGGTGATTGCAACCGCGCCCCCTAAGTGCCATTCTTATTACAACCCGGTCAGTTTAACCGATGAATAATCCACCTTACAGCGAGGAGATTCTTCAAGGGAAAAGCAGGAAGTAAAATCAGCATAGCACGGCAGGTTCAGCGCCCTCCCTTTAGCTAAGTTCAGCGACCGAAATGGGTTTATACCATACATTCATACTTTCAAGCGCGCCGGCGATATTGGTATTATTAATAAGGGTGCCGGAGTAAGAGTATCCCGCCTTTTTAAATGTAAGATTCATCCCTGCGGATTTAAGCCTCGCGATAGTAAAAGCGGTTTTCATTCCACGCGCTTTCATATCCTCCTCCATACGGCAAAGGAGATAATAAGCAACCCCGTTACCTCGAAATTCCGGTAATACGGCAAAGTCGGTCATTTCGACGTTTAAAAACTCCTTGTCGGTTTCCGCCGATGAAAGCCCGACAAGCCGTTTCCCATCCGTTATCCCGTAATAGACTATGTTATCATCCATAGTCTCTTTGAGATATTCCGCATCGTGAATGGGAAAAGGGTAAGATGCAAAAACCTCGCGGTAAAGCGATGCCATCACTTCGGCATCCTCTTTTGTCATCACCCCAAACTCAAAGCGACTTTCAAGCAATGGAGAAGACACGGCTTCTTCCTCCCGCTTCAATACCGCCTGAAATTTTGTTATATCCTCATTGTCGGGTTGAGAGCGTTTTTTTGAAAAATACCGCGCCAGAAAGAACGCATCCTCGTTCCCGTAAAAAAAGCGGGGAACATACGCCTCAACCGAATACCCGCTAACCAAAAAAGACGGAACAAACCGGGATGGAACTTTCGCAAAAACCTTAGAGTATTTATGCTTACGGCAAAGTTTTTCTATATTTGCAATAATTTCGGGAAAATCATCGGGGTAAAACTTCATAAGGTAAACGCGGTCGTTTTCCTTACCATGCTGGACAACGGAGTTCCCGATACTTAAAATTTTATCACTCACGTTTTCGTCTCCCGTGTCGCTTATTATTTCGCGGGATTAACGCCTCGGTTTTATCCCAGTCCGACAGGAGTTGAACGATACCCTCCGCGTTATACTCATCCGACTCGTCCAATCGAAGCTGGAGATGGCAATTATCGCAGTTCCTGTCGCAGAAAGTCGGCTCATAAGAGTCGGGTTCTTTATAAGACGTTATTACCCCTTCGTAATTACGCAGGATAACCTTGTTTGTTGACCACGAAATCAGGTAATTGGGCATAACGGGGATTTTTCCTCCGCCGCGCGGGGCATCAATAACGTAAGTGGGAACTGCAAACCCGCTCGTATGACCGATAAGATTTTCCATAATCTCTATTCCCTTACCGACAGGCGTCCTGAAATGAGACAACCCCTCCGACAAATCGCACTGATAGAGATAATAAGGGCGCACCCTGTTTTCAACCATCTTGTGAACAAGTCTCCTCATAATGCGGGGGCAGTCGTTTACCCCGGCGAGAAGGACTGACTGATTGCCCAACGGAAAACCGGCATCGGCAAGCATAGCAAGCGCTTGTTTCGCGGATTGGCTTACCTCGCGGGGATGGTTAAAATGGGTGTTAATCCATAGAGGCTGATATTTCTTCAGTATATCGACAAGGTCTCCGGTGATTCTATAAGGAAGAACTACCGGCGTCCTTGTTCCGATACGGATAACCTCAACGTGAGGGATTTTACGGATTTCGCTTAAAATCCAGTCTAAATAATCATCGCTAAGTAAAAACGGGTCCCCGCCCGACAGTAACACGTCCCTGATTACCGGAGTTTTTTTAATATATTCGATTCCTTTTTTCATTGAAGCCTTATTGGGGATAAAATCAATATCGCCGACTTTTCGTTTGCGGGTGCAATGACGGCAATACATAGCGCAAACATTGCTTATATGAAAAAGGACGCGGTCGGGGTAGCGATGAGTTATACCCTCAACGGGGCTGTCCTTATCCTCAGAGAGAGGGTCGGCAAGTTCGCATTTCCTTATTATAAGCTCGCGGGGGTCCGGCACGGACTGCTTGAAAATCGGGTCGTTTTTGTAATCACCCGTTTCAATAAGCGAAATATAATATGGTGTGATAGACAGCGGGAATTTATCAAGCGTTTTTTCAAGCTCTATTCTGTAATCGGGTTCAAATTTTATACCCGTAAGCGTTTCAAATGTTTCCAAATTACGGACTGAGTGGTGCAACTGCCATTTCCAGTCTTTCCAGTTTGAAGCCTGAGCTTCCGAACTGATTTTTTCTGCGATGTCTTTTTGACGTGAAGTATAAAGACTCATAATTAACTCCTTAGAAAAGATTTTGGGAAGGGTAAAGACGAATGCGGGGTTTCAGCCGTCCCCCACCTAATAATATTATAACTTGATATTTATTTTATTGCAAGATATGGAAATAATGATTTACAGCCGAATATTATTGATTATCAATACTATATGAGCCTAATTGCCTTGCCGATAGGATATTACATATCCAAATGTTTCTTCATTTTAGCCATATTTGTTAAAATAAAAATGTATATCAAGATGACTTTACATAAAAAGACTTGATTTGAAATACCTTATTCAGATTCCTTATCAGCTTGCTTTTTAAGTTTAATAGTCATTCCCTTGATTCTTTTAAAGAGGTTTGTAATAACGTTAGTATCATAAGAATCAAGTTGCGAGCGAAGTAAAACCTTGCCGATATAGCTTTCAAGTCTCCACGAGGGAACGTTTTTAAAGAACCCAAGCTCATCAAGTGCGGAAATTATCTGCCTTATCATACGGTCAAACTCCCCGCGTGATGCCACCTCTTTGGCGGCGACCTCGCTGTCGGCAAAAAGCGCATACAGCGTTACCATAACCGAATGGGAAAGATTAAGCGAAGGGAATTTATCCGATGAGGGAATTGAGCAGATTAGGTCGCAGAGAACGGTTTCGGATGTTTCAAGACCGCTTTGTTCCCTGCCGAAAACAAGCGCGATTTTTTTATCACGATAGGCGCGGGAATATTCGGCAAACTCCGGCAGTGAAAAATCGAGTTTGCGCCACTGCCCTATCCGTCTTGACATCGCCACCGCCAAATCCATCCCCTCAAGCGCTTTATCAAGACTATCCGTTACAACGGCGCGCCTTAATATCTCCTTGGCGTGGATAGCGTAATTCATCGCTGATACCGACAGATAGTCGCACTGAGGCGATACAAGAATCAAATCCTCCACCCCCGTGTTCATCATAGCGCGGGCAACAAGTCCGAGATTCTCCTCACCCTCTGTTCCGACAAGAACCACATATATCATTTTTAATCCTGTTCCACCCGCGCGAGAACTTCTTTAATATTTTCGATAGTGAACGGCTTATACAAAACCCCGTCGATAAATTCCGAATTTTTGGCAATTCCGTTTTCGAGGTCGGATGGGTCTCCGCTTGCCAGAAAGACGCAAATATCGGAGTTTGTCTTTTTAATCATCTCAGCGATACAAAGTCCGTTTGTTTCGGGCATATTCATATCGACTATGGCAATTTCGATTTCGTCTATGTTTTCCTTGAGCGCCTTTTCCGCATCTTTTCCCGACGTGCAGAAAACCGCCTCGCGCTCCATAAACTTTAAAAGCCTTTCAAGAAGCGTGATTATCAAAGTCTCATCATCGACAACAAGAATTTTTCCCATAGTATCCTCCTGAA
>CAZQBT010000016.1:0-43870 GCA_964591955.1 uncultured Brevinematales bacterium | reverse complement strand
AAAGGGAAGTTTCATTTTTGGAGTTACATAGGAACTCTTGGCTTTGGACGACACGTAGATTAAAGCATATTTTTAATAAGCCCATTCGCTTTTGACAAATTCCAATTCCACGAGTATAATTTTGCTATAATATTTTTGACCGGAGGAAATTATGGGAAATATCACTGTGCGCCCCGCTACCCCCGAAGATGCCGTCTTATGCGGAACTTTGATTCGTCAGGCGGGCTTGATGGATGTTCATACGGATAAAGTTGTGGGTTTTGGTGATAAAGAAAGTTCTATCAGGATTATGAGCGAGATTTTTAAAAAAGAGGAAAACTCCTTTAGTTACCGTTTTACGTTTGTTGCGGTGTATGATAATAAAGAGGCGGGAATCTTAACCCTTTTGCCCGGCAATCTTGTCGGCAAACTTATGCGTAAGATGGCGGGCGAATTGGTTAGAATTATCGGATTTTGGAAGGTTTTGAAATTTGCTTTTGAAAATCTTCCTATGATGAGGTTTCGGTCTTCTCTCAAGGATGAGTATGACGTGCAGGTTTTATCGGTTTTGCCGGAGTTTCAGGGGAAAGGTATCGGCGGATATTTATTGGATTTTGCCGATAAGAAAGCCCTTGAAGCGGGATTTCAAAAATGCTCGCTTGCGGTGGATATGGTCAACGATAACGCACGAAGATTATATGAACGAAAAGGTTATACCGTTGTTGAAACTTTCAATATAAAGATGAAAAAAGTCCCGACAATGAAGGGGTATTATCGTATGGTAAAAAAGCTAACCTAATTGCCTTCCTTATCCCAATTGGCGCGGTCAAGTATTGCGACCATATCGCGGACAGCCTGTTCAAGTCCCGTAAAAACCGCCCTTGATATTATCGAATGCCCTATGTTAAGTATTTCTATTCCATCTATGCGCGCTATGTGGTATGTATTCTGGTAATTAAGCCCATGTCCCGCGTTCACCCGAAGCCCAAGTCCTCTTGCGTATTTTACCGCCCTTTTGATTTTTTCCAGTTCTTCCCGTCTCTCATTCTGGGTTTTAGCATCCGCGTATTGTCCCGTGTGAATTTCTATAAATTCCGCGCCCGATTCCTTTGCCGCTTTAATTTGGTCATTATCGGGAGCGATAAAAAGACTCACTGCTATATTTTTGCTGTGAAAACCGGGGATATATTGTTTAAGGATAGGCAAATTGGTGATAACGTCAAACCCTCCCTCGGTTGTAACCTCCTGCCGTCTTTCGGGAACAATACAAATATCCTCCGGCATTACGTTAAGCGCAATCTCGATAATATCGGTGGACAGTGCCATTTCAAGATTCAGACTCGTTTTGATTGTGTCCTTGAGGACATAGAGGTCTCTCTCCTGTATATGGCGACGGTCTTCGCGAAGATGTATGGTTATACTGTCCGCACCCGCCTGCTCGGCTATTGCCGCCGCATAAATCGGGTCGGGATAATTAATCTTTCTTGCCTCGCGAAGTGTCGCTATATGGTCGATATTTACACCTAATTTTTTTCGCATATTTCCTCCTATTCTCCTATGCTTCGGAGTTGTTTTATAGCCTCGATTTTTGATTGAGAACGTCTTTTATAGTCAAGGGCGACGCTGTGTCTCGGTTCAACGGCGAGTATATTGTCGAATTCCGCTATGGCTTCTTCATAACGCCCCGCACTATACAGGCTTTGCCCTTTAGTCAGATATACGTCTATGTTTTCTCTCATACGCCTTTGGATTTGGAGTCTTAAATCGCGCGCATCCCTGTCCTGAGCGTTGATTGCAAGTATTCGGTCAACTATAGCTAATGCTTGGATATACTCCTCATTATTATAATGACGCCTTGCCTGTGCAAAATGTTGAGTTTTCATTTGCTCCGCGTTAGCTCTTCTTAAAAGCGTTTGCGCATCGCGATGGTCGGGGTTTAACGATAAAACCGAATTTAGCGTATTAATGCATTCCTGCATACGGTTTTCTTCAAAATGAGTTAATGCATCCGCATAGAGCTTTCCGGCTTGTTCGTTTATTCGGCGGTTTGCATTATTAAGAGATGAGTTTACCCATCTGTCGTTCGGGAAAATAAGATTTAGGGTTATCAACTCTTTTCGGGCATCTACAAATTTCTCATTCCGCATAAGTTTTTCCACCTCGTCCCTTTTGGTTTCAAAATGCCTTATAACGGCTTGATTAGTGGAAAGCCCGCGGATTTTTTCCCTTGTATCGGGTCTCATATCTACCGAGGCGGCTTTGTTATAATAAACAAGCGCGGATAAAATGCGGTTGCGGTTTTCATTGTTTTGCGCCTGTGATATAAACCACTCGTAGTAGCTCCCGAGCCTTACCTCGACCTGATTTCGTTTTTCAAACGCGGTTTCGTTATATTTGTTGTAAAACAACGAAAGTTTTAATTTTTGCAGGGCTTGTTTGTAATTTTCTATTGCCTCATCTTCATTGCGCTGTTCAAGCGAGTGGGCGGTATTAAACAATTCGTTGCCTTGAGCGAACAGGTCTTTGGATATTTCATCTTTTGAACGTTCAAAGAACCCGTTAAGCCCGATAAAAAACTCGTTTCGATTTATCGAATATGAAAAATCCAAATTTATATCCCTTCCGTTAAGAGATACACCCAACCGCACGTCGTTATCGGGAATTATATAACCTGCGCGAACCGTAAAATACGAGCGATGCCCGTCTCCGAAAATTTCTTTTATCCTCGGGGAAATTTCCACCCCTAAAGATAAGTCCTCGTATGAAGCTATAAAGTTTTTTTCCACATAGAATTTTGTCCATATTTCAGGTATATCGTATGAAAGACCGAGACGGAAATTCATTTCCTCATCAATATTATCCGCAGCCCTGACGCCTATATTTTGGAATGCGACGCTTATAAATATGCGGTTGTGCAGAAAACGCCTGTCAAGAAACGGGGCAAGATGTTTATTGGGATAAAAAAGCGCTCCCGCATCAAAATACAGTCCCTCATCAAAAGCAAATACGGATGCCCCGGCTGTTTTAACGCTTATCCCCGCAGAAAGATAGTCCAAAACCTCTATTCCCCATCCGAGAAACATCCCTTGCTTTATATTCCCGCTCAGGGTTTGAATATTATAAACCCCGCCCGCGAAAGCTCCGGCAAAAGGTATGATTCCCGAAACGCCCGCTATATTTGCCTGAAGGTCTGTTCCCGTAACGAAAAGCGCGTTGATACGTTCCGCCCTTGCTATTGATGCGGGATTTAGAAATAACGCCCCCGTATCGTTGCCTATTGCCGATGAGTTTGCCGACGAGTATCTCGGTATATAAAACCCGCTTGTAAGCTCATTTTTCGGATAAGCCGTCATCGTTACTAAACATACTATTGATAAAACTAAGGTGAGCCGTTGCATTATTATTCTCCCAATTTACAAAACTCATTTTATTATAAGGCAGAAAGACAAAATTACAAGTATAAGTCAAGATATTTTCCAATTAAGAATAAGGTATGTTATAATTAATCATTATCATAAAATTCGGGAAAGGATATGAAAATAAAGGACATTCTTAAAGGCGGTGAATGCGGAAATACCGGGGTTTCGGATACGGAAATTTGCAGTATTGTAAACGATTCGCGCAAGGCGGATTTAAACTCGCTTTTTATTGCATATTCGGGGTATGTGGAGGATGCTCACAGGTTTATTCCCGATGCTTATGAGCGGGGTTGTCGCAATTTCGTTGTCGATAAAGCGAAGATAAAAGACATCAATGACGGTTTCGGTGATGCAAAATTTTATGCGGTTTCGGATTTGCCTTTTGCGCTTTCCGTTATAGCACGCAATTTCTATGATAACCCATCTGCAAAATTTAGTCTTATCGGGATTACCGGCACTAACGGGAAAACCACAACAACCACCGCTATTTACAACGTTCTTCGCGCGATTGGAAAAAAGGCGGGTTTAATCGGCACTATTGAATACAGGATTAACGATAAGATTATTCAGGCAACAAATACCACCCCGGATATACTTGACATATATTCCCTGATGGCGGATATGGTAAAATCCGAAGTTGAGTATGTCGTGATGGAGGTTTCTTCACACGCTCTTGCTTTAAACAGGGTTCTGGGGCTTAATTTTGATATTGCCTGTTTTACCAATTTCACCCAGGACCATCTCGACTTTCACGGGGATATGAATAGTTATTTATCCGCTAAACTCAAACTTTTTTCGCTTTTGGAAAAGTCCGTCAAACCCCGCAAAACTGCGCTTATCAATATGGATATTCCGCAATACGAAACAATCAGGGACTATATCAAAAAACTTAACGATATAAAACTTAAAACCTACTCAATAGAAAATCCCGATGCGGATTATTATTCGCGGATTGTTCGTCTTGAACCCTCGCTTAGCGAATTTGAGTTTAAATCGGAGGGGATTGATGAATTTATAGAGCTTTCTATGATTGGACATCCGAACGTGTATAATTTCACGCTTACCGGAGCGGTATTAAGCGAGGCGGGTTTTGATATTAGCCGCGCTAAACGATACTTCAAGGAAATAAAGGTGCGGGGGCGGATGGAGGTATTACATTGCGACGGGATAACCGCAGTGGTTGACTATGCGCATACCCCCGATGCTTTGGAGAACGCCGTTTCTGCCGTCAGGGCAGTGATGGAACCATCGGCAAGGCTGATTTGCGTATTCGGTGCGGGAGGCGACAGGGATAAAACCAAACGCCCTATTATGGGGGAAATTGCAACAAGGTTATCCGATATAGCGGTGGTTACATCCGACAACCCCAGAACGGAAGACCCTCTTATGATAATAGAGGATATCAAGCGCGGGGCGCTTAAAGTGCGACCCGGTTTGGAAAATACCGTAATAGAGCCCGACCGTGCTATCGCTATACGAAAAGCTATCGAAACGGCAAAACCCGACGACGTTGTAATTATTGCGGGCAAGGGGCATGAGGATTACCAGATTATAGGGAAAACCAAATACCGGTTTAGCGACAAGGAAGAGGTTATGAAAATTTTCGGGATACGGGCGGGAAAATGAAAAAAAGTTTGTTGATTATCGGGGCGGGATGCGCCGGAACTATGGTCGCCAACGAGATTAGGTATCACGGCAGGCTTTCATCGGAATATGAGATTTGCGGGTTTCTCGATGATAACCCGTCTAAAACCGATGTTGACGGTATTCCCGTAATTGACGCGATAGAAAACGCCCGCGAGGTTGTCGAAGCTCACAATATAGACGAGGTTATTATCGCTATCCCCTCGGCAAGCCGCGAGGTTATGAGTCGCATTATTGACTCTCTTTCGGGGGTTCGCGCGAGAATACGGATAGTTCCGGGCATTTATGAGATTATCGAGGGGGATGTTAAAATCGGGCAGGTTCGCGATATTAAAGCCGAAGACCTTTTGGGAAGAGAAGAGGTCGGGTTTGATATTGAGGAGATTGACGGGTTTTACAGGGACAAAAGCGTTTTTATAACCGGCGGCGGTGGTTCTATCGGGGGGAGCATCCTGTTTGAGGTTATGAAGTTGCCCGTTAAAAAGATAATCGCCTTCGGACGGGGCGAGTTTTCTATCCATTCGGTTTTGCAAAAGGTTTCGGGTGATAAAAGATTTAGCCACGTTATCGGCGATATCCGTGATAAAGATAAGATTGTCTTTGAACTCAAGCGCTTTGCACCGGATATTCTTTTCCATACCGCCGCATATAAGCACGTCCCTCTTATGGAGGATTTTCCCGAAGAGGCTGTAAAGAATAATATTATCGGGACTTATAATACGGCGATTTCCGCTATTGAGTGCGGGGTCGGGCGATTTGTTTTGCTTTCTACCGATAAGGCGGTAAACCCTTCCTCGGTTATGGGAGCAACAAAACGTGTGGCGGAGAGGATTGTCTTATCGCTTAATTATCATCAGGATAAGACAAGGTTTTCACTTGTTCGTTTCGGCAACGTGATTTCCTCACGGGGCAGCGTTGTCCCGATTTTTGAGGAGCAGATAAAATGCGGGGGTCCCGTAACCATAACCCATCCCGATGTAACCCGCTTTTTTATGTCGTTACGAGAGGCGGCACGTTTGGTGATTAAATCGGCGACATTTAATAACGGGGCGATTTTTGTCCTTGATATGGGCAAGCCCGTGAAGATTGCCGAACTTGCTCAACGTTTAATCCGTCTCTACGGTTATGATGATAAAAACTTTCCCGTCGTTTTTGTCGGTATGCGTCCCGGCGACAAGATGTTTGAGGAGGTTCTTGCCGATGATACGAACCTTATTCCCTCCAAGTATAAAAAACTTCTTATCAGCGGGGAGGAAGACGGGGTTTTAAGCGCCGATGAGCTTAACGTTATGATTGAGCGTTTCGGGAAAGCCTCCTCCGCCTGCGACAGGGACGCGGTGATGTCTTTATTAAAAGAATACGTTCCCGAATACGGGGGGATAAAATGAAAAAGATTCCTTTTTCACCGCCGGATATTACGGACGGGGATATTAACGAGGTTGTCGATACTTTAAAATCGGGATGGATTACCACGGGGAATAAAACCTCGCAGTTTGAGCAATCGCTTTGCGAATATACGAATGTTGCCGGGGTTAAATGCCTGAACTCCGCCACCGCGGGGCTTGAGCTTATACTTCGCCTTTTCGGTATAGGCGAGGGTGATGAGGTTATAACTACCCCTTACACGTTTTGCGCTACCGCTAACGTTATACTCCACACGGGGGCAACCCCCGTTTTTGTCGATATAGAGAAAGAGGGGTTTAATGTTTCCGCTGAGGAGATAGAACGCGCCGTAACCAAAAGAACCAAGGCGGTTATCGCGGTGGATTTTGCCGGTTTTCCCGCCGACTATGATAAAATCCGCGAAATTCTTGATAACGCGCATAAGGTTTTTATCCCGTCAAGAGGCACAATGCAGGAAAGACTGTCCCGCCCGTTGTTGATTGCCGATGCCGCCCATTCTTTAGGCGCGGTTTATAAATGCAAAAAATCGGGTTCGCTTGCGGATTTCAGCGTGTTTTCTTTTCACGCGGTTAAAAATCTTACTACCGCGGAGGGCGGTGCGGTATGTTTTAACGGTATAGGCGGTTTAAGCGCCGATGAGATTTATAAAGCCCTCTCACTTCTTTCATTGCACGGTCAGGATAAGTCCGCCTATGATAAATTCAGCAAGGGTGATTGGCGGTATTCGGTGGAAGTCGCGGGGTATAAATACAATATCACCGATATTGCATCCTCGCTGGGACTTTCCCAGCTTCGGCGCTACGAAACGGAAATTTTACCCAATCGAAAAGCGCTTTATGAAAGCTATGTAAGTTTGCTTCAAGACAACGAAAGGTTTATAATTCCCGTTTGCAGGGATACATTTCGCGAGTCTTCATATCATCTTTTCCCGCTGCGAATAGAGGGATTAACCGAGGACGGTCGCGATAACCTTATCCGAAAAATGGCGGAGGATGGGGTTTCCGCTAACGTGCATTATATTCCCCTCCCGATGCATCCGTTGTATAAGAAATTAGGCTACCGTATTGAGGATTATCCCCGTGCGTATGAGGCTTACAAAAATGAGATAACCCTGCCTTTGTATTCAAAGATGAGTATTGAGGATACGGAATATGTCTGTGAGGTTTTAAAGAAAAGTCTCGGCTAATATCGGAGGATATATTCGTATAATTCCCTATACCCCTTCCATCGTGCCTTGTCGAAACTGGAGTTGTGAAACAATATGGTAAACGGTATCCTGTATTTACGGCACTTGTCTTTAAGATTGCACAGGCTTTCCCGTGCCTCGTTGATTGAAAGACGTCGGTATTGATTAAGAGTTCCGTCCATAGCGATAAGCGGGAGTTCCCGTAATTCCAAGCGGGTTTGGTTTTCAAAATCGAATACGGGATATTCGCGGGCTGTTCCGCATCTGAAACCCTCTGCCTGACTGTAACCGAGAGTGCAGTCGGTTTTCATTCCCGCATCTTGCCATACTCTCCAAGTTACCGGGACTTCAAACCGAAGACAATGCTGTCGCCCCTCGGTGATTTTATTCCCGCATTTTTTTTCGAGAGCGGTTTTTTCTTTTATGAAAGTTTCCGGGTCTTTGTATGTATCAAACGAGGGATGGAAGCCTATTATATGCCTGCGCTTATTGATTTTATCAAACAGTCCGTTCAAAGCGGGGTGAGTTAAATCGTAATTTCCGTCATTCGGGTTATTTCCCCCGCTCATAAAGTAAAACCTTGATTTAAGATTGTGTTTTTCGCTTAAATCCATCAGCCAATCAAAAGTATTGTAAGGGTCTTCGCGCTTGACGGCATATTTCAGGTTATGGAAAAAAATATGGAATGACCGACGTTTGATTAAATCCCCGGCTAACATCTTGAGACCGACAATCTTTCTAAAGTCGATTAAATCAACATCGTGGGTGGGGATAACCTCAAAGAGGGTTTGTTTTCTATCGCTATTGTAACCGAGCGCTTTAAGCATATTCCATAAAAATTTGATATACTCATCGACAACGGGACGGCTCAGAAACCCGAAACGGTATGCAAGCGAGTCCTGCGCGGGGAAACGTTGCCAGTTATCGCGGGCGGGGTTTGCTTTCTCTTCCCATCGGGTAAGCATAAAAAAGACACTTGAAAATATATCCGTGCCGCACTCTATACCGTCTTTTGATGATTTAAAATCGGCGTTACCGAAAATGACGGGCAGGTCTTTTTCGGGTAAGTAGTGATTTTCGATAAAGGATACGTTTTCGGGTATAGCGGATAATTTCAGGTAATCTTTCGGGGACTTATAATGTTTAAAGAAGCTGTCGGGTATAACGATACGCTTTCCGTTTTCAAGCGAGATTTCGTAGATATGTTCGGGTGTATTTTTCCAATCTATGGAATATTTAAGCCCTAAAAACTCGTTGAAAATTATGTCGATAATATATTCTTTTTCGGGTTTAAAATGGGACGGGGTTTTAATTTTTATCATAAGGTTCTTCCCGGATTTATTTTTAGAATTCGGCGGTTTAGGTTTTTTGTTGCCGTTTCAATATTTAAACCTGCAATAGTGCCGACTTGTTCTTCGGTAAGAGGCATTCCCTTATTATCGACAAGACAAACCCCGCCGTTTAAAATAGCGGTTTTCCAGTTTACGGCAAAACGAAATTCCTCCACTTCTTCCCATAAATACGGGACAGGTAGAAATCCCGAGGCAAACGCGAGATAAAGACCTTCGGCGGAGTAGGGATTGTTGATGGACTTTTCGATAGCGGTTATCCTCTTTAATACATTTTCGACAAGTTCGGAAGTTTTGTTGTCTATATCGGGGTTTAAACTCATATCTTTTATCTTTCCTTCTTTTCTCAAAAGACGATATTTATCCAAGGAGTGTAAGGTGATTTTTATGCTTTCATCCAGGATTTCGGGAGTTGCGAGGCTTATTGCTTCGGAAAAACTAACGACATGGATAATATCGGGAGAAAGTTCATTTTGAGGCTCAATATCATCCATCATAGCGGTAACGGCGGCAAGTTGTGCGCGTGACTTGTTAAGGTCGGGGGAAAAATAATCTAAACCTGCGCGGGTTTGGAGATATACCTTGAAATTTTGGTCTTCTAAAGATTTTACAAGTTTAAGCATCGCACGGGATTTTGCCAAATCGTTTATTCCCCATGTTGATTTTGGAGTATTAAGCATATTTTGTAAAATGAGATATTTAATTCCGAGTTTTTTGGCGGTTTTTGCCGCCAAGTATGCGCTTGTTATGTAGGTTATATCATCAGCTCCCCTGAAAGCAAAATGATGCGGTATATTCGGTTCAAACGGTTTATTGATTTCCGCGATAAATTTCAGGCAGTCGGTATGCTCAAGAAGATTTTCATATACCCCGTTGTCTCCTCTGCCGTCAATACGGGAAAACCACCAAAAAGAGAGGGCATTCCAAGCGTTATTGATTGTTTTTTCGTAGATTTTCAGGAGGTCTTTTATTCGCTTTGTTCCCGCGTAGGTTCTGACAAGCATAGGCCGGGATGCTTTCCAAATCTCGTAAAACTCATCTTCCGAGTTCACGGGAACACCGCCTCCGTTGCTTTTATCGTCCCAGTTTTCCCCGAATTTAGATTGTGTAAGCTGGGAAGTTCCTATGGAAAGGACATCAAGCATACCTTCGCGGGCAAGCTGTTTTATCCAGTTGATAAAAAGGGTAATAGCTTCTTTGCGGTTAGGCAGGTAAGGTCCGATATGAGCCCTTATTAAAGGATAAGTTCCTTTTTTACGCGATGCATCAAGACGTAATGCAAAGGAATCGTTTTGAGTCCCGTATTCGGGATAATCGCCGTTCGGGGGCTTGTTGAAATTCAGGTATTTGCCTTCTTCGATTAATTCCCTGCCGAATTTAAGTCTGTCCTCATCATAAGCGCATCCTTCTTTCAGTTCTAACGGGAGACGCTCTTTCGGCACTCCGAGTTTTGATAAGGTTTCAACCGGGGTTTCATCACCGAAAAAGGTTATTATATTTTCGCGATATTCCTTACGGATTGTTTCACAGGCGGGGGGTAATCCCGCGAAATACAATTCTTTGATTTTGCCGCCCTGATAATCCATCAAGGCTTCTTTTTTTAGTATATAGAATAATTCACCGAAAAGTTTAACCCCGTCCGAAGGCTCCAACCTGTAACTGAAACACAGTATATTGATACGGTTCATAATAAGCCAATCTTTTAGAATAGCGGTATTTTTCTTGTTTTTTATACCGGACAGCGCATCGCAGATATCCATACGTGCAATATGAGTCTCATAACCACACCGTCGTAAAAGGTCGGCGGCATAGTTAATTCCAAGAGTATGAGCATCAGGCGAGGGTTTAACGAAGCCGAAAACCTTTTGTGTTTTTTTGTGAGGCATAAAATCTCCTATCTGCGTTTAAAAATTCTTTTGAAAAATCCTTTTATAATTACGGAAAAAAGGGTTAAAAAATGAATTAAGGCGGGTAACGGGTCTTCCTTCCTGTAAATTGCGGTGATTTTTTTGCCTTTAAGGCTTTCACGCCATTGCCCGACACTTAAAACAAACTCTTTGTTTTGCTTTGAAAAGCGGTATTTAATAACCGGATTTAAAAAATCCTGAAGATAATACCACACAATATCGTTAGGGGCTTCACCTAAAAATTCTATTTTATCACCCATAGCTTCACGATATGCCAAATACGGCAGATTTATACCGGCGGCATAAATCGAATAGTTCCACATACCCGGACGGGCATTTATTTCTATAAGTTTGAATATACCGTCCCGGTTATCATATTTAAACTCGGTGTTTGATATTCCATAGAACCCGATTGCTTTGATAAGTTTTGATGCGAGTTCGTAGGTTTGGGTATCCCTGACAACGCGTCCCGATGTGATTGTTCCCGCTTTCGGGGGATATTGCCGTATTTTATGCCCGGTAGAGTAGGCAATAATTTCTCCATCACGGTTTGAATATGCTGATACGGTATATAAATTTTCCGCTCCTCCCGGAATTGCCTCCTGAATTATCAGGGGAACATTGCCAAGTCCAACCTCTTTAATTTTACGGCTTAAATTTATTAACTCATCTTTGCCGTTTATTATTACTATCGGATTGGCTAAACCGAGTTTTTCGGTAAACCCCACCGTGATTGACGGTTTCACTATGGACGGGTAAACAACCTTATCCGATATGTTTACCATTTCGCTGTAATTTTGCAGGAAAAAGGTTTTGGGATGAGGGATATTGTGGTTTATAGCGAATTGATATAGTTTGCTTTTTTCTATACAGTTTTGAATTACTTTCCATTCGGACATCGGGAATATAAAATATTTTTCGAGGGTTTTCTGCCGTTTGCTGACGGGTATAAGCCATATATCGTTGGTAGCGAGCAAAAAAGCCTTTTGCCTGAAACGGGAGCCGAGTTCCATCAGGAAATCTATAAAACTTTCTTCGTCTTTATCAGGATGGGGTGAAACGAATCCTTTTGCATATTTTGAAAAAAAAGCTATATTTCTATACCGGTCGATTACTACGGAATCCAAGTCGACCGCACCGAAACTTCGTATCAAACCCAATGCGTTTACAAACCCGCCGAGAATTACCGGAATAGATTTGTCGGATTCAAATATTTTACTGTGTTTCATTATTCCCCCGTGTTGCCTTGAAAAAGCGATAAAATATCCATATTTTCTAAATTTCTTCCGTTTTTGCGAAAATCGTAATTTATTATGGCGGTTGCCAAGTCAATAATCAATGAGGTAAAACGCATCTCAAGTCCCAGTTGCTTTCCCACACTCTCAAGCGGAACTAATCCGCAAGATACATCTTCAAAAATATATCTGTGGTTTAATGAGACCGGCGCCTCAATGGTTTTATAAGACGGATTATGAGTTAGCGCATCGTATAAATCTTTTCCATCTATTTCGTAAGACCGGTTTATCCATTCCTTTGTGCTTTCAACCTCGTATCCGAGCTTTTTGGAAACCTCAATTCTTTCTTTATCGAGATTTTCTAAGAATTTTGCTATGGATGGGCTAATTCCCTGCGAATAGTAATAAAAATTCAAAAAGGGATTTTCTATCCATCCCGTATTTAATAGAACGGGGGCGCAATGCAGAATCATACCTACATTACCTAAAGAGGTTAGAATCATTGAGGGTGAAGGTTTAAGAAATTTCGACAGGCAGTCGGGTAAACCGTTTAAAATTTTTTGTTCGTTACCTTGTTTTAGCGCGGAAATCAGGACGTTTTTTTTCATAGTAATTATATTAACGCTTGTATCGCTTTCTTTACGACAGGTGTAGATAATGGTTTGAGTTTCGGCAAGCTCTATGTTATCCCGAAACCCGTGTTTTGTAAGTTCGTTTTGAAACTCTAATGCGCCGAAAGTCCTGCCCGGATTGAGTATTATTGTCTTATCAGCGGAAAGTTTATCTGCAAATTTGCGAGCCAAATCTTTATGGGAGTTTGCAGGGGTGGTTATGAGTATTAGGTCGGAATAATCCAGAGCTGATTTTAAATTATCCGTTACAAGGTCTAAAATGAATTCCCCATTGATATATCCCGAGCAAGCGATTTTTTTATCGGAAACGAGGGTTTTTATATTTTCATAAGTGCGATTCCATAAACATACGGAATACCCCTCCGAGGATAAGTGCGCTGCCATAGCAAAGCCGGAATTACCCGCTCCTATAACACAGATTTTTTTCATAAATTCCTCTCAGAAAGATTGAAGGAAAAAAACAGATATTTTTTTTATCAAACGGATATACTAAAGAGCCATCACGGTTTTGTCAAATATGAACAAAGCTCGGGGTTTCGGTTTTAACGGTAAAAATCATTTGTCGGTATTGGTTTGAGGGTAAGAATCAAGCTTTTTTAAAATTTTGGCGGGAACGCCGCCTATGGTACAATCGCCCTCCTTGAAAGATTTTGTTACGACCGACCCGGCCGCAACAATAGTGTGATTTCCCAGCTCTACCGATGGGAGTATAACGCAATTACACCCTAACCAACAATTATCGCCTAATATAACCGGGGGACATTTTATATGTTTTTCATATTCATAAACATCGTGATCAGCCGATATGATTTTTACGCCGGGACCTACATATAGATTTTTGCCGACTTCAATTCCGTTTATTGCCTGAATATAGCATCCCGGCATAAAACCGGGAGTGGCACTTTTCGGGTCTTTTCTATTTATATTTTCAGGGTTTTGAACGAGAGAAGTCCAATGAACAGGCCACGGGACTTTTGAATTTATCCTTAAAATTCTTTGGAAAAAGAAAATTTGTCTTCTCTGCCTACTGAATTTCTTGGCAAGAGTTTTAACCCTTTTTTCGGAAAACAAACGAACTAAAATTTTTTTTATAAATCTCTTCATTACAACCTCCAAACCGGTTAATGAAATAAATCCTATTTTGTATTATTTGAAGACCCTTGTCTCTTTAGTATCTTGTTTATCATATCTTTTGCCGTTTGCCAATCTTTTTTATTAAACAGGAGTATGGATTTTAAAGGTATTTTGTTTTTTAATATCAAAACGCACAACGGAACAAGTCCGAATATTGCGTAGGATATTAAAGAAGCTATTGCCGCTCCGGCAATACCGAAAATCGGGATTAAGAATAAATTAATTATAATGTTTAATATGAAAGAAATAAAGGTGCTGATAAGGTAAAAACGATGTTTATTTTGCGATGAATAATACGGGAAAACAATCTTTCCGATTGATGCAAACAATACGCTTGCAAAAAGGATTTGCGCAGCTAAAATAGACCCGCTGAAATCTTGTCCATACACAAAAGGAATTAGATATGAAGCGAAAATTCCTCCTAATACAAGGGCTAAACATCCGTAAATGGCTAATTTCAAGGTTGTTGCGGTAATCTCGTTTATGGATTTTGTGTCTTCTATCGGGATATTGATTATTTTTGCATAAAAAGCGCTGCTGAGACTTACGGGAATTATAAATACAAGTTCCGCCAATTGAACGCCTATTGAGTAAAGTCCAAGTTCGGATTTATCAAGGAAATATTCTATCATAAACTGGTCGGCTCTGTAATTGAGATAGTTCAGCAAAATAATTAGAAACGATATAATACCGAATGCAAATTCTTTTTTTAGAAGTATATTATTCCATTTTAAACTAAATTTCATACGGAATTTAAAGAATAGAAATACCGAGCTTATTCCGGTCATTAAAACCAATATAAGAACGTAAGTTCCGACGGTAAGGATACCCGCTATCCAAAATACTATTACCAAAACCAATTTTGTAAAAAAGCCCAACAGGATATAGCGGTTCGATAGATAAACATCCTCGGTTCCTATATAAAAGTTTCGCATAGCTTCGTTTATAAAACTGAAAAATATAAATAAAGCTCCTCCGACAACTATCGCTATTGAGTATTCCGTAAAAATAATACCGAAATATCGTAAGGCAATCATTGTTATACCTATCACCGTTGATACTATTAATATATAAGTAAGATTTACCTTAAAAACCTCTTCTTCGCTGAATTCAGACCTTTTTTGAAAATAAACAATCGCGTTTACAATTCCCAGATGCCCGTAAGATGCCAACAAGCCGAAAAACAACATAAGATAAGCTATATGCCCCTGTCCCTCGGGACCCAGTACTCTTGCCACCAATATGCTTACCGCAAATCCCGTAATTATTCTTATTATTTGGGTTATAAAACTGCTTGTTATGTTCCTTTTGTAACGCATCAAGTCTCCTTGTGGAATCCTATAAAAAGTTAATAATTATAATGGGGATTGCTCAAAATGACAAATTTTCAAAAGTTTGACCCGATTTCGGGCTTAAAAACCGGTTATCTTTAATCCCATTTGTTTTGACAAATATCGATTTTTAAAATAAAATATTACAACTTATAATGGATATATTGAATGAGTGAAGTAAAGAAATTTGAAACGAAAGACGGGGAATATCAAGTGCATGAATCCGCTTATGTAGATAAAGGAGCGGAGGTGGGGTGCGGCACCACGATTTGGCATTACTCACATATAATGTCTGGGGCTAAAATCGGCAAGGACTGTCGTATCGGGCAAAACGTATTTATAGGTAAAACCGCAGTTTTAGGCGACAAGGTTAAGGTGCAGAATAATGTTTCTATCTATGATAACATTGTGCTTGAGGATGGGGTTTTTTGCGGACCTTCCTGTGTCTTTACCAACGTAATCAATCCTCGTGCTTTGGTTGAACGCAAAGATGAGTATAAAACTACGGTTGTCAGGCGGGGCGCTACTATCGGGGCTAATGCTACGATAGTTTGCGGGATAACTTTGGGGGAGTTTTGCTTTGTCGGTGCGGGCGCTGTTGTTACGCGCGATGTCCCGGGGTATGCACTTGTTTTCGGCTCCCCCGCTAAGCTTATGGGATGGGTATGTGAGTGCGGGGTTAAATTAGATACATCCCTCGTTTGTCCGTCTTGTAAAAAATCATATAAAAAATCCGATAAAGGTCTGGTTGAGCTATGAAATTTAAAACCGCTTTGATAGGTTGCGGTCGTATTAGTCATAAGCATATAGAGGGGCTTGTCAACAACAGGGAAAAAGCCCGTCTTGTCGCGGTATGCGACCTTATAGAGGAACGCGCTCTTGCTAAGCGCGCGGAATATCTTGAGGCTTTTCCCGATGATAAAGTTTCCGTTTTTACGGATTACCGTCGTCTGCTTGATGAGGTTAAGCCGGATTTGGTTAATATTGCAACCGAGTCGGGTTTCCATTCCGTTATTGCAATAGATGCGCTTGAGGCGGGTGCTAACGTTATTGTTGAAAAACCGATGGCGCTTTCGACTTTCGATGCCGACCGTATGATTGCAACATCAAAGCGCACGGGCAAAGCGCTTACCGTATGCTACCAAAACCGTTATAACCCTCCCATACGGCGATTATACGGTGCTTTGACGCATAACCGTTTCGGGCGTATAATGAACGGGACTATACATATAAGATGGAATCGCAATGAGCAGTATTATTTGCAAGCGCCGTGGCGCGGCACATGGGAGCATGACGGCGGAACCCTGATGAATCAATGCACCCACGGGATTGACCTTTTGCAATGGGTTTTGGGAGGCGATATTAAAAGTGTGTATGGTGTAACCCGTCGTTTTATCCGTCCGATAGAAGCGGAAGATTTCGGCACCGCGATTGTCGAGTTTGCTAACGGGGCTGTCGGTGTTATAGAGGGGAGCGCCGATGTTTTTCCTCGCAACCTCTGCGAAACTTTGAGTGTTTTCGGCGAGAAAGGAACTGCCGTTATCGGCGGTATCGCCGTTAATCGGATAGAAACGTGGCGGTTTTCGGATTCCGAGGAGTGGGGCGACCCTGAAGAACTTGTTATTGACCCGCATTCCTCCGACCCGCCGTCTGTTTACGGTTTCGGGCATTCCGGATTTTTCGCCGAGTTTTTATCCGATTTGGAGCAGGGTAAAGAGCCGTTTATTTCCGGTGAAGAGGGTAAAAAATCTATGGATATTGTCCTTGCCGTTTATAAGTCCGTGAAAGAAAAAAAGCCCGTTGATTTTCCCGTGGATTTTGATACGGCACGGATGAAAGGCTACTTTGATTAAAACAAAATTTAGGGAATGGAAATGGAAAAATTGTTGAATGATATTTTGGGCAGGATAGAAAAAAATACCGTGAAAGTCGGTGTGCTTGGACTTGGCTATGTGGGATTGCCTTTAGCAGTGGCTTTTGCCAAAAACGGTATTGATATATTAGGTTTTGATAAATCACAGAAACGTGTCGATATGATAAATTCAGGTAATAATTATATAGGCGACGTTAATGATAGTGAACTTGCTTCGGTTATCGGTAACGGGAAATTAGTTGCAACTGCGGATTTTTCGAGGATTGCCGAATGCGATGCGATTTTGATATGTGTCCCGACCCCTCTCGATAAATTCAAAAAGCCCGATATGAGTTATATAGAAAGCGCTTGTCTTGAAATCGGCAAATATATGAAGCGCGGAACCTTTATTGCGCTTGAAAGCACCACTTATCCCACCACCACCGAAAACTTGGTTTTGCCTATTATAGAAAAAGGCTCTAATTTAAAATGTTGTGATGATTTCTGGCTTTGTTATTCCCCCGAGCGGGTTGACCCCGGCAATAAAACCTTTAAAACCGAAAATACCCCAAAAGTTGTCGGCGGGCTTGGCGAAGAGGCTTTGAAAATCGGGATGGCTCTTTATTCTAAGGCTATTAAGGAGCTTTATCCCGTAAGTTCTCCTGCCGTTGCCGAGATGGTTAAAATCCTTGAAAACACCTACCGTCTTATTAATATTTCGCTTGTAAACGAGATGGCTTTGCTTTGCGGCAAGATGGGGATTAATATTTGGGAGGTCATAGATGCGGCAAAGACCAAGCCTTACGGTTTTCAAGCCTTTTATCCCGGTCCCGGTATCGGCGGGCATTGTATCCCTCTTGACCCGTTCTATTTGGAGCATATTGCGAAAAATTATAATTTCGATTTAACAATGATTCATACTGCGGGGCATATCGACAACCTTATGCCTCACAGAATGACTATTAAGATTATCTCCGCGCTTAACAGGCAGAAAAAGGCGTTAAACGGTTCAAGCGTTCTCTTTCTTGGAGTTGCCTATAAAGAGGATATTTCCGATGAGAGGGAGTCGCCTGCATTAAAAATTATTGACGAGGTAGTAAAAAAGGGTGGTAATGTAAGCTATCACGACCCCTATGTTCCGTCGATAATAACCCCCGAAGGTCGCGAGTTTAACGGTATTGATTTGAAGTATGAAGACATAAAAAATTTCGATTGCGTGGTAATTACGACTAAACACTCCTGTTTTGATTTTAAACGAATCTTGGAAAACTCGAAACTGATTGTGGATTTACGAAACGCTATTAAAGAAGCCGGGGATAAGGTTTATAAATTGTGAGGTGGCAATGAAAATCGTTACAATTATCGGGGCGCGACCTCAGTTTATAAAAGCCGCTCCTTTCAGCAGATTTTTGCGTAATAATTATTTATCGAAAATAGAAGAGGTTTTGGTTCATACCGGGCAGCATTATGATACCAATATGTCGGATGTGTTTTTTTCCGAGTTGGAAATTCCTTTGCCTAAATACAATCTCGGAATAGGTTCGGGAGAACACGGGTATCAGACGGGAAAGATGCTTATGGAAATTGAGCGTGTTTTACTTGAAGAAAAATCCGATTTGGTAATAGTTTACGGGGATACAAACTCTACTATTGCAGGCAGTCTTGCGGCTTCCAAGATACATATACCTGTTGCGCATATTGAAGCGGGGTTGCGAAGTTTTAATATGCTGATGCCGGAAGAATTGAACCGGATTGTCTGTGACCATATTTCCAATTTTTGTTTTTGTCCTACCGAAACAGCCGTTGAAAATTTAAAAAAAGAGGGGATTTTTGACGGTAAAAACCTTAAAACATCTAACGGAAAACCGATTGTTGTTAGAAATACGGGCGACATAATGTTTGATGCAATTTTATATAATAAGGGTTTGTCCGAAAAGAAGTCCGTTATTCTATCTGAATTGGATTTAAAGCCTAAAACCTATGTTTTAGCTACGGTTCATCGTGCGGAAAATACCGATAACGTATTGCGTATGAAGAATATTTTTGATGGATTTTCTAAAATTCCGATTGATGTAATTTTAACCTTGCATCCCAGAACCAAAAAATATATTAAAGAATATAATATTAGTATTCCGCATAATGTAAAAATTATCGACCCAGTCGGTTATCTTGATATGATTGCGCTACAGACCAATGCTTCCGTTATTATGACTGATTCCGGCGGGGTTCAGAAGGAAGCATTTTTCCTGAGAGTTCCTTGTATTACTTTGAGGGATGAAACGGAGTGGGTTGAAACTTTAAAAGACGGGTGGAATACCTTGGCTCAGGTTGATAATGATGATATTGCAGATATATTTCGGAATGTTTATGGAACGGATTTTAAGCAAAGAAATCAGGGAAACTATTTCGGAGACGGGGAGAGTGTTTCTAAAATCGTTAGTTGCATAATTGAAAATGAGAGGTTTAATTGATTAGACTTTTGGAGTTTTGTTGATGAAGATTTTAGTTATGGGCAGTAATTCTTTTATGGACCCGGGAGCAAAAGTAGGAATACAAATTATAGCGGAAGGGTTGGCTAAAGCCGGTAATCAGGTGGATTATATTTCCACATCCTCTTCTATTTTAGACTTTTTTGAAAAATCCAGACGCTCCCGATTTAAGCGTATTTGGCTACAAAAAATGGATAAAGAAGGCGTTGATATTGCCCCTAATCTCAAAGAGTATTCTTTTAAAAGCCTGTTTCCGGTAAGGAAACTTTTTTTCAGGTTTAAACGGCAGTTAAGGACATATTCGGGGCTTATTCCAAAGCAGTTTAAATCAAGAGAATATGATTTATGTATCAATGACACATCACAGACCTTTTTATATCTATCATGGGTTAAAGCTAAAAAATTTGTTTACAGGGTGAACGACCTTCCATCCGGCTTTGGTTTCTTTTTACATCGTATCGTAATTAATTACATTGACGATAAAGTTAGAAACGGGTATTTTGCGGAAGCCTGGCCTGTTTCTTTTGGCTTGCAAAACTATATTTATAGTTTGAATAGGAATTTGAAAACCGTTATTCTGCCTAACGGATTGGATATTACTAAATTCGACGAGATTTCTTATAAAAGAACTAATGAAAAAAAAGTCGTATTTATAGGCGCTATTGAAGAATGGGTGGATATTGATTTGATTGACCGTGTTGCCGGACTTTTACCCGATTGGAGTTTTGATTTTTATGGTCCCCTTCGCGTTAAATGGAATGTTAAATCCCCGAATATCTCTTATCTTGGTGTCTTATCTCATTCTCAAGTTTCGGACACATTAAAAAAATATTCAGTCGGGCTTATTCCCTTTTGTGACAGAAATTCTCTTATCAATGTGATGGAGAGGCCTATTAAGTTCTATGAATATATCGCATCGGGGTTGGGAGTGGTTTCTACCGATATCGGCGCTCTTAGAAAAGGAATGGGGGATTGGGCTTTTTACGGTGATACTCCCGATGAATTTGCAGATGCTATAATTGAAGCATCGGGAAAGAGATATAATCATAGTGAGGATGAGCTTAAGAAATTTTTATACGAAAACTCTTGGAATTCAATTCTTGAAAAAATCCTTGATAGAATAAGAGGCTTGTTTTGATTAAAAACCTTTTTACCGATAAGTTCAGAACCTTCGTTTTATTCGGTTGCTTTATCGTCGTTTTTATTTATTTGTTTCTCGGTAATGTCCCGCGCTTTGTGAGTTTTCCCGGTCTAAGGGACAATATCCTTATTACCGAGTTTTTACTTTATCTGACTGTTTTTCCCGTTCTTTTTTTTAACAGGGAAATTTTTTCCAAGATTAAACCCGTATTCATTATAGCCGCTTTGATTTTAATATCTTTCTTGTGGGGTATGATAAATTTTGGGTTTCAAATAGTTCCATTTATGTATGCCTGCAGACTTATTATGATGATTTTTTGTTCCGTTGCCGTAGGATATGCTCTTTTTAAGGAATTGAGTTTAAAAAAGATTATGGATTTTTTCAGCTTGGCTTTTTTTCTCGGGTTCATTATAGGTATTATTTTCTTTATTACTTTTCCGGATTCTCGCGATTTATGGGATTGGATTGCTAATCTGGGAGTAACTTTTGTCGGCGACCCTCATCAATCCCGGTTTGTTTCGGTTTTTTTAGACCCCAATTTTTATTCCGTTATTATTTTTATGCCGATTTTAGCCTCTGCCTTTTTGCTTACAAAAAGGTTTAATGTTAAACATCTTATATTTATCCTGTGCTTTCTGATTTCCGTAATTTTGACTATATCAAGAAGCGGAATCGGTATTTTATTTTTTATGTTGATTTTCCTTGTATTGCAGAATTTAAAACAAATTTTCGGTTTTATAAAAAATCATAAAAGTTCATTATGGGTTATTGCCGGAGGGGTTTTAGTTATAGTTTTACTATCGGTTTTGCTTTTTCCCTATGTCGAAAGGATTTTTCACAGGGTAGTTACCACCTCTTTTGCCGACGGTTCTACCCGGTATCGTCTTTTCAGATTTGATATAAGTTTAAGCTATATTTTCGACAGGCCCATCTTAGGTCTGGGTTATAATTATTATTCTACTTTGTATCCTATGCAACTGTCATCGGTGGATTCATCCCTGCTATCAATGATGTTGAATTTCGGGATACCGATAACCGGAGGGTTTATATTTTCTTTTGTTTACTGGCAACTCAAGGTAAGTGATTTGCTTAAACGCTATTGCAGAGATACAGCGGTTTTGAAATTTTTCGGACAGTTTGTTTTTTATATATGGGTGGTGTTTTTATTTGCAAGCCAGTTTAATGATGTTTTATTTTATCAATTTTGGCTTATTCCCGCGCTTATTTTAGGTTCGTATTTCTATTTTTATTCCGTTTCGCTTAAAGAAAAATCCGGGGCTGATAATACGGTTTCGGAAAAATAAATAGCGCTTAGGCTTTTTTGGTATTCACTTTGCTTAGTATAAAAGCGACAAAAAAACCGATACCGAATGCAACGATTGATAAAATTAAAATTCCCGCCTGAAACGAAAAGTCCCCTCTCACCTCAAGCCACATTTGGTAGAAGGAGGCTAAAACCAAACCGAGTATAAAATAATAGGTAGCCGACGGGAATTTTTTCAGGCACAGTGCGATTATCTTGGCAAAAACAAGTATCCCCAAAATTGCCCCGAAAGAAAAAAATATCAAAGGTTTAATATCAAGATTGTTTACAAAACTCAGGACGTTGGCGTATTCCCCCAGCGCCAATAGAAGCGCCGACCCCGAAAACCCCGGCACTATCATCGACCCGGCGGTTAAAAATCCGCAAAGCGACAGCCATAAACCGTATTTAGTGTCAATTGATACTTTTCCGCTTTTTTTCTTGTCTGCGACAACCCCGTTTTTCTCCTCCCAAATCTCTTCTATATACTCCACGCTATCGGTTTTGATTTCAGTCTTTGTTTCGGATGTTACGGGATGTATTATAGACAGCGAAACGATTATCCCGATACCCGCTAACAGCATAAGTATTCTGCCTGCGGTCATTTTCATATCGGTATGAATTTTCATTATAAACGGTACCGAGCCGGCTATTAATCCCGCAAAAAGAAAATATGTCGGTTGCTTTAGGTTGTCCAATAAAAATGAGAAGACTTTGGCGAAAATTATTATCCCTATACCCGCTCCTATCGCTATTACCAAAAGAAATATGAAATACTCCTTGCGTTTCGATTTATCGGTAAAGAAGTCTCCGATTGCCTTGACCAAGTCCTCATAAATCCCCAGAATGAAAGCCATTGTCCCGCCCGACACTCCGGGTATGATATTAGCCACGCCCACCGCCATTCCTTTAAGCCCGTTTATGAGATGCTTCATAGCCGCCTCCCGTTTAAAATATCGAATATTTTAAAAGAGCTTAGGCAAAATTACAAATTAATTCGTTGCTTAATTTCTATTTGACTTTACCCTCCATAATAATTATAATTATATAAATACTTACTATGGATAAAGCTATGGCGGATAAAAAAGATTTGCAATTCGGGGAAGATACCGCTTTAAAATCCAAGCCTGAGGTGAAAAAGCCCAAGCTGTATAAAGTCATACTTCACAACGACCACTACACCACTATGGATTTTGTGGTGGAGGTGTTGTGCAGGGTATTCCACAAATCGGGGGCGGAGGCTACTATTATAATGCTTGAGGTTCACAAGAAGGGCTATGGGGTTTGCGGTGTGTTTACGCGCGATATTGCCGTTACAAAAGTCGATATTGTCCATAAGTTGGCGAAAGAGGCGGGTTTTCCTTTGAAATGCAGTTTTGAACCCGAATGATAATATTTTGAGGATTGATAATGAAAATTAATCAGGAGTTGAATGAAATAATTGCCGCTTCTTATAATGAGGCTAAAGCGAGGAAGCATGAGTATATCACGCCGGAGCATATCCTGTATGCCTCGCTTTTTTTCAAAACCGCGAGAAGCATTATTTCCGGTTGCGGCGGTGATATTGAAGAACTTAAAGCAACGCTCGAAAAGCATTTTGAAGAGTTTTATATGCCGATTACCGGAAATATAGAACCCGTCCAGTCTTTGGGTTTCCAGAACGTTATAGAAAGCGCATTTGCCCACACGTTCAGCGCTCAAAAAGATGAGGTGGATTTCGGCGACGTGCTGGTTTCTATTTTCGATGAGCGCGAATCTTACGCATCCTATTTTTTAAGCAAACAGGGCATAACCCGTCTCGAAATACTGAATTATATTTCTCACGGCGCTTCCATCTACGGCGAGGATGATGATGACGAGGCTTTTGATGAGATTTTCGGGGATGAGGATGACGTGCAAACCGATGAGCATATACCCCGTCGAAAAAGCAAACGTCGTTCGGCACTGGCGCTTTACACATCCGAGCTTGTAGAAAAGCATCGTGAGGGCAATATCGACCCTCTAATCGGGCGCGAGGAGATTGTTGAGAGAACGGTTCAGGTTTTGTGCAGACGTTTCAAAAACAACCCTATACACGTCGGCGATGCGGGCGTAGGAAAGACCGCTATTACCGAGGGGCTTGCCGGTTTTATAGCGAAGGGGGATGTGCCTTCCGTTTTGAAGGATGCCAAGATTTATTCCCTTGATATGGGGGCTTTGCTTGCGGGAACTAAATTCAGGGGAGACTTTGAGGACAGGTTGAAGCGGGTCATAAACGAACTTTATGAAGAATCCAACGCTATACTTTTTATAGATGAAATCCATACGATAGTCGGAGCGGGGGCGGTATCGGGAGGCTCTATGGATGCTTCCAATATTCTCAAGCCCGCCCTCACATCGGGGAAATTGCGATGTGTCGGTTCAACCACTTACGAGGAGTATCGAAAGTATTTTGAGAAAGACCGTGCGCTTTCGAGACGGTTCCAGAAAATTGAGATAACAGAGCCGTCTATTGACGATACATACCGCATCCTGACAGGGCTTCGTAAAAACTATGAGGATTTTCATAATATAAAATACACCGATGATGCTTTATGGGCGGCTTGCGAACTTTCGGCGATTCACATAAACGACCGCCATCTCCCCGATAAAGCTATTGACGTTATAGACGAGGCGGGCGCTTTTGCCAAAATGATGCGCGGCGAGGATAGCGGGGAGACCGTTACTATTACAACCAAAGAGATAGAAAGTATTGTATCCAAGATTGCTCGCATTCCCGAAAAAAGCGTGTCTTCCAACGAGGTCGAGTCTCTTATGCATATTGCGGATGAGTTAAAGTCGGCGGTTTTCGGGCAAGACCACGCGATTAATGAGACGGCAAGCGCGATAAAACGTTCCCGCGCCGGGTTTAAAAACCCCGATAAGCCGACCGCTTCATTTTTGTTTGTAGGTCCTACGGGAGTTGGAAAAACCGAACTTGCGAGACAATTATCCTTGATTATGGGTGTTCCTCTCCATCGCTTTGATATGAGCGAATATCAGGAAAAGCATACCGTAGCCCGTCTTGTGGGCGCGCCTCCCGGTTATGTCGGGTATGACGAGGGGGGATTGCTTACCGAGGCTGTCAGGAAAACCCCGTATGCCATACTTTTGCTTGACGAGATAGAAAAAGCCCATCCCGATATTTATAACACTTTGCTTCAAATAATGGATTATTCCACGTTGACGGATAGCTCCGGGCGTAAAGCGGATTTCCGCAATACGATATTGATTATGACTTCCAATGCCGGTGCAAGAGACCTTGAAAAAGGCGCGGTGGGGTTCGGGTCGGAAAATATCGTTGACAATCCTATGCCTCGCGAGGTGGAAAAGGTTTTTTCGCCTGAGTTCAGAAACCGTCTTGATGCAATTATCGTATTTAATAATCTTGAGGAAAAGGTTATCCACAGGATAGTGGAAAAACAGCTTGCCGAATTTGAAAAACAACTTACCGAAAAAAAAATCAGACTTGAATATACAAAGGGCGTGGTTAAATGGCTTACCGACAACGGGTATTCGAGAATTTACGGTGCGCGTGAGGTCGCAAGGTTGATACAGGATAAAATCAAAAAACAGTTTATAGATGAAGTTTTGTTCGGTAAACTTGCGGGCGGAGGCAGGGCTAAACTTTTTATTCGCAAGGGTGATATTGCCGTTGAGTTTTTTGATAAAAAGAAATCGAAAAAACGGGGTTAGATGATTGCCTATTTTTAGATTGACCGAAAAGTTGGTATTTCCGCCGGTGGAGCTTGCCGATTCTATGGGACGATTGGCAATCGGCGGCGACCTCTCTTCCGAGAGACTTTTGCTTGCTTACAGCGAGGGAATTTTTCCTTGGTACGGCAAAGGTCAGCCTGTTATTTGGTGGTCTCCCGACCCCCGTCTTGTGATTTTTCCTTCCGATATTCATATTTCAAAAAGTATGAGACGCGTTATCAATAAGCGGGATTTCGATATTAGTTTCGATAAATGTTTCCGTGATGTTATAACCGAATGCGCGGGAAAACGCGAGGGGCAGAATTTCGGAACTTGGATTATGCCCGAAATGATAGATGCATATTGCAAGCTAAATGAAATCGGTTATGCCCATTCGGTTGAGGTTTGGAAAGATAATAAACTTGTCGGTGGGCTTTACGGCGTATCTATCGGGACTTGTTTTTTCGGGGAGTCTATGTTTTCCCGCGAAAGTAACGCATCAAAGTTCGCCTTGATAAAATTGGCAAAAAAACTTGAGGAATTAAGTTTTTCGGTTATTGATTGTCAGGTTTATACCCCTCTTATGGTTAGTCTCGGGGCGGTTGAAATTCCCCGATATGAGTTTATATCCGTATTAAAAGAGGGAACAAAGAAGCCCTCGCTCAAAGGAAATTGGGGTGAGTTATTAAAAACGGGGTAAATCTTAGATATTATATCGGAGATATATGTTTGAAACGATACTTTGAATTAAAAATATGCTAAAAAATTTGACATCAAAAATTCTATGTATTACCATAAGTGGCGCGATAAACCCGCGTTTAATTTAAAATTTTAGGGGCTAAGATGGCATTTGACCTGTTAAAAATTGAGGTTTTGACCAATTTTCTGTATCCCGGAATGATTCTTAAGGGTGATGGTTTTGCCGAAAACGGAGAAAAAGTTATTAAAAAGGATATCCCGATTTCGCGGGAGCTTATAGATAAGATAAAAATAAACGGCATAAAAACAATTACTTATACCCGCGAGAGGCTTAAATTAAAAAAAGACCTTTCCAGCAATATGATTAGCGAGAAAAATCTTGAGCGTGCAATGTCCGTTGTTGACGATATTGAGGGGGCGCTCAGAAATAAATCAAACAAACTTCCTTCCAATGAGATAAACAGTGTCGTTGACGGCTTTATCAGCGATATAAGAAACAATCAGGATGCCTGTTTAAATCTTTTAGACCTCGTTGATTTTGACGATTATACTTATACCCATTCGCTTAACGTTTCAACTCTTGCTATTATTCTTGGGATGAGTATGAACTTGGAAGAGGAAAAGGTAAAAATATTAGGTGTGGGCGGGCTTCTTCACGATATCGGCAAGTCTCTTGTTCCTATAGAGATTATAAATAAACCGGGCAGGCTTTCTTTGGATGAGTGGAATATTGTTAAAAATCACTCGGTTTACGGGTATAATATTCTTAAAGCGGAAAAGTCATTTAATAATCAGGTGCCGAATATGATACTTTTGCATCACGAAAATTATAACGGCACGGGCTATCCCTTAGGTCTTAAAGCCGATAAAATCAACGCATTTGCCCAGATTTTGATGACAGTCGATGTTTTTGATGCTATAACGAGTAAGCGTTGTTATAAAGAGGCAAAACCGTATTCCGAAGCATTTACGTTTATAATGGAAAACTCCGGCACTAAGTTCCATCCTAAAATCGCACAGACTTTCTTAAAAGACCTTGTAAAGAAAATCAACGGCGAGCCTTTGTATCCTCAAAATTGCTACGTGCTTCTCAATACCGGCGAAATTGCCTATGTCGTGAATTATCGCCAAAGTATGTTTACATTGCGTCCCATTATAAACATATTCTTTAATCCGAATAAACCGGGAAAATTCCTTAAATTTACCCAGCAGATTGACTTGGAACAGGATTACGACAGGTATGTAATGAAACGCATTACCGATGAAAAATATATAATAAAGTTCAATGAAATCCTCAATTTTGAAGGTATTTAGTCTCAACAATTCATTTTTGACCGCCCTTTTCCGATTATTACCCTAAGGGGTTTTTATGAGAAAAATCTGTTTTATATTACCGATGCTTGCCGTTTTAACCGTATCATCTTATGCCCGACGGATTTCAATTCGTGCTAACGAGGATTTATACCGTCATATAAAGATGTCGGGGGATACTTCTATGGTAGGATACGCTTATGAATTTGATGAAGAGTGGTATGTTCAGATAGAGAATCGCAGGTTTGGTCCCTATTCGTGGGTGAGTGAGCTTTCACCTCAGTTTTCATCAAGAGGGGAAATATGGGCAATAAAATATCGCGACAGGGAAGACGGCAGGATTTATTACCTTATTAATGATAAAAAATTCGGGCCTTATAAAGAGGCGGGGTATCTGAATTTTTCTTCCGACGGTAGAAATTGGGGGTTTGAGCATCGCGATAATCAGCTAAACCGTTATTTTATTCAAACGGCTAACGGAGTTTTAGGACCTTTTGAAAGAACTTGGTCGCCTCTTTTTTTGCCTGACGGTAGCGGGATGGCTTATATCTATGTCAGGAACGGCGAGTATTTTGTTTCTATAAGGAATAATCTTTATGGTCCTTACGAGTGGGCGCATAGTATTAGTTTTTCTTCCGACGGCAAACGATGGGGTTTTGTTTTTATGCGCAACGATAAATATTATATCAGGATGAATCACCGGCTTTACGGACCTTACGATAAGGCATGGACGCCGAATTTTTATGTAAACGGTGATAATTGGTGGTTTACCATTATGCAGAAAGACAGGTTTTATATACGAATTAATGACAACAATTTCGGTCCTTTTGAATATGCTCAGGTAACCCGTCCTTATTTTTCAAAAGACGGGTCAAAATGGGGGATTGTTTATAAAAATGAAGGGAAATGGTATGTGCATATTAAAGATGAGCCGAATATGCCGTTCGGGCCGTTTTCGCAGGCTTGGCATCCTGTTTTTTCCGATAACGGAGGAAAATGGGGGTTTGAGTATGAAAAGGGCGGAAATATGTTTGTGCAAATCAACTATCGCAGATACGGGCCTCTAACTTGGGGAAAAAGTCCCTCTTTTTGCTCCGACGGCTCAAACTGGGGGTTCCGGTTTAGAAGGGGGAATGACTGGTATGTGCTTATTAATGACGAGGTGTTTGGACCTTATGAGGATGCGCGTTCTCCGGAATTTTCTAAGGACGGCAGTTTTAGCGGATTCAGCTATTCCAAAGACGGGGATTGGTTTGTTAAAATCAATCAATCAAGCTATGGTGCTTTTGAAGATGCTTGGAGTCCTAAATTTTCACCTGACGGCGCATTGTCGGGGTTCGGGTATCAGGATGATTTGAGATGGTTTATTCGTATCGACAATGATATTTACGGAGCTTATCACGGCGTTACGGAGGATTCGTTTAGTTTCAATGACAGGGACCCGAGATGGTGGTTTGAGTATTCATTAGACGGAAATCATTATGTTCAAATCCAAAATCGAAGATACGGCCCTTTCAGGCGGGGATTTTATAGAATAATCCGGTATGAAGACAAACTCCATTTTGCCTATATTCAAAGCGGGGTTCTTACTATCGAAAGTTTGAATTAAGATTAGGAATTTAGAATTGCCTTTATTTTATCGACTACCATAGATAAAGCCACTTCATTTCGTTTACCGTAAGGGATAATTATATCCGCTTTTCGTTTATTAGGTTCGACAAACTCATCGTGCATAGGTTTGGCAAAGCGAAGGTATTGTTCTATAACCGAATCGAAATCCCGTCCCCTTTCTTTAACGTCGCGAACAATTCTCCTTATCAGGCGCAAATCGGCATCGGTATCTATATAGACTTTAATATCCATCAAATCAACCAATTCATTGCTTTCAAAGACCAAGATACCTTCAACGACAATGATTTTAGCGGGATTGATAAGTTTTGTTTCGGCAAGACGGGTATGCTGAGCGTAAGAATAAACCGGTTGATTAATTGATATTCCCGCTTTAAGTTTTTTGATGTCGTCAATTAGAAGGTGAGTATCAAAGGCTTCGGGATGGTCGAAATTGAGTTTTTTACGCTCCTCAAAAGAGAGATGGTCGTTTGGCTTATAGTAGTTATCGTGCCGAAGTAAAACGATGTCGGCATCAATCTCTTTTTTGAGAAGGTTGGCGAAGGTTGTTTTTCCGGAAGCGGAACCCCCGCTGATACCGATAACTACATTCGCCATCCCGAAGTCCTATAAATTAAGAGCCGATAAGAATGCCTGCAATAGTTGCAGTCATCCACGAAGCAAAAGCGCCTCCCACCATAGCCCTGAAACCTAATTTTGCAAGGTCGCTTTTTCTTTCGGGAGCAAGGCTTCCAATTCCTCCGATTTGAATGCCGATTGATGAGAAATTGGCAAACCCGCAAAGCGCATAAGTAGATATAATTATTGCCTTATACGAAAGGTCGCCCGCCTTTATATGGTTTGACAAAAATCCGTAAGCAACAAATTCATTAACGGCAACTTTCATGCCGAGAAGATTACCCACAATCGGCGCATCAGACCACGGCACTCCCATAGCCCATGCAAGCGGACTGAAAATCCACCCGAATAAGGTTTGAAGGCTACCGGGGAATATACCCTCATATTCACCTATTGTTTCGTTAAGAGCATTGCCGAGTATTATACCGTCCACAAGTCTGTCGCCCCATCCGAGAAAGACGTTAATAAGCCCGATTAAAGCGATAAAAGCTATAAGCATTGCGCCGACGTTCAAAGCGAGATAAAGCCCGTCTGTAACGCCGTTGGATGCGGCTTCGAGAACGTTTTTGGCGGTTTTAACCTCCGGCATTTCAACGTCTCCGGCGGTTTGTGAATGCTCCGTTTCGGGATAAAGGATTTTAGCGATAACAAGCGCGGCAGGTGCAGACATCACGCTTGCGGCAATAAGATGACCCGCAGGTATTCCGAACTGTATGAAAGCGGCAAGAACCCCTCCCGCAATAGTTGCAAAACCTCCCACCATTACCGCGTGCAATTCCGATTGCGTCATTCCTTTAAGGAAAGGCTTAACGAGAAACGGGGCTTCCGTTTGTCCGACAAAAATATTGGCGCTTACCGATAAAGTTTCCGAACCGCTTGTTCCCATTCCCCATCTCATAAATCTTGCCATAGAGTTTACGACAAGCTGAACTAATCCTACAAAGTAAAGGATTGATATTACGGAAGAGAAAAAGATAATAGTCGGGAGAACTCTAAAAGCAAAACCGGCGGCTTCCGCTCCGAAAACAAAATCCACGCCGAGGTCGGTTAGGGCAAGAAAAGCCGCTACTTTATCGGACAGGAACTGTAATACTTCCGCGCCGTAGATTCCTCTCGACCATAATATCGACACAATAAGAAGCGCCGTGCCCGTAAATCCGAAACGTGTAAGCTTGTCTTTTTTCAGTATAAGGCATACTACATAGAATATTGCACAGGCGGCAAGAACAAAAACGGTTACGTTGATTTTGTCCAAAAAGTAAAATCCGGCCATCAAGCTTGAGCCGACTGCCAAAATAACAAGAGATGATAGAATTTTGTTTTGGAAAATGCCTTTCCAGTCGTCTTTGAAAACAAAAATGAAAATTATAAAAAGAAATATAAACATACCCACAAACGACCAGATGTTTTCGCTGAGAATAATCAGAGCAAAAAGAAGCTGAAGACCTAAACCCCATACAATTGTTTTGAGACTGATTTTTTTCTTGTTTGTAGAGAACAAAAATGCCAGTCCCATCAATACAACCAAACCTATAATTCCCACAAGTCTTTCCCAAATCATACGCGACTCCTTATAATTTTATTGACCCATATATAATCTCATAATTTGAAAAAAAAGCAAGTGAAATTTTGTTTTGCATATATTTAATAACTTTTGGCATATAGAATATGCTTAGTTTTAGTTTCTTATTATATAATAACTTATACGATATTTCGATTATTGTGGTTATTGATTTTTCGGATTTGCGAATAAAATTTTTATCGAACCCAATATCTAAATCCTCAGTGTCCGATAAAGGTATTATATCCGGGTAAACGTCTGTTTTCAGGTTGCCGAAGCCTTTGTTGGCTTTAAACGTTTTGCTTTATCGGCATTGATACCGCCGTATTTGGATTTTCGCTTGCAAAAAGGAGATTGGCTGACATTATACCTGCGACATACGGATAACATAGAATATCCCGGAAGCGGGGTTAATTTTTGACTAAACTCTCGTCTTTCTTTATCATAATGTAAAATCACTTAAAGGAATTGCTTTGAAATACAAAGAATTCGCTCAGGTTTTGGAAAAGGAATTATGGGGCGATTACCTGTGGCTTAAACTTAAAACTATAGACATCGCGCATAAGGCTTTGCCGGGACAATTTGTTAATATCCGTGTCGGCGACGGGTTTGACCCTCTGTTAAGAAGACCCTTCAGCATTTGCGATGTTGAGGGAGATAGTCTAAGTGTGCTTATATTAGTCAAGGGCAGGGGAACTTCTTTGCTTTCAAAGGTCGCAATCGGGGATAATCTTAATATTTTAGGTCCTCTCGGCAACGCTTTTCCCGTAACGGATAAAAGCGCGATATTTGTCGCGGGAGGCATAGGTATTGCTCCGTTCGTGTATCTGTCGAGGAATTTCAAGGATACGGAGTTATGTCTCGGCGTAAGGAGTGCGGAGTTACTCCCTCCTGTGGAAAGCCTGCTTTTTTCTCCTCTGCGTGATAACGTTTCTAAAATCCATATTTCAAGCGATGACGGGACTATCGGGGTGAAAGGCAATGTTATCGACTTGCTCAAAGACTTATCTTTTGATAACCGCGTTGTTTACGTTTGTGGGACTGATGCTATGTTTCGCGCAGTGGCATCGTTTTTTGACTCGCTTGATAGTCGGGTCGAGGCGTATTTCTCGCTTGAGACTTATATGGGATGCGGTTTCGGGGCTTGCAAGGGGTGTGCTGTCGAGGGGGTTGACGGTTCGGTCAAGATGTGTTGCACAGACGGCGCGGTTTTTCGCTATAACGAGGTGAAATGGTGAATTGGAAAGGCATTTTTATCGCAGGCTTGTTGCTTTCCGCCTCTCCTTTTAACTTGAGCATAGGCGAGTATTCTTTTTTTTACTCAAGTCTGGGTTTCGGGCTTATCGCTCTTTCATATCTGTTTAAAAAGATGAGGCTTGCGGATTATCTCTCTCTCGGTCTTTCCTTGATTTTGATTGTTTCAAGTGTGTTTAATGTTTTCGAGTATTATTTTACCTTTCAGATGTTGTTTTACGGGTTTACAGGCTCGGATTTCCTGTTTAAATCCGCCCGCGAGGGATGTTTTAACTTTGCGGGGATTGTTTCAAGCATAAGCGCCGTAATTATCATTATATTTACCCCGTTTATTTTGGCGATGAAAATTATAAACGATTTGGGGTTTGGAAGTTTTATTAAAATCTTTGAAATTACCGTATTTGTATTGCCTGTTTTATGCTGTTTGGTTGTTTTCGGGTTTATAGATAAGTCTTTGCAATGAAATAAACTCACGATTTTTCTTGAAACTATTCCTTGTAAATCATATAATATAACAAAACTATTTGGAGATGTCTATGCGAATTTCAGATAAAAAGGGTTTCGGTTTCTTATCGGTGTTGATGGTTTGTCTGTTTACGGTTAGCCCATCTTTCGGGCAAATTTCCCGCCATCTTAACCTTGAGGAAAACTCAATAGAGATGAGGTTTCTCAGAAATCCTGACGGCTATTCCCTCAAAGACGGCGCGATTATAGCATCGGGACACGCTAACCATCTTGAGGATTACCGTAAAAATCTGTCTTCTATTTCTGAAAAAATTCGCGCCGAGCATTTTACCGATGAAAAAGAGCGGGGGTTTATACCGTGGGTAAAACGTCTTTTCGGTGATGATAAAACCAAAGAATATACAACAAAGGAAAAGGCAAAGATAGTTTTTGATTATCTCCATCGTAACGTCTTAAAGGAATACAATGCCTCCGCGACGACTTTGGATGTTACCCTTCGGACGGGTAAATATAACTGTCTTACCGCAACCCTGATTTATGCATTGATGCTTGATGATATTGGCGTAAAATCCGATATAGTTGCGCTTCCCACTCATATTTTCAGCCGTATTAAAACCGAAGACAATAAAATTATAGATATAGAAAACTCCACGCCGTTCGGGTTTGATATAGGGAGTAGTGAGGATGCTCAAAAAAATTTTACCCGAATTACGGGCTTTAAATATGTCGGGGATTCCGATAAACTTGAAACCCTTGATAAACAAGGCGTTTTTAGCGTGATATATGCAAATCGCGCGGCAACTGCGTTTAAAGACGGTTTCCCGGTTTTGGCGTTTCAGAATGCTTTGAAGGCTATGGCGGTTAATCCTAAGGGGCGCGAATTATCGCCTAATGTTGCAATGGGGTATGTTGCCTATTCGGGCGAGCTTGTTAAAAAAGGAGACTTCGACCGCGCTGTTGCTATCCTTGAGGAGGGGATTGGATTTATAGAGGATAATCAAAGTCTTGTGTCAAATTATATGGTGGCGCTTGACGGGAAAATTACTATGCTTGTGCGTGAGGATAAATACGATGATGCGGTTAGTATTGCGAAACGGGCACGTGAGGTTGTAGGACGGGATTTACCGAAACTTAATGAAAATCTCTATATACGAATACTTGCGCGTCTTATTAACGATAAGCGCGATTTGGAAAAGGCTTTCCCGTATGCCTCCGATGCCGTTACGCTTTTGCCTCAGTCGGAGAATATCCGAACCCTGCTTATTAACGGTATCAAATTTTTGTCGGAGGAGTTTTCCCGTAAGCCTGAAGATTTTTCTAAAAACAGGGAAATTTTTATAAAATGGTACGGGCTTATGAGGTCTAATGAGTTTGTTGTGTTTATGGAGAGGTATTTTATCGCGGTTGCCGATTATATGTTCAATAAGGGGGAGGTGCAGAAAGCTCTTGAGGTGGTGGATGAGGGACTTGCAATAAAAGACGATTCTAAGGCGCTTAAAAATAAAGGCGCTGAATTTTCCGCAAAGATTGCAGCGGATTATTCCCGCGCCCGTGATTTTCCCAACGCTATCCTTTATAACCATCTCGGCTTAAGGTATTTAGCGGGCGAGTCGAGTTTCAGGGAAAACCTCAGAATTCTTTACCGCGAATGGGCTTATCATTATATAGAAAAAGAGGAATTCGGGCGCGCTATGGAGATTGTCAACGAGGGATTGGGGGTATTTCCGAATGAGGAGAGACTGCTTTATTACAAGGATTTTATCAATAGAAGTAAGAAGTGATTCGTTATATATGTTATAACAAAAACCTTCATAAAACTTAATATATATAAGTGAAAATTTGATTTATTCCGAGATTTATGCTATTCTTAAATGATGTGTTTTCCCCGTAACTAAGATTAAAGGGGACTATTTTGGGGTTTTTGTCTAAACTTAAGATTTTGTATGTAGAGGATGAGGATTTAATTCGCGAAAGTCTGGCGAAGTTTTTGTCTCGACGGGTTGATTATGTCTATACCGCTAAAGACGGTGTGGAGGGGGTTGAGGCATTTAATAAGCATAAGCCTGATATAGTTATTACCGATATTCGTATGCCGAATATGGACGGGCTTGATATGATTGAGCGTATTAAGGCAATACGTGATGTGCCTGTTGTTATTACCACCGGTCATAACGATGAAAAGTTTTTTCTCAGGGCTATAGATGCCGGTATTGACAAATATTTAATAAAACCGATTAATAATCAGGTATTGCTTGAGACTTTGGAGAAAATCGGGCGGGATTTATTCCGCGAAAAAGAAATTGAAGAAAGTAATATGTTTGTCAAGGCTATACTTGATATTAGCCCCCAGCTTATGCTGGTAATAGAAAACGGTGATATAAGCTATGTGAACAGGTCTTTTTTGAGTTTTTTGGGTTATTCAAACCTTGAAGAGCTTAAAAAAGACGGTAAAACTATAGACGACTTTTTGGTAGTAAAAGATAAGGAGTTTTATAAAAACAAAATTTTCGTTGATTGGATGAATGAAATAATAATTCATCCGGACTTGGATTATATCGTCCATATGCGGGGGTGTGCAGACGCTGAGGAAGATGTTAGCACCTTTCTTGTCCAACTCAGTCAAATCCCGCATACAGACCGTTATTTGATGTCGTTTTCCGATATTACTTTGGTGGAGATTATTAAACTTCTGTATCGTGAGCTTGCCGTTAAAGACCCTCTCACAAGGGTTTTTAACAGAAGGAAGTTTATTGATGAACTTGAAGCTGAGATTAGCAGGTCATCCCGATATAATCGGGTTTTTTCCCTGGTGATGTTTGATATTGACCATTTTAAAGAGGTCAACGACAATTACGGTCATCAAATCGGCGATTACGTTATTTTAGAGATTGTAAAGATTACCCGTGATAATATCCGCAGACACGATACTATCGGAAGATACGGCGGAGAGGAATTTATGGTTTTGCTTCCCGAAACCGGATTGCAGAAAGCGTTGGAAATTGCCGAGCGCCTGCGTATTAGAATTGAGCAATACTCATTTAAAGAGGCCGGACAGCTGACCTGCAGTTTTGGGGTTGTTTCTTATTCCGATAATGAAAATATCGACCGGCTGATAAAACGGGTTGATGATTCTTTGTATATGGCAAAAAATAACGGTAGAAACCGTGTCGAGAGTATGGGTTAATCTAATTTTTGAAAAGGAGCTTTGTTGTGAGGAAAAAGAAAGAAATAGGCAAACAGAAAATTGTTCAGGCGGCAATAACCGAGTTTAAGAAATGCGGGTACAATTCGGCATCTATGAGAGATATTGCTTCCCTGGCTGATATGACGGTGGGAAATATCTATTGCTATTATAAAGGGAAAGAAGCGCTCTTTAATTCGCTTGTAAGTGAAACTTTCGATAAAATTAAGGAGTTGGTTAATGAAGTTGCGGCGCTTTTAACATTGGGGAAGGAACTTGACCAACCCGAATGGCGGGAAAATTTTGCTAAAACCTCTGCCGTTATTAAGGAATACCGCGAACGTATTATTATACTTTTTGACGGGAGCAGAGGAACGAAATTTGAAAACGCTTTAAATGAATTCTTGGAAATTATTATTATGCATACAACTACAATTATAGAAAACTACGAGAAAGAAACTCATAAAGAATTTGCCGACAACAAAGAAACTAAGAAATTTATGATACAGCTTCTGGCGAATTCGCTATTATCGGGGTTTATACAAATTGTAAAAAAATATCGTAATGAAAGCTGGACTCAGAGATCCCTTCACGACCTTTTTAAGCTACATATCTTCGGCGTTGACGGGTTTTTTAACGGTAAATAAATTTATGCGTTTGCTTTGATTTTTGCAATCAGTTCCTTTAATATATCGTCGGCTTTGTCGTTATCAATTTGGCAAGTTCCGGCGTTGATATGTCCACCGCCGCCGTAGCTAAACATCAATTCGCCGATGTTGACACTTGAACTTTTATTAAATATGGACTTTCCTGCTGCAAGCAGGGTATTTATTTTGTCTTTGCCCCAAATTACGTGTATGGATATATTACAGGTAGGGAAAAGGGCATATAACATAAAACGGTTACCCGGATAGATAATTTCTTCACTTCGTAAATCAAGAACCGCAATATTATCAAACAATGTTGTGCATCTTCTAATCTGGTCTTTGAATCTTTCCTCGTGATGGAAATACATATCCACACGTTCCTGAACGTCGGGCATTTCCAAAATTTGGTCTATGGTCTTAGCGCGGCAAGCATCTATAAGTTTTAACATCAGTTGGTAATTTGATATTCTGAAATTTTTAAATCGTCCCAGCCCGGTTCTTGGGTCCATAATAAAACTGAGAAGCACCCATCCCCTCGGATACATAATATCGTTGAGAGAAAACTGAGCGGAGTCCGCCTTATCTACCGCGACCATCATTTCCCCCGGCACATTAGGAAACCGTTTGTTCGCCCCGAAATAATTATATACAACGCGGGAGGCAGATGGCGCGGTCGGTTCGCATATATAGTTATTGCGTTGTTCTACTCGCAGCATTTCGCTTGCGTGATGGTCAAACGCGAGATGCGCATTTTCAACGTATGGCAGGTTTGTTGTGATGTCGTTTTCGGTAATGTCGATTTTGCCGTCCTGCATATCTTTCGGATGGACAAAAAGAATATCATTAATCATATCAAGTTCTTTGAAAAGGACAGCGCATACAAGCCCGTCAAAATCGCTTCTCGTTACGAGCCTATATTGCTTGTTCGGCATCCCACGCTCCTTGCTTTAAAAATATCTCCCCGTGTTCGGGATTATTTTATATTTATGAGAAATTTTTGTCAACATTTCGAATTGCTCTTTGTTTCAAAAAAATAGAAATGTCCCGAAAATTCGGCAGTCTATAATAAAGCCCCTGATATGCACACGAAAGGGACAAACTAAATATATGCTTTACATAAAAAACCGCACCCCGAAGGATGCGGTTACTTATATTATGCAAACAATCTAAATTATTTTTCCATTACAACTATGATAAAGTCCCGTGCCTCAAAGCGCCCGTTTATGCGTTTGTTTTCCAAGTCGCGCTCCATTCTTCTGGGCAAAGAGCCTGTCAAGTCCTGAGAATAAACAACGTCTATAATTTTCCAGTTTCCGTTCTGCAAAACCTTTGAGCCAAGCTCTTGATTAATATCAACCCTATTCCTGCCCGGATTAACCATCACAAGCACCGCTTGATTGCCGTAATGACGGATATAGGCTACAAACGGGTTTTGCGGGCGTCGGGAGGTTCTATCGGTGTGAACCTTGACGTTATCCAAGTCGATTTTGAGCTCTTCATATTCTCCGCGATAAAGTGCGGGATATTTCTTGCGAACTTCTATCATCCTGCGATACAACTGCAACACGGATTGAGGGTCGTTTTTCTGGTATTCGACATTGTTGTTTTCAGCCATCTCCTTATCGCGACCCTCGGCTCTGCGGGGATCCATGTGGTAGGAATGCATACGACGGGTCCATACGCCCTCACCGGTAGTAAATCCTGCAAACTGTGATGAGTCCCAGTGCATCGGGTTGCGCATCTCGGCATCCCCGACAAGACGAGGACCCTCGCGCATTCCAATCTCATCGCCGTAATAGATATAAGGAGCGCCCCCCGGCATAGTAAAGAATATAGCGGCTGCCGCCTTGATATTAGCTGCCTCTCGTAAAACCTCAGGCATCCTGCCGGAATCGTGGTTTGAAAAATACAGAGAGAAAAAGCTAAGCGGAACATTATCACGTTTGCCTATGTTAAGAAAACTGTCGATTGTGCGGTAGAAAGCGGTAGTCATACCCGTTCTGAAAGCGCCTTGTATAATTCCGCCCTTTCCGCCGAAATCAAAATCAAATACCGCGTCCATTCCGGGATAGCCGTTATAATATCTCTTACATATATCCATCCCGGCGTAAACCTCACCGATAACGTAAGCATCGGGGTCAACGGATTTAACGTATTTTGAAAAGTCCCTGAGATAATCAATAGTTTCGGGAGTGTCCTTTTGCCCGTTACCGGGACCCGTCTCAATAAGGTATCGTGCGGCATCAATACGAAAGCCCTTGACTCCCTTATCCAACCAAAACTTGGCGATTTTATTCATCTCCTCTCTAACCGCGGGATTTTGATAATTAAGGTCGGGAAGCGTAAAATTAAACGCCGCATAAAAATGATGCCCGTTGCGATACCCCTCGCCCTCATATTTATTCCATGGGGGCTGACGGGGATTTCCGCTGGCGTTTTCCCATCCGGGTAAAGGATTTTTTTGCCAAATATAATAATCGGCATATTTAGAACCCTGCTTCGTAGCGGATTCTACAAACCATTTATGTTCCGTGCTGGTATGGTTCATAACTAAATCCATAACAATATAGATACCGCGCTTTTTCGCCTCTTTAATAAGACGCTCAAAATCCTCCATAGTACCGAGTTCCTCACGCACCGCATAAAAGTCGTTAAGTGCGTATCCGTGATAAAGCCCGGCCGGCACGGGATGTATCGGTGTGAGCCAAATCGCCGTTATACCGAGATATTCAAGATAGTCCAATTTCTCAGTGATTCCGTTTATATCACCCATTCGGCTCCCCGAACTGTCGTAAAAACTCAACGGAAATATCTGGTAAAACACCGCGTTCTCCCACCATTTGCCCTCTGCGTGTGCCTTTGCAAAACTAACGGCAGGTATTATTAAAAAAGCAAGCAACAGAAATATTATGCCTCTACGCTTCATAACGAAACTCCTCTATAACTGTATTTGCGTTTATTTTAAAGTATTTTCTATACTTGTCAACAGTTTTTTGGTTAGGCAAGGCATTGCCGACGGTTATAATATATCACGGAAAGGGGAATATATAAAGCGTTCCATAATTTGCAAAGCGCACAGCAACCAAAAATCAGATATGCGGAAGAACCGGAAATAATACAATCAGATTAGCCTGAAACTTCTACGATGGTAAGGCGTGATGCCGTGAACCTTTATAGCCTCGCGATGCTTTGACGTGGGGTAGCCTTTATTGGATTTCCAGTCATAAGCGGGAAATTCCAAATCCAGCTCGCGCATAATACGGTCGCGGGTTACCTTTGCGATAATAGATGCCGCGGCGATTGTAAAGCTCTTTGCATCACCCTTTATAATTGGAGAATTAGGCACGGCAATATCAAGTTTCATAGCATCAATAAGCAGATATTCAGGCATATTTTGCGCTTTTTCCAATGCCGTAATCATAGCAAGCTTTGTCGCTTCATAGATATTGATTTTGTCGATTTTGTGATTGTCGATAATACCCACCCCGCAGGCGGAACAGTTTTTGATAATCTCATCGAAAAGTCTTTCGCGCTTTGATTCGCTGAGAGTTTTGGAATCGCGCACCCCTTCAATATAAACGCCCTTATCAAAAAGGACACAGGCGGAAACAACAGGTCCTGCAAGAGGACCGCGTCCCGCCTCATCTATTCCTGCAATCTTAGTATAGCCTTTATCCCAAAGTCTTGTCTCGATAGAAAGCATATCAATATCGGGGCAATTCATAAATCCCCCATACGGGAAAATTTATTTTTTAGAAGCAGCCGTGGTATTAGTTTTGGCAACAACCTTTTCTCTAATCTTAGCCGCCTTACCAAATCTGCCGCGAAGGTAATAAAGTTTAGCGCGTCTGACACGTCCCCTTCTCACCAATTCGATTTTCTCGATATATGGAGAATAATAAGGGAACACTCTCTCAACCGCAACTTCATAACTGATTCTTCTGACGGTAAAGGTTTTGGTAATACCGCCGTGCTTCATAGCGATAACCACGCCCTCATAAGGCTGAACCCTTTGCTTAGCGCCCTCGCGTATCCAAACATATACCTTGACGGTATCGCCGACATTAAATTCGGGGAAACGGGCTTTCTGCATCTGTTCTTCTTTTTTCAAGTTAGCAGCCATAGCACCCTCATCATTGCCGTCCTCGGCTTTAACGGTCCATTCGGTAAGTTGTTCCTCAAGAATCTCCTTTTCGATATCGGATAGAAGATTTTTACCACGGGGTTTGCTTTCCGCAACCGTCTCCTGAGGAACTTCGGCAACGGCTTCGGCTTGTTCCGCTTCCTCGGCGACCGTTTCGGCTTGAGCCTGTGTATCAGCAGAGACTGATGCCTCTTCGATATTTTCTTCGTTATTCTTAACTTCGTCCGACATTTTTCCACTCCTTAGAAATTTTCTGTATGTTAAGAAGCAAATCTTTCATTTGCGAATTCTTCTTTTTTAATACTTTCAGCGGGTCTTTTGACTTACTCTCACTTATAGGAAACCTGAAATCCCTCAATAAATCGGGGCGGTTAAAATAGGTTTTCCTAAGCGACAAATAAAAGCGCAACTCGTCCGTTTTAGTATGGTTACCGCTGCGCAGAACTTCGGGAACGCTAATCCCCCGGAACTCAACCGGAGGAGCGTAATGCCCGTATTCAAGCAACCCGCTTTCAAAACTCTCATCAACGGCAGAGTCCTTGTGTATAGTCCCGTCTATAAAACGCGAAACCGCGTCAATAAAAACAAGCGAGGGTAATTCGCCGCCGGTAAGCACGTAATCCCCAACGGAAATCTCATCATCAACATAAAGCTCAACAATTCTCTCATCAATACCCTCATACCGCGCGGCTATCAATATTACCGCATCCTGCGAGGCATACTCTTTGGCGATACGGTTATTGAATACACGTCCCCGCGGAGACAAATAAACCGTTTTGGCATCGGGATATTTTTCCTTAACGCTTTTAACGGCGCATTCCAAAGGCTCTGCGCTGAAAAGCATCCCCCGCCCATAGCCGAAAATATAATCGTCAATCTTGCGGTATTTGTTATCGGCGAAATCGCGAAGGTTAATCGAGTCGACCTGTATCAAGCCTCGCGATACAGCCCTCGAAATTATCCCGATTTTGAGATAGTTATCTATTGCCTCGGGAAAAATGCTGATTACCGAAAAATTCACTTTTATAAATCCCTTCGGGAATTAAAGCAGGGTATCAACAGCCTTGCTTTCTATTCTTTTGTTTGTAATATCAATATCGCCGATATAAGTGTCGCTAAACGGCACGGCAATCTCTTTGCCGTTTTCCATCCGGATAATAAGGATAAAACGGTCTGCAACCTCAATAATGTTTTTAACTTTGCCGAAAAAAGCCTCTTTGTAAAAAACCTCCATATCAACAAGGTCTTTAATATAAAACTCATCCTTGTCCAATTTCGGAAGTTCGTTAATATCAACAAAGACCTCAATATCCCGATACGTTTCGGCAACATCTCTGCTTTCACAATCGGCAATACCTAATGCATAACGCTCACCAAGTTGACGGATTTCGGTCAGTTCCAATATTTTAAAGCCGTTTGATGACAATTTATCCTTTATATAAAAATTGGAAAAAGCGTTTAATTCCTCAAAATCGTCGATATAAAAATCGACTTTAACCATCCCTTTAATACCGAAAGGTTTGATTAACTTGCCGATAAGATAAAATTCCATAAAAAATACCGGTTTAACCTAAAATTTCCAGTTTAACACTTCTGCCGTTTTTAACGGAAACGGCACGGATAATGGTGCGTATGGATTTGGCGATAATCCCGCCTCGACCGATAACCTTGCCGACATCACCTTCTCCGACTTTAAGTTCTAAAATAGCAGAGACCTCTCCCTTGACAACCTTTACCTCTACCTGTGTCGGGTCGGATACGAGACTTTTCGCAATAGCCTCAACCAATTCTTTTTCAATCATTTCGTTTTCCATGCTATCCTCCACGCTCGAAACTAACAGAATTCCGAATAACGGGTCTGTCTTTATCCCCCTGAAAGAATCTGCTTATTCCGATGAATTCTTTTTATTAACTTTATTGGCTATTTTTTTAACTATCGGAGAAATAACAGCGCCTTTGGATTTCCAGTCATTATATTTTTCGAGGTCAAGTTTTATCACGTCATCACCTTCAATAGGCTGATAATACCCGAGGTTTTCAATATATTTTCCGTCCCGCTGGTTTCTTCCATCCGTAACTACAACCCGGTAATAAGGTCTTTTCTTTTTACCAAGTCTCATAAGTCTAATATGAACTCCCAAATTAGTCCTCCGTCAATTAAGGTTTTCAAGTATTATAGTTTTTATTTGATTATTTGTCAAATCAAGTCGCAGACTTTTTTCCGCTAATGACAAATTTTATACCCATAACCCGAAATAAGCAAAAAAAACGACGCTTTGTTTAATCTTTATTTTTTAGACAGGTAATGCCGAAAAAGTTTTTCCCATTCCTCTATATCAATCTCTTCGGGGCGGGATTTCGGAGAAATTCCGAGGCTTTCAATATCTCCGGTAGAAAAGTCGAGAAGTTTAAGGTTGTTGTAAAGCGTCTTGCGCTTTGACTTAAACGCCTGCAACAAAAAATTTCTAAATTCGCTCTGCACAATCCCGCACTGCTTTTTGGATATGACGATAACTACAGAATCAACGCCCGGAACAGGGAAAAAAGCCCCTCTCGGAACGTTAAAAACCCGCTTTATTTCAAGAAAAGTCCTGCATAAAACCGAAAACACCCCGTAGCTTTTATCTCCCGTTTCGGCAAGC
>CAZQBT010000015.1:0-44022 GCA_964591955.1 uncultured Brevinematales bacterium | reverse complement strand
TTTTTAACCTTTTGGGACTCCTTTTACCCACTTAAAATGGATGAGAACCATTTTTATCTTGACACTAAAAAGGTATTATGCTAAACTCAAACAACATTAATTACAGGAGGCAGGTAAATTTTTACCGTAATAAAGCTATGGAAAAAACAAAATTCGGTTTGATTTTTATTTTGGTTTTGGTGTCGGCAATTAGTTTGTCCTGTCGAGGGGAACAAAGGGAAGTAACAACAGCAACACCTGAAGAAATTGTTTTACTGACGGACGGGATGATTTCATTTTCGTTTGAATATTTTTCCGAAATAGCATCGCTGAATATCGGTAAAAACGTATGCACATCTCCGGTCTCGCTTAATACGGCGCTTGCTATGTTATACAGCGGGGCGCGTGGAAATACGGCATCCGAAATGAGCAAAACCCTGTATTTTGATGAAAATCTTGATTTGTTTCACGGTCAATTTAAAACTTATTACAACACACTCAAAGCTATGGAAAAAAGAGAAAATTTAGATTTCGCTTTGGCAAACAAAATTTATCTTGAAAAAACCTACCCGATACTAAATTCCTTCAAAACGACAATGAAAAAAGTTTACGGCGGAGTTTTTGAAATTGTGAATTTCAGGGAACAACCTGAACATTCTGAAAGAACCATAAACAGGTGGGTTGAAAAAACCACGCGCAATCGTATTAAAGATTTAATACCTGCAGGCACTCTTGACCAAATGACAAGACTTGTTTTAGTCAACGCACTGTATATCAATGCTCCGTGGAAACATCAATTCAACGAAAATATAACTAAAAAAGATACTTTTAATATCTCTCCGAATGAAAAACATAATACGGATTTTATGGTTAAAGAGGTTGACGGCATTCGCTATTCCGAATTTAACGGCAATCAGGTTATTGAATTGCCTTACGAAGTGCCGGATATTTCCCTGTTAATTATCCTGCCGAAAAACAGCACAAAGGACAATATCCATAGTTTTATACCGACCGGCAATGAATATAAAACCATAATAAGCGATATGAAGCCGCGTCTTGTTCGTATGGAAATTCCTAAATTTAAGATAGAGTCGGATTTCTCATTAAAGGACGTGCTTGCAGAGATGGGGATGCCCTCCGTTTTCAGCGGAGATGCGGATTTATCGGGAATATCGGGAAGCACCGACCTTGAAGCGGATGAGGTTTTGCAGAAGGTGTTTTTTGAAATAGATGAAAAAGGCACGGAAGCAGCCGCGGCAACGGCGGTTATTATAAGGTTAACCGCTATGCCTGAACCTCAAGCCCCCATATTATTTAAGGCAGACAGACCTTTTATTTTTATCTTGAGGGAAAATACATACAATACTCCGCTTTTTGTCGGTTATATTGTAAAACCTTAAATCATCTGAAATTTTACTCTCCTTGCCATAACGAAATGCCTTTACTTGTGTTTTTTGAGTTTTTCTTATAAAATATCCATATTTTTATTCTTGCGGAGGCTGTAATGACGTTTAAAGAAATTGAAGAACGGGCAAAAATAATTGTGTCTAATCCCGTCAGGATACCGAATAAAGAAAAATTATCTAAAATATACGAGGAGTTCTCGGAAAAAACATTATCTTCCGCAAAATTATTTGAAAAGGCGCAAACCTTGTTGCCTCGCGGAAGCGAACATACCCTGCCTCCGACTATTCCCTATCCCTTGTTTATGGATAAGGGAAACGGCAGCAAGGTTTATGACATTGACGGCAACGAATATATAGACTATATTCTTTCGGGAGGGGCAATTCTTCTGGGACACAATCACCAAGAACTGAACAAAAGGATTGTTGAGCTTATTCAAAATAAAACCAATTTTCACGGGTTTTTCGATGAGATGGAACTAAAAGCCGCCGAAAAGATTATATATCATTTTCCGTCTGTGGAAAGAGTGCGGTTTACATCATCGGGAGCAGAGGCAAATCTCGCGGCTGTTCGGATTGCCCGCTCTTTCACGGGAAAGAAAAAGATAATCAAATTCAGAGGGGGGTATCACGGATGGGGCGAGCAGTTTATGACCGATATGGAAATTCCCGGCAGTGAACGTATTATCGCGCACGGAATACCATCGGAGTTCATAGACCAAACCATTCTTGTTTTTCCCAATGACCTTAACGAGCTTGAGGATGCGTTTAAATCGGCGGAAAAAGACGGAGGGGTCGCCGCTGTAATTTGCGAACCTGTAGGCGGCGAATCGGGGCTTGTTCCTTTTGAGGAGGGTTATCACGACAAGGCTATTGAGATTGCTCATAGATACGGGGCGCTTTATATCTTTGATGAGGTGGTTACCGGACTCCGAATGGGACTTGGCGGCGCCCAGAAAATTTTAAATATTTCCCCCGATTTAACTACTCTCGGAAAGGCGCTTATGAACGGATACCCGTCCTGCGGCGCAGTTTGCGGGAAAGCCGAAATTATGGATACGGCAAGCACAGGACTTCCCGACAACCGTCCTTACGCTTATATAGCGGGAACTTTATCGGGGAATACTCTGTCCGTTTCAGCCGCATATTACCATATCTGCGAACTGGAAAAACCCGGCGTTATTGACCATCTGTTTAAAGTCGCAAAAGATTATGTAGATAAGCTGAACGGTATGTTTGAATCCGAAAAGACCTGCTTTTTCGCATATAATTTCGGGGGTATTATACGGATTGAGCTTACCGCGCCTCACGCGGTAAAAATAGATTCGCCGTCCGCTATGGATGATATATTGATGAGACGAAGTATAATAGCGGAATATTCTCTCCCGATACATAATATGGGAGTTCTCAGCAGAATGGGACGCGATATGATTTCCTGTTCTCATAGTTTTGAAGATAATGATAAGGCTGTGGAGGCTTTCGCGGCTATGGTTGATATATTGGACTAAGGAGATTTTAATGAAAGAAAAGGTTTTAATAACGGGAGCATCACGGGGTATCGGGCGGGCTATTGCCGAAACTCTTGTAAAAAACGGGTATGAGGTTATCGGCACTTCGCGTTTCCCCGACAAACTAAACGATAAGCTACCCGAAGTAAAATATCTTCCGCTTGACCTTACCGACCCTCAGAGTATAGATAAACTTGTAAAAAGCATCGGCGATATAGATATTCTTATAAACAATGCCGGTGTAAGCCAGATAGGCCCCGTTGAAGAAGTGCCGATGGAAAATGTCCGCCGGCTTTTTGAACTAAATCTTTTCGGCGTAATCCATCTGACAAAAGCGGTTTTACCCTCTATGAGGAAAAGGAACAAGGGTTTTATTATAAATATCAGTTCAATGGCGGGTAAAACCTCCGTGCCGTTTTCGTCAATTTATGCGGCAACCAAGCATGGGTTGGATGGTTTTACCAAAGCGCTTCGTATAGAAATGAAACCTTTCGGCATTAAGGCAACAACGCTTTTCCCTGCATATATTAAAACGACCATACCGCAGGAGAAGGCTTATAAAGATGATTCCGCATATATCGGGGCGCTCGAAAAAGTCCGCAAAGTCCGTGAACACCATATTGCCAATGCCCCCGGTCCTGAGATTATTGCCGAAAAAGTCCTGAAGATACTAAAATCCGATAATCCCAAGGTCGGGTATGCCGTAGGCGGAGAAGCTCCTTTGAACGCTTTTTTAATCAAAGTTCTGCCGTCTGGTTTGGTCGAACATTTTGTGATGAAAAAATTTAAGCTCAAATAATTTTGCTATATTCAATCTCCGTGATTAAAATAGAATAGCTAACTACAAAATCAGAAGGATGTAATAAGGTGAAAAGTATCCCGAATGAATTAGCTCCCTGCGGAGTTTATTGCGGAGCTTGTCCTTCTTTCAACAAAACATGTCTGGGATGCGTTTCGGCAAATAAAAAACAAAAAAGAAAAAGCAAGTGGGAATGCAAAATCAGGGTTTGTTGTTACGATATTGAAAAATTGTATTTTTGTATTGATTGCGGTAAATTTCCCTGCATCACGCACAGGAAAAAACTCAGTGACACTCATCAGGGGGATTCTAAATTTAAGTATAGGCATGAAATTCCGCAGATTTTTGCAAAGATGAAAGAAATGGATATCGAAAGCTATCTTGAATATCAAAAGAAAAGATGGATATGCCCATCTTGCGGAGGGGTTGTTTATTTCTATCATTACAAATGCAGTAATTGCGGGAAAGAAGTCCCCGTATGAGTTTGAAATATAAAATTAAGGGATGTCGATGGTAAGAAATATATTAATTAGTCTGTCGGTTATGTTAGCTATAACGGTTTCCTGCGGGAAACCCGGTAAGGGTTCGCCTATCCCCGATACCGAACGAATGGAGCTTAAAGGAAACGTTAAAGAAATGATAAGCTTAAACCCCAATGCGGGGAAACAGGTTGTCCGCTTTGATAAAGACGGGTTTAAGACGGAAACCCTTGAATATACGTCGGCAAGGGAGCTTTCTCTTCGCGCAGTATATCGCTATGAAAACGGGCGCAACAACGTTACGCGCACTTATTATAACGATGCCGGCACTATTGTTTGGCAGGATTCTTCGTCATACCTGTTTGATGAACTAAACAGGGTCATTAAAGTCTCAAATTTTGACCACAATAGAAAATCCAAGGGGGTCATTATTTTGTTATATCCCGATAACTCCGCCAATTCACTCCCGCGTGAGGAAAAACATTTCGACCAATTCGGAAAACCAAAAGTTTCATACAAATATGAATATGATGAAAACGGAAATCAAATCGCATTGTCGCGGTATGACGAAAACAACGGGTTTTCGGGAAAATTTACTTATACCTATGAAAAAGACAAAAAGATTGAAACTTTAAGATTCGACGAAAATAACGAAATCGAATGGAAAGAAACATACAGGTATCATAACGGCAATCCAATCGCATCAGCCCGTTATGATGCGCAAGGTAATATAATTTCACGCGATATTTATAAATATGATTACAAGGGCAACCGTCTGATATGGCAGTTTTTTGATAATGAAGATAAGCCTTTAGGCTATTATGAGTATTCATACAGCTATTGGGATAATTGAGATATAAATTAAAAATAGCTCTTGCAAAAAATCAAAAATCAATATAGAATAAATCAAGTTCAAGGAAGGGAGCGTATTATGCAAGAAAATCCGAGGTGTTCAGTTAAAATTATTTACAGTTGTTTTGATTGCCAGTTTTTCGTAAACAAATCGACCCATGTGGATATCCAGAAAGAAAAATACCGTTGTATGGTAGAAAAGAAAGATTTTTCTTTCAATAAAATGTCGCCGGATGGAATGCCGAGCTGGTGTCCGCTGCCTTATTACAACTCTATGAAAAATGAAAAGATGTTTGCCCCGTTCAGTGCTGTTTTTGAAAAATTAGAAAAGAATATAGATAAAAAATAACTACCGGTTTCTTTTCTGATACCATCTCGATAAATCTATAAGCAATGCGGGGAGTATATTCTTAGCGGAAATATTTCCGTATTTAATCATTCCGATAGCGGATGATATTTCGCTTACGAACTCCTTAATCTCCGCAATATTGGTGTTTTTAATAACGGGGGCGGGAATATTTTCGTAGTGTTTGGAAATATAATTTGAAAGCGATATTTGTCTGATGTTTGACTGACGTAAAATCATCAAATTCCTGAAAAATTCAATAAGTTCCTCAAGAAATTTAATTGAAAGTTCATTTTTTTCTTTAGAGGTTAAATCTTCGATAAAATCAAAAATCTTTTTATCAAATTGAACCTTTGGCGCGATATTTTCCCAAAATTCCCTTACTTTAAGAATCTTCTGTTCGGTGTATTTATATACCCTGTCTTCAATTAAATCAATAGTAGTATTAAACCCGACTGCTTTTTCGCCGAAAATTTCCTCAAGACATAACGGACTCAGTTTAGAAAAATTTACTATGATGCTTCGCGAAAGTATGGTCGGCAGTATAAAATCTTTTCTAGAGGAAGTAAGAATCACAAGGCTTGTGGCGGGAGGCTCCTCAAGTATTTTCAAAGCGGCGTTTTGAGCTTCCTTCGTGGCGTTTTCAAACTCCCCTATAACCGTTATCTTATACTTTCCCGTTGCCCGGTGCGAATGGAACACTATGGTTTCACGAATGAAATTAATCGGTATTTTCTGCTTTTTTGATATTTCATCCGAAATATCAATTAAACTGTCTTTAAGTTCGGATTTCGGTTTTTTGATTGCCGTTTCCAATCTTTGGTTTAAAAGTATTTCTTCCAACTCCTCTCGAATATCGGCTACGGATTTTTTCTTTGTCGATGAAACCTCATCTAAGGCAACGGCTTGAGAAATCCTCCCCAAAAGATAAAAGAAATATTCATAGGCGCACTTTTTTTGAGACGGTTTTTCCAATAACTCTAAAAAAAATCTTGTCTTTAAAGAAAAATCGTCGTTACGGTAAAAAGAAAAATCGGTGGAAATAAACGGATTTTTATCCAATAGATAACGCGCACACTCAACGGCGGTATAAAACTTTCCAACTCCTTTATCACCCAAAAAAATCAGGGTTCTGCCTTGAAAATTATCGGAAAACAGTTTGTTCAGCAGATTAACGGCTCTTGTTTGCCCTTTAATTGAATCCAGCATATTGAAACCTTACCTACCCTTTATATCGGCAAGAATAAGTCTTGCTTCTTCATTTCCCTGAAATTTATTGATTTCGGGATAGCCGACTATATCAAAAAGCGTATGTTTATCTTTCAAAGCGGCAACCTCCTGCCCGCAATTCCACCCCACTATACTAAATTCGCCCCTTCCTTTAACGGCGGTAATCAAAACGTGATTGTTGTTTTTACCTATTAGTTTAATCTCTTGAATTTTCAAATTCTGTATAAGATAATTAGGCGTTTCATTTCCATTCCCGAAAGGCTCAAGAATATTTTCAAGATACCTGAGATTGGAAATCGTCAGTTCATCAAAATCTTCAAGAACGTCGTCAATGACTATATTTTCTTCAAACTCGGCACGGTCAAAATTGGTCATATATTCTTTGACTTTCTCATAAAATTCATTTATATTTTCTTTTTTAATAGTAAACCCACCGGCATAACGATGCCCTCCGTATTGAAGCAAATAGCCCGACAACGCAGTCAGCATAGAGACAACGTCAAATTCCCCGCTTGCCCTTACCGAACCGTTTACTTCATCATTTTCACCTGAAATTACAATAGCCGGAAGACTATATTCATTTGATAAACGGTTGGCAAGAAGTCCGGTAATACCTCGCGGGATTTTCTCCGAGGAAAAAAACAGGAAATTGTTTTTTTCAAATGTTTCCATATCAAGTTCTTTGACGGCTTTATCCAAGTTATGAACCATATTCTTTCTTTCTTTATCTTTGGCAATAATCTCTCTGGCAAGCGCTTCGGCTTCTTTAACCTTATTGGTAATCAAAAGTTCCACGCTTAAAGTGGCTTCGCCAACCCTCCCGGGCGAATTTAAAAGCGGCGCGATATTCCAGCTTATAGTCTTGGAATTTATAGTATCCATATTCAGGTTACTTTCACGTATTAATGAAATTAGCCCTATAGATGAATACGGTATCATCTTCATTCCGTTTTTAACTATATTGCGGTTTTCATCTATTAAAGGCATAATATCCGCAATAGTTCCGATAGCCACGAGAGGAAGATACTCGTTATAAAGGTCGTTAATCCTCGCGCTCCTGCTCAACAGAAGTCTCCTGTAAATACTTGCGCAAACTTCGCTGTCCGCAACGCTTCGATGGAGTTTTGAATGCTCAAAGCAAACGCCGAGATGTTCCGCTACCGATGCAAGGTCGTGCTTAGCGAGCTTTCTCAGCATAACGCGCGCCATTTTGAGCGTATCCTCAACGGTATTTTTTATCAGTTTCCCAAAATGCTTTTTCATAGCGGCATCTAAAAACTTCAAGTCAAACATCACAATATTATGCCCGATAATTTTGCTTTCCCCGATAAACTCCATAAACTTAGCAAGCGCTTCTTTAATATCAATACCGTTCTCTTCAACCATTTCATTGGTAATACCGTGTATTTGCGTGCTTTGTATAGGTATAGGAAAACTTGTCTTTACAAGCGTCTGAAATTCGCCGACCTTAATACCGTTTCTCATTTTTACCGCGCCGATTTCGATAATTTCATCATGATTGGGGTTTAACCCGGTTGTCTCAAGGTCAAGAAAAACCATTTCTTCCCCGTAATATTCGGGGAATTCCGTTTTTTCAACTATCGCCTGTGCAAGTTTGAAAACAACGCCCGCTCCGCACAAATACTTAAACGGATATCCGTCATCACCGACCTTCGGATTAATTATTGCGCAGGCATTCGGCAATTTGTCGCGCGGTTCGTGATGGTCGGTTATTATGACGTCAAGGTTAAGACTGCCTGCATAGTCAATTTCCTCAATAGCGGTTATTCCGCAGTCAACGGTAATCATAAGTTCAAAATAATTTTCAACCGCCCACGCTATCACATCACGTGAAATTCCGTAATTTTCCTCTCCTTCGGGAACTCTGTAAACAACGTTAGCCCCCATCTTTTGAAGTATTTTATAAAGTATAGCGGTTGCAGTTACCCCGTCCACGTCCCTGTCACCGAAAATAAGAATGCCCTTTTTCTCCGATACGGCACGCTCTATTCGCTCAATAGCTTTGTCAATATCGTGGAAATGAAACGGGTTATGCAAATCGAGAATGTTGGGGTTCGCATATTTACGGGCATTGTCAGCCGTAACAATGCCGCGATTAACTAAGGTGCGCGCCACTATATCCGGAACTTTTATTTCATCCCTGATTAATTTAGCTTTTTCCTTGTCCGATTTGAGAATTTGCCACTTTTTCGCCATTAAAACACTCCAAAAAAAATAAGGTGAATAATTGTATATTACTTTATAAAAAATTACAAGCTGAGAAAAAGAGGCTATAAATATACTTTTTTGAATTCTAAATTTTAACCAAAGATTTTTTAAGACATTACTTTTTCTAAAATTGACAAATACCCATTTAACTATTAAAATATCAGTTACTATATTTCACCAAATACAAATTCGAAAGGTGGTGTTAGATGGCTAAAAAGAGACGCAATCCAAATGAAACAAGAATTGTTATTACAGGATTAGGCGCAATTACCCCGATAGGTAATAACGTGCAGGATTTTTGGGACAACCTTCTCAAGGGCAAAAACGGAATAAGAACTATACAAAATTTTAATACCGATGAAATATCCATAAAATTTGCAGGGGAAGTTGATTTTGACCGGTTTCACGAATATATGCCGAAAAAGATGCTGCCTAAACTCGGAAGATTTATCTTTCTTTCTCAAGTGGCATCTATACAGGCATTTAAGGATTCGGGGATTCAACCGGAAGACGTTGAAAAAGACCCTACCAATTACGGCGCTATTATAGGAACGGGGGACGGCGGTAGCGATATCCACGTTAGAAATATCAGAAACTCTTTAGAAACACTAAATTGGGATGGTGTATCGCCTTTCTATGTAGTAGGTCTAATTGCCAATGCGGCGGCCGGTTATTTTGCCAAAAGCACAAATTTTCAGGGACCTAATTTCAGCGTATCATCCGCCTGCGCAACAAGCAACCACGCAATAATAACCGCAGCAAATTTAATTAAAATGGGTTATGCAGATGTAATAATAAGCGGAGGAACGGAATCAACGTTAAACTTTGCCGGTCTTTCGGCGTTTAACGCCATATATGCACTTTCCCGCCGTAATGATAGCCCGGAAACCGCATCACGCCCGTTTGATAAAGACAGAGACGGTTTTGTTATGGGCGAAGGTGCAGGCATATTGTGTTTGGAGGAACTTGAACATGCCAAAAAGCGAGGCGCTAAGATTTATGCCGAAATTACGGGATTAGGAATATCCTGTGATGCTTATGATATTGTTGTACCACATCCGGAGGGAAGAGGGGCTATGCTTGCTATGAAAAACGCAATGGAAGATGCCGAACTAAACCCGGAAGACATAGACGTTATAAACGCACACGGAACTTCTACTATCCTCGGCGACTTATCCGAAACCAGCGCTATCCGCAAGGCATTCGGGAAAGCAGCCGATAATATACTTGTCCACAGCACAAAATCGATGATAGGACATCTAATCGGGGCGGCAGGCGGAACTGAAGCCGTTGCCTCCGTTCAAACTATTCTTAAAAACGTAGTGCATCCTTCAATCAATATTTTTGAACAAGACCCGAGAATTGATTTGAAAATTGCTGCGAATAAACCTTATGAAAAAAAGGTTACCAATGTTCTTTCAAACAGTTTCGGTTTCGGAGGTCAAAATTCGTCTATTATTATTTCCCGTTTTAAAGGGTAACAAGGCAATATGTAAAAATATATGAATTATCACAAAAATACCCGCCCGAGACGGACAAGCCGGCGGGTATTTTTTTTTCAAGCCTATTATGGATTTTTATATCTAAGCGCCCGGCGTCTTTAGAAGGAAATATCGAAACCTCATCAAAATAAAAACGCCTGTCTGCTATAATAGATAGTGCCTTGAATACGCTTTCTTTCGCGCTGAAGATAAGAAGTCTCACAAAATTACAATCGCTATCTTTATCAATTAAAACTCGTTCATCCTCGTTAGCGATAAGAGAAAGGGCAGAATCTGATATTTCCCTCCCTATGCTTTCCAAATCAATCCCGACAGACACAAAGTTATCGGAACGACATACCGCAACACTATAAAGATTATCGCTATGGCTAATAGAGCCTGCCGTACCTTCGGGGAAAACAGGCTCACCGAATTTACCGCATAATATAGCCGTATCCGAAATCCCGATAGACAACAAAGCCTTTCGGGCATAAAATCGACCGCTTGCAAACTCAATTATACGTGAACGGTTAGCTCCCTCAACAAAAGACTTTTCGGATTGATAAAGAGAATTTTCATCCCGCTCTTCTTTCCCGCATACAAATACAATACCGCGCGACTTAAAATCCTTTTCAATTCCGTTAAATATACCGCTGTTCATAAAAGCCTCACAAAAAAAGGCTGTCCCGTAGCGAGACAGCCCTCAATTTTTTAAAAAACGATTATTCGTCAAGGAAAATCACCTCAGCTATACCGACCGTGCATATTTTATCATCGGATATAATCTGGGTAAGAACGGTGCCGAAATATCCGTCATACTCAAGGGTTTTGGCAATAATTTTAGCATCTTTACCCGGAAACAAGGGTTCAAGAAAAAGCGCACCTAAAACCTTTGTCGCACGAACATTAACGGGTTTAGCATCTGGGGCTATACTATGCGTTTTATTCAGAGCAAAATATGTAAGGCATAGCCCCGCCTGTCCTCCCATCTCAACCTGCAAAGCACCGGGGTAAACGGGAAATCCGGGAAAATGCCCTTTAAACACAGGGTCATCCGCGCTAATATGCCTCACGGCAATAATAGTTTCTTCGCCTTCTGCAATATCAATTCCCGCAATTCTATCTACCAGCAAAAACGGGTCTCGATGAGGAATAAGTTTTTTTATATCCTCTCGTCCATAGCTGACCGCCGAAAAGGAGGATTTCCCATCCAATTCGATGTCGGTTACAATAGCCCGTTTGCGATAAGTTTTCAGAAGTTTCTCATAATCCATACTTGCCTACTTGCCGTGAACCCTTTTAGCAATAACATCTTCAATTATGTTACAAGCCTCATCAATAATCTCTTTGGTCAACTGCGAAGAAACCGAGATTCTAAACCTTCTGGCATTAGCGGGAACGGCGGGGAAATCAACGGGTTGAAGGAACAAACCGCGTTTTTGTATTTCACTCGCCATTTCAAAAAGCATAAGGCCGGAAGACCCGATAATAATCGGAATAACCTGTGATTCCGTCATACCGATATCAAGTTTCAAATCAAGAAGGTTATTCTTAAAGTATTCGGTATTTTCCCAAAGTTTGTCGCGAAGCGATGAATCGCGTGTAGCGACTTCAAGGGACTTGACTAAACCGGCAACAATCCCGGGTGAAGGCGCACAGGAGAAATTATAAGGCGAGGAATATCCTTTAAGATAACGGACAATCCTTGAGTTGGAACAAATAAATCCTCCGACACCTCCGAAAGACTTGGACAAAGTCCCGTAAGATATGCCGATTTTGTGTTCAAGCCCAAAATGCTCGGCAACGCCTCGTCCGTTCTCTCCGAACATAAGCGTAGCGTGAGCATCGTCAAGGTAGATTGCGACATTGGGATACTGGTCAACAACCTCGACAATTTCGGGAAGTTTAACAAGGTCTCCATCCATTGAATAAACACCCTCAATAGCAACAAGGATACGCTTACCCTTGTTTTTTTCAAGAATTTGGTTAAGATGTTCGGGGTTGTTATGTTCAAACATATGGATTTTCGCGCCGGCAAGCGTTCCGCCGTCTATAAGACTTTTATGGATTTTTTCATCCATAACAAGCAAATCGCCTTTGCGGAGAAGCCCTTGAATAGCGCCGAGATTACCGCCAAGTCCGCTAGAATAAAGGAGACAATCCTCTTTCTGCTTGAAATCGGCAAGCATTTTAGCGAACTTAACATGGATATCAAAAGTACCCGAAAGCAAAGGAGCGCCTGAGGCACCAAGACCGTACTTTTTCAATCCCTCAATCGCAGCCTCTATAACCTCGGGGTGCGAGGACAAACCGAGGTAGTTATAAGAGGTCAAATTGATAACTCTGCGCTGTTTCCCGTCAAGATTACTCAAAATCTCGGTTTCTGCGCGGGGAGCTTTTAAAAGCTGCTGCTCAAAAAAGCTAAAACCTGCTTGAATACGCGGGTCGGAAAACCACGCCTCAAAATCGGAGGGTGGTTCCAACACATTTTCACTGTCGTTGAAAAAGAAATCTGCGAGACTAAAGTCTAATGCATTATCCATACATAATTACCTTTTTTAGTTATTGCTCAAGTGTTCCAAAAACTTGTCGGCAAGCTGACCTATTGTCTGAATATCAGCCAACTCAGTTCGGGGAATCTTGATATTGAGCTGTCTCATAGAAGTAGAAACGACTTCGATAATATCCAAGCTGTTAGCGCCTAAATCTTTCATCGACTTGTTAGGGTCGATATCACTTTCGTTGATATCCTCGAGATTATCGAGAATATTCTCTTTGATTACCTGAATCACCTCATCTTTAGTCATATTATCCTCCAAAATATAGAATTTTTTTTATTTATTTGCTTTATAAGCAAGATAACGGTTCATAAAATTATCGACAAAAGGAAGCCCCTTATCGACTGTAATAACCTGACCGTTCATAGCATCAAAAAGCCCCGAACAAAGCGCAAAAACCACGCGCCCGCAATCATCGGGCAAAAGAAATACATCATCGCTCAAACCCTCTTTTTCAGCGAAATCAAAGAAATCCTCGCCGAATATAAGCGTAAAGGATTCGGTTTTAACGGGTCCGAAACGGACTACATTAACCTGAGAACCGTCTTTACCGAGATGAGCCGCCATATAACGCCCGAAAAACTCCAATAAAGCCTTAGATGCTGCCACAAAATCATAGCCGTAATAGAAATGCGAAGGTCCATCGCTGGAAATCCCCAAAATATGTTTTGGGAATTGGCCGAAAGTCTTTTTGATTTTCTGGGTGTATTCAATCATAGGCCAGGTGCTGTAATCAAGCGTTTTGTAAAGAGACCGCTTTTTATAATCCATTAAGCCCTTAGGGCTTTGAGCAAAACCGACATTACTTATGAAAAAGTCGATTTTATCCTCTTTTTCCTTAATTTGGCTGAGAAGCGCATCGGTATCCTCTTCGACGGAAACATCAGCCTGAATAAGAACAGGCTTAGGTGCGCCCGCCTTATCAAACTCCTCGTATAAGGCTGAGTAATCATCGGAACCCCATTTATAAGTAAGATACGTCTGCGCACCGGCTTTCCCGAAATATAAAGCGCTTGAAAGCCCAATACCCTTAGTCCCCCCAGTTATCAACACCGATTTTCCGGTTAAATCAATAGTAACCATCACAACTCCCTTAGAACATTATTTATCAGCCTGCGTAAAATTCCTCAATAGTTTTTTTGGTTTCAGGATAAGCAAAACTAAGTTTATGCATCAAATCCTCCTGCAACCTTGCATCAACCAACAGTTTTTTCTTTCTTGCCGCAAGCGTATATTTCAGCAAGTAAATAGATTTTATATTTTTTTCCGAGATTTGTAAAGCAATATCTTCCGCTTTTAGCATAACGTCTTTTTTAGGAACAATATAATTGGCATTAATACCCATTTCTTTAAGCTCCCTGCCCTTAAACCTTTTTCCCGTAAACATCATCTCATTGGCAATAAAAGGTCCTACAAGCTCAGGGAGAAGGGTTGTAGTCCCCATACCGGGTGTAAACCCTAAAGACATAAACACAGACCCGTAACGGCTTTCCTCCGCCATAATTACAATATCCGAACAAAGTCCGATAACAAGCCCCCCGCCTACTGCATGTCCTTCCATAGCCGAAATAATCGGGAAAGGCGCATTAATAAGCCTTTCGGATATAACAAGGTCTTTCACGTGGATTTTTCCGTCGCAGAGGTCCATAAGATTTTTACGGTCAGCGCCGGCAGAAAACACATCCGGCAACCCCCATAGAACCAAAACTTTGGGCTGTATTTCCTCGACTTTTTCAACACCCTTAACTAATTCATCAACAAAGTCATCGGAAAACACGTTTTTATTTTCGATATCGTTCATCTTCAAATAAACTATACCGTTTTCTTTTTCTTCTATCAAAATTCTGTTACTCATTTTTCCCTCACAATCGATTTTTGCGGTTTAAACTTGGCAAACCATTCCGGCGTGCTGCCCTCATTAAAAGCCTTGACTGCATTAATAATCTCAGGCTTTCCTACCAACTCAAGCAATTTCTCCTTAGCCATATTGGTTGATTCGTTTAATTCCTTAAACATAATAGACATAGTAAAATGCTTGGTTAATGAAATCGCCGATGGGTTAGCCCGAAACAGGTTTTTTATAATAGCGCGGGTTTCTTTTTCAAGGTCATCCTCGCTAAAAACCTCATCGACAAGCCCTATTATCTTTGCCTCATCGGCAGAAACTCTTTTGGCAGTCATAATAAGGTAACGCGCCCTCTGGGGAGTTAAACGAAGCCCGAAAATAAACGGCAGGACATTGGCAGGTATTAGCCCGAAAAGCACCTCCGTTAAAGAAAACGATGAGTTTTCGGAAGCTATTACAATATCGCAGGCGGCAACAAGTCCTATACCGCCGGCTTTAACCTCGCCGTCAACAAGCGCAATCACAGGCTTGGGGGACTCATAAATCTTTAGAAGCAAATCGACATAAAGACCTACCGCGTATTCCCCGATAGACCTGTCTCCCTCGGCATCGGTTAAAAACACCAAATCCATTCCGAGACAGAAATTAGCGCCGTTAGAGCGTATGAGAATTACCCTAACCTCGTCATTCATCAAGGCTGCATTTATAGCGTGCGATAATTCCGACAAGCTATCCATATTAAGACGATTACCGCCCTCACTATCGGCAAGAGTTATCACAGTAAGTCCTGAATCGATATAACTTTCTATAAAAGCCAACTTTTAACTCCAATCATAAAATCTTCGCCAATCCTCAACCTTTTTCAAATACAAAAGACCTTTACCCTTATAAAACTCGTCAAATAAATTGCCGTGAATAGAAAGGTCGGGGGTAAAGTTGGGATTGTCGATACATTTTTCACGGGCGTTTTCATTCAGTTCATAATCCTTAACGGTAATAGGTTTTCGTGAAGCAAAAACATCGTCAAGTTTCATTTTTTCAAGTTCGGCACGAGCTTCGGGAAGGATTATACCGCTGTAAAATTCACCGATAGCCCCCGAACCATAAGTATAAAACCCGATACGGTCGCCTGCATTGAGGTCATCACATTGCATAATAGCGCCGCAAAGCCCTACGAAATTACTTGAGGCATAACACGAGCCAATCTGGCGGGCATATTTCAATACCGGCATTACCTTAGCCTCGAAACTTTCCCTAACCTCAGCCTTTTTACGGGGTCTGGTTAAATTACATAAAACCCTGTGCGCCTGAAAAGACATTCCCGGGAAAGGCGTATGATAAACATGTTTTTTGAAAAAAGTATCAAAGTCAATTTCACCGACTTTGGAAATGTAATCGTTGAAAGACCCTTCAAGCGCATCCATATAGGTATAAAGACTTGCTTCGTTATTGCCCTCTTCGGAACGTGCAGAGGGACGGAAAGTGTCGTAAATATCGGTAGTCCAAGTTCCCTTCTTTTCGGGTTCAAACTCCAGGATTTTAGGGGTTTCACTGATAACAACGGCAGCTCCAACCCCTCCCATAACAAATTCCTGTATCGTATTAAAATGCTTTCTGCTCAGGTCGGCGGCAATAACAACCGCTTTTTTCCCTTTGTTAAGCCCTGATGCAATCCAGTTAATCGCGGCGTCAACCGCGGCAATTCCGCTGTAACAAGCGTGCTTGGTTTCATAATTACGGATATTATTATGAAGCCCCAAAGCGCCGATAATATTAGTGGAAATAGGCTTTCCGTAATCAACACCGCCCTCCGTGCCGGCAATAAGCATCCCAATCTCGTTAGGATCCATATCTTCAAGCAAAGGCTTTAAAGCATTAGCCCCCATAGTAATCGTATCTTCATACGGAGGGTAAAGAGCGCGAATATCTATAAGATAGTCATTAACAATAACGTCAGGGTCTTTCCCCCGCGCAATCGCCAAATCTTTCATAGATAGACACATTGACCCCGGATAAAGATAAATTTTTTCAATTCCAACCCTATTCATAATAAAATCTCCTAAAATTTTTTTAGTCCTATAAACCGTAATACAATCCGCCCACTGCGCTTACAACCTCGCCGGTAATAAAATCGGCATCGTCCGAGCAAAGGAAATATGCAATATTCGCAATTTCTTCGGGCTTGCCCTCGCGTCTAACCGCAGAGTAAGTTACCCAAAAATCATGCAGCGGTTTTGCAAGATGTTCTTTAGTCATATCGGTAGGAACATAGCCTATGCACAATATATTAGCTCTAATGCCTTTGGGACCGTATTCCTTGGCAAGCGTCATAGTAAGCCCTACAAGTCCTGCTTTAGCTGCCGCATAATTAGCCTGCCCGCTTGAACCGAGCATAGCCAAAGACGAAATATTCAAAATCTTACCGCATCTGTTAGACAGAAAATGCATCAGAAAACTCTGAGCAACAAAAAAAGGAGCGCTAAGATTAACGGCAATAACTTCTTCCCAATCTTCCTGAGACATAACCGCCGCGGCGCTGTTTCTAACAATCCCGGCGTTATTAATAAGCGCATGAATATCGCCGAAATCGCTGATAGCGGTGTCTGCAACGGTTTCTATCCGGGGAACATCTTTAAGTTCAAGTTGATAAGCCTTGATATTAGCATCGGGATTAATTTCCTTTGCGAGCTTAATAGTTTCATCCGCCGCAGCAATATTGCCCGCATAAGTAAAGGCGCATCCCCAACCTTCGCGGATAAACTTAAGGACAATCGAGCGTCCTATACCCCGCGAACCACCGGTAATAAACACATTCTTCAATAAACTACTCCTCATACCGTTTTATTAACGAACAGCAGTTTAGACCACCAAACCCAAAAGAATTTTTAAGCATAATATCGAAATCGTAGTCCACCGCCCCGTCTTTACATACGTCAACATCAACCTCAGGCGCAAGTTCGTCTATATTCGTTGAAGGATGCAGCTTCCTGTTAAGCATCTGCATAACCCCGGCAATAGTCTCAACAATCGGCGCAGACCAAGCGGTATGACCGAGCATAGACTTAGGCGCATTAAATTTCATATTATAAACATGGTTACCAAAAGCCTTCTTAATGGCATTAAGCTCCTTTAAATCACCGAGAGGGGTTCCGGTTGCATGACAACCCACAAAACCGACCTCTTCGGGTTTTACGTCGCAGGTTTTAAGCAGGTTTTTCATCAGTGCCGCCTGAGCTTCTTCCGAAGGTGCGGGCAGATGATTTGCATTGGAATTAGCGCAAACGCCCAAAACCTCTGCATAAATCTTAGCGCCCCTTCTCTTGGCATGCTCTAAATCCTCTATTATAAGCGCGCCGGCACCGTGCGAAGGAACAAACCCGCAACGTCTTACATCAAACGGGCGGGATGCTATTTCCGGATTTTTCTGAAATTCAGGTTCGGTTACAAGCGAGTTTAAGAACGCCATAGCAAATATATCAAAATCATCCATATCCCAAAAAGCGCCGTTTATAACCGATGCGTCGCATTCGCCGGTAATTATATCACGAAACCCGTCGCGTAATGCAATATTTCCGCTTGCGCAAGCCGCGCCTACGTTAAATGCAGGACCCTGCACACCCAAAGCCTCGGAAATTGTCCCGGGTATGTTAGGGTCAATACACTCTATACCGTAAAGCGGGTCAATCCATTCCGGTTCCTCGGCATATTGCTTAGCCTGCTGATGAACATATTTAGAGTTTACATTATGCCCGCCGGTTATTACACTCACGCGATACGGGTCGATTTCCACATCAAAAAGCCCCGCGTCAATATACGCATTAAGCGAACAAATAGTAGCGGATTTGTTGGATACGGTCATAGTTCTAAAAAGTTTTCGCAGACGTTTGTGCCTTTCCTCGCTGACCTTTCCGCGTAAATCCTCAAGAGCTTTGGCAAAATCATAATCGCCTACGTCGCCGCCTATCTTGCAAGCCACATTGCTAATATCTACCGTATGCCAGACCTTTATGCCCGACTTTCCGCTAATCAGATTTTGGTAATACTCCTCTAAGGTGTCTCCAAGAGGGTTAATGGTAGCCATACCAGTTATTACAACTCGTTTTCCATTTCGCATAATTCGATACCCCGTCTATGTATAGTTTATTCAATATAAAAACCAGATATATATATTAATACCATTTACCGACTATGTCAATTTTCTAAGCATTATATAATCCCGTTCTAAACTCAAATAGTATTAGCAAAATCCCCGATATTTTCGGGAAATTTAATCTTGTCTAAAAAGAAACCGGGTATCCTTTTCGGTTTACGGGTATGAGAATCCAATACCGCATGTTCGGTATATCCCGTTGCGACAATTTCGTTTCCGTTTCGATATATCTTATAATCAATTCTCATTCTTACACCCTTTGCAAGAGTGCATACGGAATGTATAAATATTTCATCATCATAAAAAGTGGGAGCGATATATTTTACTCCCAGTTTGGTTACGGGAAGCATAATCCCGTCTTCCTCAAGTTTTTTATAAGGCAGTTCCATATCTCTCAACAGATTTGTCCTGCCTATTTCCATCCATAATAAATAGTTGGCATGATGAGTAACGCCCATAGCATCCGTTTCGGCATACCTAACCCGTTCTTTGGTAATATTAATCATAACTCCTCCCGTCAAACAAATGATAAAACTCGCGTTTTCAGGGTTTATATCAAATCTTCGTTCTTAATCAATTCCTCAATTCCGTTAATAAGACGGTCAACCGAATTCAATACGGCATCCCTGTCTCTGCAAGCCCATTTCAATACCGACAAAACCGATTCCTCAAAATTTAAAGGAAGTTTTTTGCAAACCGATTTTGTATAAGCTATAAGACGTTTTTCGCCCGGATGATACTCTCCGTTAATCGCAAAAATTATATCAAAATAGCTTGCAAGCAATGCGGAAATTCTGTGATTAACGCCGACAATATCCTCCCGAATAATCGCTTTTTCAATCTGTGTCTTATAGCTTGACTGTGTATCGCGTAAAATCGGGAAATTCTTTAAAATCACGTTCCGTTTTAACTCGTCGGAATAATCCCGATTTGTTTTTTCAACCAAATGGGCATACCATTTTCTTCGGTCAAACAACGGAATAGAGTTTTTTATATTAAAACAAAAACAGGTGGAATAACCCACGCTTGCAATATGCTCATCCAATACGCGGGCAATTTTTTCTTCAATCCAAGCGGGAGAACGAAACATAATATCCACGCCGCGATTAAATTCATCGGCAGTCCATTCATCGCCGGTTTCCCAATACCGGTTATCAATTTCGGGATTATCGGAAAATTCAAGCGCCAGTTCGCGACGAATACCGGTCGAAATTTCCTCATCGGAGTAAACATAAATATCAAAATCCGAATGCCCGTCTTCCATACCGTTAATGAACGAACCTGCAAGGGCAATAGCCCGAACATCATTAACCGTTTGAAAAGCATCCGATATTCTTGCAAGTAAAGCCTTGTTTTTTATATCATTCATTAATTAGTAACCCTTGACCGTTTTTTCGCTTACCGACCTGATAAAAATACGTTCCTCGTTATTGAGTATAGCCCATTTTTCGGAAGATAAATATTTCAGTTTACTGCGCAAAACCCGTTTTAAAGCAAGATTTATTTTCTCCGGTGGAATTTCGCCGCGCTTATAAGCCTCAACTAAATATTTATGTAAATTAACCGCTTCATCAAACCAGTCTTTATCATCTTTCGTAATGCTAAGCACAATATCGCATCCCGCCTGCAAAGCCATCTTGGATGCGGTTTTATAATCATAGATATCGGTTATGGAATACATCTGTATATCATCGGTAATAATAATATTGGAAAATCCTTTTTGACGCAATCCCGAAATAATGATTTCGGAAAGCGTTCCGGGTTTATTATCGTAGTTAGGATAAACGACGTGAGCCGACATAATCATCTGCGCGTCAATTACCTCTCTAAACGGCGCGGAAATAACATCAATATCCTGTATAGGGTCGAAACACACCTCATAATGAGGGTCAATGCCGACACGCCCGTAACCGGGATAATGTTTAGGAACGGCGATTACGCCGCTTTTATTAAAAATATCGAGATATACACGCGAAAGACGGGTATTAACATCGACATTACGTGAAAAAACCCTTCCCGAAACCACCGAATGGTTTACCTCTATAACATCCATTACGGGGGCAAAATTGATATGAATATTAAGGTCTTTCAGTCTTGAGGAGAAATAGCGGGCAAGTTCAATAACGCCCTCCTCACCCCGCAAACTGTAAAGCTCTAATGGGGACGGGTAATTATCGATTATAGTCCTTAGACGGGCAACGCTCCCGCCCTCTTGGTCAACCGATAAGAAAATCGGGATGCTTGATGCAAAATGCTGTATCCTTCGATTATTAGCCTTAACCTGACGATAATTATTATTAACTATGTTTTCCGATTTGAGCATAAAGCCGCCGATATGGTAACTCTCTACAAGAATCCGGACCCTGCTTAAATCGTTGCCGAGATAATTAATCATCAGAAGCTGCCCGATTTTTTCCTCAATCGACATTCGGGAAATAATCCTCTCCGCCAATACGTCAAGGTTTATGTCCTCCGTAAAAGGCTCTTCTTCAACAATATCCAAAGGCACGCGCTTATCTACAAAGCCCTCAATTTTCCCGAATTGTTTAAAAATGGAGTAATTAACCGCCCCGACAAACACAAAAATTATAACCCCCGTTAGCGAGGCTATCAGCTTTATTTTTCTTTTCATAAGTCTCCCTAAAACACGGATATAAACGGGATATTATACACAAATTAGTCAATAAAATCAAATTACGCAATAAAAGGACTTTTTAAGGCTAAACCCTTATTTCACCGTCAATACCTATAAAATTCCTGTTCTCTTCAAGGACGGGAGCGACATCCTCCCCGATAAATTCCTCTACCTGCAATGGAGCGCGTCCTATATAAGTCGAAAAATCGGCGAGCTTTTCCCACTCGCTATCGGGCAATGGAAATTTACCACTCGCTTTCAGGCCATCAATAAGGTTGGCTTTCTCACCGCGACGGATAGCATCAACCGCCTTCATCGCATAGTCGCGAATAACCTCGTGAAGCTCCTGCCGGTTTCCACCCCGCTTTACCGCCTCCATAAGAACGTTCTCGGTAGCAAAAAACGGAAGATTCGCAAGGAGGTTTGTCTTTATAACTTCGGGATATACGTTTAGTCCCTCTATCAACTTTTGGTAAATAATAAGAATCGAATCGGCAAGCAAAAAACATTCCGGTATTAGAATACGTCTGTTTGCCGAATCATCAAGAGTGCGCTCAAGGAACTGTAAGGCGAAAGTCTGCGCGGCGTTATTAAGATTGCTGATAAGATACCTTGAAAGCGAGGTCATACGCTCTGCAAGTATCGGGTTTCGTTTATACGGCATCGCGGAAGACCCCACCTGATTTTTGGAAAACGGTTCTTCAAGCTCTCCGCGATGTTGCAGGATACGAATATCATTAGCCGCACGATGCGCCGATTGGGCTATTGATGATAAAACCGATAAATATTGAAAATCAAACTTGCGGGTAAGCGTCTGCCCCGATACGGGAATACTTTTTTCAAACCCCAGCTTTTTTGCAACAAGACGGTCAAGTTCCCTGACCTTTTCGTTATCCCCCTCAAAAAGTTTTAAAAAACTTGCCTGAGTGCCGGTAGTTCCCTTCGCGCCCCGCGTAACAAGATTAGACATCCGGTAATCAAGGTCTTTTAAGTCGAGAACAAGGTCATAAAGCCACAGGCTTATTCTTTTACCGAGCGTTGTCGGTTGCGCGGGCTGAAGATGGGTATAACCGAGCATCGCCAAATCCTTGTATTGAATCGCCTTGTCTTTAAGAGTATCAATCAAGGTAACAAGCCTGCGCTTAATAAGCAATAACGCCTCTTTAAGCAAAACCGTTTCGGCATTATCGGTAACGAACGCCGAAGTTGCGCCGAGATGGATAATTCCTTTTGCTTTCGGGGCAACCTCACCGAAAGCCCGAATATGACTCATCACGTCATGGTGGATTTCCTTTTCTATTTCTTTAGCGCGCTTGAGGTTTAAATTATCCATATTTTCGCGCATATCATCAATCTGCTCGTCGGTGATAGGAAGCCCAAGTTCTTTCTCCGCTTGAGCAAGCGCGACCCATACCGCACGCCATGTAGTATATCTGTTCTCATCCGAAAATATGGAAAGCATTTGTTCGGATGCATATCGCGTTTCAAGCGGGTTTTGATAAATTCCCATTTTATTCTCCTTCATTTTTTGTGTCTTTATCGGAAGTAAGGCTTATTGTGATAAAATATTTTTTCAACGCCTCTTTAAGTTTTTTATCATCAACGGAGGCAATTTTCTCCTCTATAAGTTTTAAAGTATCCGGGGAAAGTTTAAATGTAATATTTTTCTTTTTTTCCACCTCATAACGGGAAACCTCCCCCTCTCTGAACCTCAAAGATTCTATCAAATTGCGCTCGGCATTCAATCTTAAAAATTTGTGAATCTTATCTTTAATATCATCCTTGCACAAAGTAAGTTCATTTATCCAAACCGTTTCGTCAACATTAATAATAAGCCGGCGGTTCTGTATGTCGTAAGGGGAAGAGTGTCTCGCAATATTAGGTCCTGCAATATCTTTCCAATTTTGAGACAATTTGTGCAAGACCTTTGCTTTCAACGGAACTTTGCGTAAAAAATTATTAATGCCTACGGAAATCCTGCGAGGCGTTTTCCATCGTTTATTCATCAAAACTTTCTCCAACTTTACCGATATTATAACTTACAAAAGGCTTCGGAGGCAAGAATTTAATTACTGTTGTATTTATTTTAAGAGGGTAGATAGATAAAACGGTTTTTATAAGACAGCCTTATTTCTTCCGTTGGGAAGTTCAAGGAAAGTCCTAAAAATTCAGGGACGATGTGCTTAACGTTATGATAACGGTTTCAATATTGTTTAATAAAATCGGCTTGAAGTTTTTTGTCTTTTTGTCAATTATTTTTGGAACTCTGTTTTTTGGAACGACAATAGAATTAAGAAAGCCGCTTAATTGCCTCTTCTTTGTTTCGGGCAACATCAAAAAATTCAAGTAATTCAACCGTTTCAAGTATTCTAACAACAACAGGGCTCAAATTACAAAGAATAAGTTTTCCGCCAACGGAATTAATCTGTCGTAAAGTAGAAATAAAAACGCGAATTCCGCTGCTACTGAGATGGGTAACACCCTGAAGGTCAAAAACTAATCGAGGTTTGGGGCGTCTTAGATAAGCCTCAACTTTTTCCTCAAGAATAAGACTTTGCATAATTTCAAGAACACCCTTGATAATAAATATTGCAATATTGCCGCTTTCCTCTAATATAACCTCGCCTTTAGCCTCGTTTAAAAACTCTCCCATAATAACTCCACAATCAACTTAAAAATAACCTTTTATAGATTATAACTTATATTTTAATTAATTCAAAAAAAACAGAGATACTTTTTTGTATAAAGATATTCGGGTAACCATCAGGTTGAAGAAATCTAAGAAAAAACTATTTGTTGACCTCTAACGATATGGCATTTATAATATTAACTCCGATAAACAAGATAAACAATTACAATTAAGTAAAGGAGTTTTGCCCCGATGTTTATAAACCCTATGAAGCTAAATAAAATAGAACTAAGAAATAATTTGTGGTTTGCCCCGCTTGCCGGATACTCACATAAAGCAATGAGGCTGATGGTAAAACGATATGGAGCGGGATTTACGGTAAGCGAAATGGTAAGCGTAGAGGGTTTATGGCGTAAAGATAAAAAAACGCTTAAATACATTGATATAGACGACGGGCTTACCGCTATACAATTATTCGGTTCGGCAACGCCTCAAAAATTCTACGAGGTTTCAAAAATGCTTGTAGAAAAATTCGATGTAAAAATCATTGATATAAATTTCGGGTGTCCCGTAAAAAAGGTGGTGCGTAACGGGGCAGGCTCTGCTCTTCTTAAATCACCTGAGAATATGGGGGAGCTAATCAAAGCGGTAAAAGATTCGGGGGCTACCTGCACCGCGAAGATTCGTTTGGGATATGACTACAATAATCTCGAAAAAACCGTCCCGATTATAGAAAAAAGCGGGGCGGATATTATTATTCTACATCCCCGGTTAGGCATCGATTTTTTTCGCGGATATGCAGACTGGAGAGAAATAGCACGCGTCCGTGAAATGACTAAATTGCCTCTTATAGCAAACGGCGACATTACCACTCCCGAAGATGCAAAAAAAGTCTTTGAAACAACCCATGCTAACGGAATAATGATAGGACGCGGCGCTATCGGGAAGCCGTTCCTGTTCCGTCAGATAATTGATTATCTCACCATAGGGTCTTACAAAAAATATTCTATGGATGAGATAAAAACCATTATGCGCGAATTTGCCGAACTCTTTGCCGAAGTTAATAAAACAACTCGGATTGTCGCTATCAGAGGGGCGTTAATCCAGTATGTAAAAGGCTTTCACGACTGTAAAAACACAAGATATAAACTTAGTCTTGTTTCGGATTTGAACGAACTTGAAAGGGTGCTTGAAGGATGGCATTCGGTTTAAAATTTAAGTAACGGAGGATATATGAACCTTTCAAAAGGAAATACGCAAAACAGCTTCAATCTTGAGGATATTACCTTTACCGAACTCACAACAATAAAAAAGGCTTGCGCCGTATATGCTCAACAAGGCTCTCAAATTGCCGGTGATATTGTTTCGCAAATTGACGACGGACTCAATAACGTAACAATCTAAAAAGACAATAAAAAAGCTGCCCGGATAACCCGGACAGCTTATTATTACCCCCACGGGGAATCGAACCCCGGCTGCAGGGATGAAAACCCTGTGTCCTAACCACTAGACGATGGGGGCTTAGACCATCATTGAAACGTGCAAGTATTATAGCTCATTCGGTAAATATTGTCAATTTATTTTCCAAAAAAATTTTACCGTCGTCCAAAGCAAAGAGTTCATAATTTTTCCGTGAAAGCGCTCATTATTTTTTATTCAGATGAAGACTTACGCCCGTATAGGATAACTCAAACCCCGCTCTTTCTATCCCGTTAATCAGTTCGGTATCTTCTACGGATGTCCATATTTCGATTGCGGAAAAATCGTGAAGACGCGCTATCGTATCTTTAAGCAATAAGGTTTCTATACCCTCTCCTTTTGCCTCATCAAGGACTATTAAATCACAGATACGGTAAATCACAACCGAACCGCCCAAGGATTTATTAGCCAATTCATCTTTGATAATATTAATCATAGCAACCGATTTGCCGTTTTTTTCGTATTGAAGTGAAATAGTCTCGCCTTTAAGTATCTTACGTCTAAAACCCTCGAAAAGATAATCACGCAGGATTTCCTTATTAACAGATTTTTCATAAAGAAGCGAAACGGGACGGTTAAAATTTAGCTTGAATTTATCCAAAGCATAAGGGTTTAATAATTCGATTTCCTCCTGCAAACCGACACCGCTTGTTCCGAAGTCACGGTAATAACGGAAAATATGCCAGCAAAACCGCGTTCTAAAACCGCATTCCTCATAAACATTTATGGCGGGAATATTATAAATATCCGTGCCTACGGTAATAATATTTGCCCCGTAATTAAATAATAATTTCACGGCGTTTTCGACTAAAAATCTGCCCAATCCCCTTCCCCGATAGTCTTTGTTTACCGACAAAAGCAGGATATTGCCGATTTTTATTTCCGCAGCCTGTGAGATACGCTCATTTAAGCAAAACGCGATAAATCCTTTTATTTCCTTGTTATCTTCGGCAACTAAGGAAATAGTATCCTTCTTTTTGAGCATTTCTTCGGCAAAGGCGGGGGTAAAATTGGGAGAAAGTCCGGTCATTCGCTTATCGAATGAAAAAGGCGAGGTTTCAAAAAGTTTTGAAAGCTCAATTAAGTCTATAAAATCAGATGGCAGAGCTTTTCGTAAATTCATCAACTTATCCGGTATTTTTTCTTGATTATAGATAATTTTCTATCAAATTCCTTGTATAACACATAAAGTTCATCGTGGAGTCTTCCGTTAAACGGGGTTTCGGACTTTAAAATTGCCATCGCCCCTTGAAGATACTCAACAGACTTATTTAAAAGTCTAATTTCAGCGGGAACGTAAGACAAAATCTCATCATTGGAATTAATCAGGCTATCAATATCTCTATTATTTCCCGCTTTTAATTTTGACGGGGTTTCCTGAAATTTATTAAGCAGGCTCTTTAAAATTGAGCCGGCGCTTTTTTTCTCTTCCTGAGCGCATAGCCCCTGGAGAATCTCGGCAACGGAATCCGGCATAGAATTGGCGTTATTGATATACCTCATAAGCGCCTTTGTAACCTCTAAAGAGGTTATATCGACACGGGTATCGGAATCCTCTATACGGATTTCTTCTTTTTTTAGAATCATTTCTAATAAATCATCCAGCGTAATAAACCGCTTATCGCAGGTATCGTAAAGTTTGCGGTTGGAATATTTCTTTATCAAATGAAACACGGGAACCCCCTTATTTTGCCTTAACCAAGGTTTCCGCAAGTTTAACCGCGCCTACGGCATCAGAAGAATAAAAAGCCCCGATACTATCGGCAAATTCTAAAGTAACCGCAGCTCCACCGACCATTACCTTTAAATCAGGCAACACGGCTTGTTTTATATCCATAAATTCCTTCATACGGGGCATAGTTGTAGTCATCAACGCCGAAAGCGCGACAATATCGGCGTTAGTCTCTTTTGCCTTGTCGATAATAACATCGCAGGCAACGTCCCTGCCCAAATCTATAACCTCAAACCCGTAATTGCGAAGCATAATAATTACTATATTCTTGCCTATATCGTGAACGTCGCCCTTTACGGTAGCAAATATTATTTTCCCGAGACTCTTTTTCGCACCGTGTTTCAGCATGGGTTCAAGATATGAAAAAGCGGTTTTCATAGTCTCGGCAGACATCATAAGTTGAGGCAAAAAATATATTCTCTTCTCATAAAGTTCACCGACATAGTTTATTGCAGGAACGAGATATTTATCCAAAATATCCACCGCCTGATACCCTTTATCCAACGCCTCTTTTACATACTGCAATATCGTATCCTTATTGCCTTTAACAACGGCATCATAAAGATAGCCTTCCAAAGTATCGGGGGTTTTATCGACCGTTTTATTACCCTTATCCGATACGCTGACGGACAAATTCTCTTTATACCCCGCGTAAAGGGATATATATTTTTCCGAATTTTTATCCTTAGACAAAAGCACGTCCGATGCGCGAATTTCGCCCATAATTTGCTCATCCAAGGGGTTGACTATTGCCGATGTAAGCCCGTTGGCAACCGCCATTGAAAGAAAACTGCGGTTAATAAAACCCCTTGCAGGCAACCCGAAAGAAATATTGGAAAGTCCGCAAACCGTCAAAAGTCCGAGTTCCTCTTTTGCGCGTCTGATAGTTTCAAGCGTTACCGCCGCGCTATCCTGTTCGGCGCTTGCGGTTAGAACCAAAGCATCCGCTATAATTTTGCTTTTATCAATTCCCGCCTCTTTCGCGCGGTCAATTATTTTTTTAAGCAGCTTTATTCTACCGTCGGCGGTTTTAGGAATTCCGTTATTATCGACAGGTAAAGCAATAAACGAAAACCCGTATTTTTTGACATCAGTCAACAACGCAAGACGCTCTTCCTCAGCGGAGATTGAGTTTAAAATCCCCGCTCCGGGATAAAATCTCATACCCCGTCGGCAGGTTTCCGTATCGGCAGAATCTATAGCAAGGGGAATCTTAGAGGCGGTAGTAAGTATTTCAACTCCCTTTTCCATAAGTTCCGCCTCATTCACCGACGGTATCCCCATATTCAAATCAAGAATATCCGCGCCGTTAGCCTCCTGTGCTAAAGCCTCATCCTTAAAATAACCAAACCTTCCCTCGATAATATCCGCCGCGAGTTTTTTTCTCGCAGTGGGATTAAGCCTTTCGCCTATCGCTATAAACGGATAATCAAACCCCATATATTTAAGGGCATATCTTGAACTTATTTTAAGCCCGCGATTGTTTATCTGCATACTCGGCACATTCTTGTTATTAACGGATTTAATCAGGCACCCGATATGTTCGGGAGTAGTTCCGCAACATCCGCCTATAACGTTAATACCGTAATCAGCCATTACGCTTGCATTTTCGGCAAAAACATCGGGAGTTTGGTCAAAAACCGTCTTTCCGTTTAATATACGAGGCATACCCGCGTTAGCCTGCGCAATAATAGGCACATTGAAATAAGGACGCCATTTTTTAATAAGTTCCGCCATATCGGAAGGACCGGTGCTGCAGTTCGTGCCGATAATATCTGCGCCGAGCGCCTCAAGCGTAGCAAAAGCAACCTCAGGCGGAGTTCCCGTTACCGAACGCCCGTCCTTTTCAAAGGTCATATTTGCAATAAAGGGAAGGTTACTGCATTCCTTCAGGGCAATAATCCCCGCTTTAAGCTCAAGGATATCAACGTGGGTTTCAAACACAATAGCATCCGCCCCACCCTCGGCAAGCGCAATAATTTGTTCCTTATATACATCAACAACTTCATCAAAGCTAATATCCCCGATAGGCTTAATAAATTTACCGGTAGGACCTACGGAACCCGCGACAATAGCCTTTCCGTTTGATGCCTTCTTAGCAATTTTTGAGGCGTTAAAATTTATATCAAATACGCGGTCGTCAAGCCCGTAATGCGATAGCTTGATACGATTACCCCCGATAGTGTTGGTGGTAAGCATCTCAACGCCGACATCGACATATTGTTTATGTATGGAATAAATTTCATCCTGATGAGAAAGATTCCAGTCTTCGGGCGGAACTTCCTCACCCAAACCCATAGCTTGGATAATAACTCCCATTGCACCGTCGCTGAATGCAATACCGCCCTTTGCCTTATCATAAAATTCTTTCCAGTTCATTTTTTCTCCGCAATCGTTATTTTAAGCATAATATTTTAATAGCTTTTTACTTAATTGACAAGAATACAAGCGATAGTTTTTTTGAAAAATCAGCCGTTAAATTCGTTTTTATAAAACTCGCCGAGAACCCGCCTGCCTTCCGCAAAACGGTTCGCATAAGTCAGAATAGAAGAAAAATAGCTTAAAGGGTCGCCCGTATCAAGCATCATTCCATCTATCGGATAGGCAAGGACTTCGCCTTGAGATGCTAATTCGTTGATGGCATCAATATGGTAAAACTCGCCGTGGGTATGGGTTATGTAATTTTTTTCAAGAATTTCCAAAAGCCGTGAAGTAAACAAATAACGTCCGATAGACACAAGATTTGACGGGGCGTTTTGAGATTCGGGCTTTTCAACAATACTCTTCATATATATAAGTCCGTCTTTCTCTTCGGGAGAAATAACCCCGTAGCGAGATATATTATTTTTTTCCTCACGGACTGCAAGAATGCTTTTTTGAGTTTTATCGAAAAGCTCAATAAGAGATTTGGTAAGTCCCTTTTCGCCGATTACAAGGTCATCGGGATAAGCCACTACAAAAGGAGAATCGCCTATAACGGGTTTGGTCAGTAAAAGAGCGTGCCCCGTCCCGCGCATAACAGGCTGACGTATAAAGATAAAATTAAGATTGCGGGGTTTAATACCGTCTAAAAGTTCGTTTTTATTGTCGGCTTTAAGCGCCCACTCAAGCTCGATTTCGCGGTCTAAATAGTCCTCAAGAGCGCGTTTCCGCCTGCTTGTAATAACAATAACGTCCTTTATGCCTGCTTCTTCAAATTCATCTAAAATAAAATCAATTGCCGGTTTATTAAAAATCGGAAGCATTTCCTTAGGCACGGTCTTTGTCATTGGAAGAAAGCGGGTACCATATCCCGCAGCGACTATTACACCTTTCATTTCATCCCCTTTTATTAAACTTCTTCATCCAACTCTTTTGCAAGTTCTTTAAGCAAATTTTTAGCGTTTTTAGAAATACTTTTAGGCACATCAACGCTAACCTTGTAAAAAATATCTCCGCGTATCTTGGAGTGAATATCAGGTATTCCCTCGCCTCTCAAGCGAATTTGATGACCGACCTGAACTCCCGATGGTATATGAACCTTTTTCCTCTCTTCAAGAGTATCAACCATAATATCGCCGCCGAAAACCGCACGAGGATAACTTATTTTAAGATTGCCATACAGATTACCGCCTTCCCGCTCAAAGGAAGTGCTATTCTTAATATGAATTTGGACATATAAATCGCCGCGGGTTCCTCCGTTTTTGCCTATATCGCCCTCACCTGGAACGCGAAGCCTCATCCCGTCATCAACACCGGCCGGTATCTTGACATTGATAATCTCATCACGTTCCTGCAATCCCGAACCGTGACAGGAAGCACATGGGTCGGAAACGACAGTTCCCGTTCCATGACATTTCGGGCAGGTCTGTGATAGGGTAAAAAAGCCCTGCGTCGTTCTTACCTGACCGGCGCCTCCGCATGTAGGACACACCGAAGGGGATTTATTGCTCCTGCTTCCGCTACCGTTACACGAGGAGCAATACTCATTACGCCTGACTTTAATCTTTAACGCTTTATCCTGAAGAACGTCGGTAATATCCAAAGTAATATCCGCGCGGATATCCGAACCGCGCATTTTGGAACTCCGCGAACGCCTGCGTGAACCTCCGCCGAAAAAAGTATCGAAAATATCTTCAAACCCGCCGAAACCCCCGCCTCCGCCGCCGAAAATATCATCAAAATTAAATCCACCCCTGGCACCGGCGCCGCCAAATCCTCCTTGCTGGAATGCGGCATGCCCAAACTGGTCGTAGGATTTTCGTTTTTGCTCATCCCCTATTACTTCATACGCTTCCGAAACTTCTTTAAATTTTTCCTCAGCAACTTTATCGTTCGGGTTTCTATCGGGATGGTATTGCATAGCAAGTTTACGGAATGCCCGCTTTATCTCATCTTGTGAAGCATTTCGCGGAATGCCTAATACCTCATAATAATCCCTTTTCGTCGCCATCCAATTCTCCTATGCCAAATTTGAGTTCCTTTATCATTTTATAAGCAGATAAAAACTAACAGGAGGACAAACCTCCTGTATATAAAAATTTATTTATCGTCGTCAACAACCTCGGCATCAACAACCTTCTCCTCTCCGTCGTCGGGAGCGGAGGATTGCCCGCCGTCGGAAGCGCCCTGAGCGCCGGCGCCGCCCTGATGTTTATAAATCTCGGTGCCGATTTTCTGTGAAATTGCGTTCAAATCATCCAATGCCTTCTTAATTTTAGCCTCATCATCGGTTTTTATGACTTCCCTTACCTCTTTTATAGCCTCTTCGGCTTTAGCTTTGTCGGAAGCATCGATTTTATCGCCGTAGTCCTTAATCGCCTTTTCGGTAGAATAAGCCAGCGTATCAGCCTGATTTTTAAGCTCGATAATTTCACGCGCCTTTTTGTCGATTTCGGCATTTTTCTCCGCCTCTTCCTGCATCTTCTTTATTTCGGTTTCGGACAATCCGCTTGAAGATTCAATGCGAATCTTCTGTTCTTTGCCCGTTCCCAAATCCTTGGCGGAAACGTGAAGAATACCGTTGGAGTCAATATCGAAAGTAACTTCAATCTGAGGAACACCTCGCGGGGCGGGAGGAATGCCCTCAAGGGTAAACATACCCAAAGTTCGGTTATCCCTTGCCATCGGACGCTCTCCCTGCAAAACGTGTATAGTTACCGCAGTTTGATTATCGTCCGCAGTGGAGAAAATTTGAGACTTTGTCGTAGGTATGGTAGTATTTCGGGATATTAATACGGTGCAAACGCCTCCGAGAGTTTCAATACCCAAAGACAAAGGAGTTACGTCCAAAAGAAGCAAATCTTTAACCTCACCGGCAAGAACTCCCCCCTGAATAGCCGCACCGATAGCAACAACCTCATCGGGGTTAACCCCTTTAGACGGTTCTTTACCGAAAATATTTTTAACGGTCTGAACGATAAGAGGCATACGGGTTTGTCCGCCGACTAAGATAACTTCGTTAATTTTGCTCTTGTCCACTCCGGCATCTTTCATAACCTTCAGACACGGGTCAATGGAACGCTCAACCAACGGACGCGCAATATTTTCAAGCTGCGCGCGGGTAATAGTCATCTGGAGATGCTTAGGTCCGCTTGCATCCGCCGTAATAAACGGCAAATTAACCTGAGTCTCCATCTTTGATGAAAGCTCAATTTTAGCCTTTTCCGCCGCATCTTTAAGACGTTGCTTAGCCATAGCATCGGAGGACAAATCCACACCCGATTCCTTTTTGTATTCGGAAATAATATAATCCATAAGCACATGGTCAATATCATCACCGCCGAGATGGGTGTCGCCGTTGGTAGCTTTAACCTCGAAAACCCCATCCCCGATTTCAAGGATAGAAATATCGAAAGTACCGCCGCCGAAATCATAAACGGCAACAAGCCCTTCTTTCTTTTTGTCAAGCCCGTAAGCAAGAGCCGCCGCGGTAGGCTCATTGATTATACGTTCAACCGTAAGCCCTGCGATAGTTCCTGCATCCTTTGTTGCCTGACGCTGGCTGTCGTTAAAATATGCGGGAACGGTAATAACCGCTTTTTCAATTTTTTCACCGAGATAATCCTCTGCGGCTTGTTTAAGTTTTTGAAGTATTCTTGCTGAAATTTCCTGCGGGCTAAAATCACCTGCACGGGTAACAAACCTTATATCATCGTGAGGACCTGCCTTTACCTTGTAAGGCACCATCTTGATTTCACCGGAAGCCTCTTCAAGTCTGCGCCCGATAAAACGTTTTGTCGAATAAACCGTGTGCTCATAGTTTGTTATCATCTGGTTTTTCGCAGGCGTTCCTACAAGAGTTTCCCCTTTCTCGGTAAATGCGACAATGGAGGGTGTAGTCCTTGCCCCCTCCTGATTAGGTATAACGGTAGGTTGTCCGTTCTCAATAACGGAAACTACGGAGTTTGTTGTTCCCAAATCAATTCCTATAACTTTTCCCATTGTATTACCCCTTGCTTAATTTTTTTGTTTTTTTTGCCAAACTATCACTTTAGCAGGACGGAGAACCCTGTCTCCCATATAATAACCTTTTTCAAATTCTTCAGCTATGATATTGTGCAACTTTTCATCATCGGTCTCAAGAAAATTTAAAGCCTGATGAACATTATGGTCAAATTCCCTGCCTTCGGATTCTACCGGTTTTACCTTGTAATCCTCGAACAAGTTATGAATACTGGAATGCACCATCTTAATTCCCTCAACAAGCGCATCAAAATTTTTGGTTTCCTCCGATGCTTTTAATCCTCTTTCAAAGTTATCAAGAACCGGTAGTATCTCCAAAATAAGGTTTTCATTTGCGCGAAACTGGAATTCTTCCTTTTCTTTTAGTATGCGTTTACGATAATTATCGAAATCCGCGACCTTGCGCATAAGAGTGTCCTCAATAATTTCATTCTGCTTTCTCAATTCTTCCAACTCGCTTTCTAATTTTTCAATTTTAGATTTAAGTTCGACATTCTCTTTTTCAAGTTTTTTTATATGCTTTTCGCCGACCTTTTTATGTCCCTCATCTTTATATTTAGAATGATGCCGTATTTCCATATTTTCTTTTTTTTCTCCCGTTTCAGAATTAAATTCGGTCTCTTTTAAAACCTCGTTTTCAGCGGACATAGAAACCTCCGAAAATTTTTTATTTCGACTTTAATTTAATAATTCGGCACCGAATCGTCAAGCATAATTGGATTTAATATTTTACAAAAAAGAAAGACTTTGAAAAAACAGCTTAACCCAATCCCCAAAATAACAGAAAATACTTGAGCAATGGTTTTTAGAAACTATTGGGCTAATTCCTTTTTAGCTCTTTCTAAGGCAGTTTTTGCTTTTTCATTGTCGGGATTATAGCGTAAAGCCGCATCCCATTTCATAGATGCTTCTCGGATACGTCCATTAGTATAGAAATGCATACCATCAGCATATAATGCTTCCGATTTTTCAGGATTAATCTCGTGTACAGGTTTTTCTTCTTCAACAGATTTATGAGACAACTTTTTCCGAATTTCATCTATCTGCCTTTTAGAAACTTCATATCTCGATAAATTATAAGAGGCAAAATCCGTATCATTTTTGTTATTATCATAAATTTCTATTACTCTATTAAATTTTTGAAAGGCATCCGAAAATTTTGATATATCAAAAAGCCTTTGGGCTTCATTATACTCTTTTAATAATTCTTGATTAATTCTTTCGAAGCGCAAATATTTTTCCAATAATATTAATTGGTTAGAAGTTTCAGAGTTATCAGGCTTAAACGTATTATAAACCTTTAGATATGGAATTGCTTCGGAAATATTGCCGTCAATATAATTTAAAAATGCCTTTGCATATTCCATCATATATATATCCATACTGCCTGCAGAAATATAGTTGCTCATCTTTGAAACAATATTCATTTTACTTTTCTTGATAAAATCATAATCGAAACTCACAAGTTTAATTTCCTGCAAAACCTGATAAGCATAAAAATATTGCCCGTTTCTTTTAAAATTTCTATATTGACTTTCCAAACCCTCTTGTTTTACGGCAGCCTTTCCACCTGCACAAGATAAAAAAACAACCATCAAATAAACAAATACTCCGGTTATCCCAACAATTTTTTTCATCATACACTCCTCAAAAACCAAAATTTCGCACTATTGTAATTATAAATCAATTTTATTATATTGTCATTTTTCTAAATATGCAAGGGGTTTTGTGTTTTTTTACTAAAACTCAGTATTTTTATATTATTTTAAATCTATACATCCTCAACCTTAAGACTTTTTTTCCGATTAATACAATGAGGTTAATTATAACCTTATCGGAGGGAATCTATGAAGAGAACCTTATTGATAATATCAATATTATCCGTCTTTACAGGCGTATTTGCACAATCGGAGGAAATTTATAAGCTATGGGAAGACACAATGAAGTTCGGAATATCAAAACAGAGAATTACGGTTATGCAAACTATAGCAAACCGTAAAGTAACCAATGCTTACGGGCTTATTAAAGAAGCTCTTATAAATGACGATAACGCTTCAGTGCGGGGACAGGCGGTCTTTTCCCTTCGCGAGATAAAAATAAATACCCCTAATCTCTGGCTTACGGCGCTTCAAAAAGAAAAAGATGATGAGGTGCTTGGAAGAATAGTGTCGGCAATAGGCGATATGAAAATTGAAAGCGGCGGCGAACCGATGTTTAATATGCTCAGGGAAAAAATAAACGAAACCCGCTCCGAACAATTATGCGCAACCATTATACGTGCGATAGGAAATGTGGGATACCGTGCCGCGTCTTCTTATATCCTCGAACTGCTTACCGATGTAACAACCCCGCTTCAAATTCGCAACGCTGCTGCTGTTGCTATCGGGGATTTAGGTACGGAAAATGAACTTTTAATACTTGAAAATCTCGTTAATGATACCGGCGAAGCCCGCAGCGTAAGGATGTATTCCGCTTATGCTATGGGAAAAAGCGGCAACCCCAATGTGTTTGATATTTTGTCTCCGATTATAGAAAACGAAAATGAAGATTTGAACGTAAGGTTGTGGGCTATTGCAGGGCTCGGTTATATAAAGGATGAGCAGATTGTAAAAAAAATGATAGGATTGGCACGAGTCGATAATACGCGAATCCGTATGGAAGCGGTAAAGGCGCTCGGCAAAATAAAAGACCCTCGCGCGGAAGAAATGTTGAAATTTAAAGCGCTTCACGACCCCGAACATTCCATAAAACAGGAAGCTATCCGCATTCTCAAGGAAATGGGAGTGGACACGGAAAATCTCGGAAAAACACCCGCACAGACAAAAACTCCTAAAGACAATTCTTAAAATAATATATAATTAATCCGTGCCTGCCTCAATTTTATACTCGGAAAAGTCGGGTTTTGTGGGATCGCCCACCGCAATTATAGCCTCTCCACGATAACGGTCATATCTTAAAGGTCGCGGACAAATTTGCTCCTCCATCTCTTTCATTAAATCAACCCATCTCCCGTTTATACGGTATTTGTAATTATAATAATTTTCTTCCTCTATGGTAACCGTAACGCGATAACTCCCGTCGGAATGGCGGGTCATCGCATACTGGGAATCATCCATCGCCCAGTCATTAAAATCCCCGCTAAGATATATGCTTTCAATTTTCTCGCCACGTTCGGGAAAATATATAAACTCTATTTCTCCCGCGTTAAGTATCCCTTCGGGGCATACCGTATCCCTAACAGCATTTCTGCAAAACGACAACGGTATGCAAATAAAAACAATAAAAGCCGGATTTATTTTCAATCTCATATATTCTCCTTGAGAATCTCAGGTTCTATTATATCAAAAAAAACTCTATCTGCCAATTTTTAACGTAGTTAGATTAAAATTTACTGCAGGAGATAAAGACTTTGAAGTGTCTCCCTTTATACCCCATATATTTGTAAAAAATCCGAATATATTTTAGAATCATATATACCCAATATTTGAGGAGGGCAAAAATGGCAGCAGTATTAATCATTGTCGGCGTCATATTATTGATTATTTTATGGTTTGTCGCTATCTATAACGGAATGGTAAAATTAAAGATTTCAAGTGAAAATGCGTGGAGCGATGTGGATGTATTTTTAAAAAAGCGTTATGACCTTATCCCAAACCTTGTTGAAACGGTAAAGGGATATGCGAAATATGAGCAGGAAACACTTGAAAACGTTATCAAAGCAAGGACTCAGGCAATCAATGTAAAAGCCGAAGATGTTGAAAAACAAATACAGGCGGAAAATATGCTTTCTCAAACTCTGCGAAGCCTGTTTGCATTGCAGGAACGTTATCCCGACCTGAAGGCTAATACCCAATTTCAGGAATTGATGGCGCAGTTGCGTAACATAGAAACCGAGATTGAGCGCGCAAGACGTTACTACAATGCGGTTGTAAGAGATTTCAATATAAAAATCCGCGTGTTTCCCAATGTTATTGTCGCCAATATGACGGGATTTTCCAAACTTCCGTTCTTTGAGATTGAAGACCCCAAAGAGCGTGAAAACGTTAAGGTGCAGTTTTAAAGAGGGGGCGGCTTTATTTTTCCGAAATCAACTTGGTTTGTGTGCCGACTTTAATTAAAATCATTATTTCCGATAATTTATGCGGGAAGTAATTCTTTTATTTACCCCTCTTTTATGGTAAACTGTTATTAGCGTTTTTGAGGAGTCATTTTTGAAAAAGCTGTTTGTTCAATATATATTTATATTTTTTACCGTTTTGGCTTTTTTTATATCCGCTGATATATTCGCGCAAAATAATGAGGAAATACACGAGGAAGACTATCCCGTTACGCTCACTAATGATTTTACCGAAGCCGATTCTATTATCTCAAATGATACGGAAAGCGAGTTAATCCCCGTAAAGCCTGTTGTCAAAACCAATTTGGATATTAAGCGATATTACTTCCTTGACGATGAAAACCAAACCAATGTTATTACCGTTACAAACGTTGTAATGGAAAAACCCATCCCCGAATGGAAACTGCCGGTTACGAATATTTTTGAAATATCAAATATCATAGTTTCCAATGATATAACCAATTATCAAATAAGCACAAACACCAATGTTGTTTTATATATACGTGAGGCTTTTCCATCGCTGATAGATATTCGTCCGATTGAGAGTGCCGATGATTTAAGAGAGAGGATTGCAAGCATTCTCTTTCCTATGGCGGAAATCGGAATAGAAAAAAAAGATATGCCGCGCTGGCAAAGACGTGTCTTTATGCGAAAAACCCTATTGCTTCCAGATTCCGAACTTGCCCCGTTTAATCAGGATATTTTCAACAGGATGCTGTTGAGGCGAAAATTTCGCCGTCTTGAGTTTACCCCGGAAGAACAAAAACATCTTCATATCGGTTTCGAGCAATGGGATACAAAAGTAATAATTCAGGGACGAATTAATCTTCGTATGGGATACGGATGGACTACAAAGGATGAAAATTTCCCGCACACGGTTCCGGGTATAACATCCGGTTTTAATATAGACCAAAAAATGCAGGTAAACGTTACGGGAAAATTCGGGGAACGTGTAAGTGTAAGTATTAATCAGGACTCCCAAAGCCCGGATAATTTCTATGAAATTGCATATAAAGCGCTTGATACCGATATGGGAATCCTGAAAGAACTCAAAGCGGGTAATATAAGTCTTAATATTCCGCAAAGTAGTCATTTTGTAAGATACAGCGGCACAAGCGAGGAATCCTACGGATTAAAAGCAGTCTTTGAAAAAAATAACTTTAACCTGCAAACCATACTCAATCTTACGACAAGTAAAAAAGGCTATAAAAAATTCTCAGGCTCAAGCAGGCTTGAAACAAGAAATTTAATGGATGTATCTTATATTAAACGACAATATTTTATCCTTCCCGATAAAAATATCGACAACGGAAGTATAGAAATTTTACAGCATACCGCCGAAACAAATCTTGCCGACAGGAGAATTGATAATCTCTACTTTAGACGTCTTATAGAAGGAGAAAACTACTATATCAATTATTCCTCAGGCGAGGTTAATCTAAAGTCCGCCTTGCCGAGAGGAACATATCTTGCGGTAAGATACACCGTAGCCGGCGGTAATTTTACAAAAGAATATCCCGATTTTGTAGGCTATGACAATCAAAGCGGAGAGGAATTTTTATATCTCTGGAAAGCCGATAAAAATATGTCCCCCTATGTCCATTATGGGTATTACAATTTAGGATACCGCGATTTCGACCCCACGCGGGGGTTCACACTTGAGGTAGTGCAAACGGCAGACCGGTCAAAACTTGCCGACTTCCAATTTACTCCCGCAGATTATGAGATTAATCCGATAACGGGTATCCTCAAATTTAAAAACACCACCCCGTTTCCCGATACGGAGGGCAGAATTTATTCCTATGCTTCCGACCCTGTCGCGGCAAATTCCGAACATACAATGTTAATTACCCTTTATAACCAAGTAAAAACTTACAGATTGGATTTTGGAATTATTCCCGATACTGAACGCGTACTTGTAAACGGGCGCGAACTTGCTAAACACGAATATACTATCATTTATGCTCTCGGCGAGTTAATATTCAATAACCCCGCTCTAATCAACGAAAACGACACAATCGAAATCTACTATGAATACAAACCGTTTTTTGTAGGAACTCAAAAATTCGGCGTTGCAAGCCGTTTTGATTGGAGACCCTCTAATATTATCAACCTCGGAAGCACCCTTGTTTATAACATATCGCAACGGGCGCCCGGAGGAGCGCCGAGAATAGGTTCTACTCCTCCCGCCCTATTTATGGGGGATATTGACGGCACATTAAATATAACCCGTATGTTGGGAATTAGCGAAGATTACCAATTAACGGTGCAAGGAGAATTTGCACTTTCCGTTCTTGACGTGAACAGCGCGGGGTATGCGGTAATAGACGACTTTGAGGGCGCCGGGGAAACTTTCGCTCTTTCCGGCAATGAAGCAAGATGGATACTCGCCGCGCCGTCAACCAATATACAAGAAATTAACTACACCAATCGCGGACATCTCCTGTATCGGGATTACCGTGAATACAAACTTGACGGAAGTTTCTCTATGCTTAACTATGATGCAGAACTTCCCTCCGATAAAATTTTAGACTATTCATTCAAACCCGGACCTTATCTCACATTAGGAGGACATCTTGACGCCTCCGAGTATCCTCAAGTAAGTCAAACATCTCTTGTTTTTGATTTTGATTTCGATAAAGGAGATTGGGTCGGTTCTGCAATAAGTATAGCGGGACCCGGAGGGCAAAATTTCAGCGAATACAACCAAATAGTTATATGGGCAAAACTTCAGGACGATGAAAACCGCAACGGGAAATTTTCGGAATCGGGAAACCTTGAAGTGGAGTTATATCTTGTCGCGGGGCAGTTAAATGAGGACAGCGACGGGGACGGGATACTTGACGCAGAAATCGACCGCGCTCAACCCGGATATGAGTTTAATAACTACACCAATCATAATATAGTCGAAACCTACGTGGGCAGGGGAAGACGCGGAGGCGGAGACGGGTATATCCAAACCGAGGATTTAAACCGAAACGGCGTTCTTGATACCGACGAAAACACCCTCGTTTTTCCATCTTCTCAAGGATATACCGATATCGAAAATGTGGTTTTGACACAGGACGGATGGCAAAAAATTACCATCAATATCCGTTCTCTGACTCCGCAACAGGTTGCAATACTGGAACGGGTTTCGGCAGTCGGGCTTTTTATTAAACAACGAAACGGAACACGCGGACGCGTTCTCTTAGATAATATCGAATTCAGGACTATAAGATGGCGGGATAAAAAAATCGACGGATACAAAACATCACAATCGGAGTTAATATCGGGTGAGGCTTTATCGGTGCATACCCATCCCATATATTCCGCAAATCGTTTTTATATTCTTAATTCGGGAAACACGGATGCCGATGAACGCGCAGAGGTATTTGAAAGCCTGCACGGTCCCCGTACCGTATCGGAAGCCAACCAGCTTAACGAAACCACTTTAGCGATACATTATCAATTAACCAATATACCTTATAATCCCGATGTTATACCTCCAATCGGGGGCAAATCCGCAACCTTAATCCGCAATAACCCCTATCCTTTTGATATAACCCGCTACCGAAACCTTAGCTTTTATATATTTGTCCCAAGCAAGGATGAACTCGGCAATCCTATTAAAAGAGACGATGATACGTTTGATAACGAAAATTTTGTGTTTATTCTCGGTAATTCCGACAAAAGCTACTACAAATGGACTGTGCCTTTAAATCAGGTAAAACTTGATGACTGGAATAAAATAGAAATAGCTCTGCAACAGGGGCTTGTTCTCAGCCTGAACGAAAAGGAACTTAGTGCGCCTCATAGCATAGGAGTTCCCAACCTGAAAGATATAAACTATATAGAACTCGGCGCAGAGGTAGTATCCGATATTCAAGCGATAAACAGAGGGACGATATGGGTCAATCAGATGTATGTTTCGCTTGATGATGCGGTTATCGGAACGGCATATTTTATAAACCCTAAACTTGAGATTAAAAACCCGATATGGACTATAAACAATTTCGAGATTTTCGGACCTCTCACGCTTAATACCCGATTTGAAAATAAAGGATACAATTTTGTAGCGACTGAGGGGGAAAGCGCGGGAAATTCCGATTATAATTTCAGTATTAATCTTAATTCGCGTATCTTCAGGTATCTTAATTATATTATATCTTTTAACCGTCTGTTACAAGGAACATCGACAAATGAAATCGAAACGCCGGAATATCTCCAGTGGAATAATCAGAGCGAGCGGTTTAATTTCACATTAAACTTTAACGCGCAAAAACCATTTGTGCCGAGAATAAGCCATACTTTTACAGACCGCTTTGAAAATCACAATACCCGAAATCTCGTAAATCACACAAACTATGACTATATTCTCAATATAGCAAATTCCCAGTATATCAGCACGGTATCTTTTAATTTAGATCAAAATATCCCGGTATCACAAAACTTTATAATAACTCCCTCATTCAAAATCTCCGAATCGTTTTACCTCAACGATAAGTCCAATTATACCAACGAAGAAGGCGAAATTTATATTACCAACTCATCGGTATATGGTATGAGGAACCTCAAAAAGGATATGGGCGGCGGTATCGGTTTCAATTTCTGGCGCAATAAACTTAATATAGGAGCAAATTATGATAAATCGCACGAAATGTTTGATAAGATTATGGATTATACCGGTTTTCGTAATGAAATAGAGGATTTACGTTCCATTACGCTTGCAGAAAGATTCGGGCAAAGAATAGAGAGTATGTCCAAGGGATTTTATTTTGAAGATGAAATCTTTGAAAAAGCGCAGAATGAAACAATTTCCGCATCCATTAACGCAAACCGCCCCGTTAAATATTTCAGCCTGATAGTAAGGGACTCTTTCGGAATTCGTCGCGAGGGTTTTGCATACACTGCCGACGGGAATTTATCATCACGCACGGAAGGATATAATCTGCGTAATTACTGGGAACTGACGTTTTTCCCTCACTTCTGGAATATCAACAAAGTCCTTGATAAAATCAATTTCAAAATCAACCGCGAGGCGAATTTATCATACAACTCCATACAAACCAATATTGAACCCGAAGAGGCGGTAATACTCGGTCAAATATATTATATGCAACCTCTGCATTACAATGCGTTTTTTATGGGCGGAGCTGCCCGCACAAACGCGCTTGAATTGGTCGCGGAGTTTTCAGACGGTATATACAACAGCCGCACAAGCCTTATAGACCGTTTCAATATGGAAATAACGCTGCCATCGGCAAAAGGATTTTGGGCATCGTTATTACCACGCGTATATAATTTTTCAACTACATTGAACACCTCAAGAAACCTCAATTCGTTTTCGCAGACTACGGAAAATAATTTCAATTTCATACTGCCGATAAAATTATCCGAGCTCGACTGGAGCAAACTCCGCTCTACAAACCGTATCCAAGTAGGAGACATAAACAGCCGTTTCAGTTTCCAAAACACGCAAAACTTCAATGACCGTAAAATCCTCAATACATTTATCTGGGAACTAAACCATCGCACGCATCTCAGCCAAACACTGAATTTCCAACTTGCTTATAATTTTAAACTAACCGATGAATTTTATATTGCCGAGCGCGAGGATTTTGAAGCGAGATACGGGCTTGTATCACCGCCGCCCCGTCTATCCCCCCTGTCCCGCTACGACCATTCAATGAGTCTGACGGCAAACTGGATTATAAAAGACCTCAAAGACCTTCATATATGGAAAATACGAATAAACCTTCGCGGGTCTCAATTGGAAAACCGCAACGTGCTTCGCTTTACAAGGTTTACTATCGACTATGACGGGGCGCTTTTCACACGCTATAACCATAAACTCTTTGAAATCTATTTTGAACACAGCACGCAATACCGTTTCTCGGAGATTATCACCGGCAGGCTGATAGCCAAGACTGTCGTTGACCAATACGCGGAAATCTCGCCGCTCGGACTTAACGACGTGAATATAACGATTTTTGACCCCGGCTTCGGGTTTGAAATCTCATTGGATATGCAAATAAATATTTAACGGAAGAAAACCCCGGCCTTTTTAGCGGTCAGTTGTTAAATTATTGATTTTCTTTTTCTCAAATCTATCCTTATTATTTTAAAAGGATTCGGATATAATAC
>CAZQBT010000014.1:0-44482 GCA_964591955.1 uncultured Brevinematales bacterium | reverse complement strand
AAAGGGAAGTTTCATTTTTGGAGTTACATAGGAACTCTTGGCTTTGGACGACAGTAATTTTTAAAATTATTGAATATTCTGCCTTTTATGATTGATTTTTCCTCCTTCCCCTCCTCTAAAACTTCACCCCAACCACGGGAACAAAAACAAACTTCGGGTGGGAAAAATTAAACCTCAGCCCGAGGGATGACATAAAACCGTTTTTACTACATAATCGGGAAAATCTTTGTATCCGGCGGGGCGGTGTTCCGTTGACTTTGGGTTGTAACGGGTAGGGTGATAAGCCGGATTTTAGAAGGATTTGGTTTAGCGAAATAAGCAGTGGAATCAAAAACGGGACTGTCCGTAAAGACAGCCCCGTAAATTTTTGTCGTTTCTTTTAAAACTGCGCGATATAGTTTTTACCGTTGTTGTTGTCCCAGTAGGTTGCGCCGTTGACCTTGTAGTAGATAGCGTATTTAACCGCGGTGCCGGGCTGGATATTGGAGTCCGAGAGAATATCGAACACGTCGATATTGGAATACTGGTTGTGGAAAGTCCAGAACCCGTTGGCATCGGTAAAGGATGACCAGTTGTTTTTGGTGTAACGGATACCGACAACCTTGTTGTAAGCGATATTGTTTACGCCGGCGCGCACCAAAAGCTGCCCGCTTACATAGACTGTTCCGCCCGACCTGTAATACCTGCGCAATTCCTGTTCAAAGCGCCATACGTTTTTAGTGTAGTTCCATTTGGGGGTAATAGCCGTGTTGCCCTCAGGCATTACCTCAAAGACGGTTTTTTCCGATGTGATTACTAAGTCCCCGTCATTGTAAACCACAACCTCATTCGCCGAAAAGCCTGTTTCCATATCGGCAACCGAACATCCCGCAACCCCGAGGATTGCAATCAAACCTAAAACCATCAAACTCATTTTTTTCATCATAACCTCCGATTTATAATGGTTTCGCAATGTATTTTTATTTTACGAAACCCGTATTATTTTCAAGGGGTATGCACAATAAAAGTTTATTATGCACCCGATTTATGCAAAATGCATTTTTATAGGGCATTAGTCTATCAGATTTCGCTCCCTCTGTCAACAAATTTATCAATTTATTTTTCATAAAAATTTTCACCGTCAAACATCCGTTTTGCCCGTCAATATGACCCCGTTTTTCCTTGATTTTTAACCGATTTGATATTACATTATTAGTGTAAAATTTCAGGGGAGCTAATCTCTTGCAGGAGTCAATATGAAAAGTCTAATTAGAGCTATCTTTTTAACGGCGATTTTGGTTTTATCGGTCTCTCCCCTTGCTTTTGCAAAACCCGCAGCATGGGAACATATCACAGAGGGGGATTTTATACTATATTTTCCCTCCTTCAGAGAATTAACATCCACCGCTCAATCCCTGATGAGGCGGTTTTACGGACGAAATTACCTTCAAATGCTGGAGGAAATGAAGCTCCAGTCCCAAAGCCTCTACGGAGTGGATATTTTCAGCGAACAAAGTCTTCGCGATATCGGCGTTAATATCTCAGGCTCTGTCGCCTATGTTAATATTTCAAACGATGTGGGCTACCTGCTAATCCCCATAGAATCGCAGTCTAAATTCAGGAACTATGTCAGGACAAAGCTCGGCGATACTTTACCGTATTATTTCGCGGGAAATTTCGCTATACTTTCGGCAAGCGAAACCGCCGTCAAAAATATTTCTAAAAAGGCTGTCGATAATGAATCTTTTGCTATAGCTATGTCGAGATTAAATTATCAATGGGGCAAGCCTGTAATATGGATAAAAAGCTCTTATTTCAGCCGTGTCGCCGGAGGCTCCTCCGTATCTTCACAGATGAATCTGCCGCAGGGATTTACCGCTGCGGTAATTGACTTCAAGGAAAATGAAATCGGCTTGGATACCTATTCCGGTGTAGTTTCAGACCGTCAAAAACAATTTGTCCGCACTATGAGGCAGGTTTCGGGGCAGGGGCGGTTTGATATGCTTGACTATATATGGGGCAATCCTTCCGCTATGGGCAATATTTATCTTAATTTTGCCCGCGTATATGACTATTACCGTCAAATAGACCGTATGAATATACTGGGAATACAAAGCGTGATTTCCGATATGAGGAGGCGCTATCAGGTTAATATTGAACGCGACCTTATTAACAACTGCGACGGGCGTTTCAAATTTGTAGTTCAGGAGTTCAATCAGGAAACCCATAGTTACGACATTTTCGGCTCTATCGGGGTTAGAAACCGCGACGTTGCCCGCACCCTTATGGAATCTCTCAAGGCGGCTACCCTTAAAAGCGGTAGTCAATTGTTCACATTTGAGATTTTTACCAATCCGTTTTATCATTACAAAACCACCAACTATTCGGTGTTTTTCGGGCTTGTCGAAGAGGATTTTATCTTTGCTACCGATAAGGATACTCTCACTCAATTGGTGAAAAATATTTATGAAAATCAAAACGGATTTCTTGCCCAAACCCCCGGCTTCTTTAAAAACGCATCGACTAACCGTGATATCGGATATTATTTTATAATAGACGTTCAAAGTCTGTTCAGCAACATTAAAACTTCCGGTTTGCAAATCAGCAGCGAGTTCCTTGTTGGGATAAAAGATATTCATATCTACGGGGAACCTGAGGGCGGGACTGATGCTTACGGATGGAAAACATCGGCTAAGATTAATTTCCATAAAAAATAGCAATTTTCAAAAATTTGCCTTATCATATAAAGGTATTTTTCCATAAAATTTATTGGGTATAAATATTTTGGATGGGGACAACCTATGGAAAGGCAGTATGTAAGTTTCTTGGTTTCGGGTTCTAAATATTGTATAGATATTATGCACGTTGATGAAGTGGCACGGGAGGAAAAATTTACCCGTATGCCGGACGTTCCCGAATACGTGCTTGGAATTATGAACCTTCGGGGAATTGTTATACCCATAATTTCCGTGAAAAGAAAACTCGGCATTCAGGAAGAAGCCTTAGACGATGTTATAGCCTCATCCGGGACTAAAACCGAAACAGTCGATACAACCCAATCCGTCAATACGGAGGAAACCCCGCAGAAAGACGAAACGAAAAATCAGAAAGAAAACGGACTTTTAACAAAGCTCAAACGGGACTTGAGCAATAAATCCTCGCAAAAACTTATTATTGCGAAAATCGACAATGTTTTAGTGGGGTTTACCGTCGATGAATTAGACAGGGTTTTTGCAATAGACGATACCGAAATACAATCCGCCGAAGGGGTGGCAAGTTCTATCGACAAGGCAATGATGGAGGGAATGGTAAGAAAGGACGGGGAGGTCTATATCATTCTCAACATAAGAAAGATGCTTGATGTCGATGACCGTAAATTTATAAATAGCGAAATTATCAACTAAAATCATAATAAATAAGGAGGATGGAATATTATGAGGAAATTAGCGCTTTGGATTTCTATTTTGATTTTGGGCGTTTCCGTTGCGGTATTCGCCCAGGTAACCGATGCTCCCGATGAAGTTGAAGAGTTTGAGGTTGAGGAAGTAACGGCGGAACCCGTAGTTGAAGAACGGGAAATTGCCGCTACCGAGGGTGTTGTGTATAATGACGGCACTATCGACTTCGCTTCCCGTGATGTCAATTTTATCATCAACGCTTCGGATGAAGGCGCAGGGGTTAGGGAAATTTACTACTCTACCGATGGTGCGGAAGAAATGGTTTATGAAAATCCTATCACTTTTGACACCGAGGGCAGGCATAATATCGCTTTCCGTATCGAGGATAATGTCGGGAATGTTTCCCCTGTTAGAGATTACAGCTTTATTATGGATTTAACTGCGCCTGACGCGTTTATCAAAAGCCAGACTAATACGGTAGTAATTGATGATATAACCTATGTTTCGCCGATTAATAATTTCGTATTGTTTGCGCTTGACAATCTTTCCGGTGTTCGCAATATTGAATACGCAGTCGAAGGCAGCGATATGGTTACATACTCCGAGCCTTTTGTTATCAGCGGCGAAACCGGCACCAAAACTATTGCATACCGCGCAACCGATAATGTCGGCAATGTCAGTGAAACTTTGGTTTATGAATTTTTCCTTGATGCCACCGCCCCCACAGTTTCTATTTCCACCGAACCCGAGGCTTTTGTTCGTAATGATATTAGCTTTATCTCGGACAGATATTTTATTAATATCTCTGCCGAAGATGAGGAAAGCGGCGTTGAAAAAATCCTTTATGCAATCGACGACGGCGAGTTTGAAGAATATACCCTGCCTTTCAAACTTTCGGAAGGCTCGTATGTTATCAAAGCTATGGCTGTTGATGCTGTCGGTAATATCAGCGAGGAATTTACCTACTCGGTTGAGGTTGACGCTACCAAGCCTGAAGGTGATGTTGTCCCCGTTAGATAATTTGCATAAAGCGTAAAACCGCGATTATTTCGCGCTTAACGGTTATATGCAAAAATTTTGCATTCAATAAAACAATACGGCTATCTCAAAAGCTAATTAATTCTGCTTTTGAGATAGCCTTTTTTATATATTTTACTTGACTCCCCGTTCTTTTGGTGGTATCCTTTATATTGGTCGGTCGGTTGACCAATTTTTCCGTAAAAACATTCGCGGGGTAATATATGCCGAAAGCAGTCCGTCACAAACCCGATACAAAGGCTAAAATCATTGAAGCTGCCAAGTCTCTTTTTGCCGAGAAAGGCTTTGATGCGGCAAGTATCAGGGATATTGCATTGCGCGCGGGGGTAAACAAGTCTTTGGTTCACTATTATTTTATCAGCAAGCTTGATATTCTAAATCAGGTGGCGAAAGCCTATATGAAAAGGGTGCTTGATGTGCAGGACGATTTTATCAGGAATATCGGCGAGGGTGATTTAAGTCCCGACACCCTTAAAATGCATCTTACCAATACTATACGGCTTCTTTTTGAAGAAAAAGACTTTCTTAATATCGTAGTGCTTGAGGGACTTAAATCCAACACTGAGCGTTATTTTATTTTTGAGCTAATTGATATACTTATGGACACCATTACCCAAAGCATCAACGGCAAGGTTTCCGATAATGCGGATTTCACCGCCTTTTTTCTTGACCACTTCTTTTTTACTATTACCCCTTTGATTATTTATATCGTGCTTGGTGAAAAACTTGCCGAACACAAAGGATTAGCTCTCAACGATATGACCTCTAAATTCGTTGATATTATTACCCAAAAGGTTATAGGTGTTGCGGATATTTATAAAAACCATCATTAAAACGGGGCTTTAGACCTATGAAAAACCTGATTGCCTTTTTCAGCAAAAAACCATTGCTTGTAAACCTTCTTATGATTTTCGTAATATTCTACGGGTTTATCAGCCTTTCTAAAACAAACAAGGAGGGGTACCCGCAGGTTGACCGTAAGCAGATGTATGTTTCGACAATATACCCGGGCGCCTCGGTTCACGAGGTTGAGCTTAACGTTACTATTCCGCTTGAGGAAGCTATAAGCGGTGTCGAGGGTATCGACTATTACACATCCGTTTCAAGGGAAAATTTCTCATATATACGAATATACCTTGACCAGGATGTCCCCGATGCGGAGAAGGTAAAAACCGATATCCGTCGCGCTATGGACAACGTCATTCTTCCATCGGAGGTTTCGGGCAGACCCGAAATTTGGGAATGGAAAGTCGCTTCCGTTCCGATTATCGAAATCGGGCTTTTCTCCGAAACTCTTTCATATACCCAGCTTCGCACCCGCGCACGCGACCTCCGTCGCGAAATTCAGCAACTTCCCGATGTCGCGCAGGTTCAGGAGCGCAATATTCTTGACCGCGAGGTTAAAGTCAAGGTCAATCTCGACAAGCTCAATCAAAACTATATCTCCATTCAGGAAATTATCCACGCCCTTCAGGTTAATAATTTCCAGATGACAAGCGGAGTTTTTCAGGACAATAGCCGCGATAAAACAATCACCGTTTATTCCAAGCTCCAAACCGCCGGGGATGTAAAAAATATCATTCTTCGCTCCACCTTTGAGGGCAAACAAATCTATATCAAAGACGTTGCGCGGGTTTATGATGATTACGAGGAGCAATATACCCGTATCCGTCTCAACGGAGAAGACGGCGTTTCGCTTCTTGTTGTAAAAAAAGAAGCATCCGATATTATTAAGTCTGTCGATGCTATAAAAGAAAAAGTGGATAGTTACCGTCAATCTCTTGAAAACGAGGACTTGGATATAACCTACCTATGGGATATGTCGGCACAAACACGTATGAGATTGGATATTGTGCAAAACAACGCCCTGATGGGTCTCGGTCTTGTAGTCATTATCCTGTTTTTATTTATGAATTTTAAAAACGCATTTTGGACTGCGCTCGGAATCCCATTTTCGGTTGCTTTCGCTATGATTTTCTTCCGCCAATTCGGCATTACTATAAACAGCGTTTCGCTTCTCGGCGTAATTGTCGTTTTGGGTATGGTCGTTGATGATGCCATAGTGATTTCCGAAAACATTTACCGCCATCGCATACAGGGAAAAAGTTGGCAGGAATCCGCCGTTATCGGCACAAGCGAGGTTGCCTACCCCGTTATCACAACTATTGTTACTACTATCGTATCTTTCTTGGCTTTATACAATCTTAAAGGCATAATCGGAGAGTTCTCCCGTGAAATCCCTCTTGTCGTTATCTTTGTTCTTGCGGGAAGTTTGGTTGAGTCTTTACTGGTTTTACCAAATCACATATCCCATCAATGGCGCAAGCGTAAAGAGCCGGTAAAGATACGGGAACGCCGGTTTGTAATTTATCTTCGCGAAAAATATATTAAGGCTTTGCGATGGGTGCTTAATCGGCGTTACCTTGTTCTGGTGATTTTCGCTATCCTGTTTGCTGCTTCTTATTACGTTTTGTTTTCGGGAAAAGTTCTGCGTTTTATTGCGTTTCCCACCGATGAAACTACTGCCATATATCTGAATGCCGAAACGGCGTATGGTCAAAACATTGATTACACCTCGCAAAAGGTTCGTATTATTGAAAACGCCCTTCTGGAATATCCCGATGACGTTGTCGAATCCTTTAGCGTGCGTATCGGGGATATAGGTTATCCTGAAAAATTTAATTTTAAAATCGACATTACACCTTCGGGCAAAAGGAAAATCCGCGGCGATGATATTGTTACCAATTTGCGGCAGGTGATGGATAATCACGGCTATTTTACCAATATCTTTTTTACACAGGAGTCGGGAGGTCCTCCTCTCGGGCGCGCTATAACTATACAGGTTGTCGGCAATGATGATATTAAACGTCGCAAAATTGCCGATGAGTTCCATAATTACCTTAAAAACATTAACGGCACAAGGGATGTTACCCGCAGCGATGAGGAGGATAAACGCGAGTTGCGTCTTGTAGTAAACTATGAGAAAGCCGCCCGTCTCGGCGTATCGCCTCTCGTTATCGGGCAAACTATGAGAGCATCCTACCACGGCGTTATAGCCACTAAGGTTCAAACCCCCGATGAGCAAATCGAATACAGGGTAATGCTTCAGGATAAATATAGAAACGACCTTCGCACAATAAAAAATCTATACGTCCCCAATAATCAAAACCGTCTCGTGAAACTTGAGTCTCTTGTCTCGGCAATGGAAATGCCGATGGTCAGCAAAATCGACCATTACAACGGCGACAGAAATACAATAATAGAGGCGGACGTTGACGAGGATAAAATCACGCCGAAGGAGATTCTCGATATGATAAATCGCGACTTTAAGGACTTTGAACTGAAAAATCCCGGCTTCCGCTTGTTTATCGGCGGTGAGGCGCAGGCGACACAGGAAACCATTGACGAAATGATTTTTGCGTTTTTTGTCGCGCTTGTCGCCATTTTCTTTATATTGATACTTCTATTTCGCTCCGCAGGGCAGGCAATAATGGTTATCTTTGCCATACCGTTCAGCTTTATCGGCGTAGCAATAGCGCTTCTTACTCATAATATGCCTCTCTCGGCAATGGCGCTTTTCGGTGGAGTTGGACTTGTCGGCGTTGTGGTAAACGATTCCCTTGTGATGGTGGATTATATCAATTCGCAACGTCGCCTGATAACCAAAGCCAACGTAATAGACGTTATTATAGAGGGCGCGGCAACCCGAATGCGCCCCGTTATCCTTACCACGCTAACCACCGTAGCGGGGCTTTTACCCACCGCTTATGGTTTCGGGGGCAGGGATTTTATGATTATACCCTGCACTATTTCTATGTCGTGGGGACTTATTTTCGCCACTTTCCTTACCCTGTTTTTAATCCCGACCCTTTACCTCACGCAATATAAACTGAAACAAAGGTTTCGCCGTATATTTAAGTTAATCCGTCTCGCGGGAAAGAAAACAAATCTCAAACGTATCCTTCATAAAACAAAGGTTTTGCCGTTTATAATAGCGCTCGGACTTACGGCAATTACCGGCACGGCGTTTTCCGATACGGTTAAAACCGAAAAGGTAATACTTCTAAGCGATTTTATAGAGGAGGCATCGGATAACAGCCCCGAAATTCTCGGCGAGTTGATAAAACTTCGGAGCGCCGAATCGCTTGAGATACAAGCCCGCGCGATATATAACGCAGTCTTAGATTTTAACTATTACAATTTTTATCAGAACCCGCAAGACCCGAATCAATCCAACGTGGGAATAACCGAGCAATGGGGCGACAATTTTTATCTCGGCATAGGGAGGGTTTTCCCCCGTCTCGGAACGCGGGCGCGCGCAGGCATTGAATATACCCAGACCGATACTCATATATACTACCCCGACCTTTCCACAATACGTTTGGAGGGTTATACCAATATCAGTATTGCCGATATGCAGAACTATCTTACCAACGTTAAAAATTTTTCGCCTAAGTTTGTGTTTGAACTCAAGCAACCCATGCTTAAAAACTGGTTCGGTATAATCGACACATTTCCTATCAAGCAGGCTCAACTTAACCGAATGATTACCGAAAAGGCGGTTGACGACGGTATTGAGGCGGTCATTATCAGGCTTTACGATATGTATTTTGAATGGTTTGAGGCGTATAATCAATTACGGATTTTTGAGGAAAATATCCGTAACGGCGATATTTTGCTTAAACAGGTTAAAGAAAAAGCGGAATTCGGGCTTGTTGAACAGTCCGATGTCCATCAGGTATATATGATGAATCTTGAATATAAAAAGGCGCGTGATTTAATACAGGTCAATATTAAACGTCTGACACGGCAGATTTACCACTGGATGAAAGGCTCTCTTGATATGCCGCAGGATTTCGTGTTTATCCCTCAAAGCCGGATTTCACTGCCCGATATTCCCCATTCCCCGTATTCCGTTACAAACAGCAGAACTATGCAAATCCTTGAGCTTTCCCGACAGATTCTTGATTATCAGCTTGAAAAGGAATTAAACGAAAGACTGCCCGAACTCAACGTAGTCTTTAAATATGAGTTTGCCAACCCAACTACCGACCCGTCCCGCGCGTTCATAATCACAAATTTTAATCATAATTTCTATGCCGGTATTGAGTTTGCATTTCCTATCGGGGAAAATATGAGCAGGGGGAAAATCAAGGAAACCAAATCGCGGATACGAAAATGGGTGCAGGATACGGAAAATTTCCGGCGCAATTATATGCAGGGTATAGAGGATTTAAACGATATGCTCAGGGTTTACGAGACTATACTTGAATATGACGCCGAGTTAATCCGTCACGCCGAAAGAAGAGTTGCGGAAGAAGAACGAAAATACGAGCAGGGACGAAGCGACCTTTTCTATATTATACAGAATAAACATACTCTTGTGGATTACCGCTTAAAGCATCTCGAAAACTATGTGAAATATCATAAGATAAAACTCGAACTGCTCGGCGTTTTGGACAGTATTGAACTTCCCGAAAGGAGGTTCAGATGAGACCCAAATTGATTCTATTATTCGCCGTATTATTTATACCATCCTGCAACCTTTTTTATCCCGAGTTTTTTACCGAAACGGTCATAGAACGCCGGGGGAATACCGAGGTCAGAGACCGTTATGCGGGATGGGAATTTGTGCCCGACCGATGGATAACCGAGGGCGCTGTAAACTATGTCAAAATATTTATAGATAAATCAAGCGGCACCCCATATATAGCATACCGCGATGATACCAACAATTTCAGGCTTGCGGTGATGCGGTATAACGGCGAGGAGTGGAAATATGTCAAACGTCGCTCCGTTACCGAAAGCCGTGTCGGCGAATTAAACCTCTTTGTCGAAAACGGGGTTGTCTATGTGGCATTTCAGGATGCTTTCAACGACAACAGGGCGAAAGTCATTAAATACTCCGGCGGAGAATGGACGACAATCGGGGACAGCCACATATCGGAGCGCGAGGCGAGAAGCATATCGCTTTTTGTCCATAACGAGAAGCCGTATATAGCCTATGCCGACCGCGACAAACTTCGCGACCTTACCGTTAAAGTCTTTGATGCGGGAAACTGGCAGGATATAAGCCCGCCTTCCGTGTCGCCAATCGGAGGGGTGGCATCGGTTTCTCTCTACGTGGACAACTCCGTTCCATACATCGGGCTTCAGGATATATACAACTTAGGCGCGGCCTCCGTTTTAAAACACGCGGGGGGTAACGACTGGGATTTCCTTCAGGAACAGGGTTTCACGCAAGGCACCGCCCTGTCAACCCGTCTGATAGTCTATAAAGGCACTCCGTATTTGGCATTCAGCGACGGAGCTAACACATCGCGCCTGACCGTAATGAAGTTTGACGGCACTTTCTGGCGGTATGTCGGAAACGCCGGGTTCTCAAAGGATACGGTTACGGAAATAAACCTCGCGGCGGAGAACGATAAACTCTATGTTGCGTTTCAGGACAGCGCAAATTTCGCGCGGGCTTCGGTTATGCAATATCAGGAGAACGAGGGATGGAAATATGTCGGCGGCGAGGGTTTTACCGCGGGAAGTGTTGTCTCGCTTTCGTTTTCAATCCACAGCGGAGTGCCGTATATCGCTTTCCGCGACAACTCCAAAGACGGAAAAAACCGTCTTACCGTAATGAGGAAACCTAAATGAAAACAATAACGCGTATCATAATAACTCTATTCGCTTTGCTTGCGTTTGTCAATACGGCAACCGCCTCTCAAAACGAGGGCAAACTCAAGGTCAACAAAGTCCGTTACGCATACCGTTACCTTGAATATGATGCATTTCTGAACGGGATAGAGTTTCCTATCGGCACCGTTATAGAAAATCTCTCCACAACAAAAACGCATCACCTCGAAATAAAAAACGAGTTCGGCGAAATTCTCTTATCAACGAATCTTAACCTTCGCCCGAATGAACTTGTTGAAATCACTCCCGAAGAGGAGTGGAATATCCGATGGATACCGAAAGCCTACATAATGGGGGGAAGCTGGTTCGGCGGAGGGGTTGACTTTATGCTTAACCGGTATATCCGTCTTGAAGCCGGCTTGGGAATCTCATACTGGAACGACCTTAAAATCGAAACGGCGTTTTTTATATTACGCCCGTATATAGGCGCGGGATACTACTTTATCGGAGACCCATCGCAGGACTATCGTTTCGGACTCGGTGGAGCTATCGGACTGTCGATTGTTCTTCCCCGCGAGGGATGGGAAACGGTGGTTTACTCGTTCTATGAGATGCGCGAACAAGCCCCCTCAACGGAACTCAACAACGCCCCGTTGGACGTGGAGATTTTCGCGATTATGGAATGGAAACGGTTTTATGTGAACCTCGGGCTGAGGTTTAATTTTTCGCACCCGAAGTTTGCTTTTGTCCCTGCAATTGGGATGAAGTTTTAGGGGGGGATACAGGTGATTATATAGATACCGCAACAAACGTCTATAATAGGCTGTCTTTACAGGCAGCCCCGTTTTTTTATTATCGTGAAAGATTAGTCTAAAACAGTTCTATCTCACCCTCGGCGATAATTTTTTCCTCAATCCCGCTTAAGTCGATTATCTTTTTATTCTTGAATATATCGCTTTTTTTGAATTTTTTGATATGCCCGAATTTTTTTACTATTGAGGAAAGTTCATCCGACCCCTCGATAATAATATCAATCAGCCCCGACAATTCGGTTTCGTCATAGCTTTCCCCGCTATCGTGCATAAGTTTAAGCATCTTTGTCGCGCCCAGAATTGCGGTCAACGGCTGTTCGATATAATGCTCCACCGAAAATCCCACGTATTCCGCCGCCCTATCCATTACAAGGGTATGGTATTCCTTCAACGATATAACCTGCTCAACTTTTTGTTTTAAAGCATCCCCGATAAACGGTGTCCTGATAAAATTAACCGCTCCCTTTTCGCGCATCGTTTCATAAACTATACGGGGTATTCGCGATGCCATTACTACTATGGTATAATATCCGGCTATATCAGATAATTCGCTAATCAAGTCTAATAAAGAATCCGGATTTTTAAATTCGGGAAAATCAAAGTCGATAAACACCGCATCGGTTGCAAACTCTTTGGTTGTTTCGGCAAGGCTTTTCCCGTTTTCGATAAACGCCGTGTTGAATTGAGGGGGGATAAGAGTGTCGTTGAACACCTCTTTAATTTTTTCGTTGTCGGTCAGAATAAATATGTTTCGGGTTTCCATTGTTAATATTACTCCCGTCGTTTGGATTTAACCCATTTTCCCCATAGATAATTTAATTTTAAACTCGATAAATTGCAAGAAACCCCGCAGTTTTATCGTTAAAATATTAGATTCTTTCATAACCGTGAAAGCGGAATAATCAGAATGACGTTTTAGGGGTTGCGGTTACGGCTGATGGTCATTTCGGCTACGCATAATCACCGGATGCTTGGCGAAGTCGAAAATGCAAGCGCCCCGCCGTGTCATTCCGATTAAGCTACTTCAGTTCTTCTAATGAAGAATCTCATTTACGGCAGGATGGATAGATTCCTCACGGGTTAGACTAAAGCGGAATAATCAGAATGACGTTTTATGGGGGTGTGGTTACGGGTGATGGTCATTTCGGCTACGCATAATCACCGGATGCTTGGCGAAGTCGAAAATGCAAGCGCCCCGCCGTGTCATTCCGATTAAGCTACTTCAGTTCTTCTAATGAAGAATCTCATTTACGGCAGGATGGATAGATTCCTCACGGGTTAGACTAAAGCGGAATAATCAGAATGACGTTTTATGGGGGTGTGGTTACGGGTGATGGTCATTTCGGCTACGCATAATCACCGGATGCTTGGCGAAGTCGAAAATGCAAGCGCCCCGCCGTGTCATTCCGATTAAGCTACTTCAGTTCTTCTAATGAAGAATCTCATTTACGGCAGGATGGATAGATTCCTCACGGGTTAGACTAAAGCGGAATAATCAGAATGACGTTTTATGGGGTTGCGGTTACGGCGCTTTCCTGATTATCACCCGATAACCCTCATTATAAACAGCGTAATATCATCGCTTTGTTCTGCTCCCGATGTAAATTTTTTCAGGTCTTTGATTAAATTATTCCGCATAGCGTCTATATCTTCGTTTGCGTATTTTTGTATGGCTTCATAAAATCTTGTTTCCCCGTATTCCTCATCGTCCTTTGATTTAGCCTCGGTTATACCGTCCGAATACTGGATAAAAATATCGCCTTTTTTAAGCGCTACTTTGTATTGCTTAACCAATGGGTCGAAAATTATATCGTCCATAATGCCGACCGGCATTCCGCCTTTTTGGAGAAGCCTTAACTTTTCATCATCGGGATTGTAGATAATACCCGGTTCATGTCCCGCGATAGAATACATCAGCTCCCTGGTTTTATGATTCATAAGCCCGTAGAAAACCGTAGCAAACATATTTTCAGGTGCGTCGCGTTTTAGAATCGGGTTAATCCATTTAATAACGTTAGCCGGTTGCGCGCCTTTTTCGGCGGCGGTGCGCACGGCGGAACGTAAAACCGCCATCACCATCGCAGCGCCGACCCCGTGATTGGTTACATCGGCGACTATAAACCCGAAACTCTCCTCGTCTATATTTTCTACAAAATCGTAGTAGTCCCCGCCGGATTCGCTTTCAGGCTCATAATAAACCGAAAACTTGAAACCCGGTATTTCGGGAAGGGTATCAGGTGAGGGCATAAGGGCTTTCTGGATTTCTTCCGCCATATTGAGTTCGGTCTGCATCCTTGCCTTTTCCACCATCTCGCCGAATGAATGCTTGATACGCTGTGCCATTATATTGAAACGGTCGGCAAGTTGTCCGATTTCATCGCTTGACTTGATTTTTATACTGCTGTCCATTGCCCCCGATGCGAGCAGGTCTTTTGCCTTGCGAGGGTCTTTGTTTAGCTGATGTCCTATAACTTCTACGGCGTTACCTATTTCGTTTGTTCCAACCCCAAGTTTCGATAGGGGAGCAATCAACAGCGTTACCGCTATAAACGATAGTACCAATATCCTTAATATTACCATTACCGCTATGTCGATTGTGTTTTTTACAATCCGGTCTTGGCTTTGCATAATTTCATTGTTATCCAATATAAATCTTACCGTGCCGAAACGGTAAAACCCGTAAAGATTGTTGAAAACTTTTTGAATTTCCCCGTGTTCTATTCTTCCCTCGCTATAAAGGTATTCGGATATTTTTTTGTTATATGCCGTTAGAAGGCTTAGAAGAATTTCGCGGTAATGGTCTCTAAACTCTGCGGTATATTGACGGGAAAATTGCGCGGCGGTTTGGTTATGGATATTCCTGTCGTGAAGGAATCCCGCTATTCTCAGCGCGCGATGCTCCTCTAAGGTGGATATAAAATTATCGAATACCGGGGTTGTTACACGATTCGGTGATATGTATGTATATATAAAACGTTCAAGGAAAAATGAGAAACGCAAATTGTTTTTAGTTTCTTCGGTTAGGATACTTTTGTCGGTAAATAAAGGACTTGTGCGTAAAAGCCCCGCCCATTCTTCAGGGTCTTTTCCCGTGTATTCTAATTCGCGAAGGATACTGAGAAACCTGTCGAGATTGCGGGCTATATAAATCTCATCATCTATAACGTAAATGCCCGTGCGCTGAGAATGTATTACCGCGCTCTCAAAACCCACGAAATATTTTCGCATATCGGCAAGGAGTTGTATTTTAGATGACGGGTCAACGGTAAATTTATTTACCCACTCATTGCGGATTGTGTGCCTGCTTGTATATAGATTGTCGAGTTGCCCAATGAAATCGAGATTGTTTTTTATTTCCGCGCGGAACGCCTCGCCGTCGCGGTCATACGCGGTTTCCCCATTGAAAATCACGCCCTCTTTAACGAGAGTTATATACTCGTTAGCCTTGATAAGCGAAAGCCCCATCTTTGTAAGGGTATCCATAAGCTCCGCAATATCGGATTCGGTTAGTTTGAGTTTTTCTCCGCGACGATAATTTTGGAATTTTGAACGGTATTTCCGCAAAACGGCGAGATTAGCGGGTAACAGTTCACGGGATTTTATTACCCGTTCTGCGGTATTTCTGAGATTGCCGTTTTCATAGATTGTATTATAAAATCCGTTAAACTCCTCCATAAGACGGATATTATAATCGCGATTTGTTAAAAGGGGTTCTCCCTTATCGACGGCAAACATACGCGAGAAAAGATTACCGCGTTCAAGCAAAACCTCAAATTTGGTAAGCCAGTTTGCATCCTGTATATCATTAATTACGCGCATAAGACGTCTAAACGAGCGCCGATTTAAAGCAATACGGTTTAAAAATGCCTCTCCTTCGTTATAGCGCTTAAACCTGCGGTTAAACCGGCTGATTATATTAAGGAATCGCGGCGGGATTTCATTGTTTCCCAAAAGTTCTTTTGCGTAATGGGATAACTCGCCGTCGTTATCGAAATACCGTCTGTAAACGTCCCTTTGAAAATAATTTATAAACTCACGATTATTGCGCGCCTCTTCCGCAAGCGAATACTCGCCGGCGTCAAAATACAGGACTCCCGAAAAGAGATTCCCGTCCGCTTTCATACGCAAAAATCGCGATGCCGTATCGGCGAAAATTCCGTCAAGTCTCGACATAGCCGCGATAAGCTCCTCAAACTGGTAACGGAAAATAATGATTTCGCGCCCGGTTTTGTATTGGTCGAAATACGGCTTGAAAAGCGAAATAACCGCCAAATCCGACTGCTCTATGCGACGGTTTTGAAGCCTGTTTCTTGCATAGTCGGTTAAATTGCCGTTGTTGTAAAATTTGCTATATACGGTTTGAAATTCGCGAACAAACAGGTTGTTGTTTCGGGTTTGCTCATCTATAAAACCGGTTGTGAAAAGCAGATGGTTATTATAAAGCTCTTTATAGTTTTTTATTGTATTGAAATTTTGTCCGTCTTTAAAAAGCAAATCATATATCGGATAAACTCCGTTTATATCGTTAATTTCCTCGTCATCCGAGACTATATTTGTAATATGGGTTTTTTCCTCAAAACTTGTCCATAGACGGTTTCTGCCGATACGGCTAATTCTTCTGCGATGGTAATAGTTATAGGGGTTACCCGTGTATTTGGTGGCGGCTACGTGCGCTACCGAGTATCCGAGATTATCGACAAACATAGCCATACGGAAATTTGATATATTGGTATAGGCAAAAATAAATTCCTGAACGTCTGCAAGTTTTTCCCCGATATTTCCGATAAAAATCGGTTCAACGCTTTGCTTAAAAGTATTAAGATAAACCCCCGTTGTCTCTTTAATCTGGGATTCCAACAGGCGCTTTTGTTTATCTATAATAAATTGAGAGATTAAGGCGACCGTTCCTATAAGGACTAATGTCGATATAAGTGTAATCTTAATTCTAAGGCTGAACTTAATATTTCTGACAGGGGATTTTGTCTTTTTGGTTTTTCTTTTCGGCATAAGAAACTCCCTATTATTTGTTGTTTGATTTTTCCGCCATCACTTTATCGATTATCTTTGTAAATCGCGACATGGTGAACGGTTTATCGATAAAGGCTTTGACACACGAAAACTTTTTTACTTCATCTATGTTGGTTTTTTCAAAATATCCCGTGATAACTATTACCGGTATTTCCGGATTGTTTTCCCGTATAAAGTTTATAGTGAGATAACCGTCATAGACAGGCATAATGAGGTCAAGTATTACGAGGTCGATTTTTTCATTAGCAATGATTTCCACTGCCTCCTTGCCGTTGGTAGCGGTAAATGCGGTATAGCCCATCAGGCTGAGGAAATTTTTGCCGAGTTTGCATACCCCGGGGTCATCATCGGCAATAAGCACGGAGAGGTTTTGCTTAGGGCGTTCGGGTAGCATCATATCCTGAAGCGAGCGGGGTCTTTCCCGTGTTTCAATAGGAAGATACAGGTAGAATGTCGAGCCTTTGTCCTTTTCGCTTTCAAAAGCAATAGCCCCACCCATCTTTTTTGCCTCGCTGTATGCAATAGCAAGTCCGAGTCCGACACCTTTTTGTGTGCCTTTTGGCTTTGTCGTGAAAAACGGGTCGAATATTTTATCGCGTATTTCTTCGTCTATACCTTCGCCGTTGTCGGCTATGGAAAGACGGGCGTATTTTCCCCCGTAACTCAAACCGTTTTGATATGCTTCGGTGTTATCTATTTCTATAACGGACGTGTCGATTTGTATTATGCCGACTTCCTTGTGTTCAAGCGCTTCTATGGCGTTTACCAATAGATTCAGGCTTATCTGCCTGAGATATTTTTCATTAGCGGTAGTTATTGTTTCCGTTTCATTGAAAAGAAGGTCTATTCGTATTTTATTGGGAATTACCCCGCGATTTTTTTCTATCATTGATTTTATGACATTTTCGAGCGTAACTGACTCAAGAGATACAACATCCTGTTTGGAGAAAATTTGTATTTGTTTTACAAGGTCGGCGGCTTTCACTGAAGCGTCTTTGACCGTGTCGATTAGTTCAAGTTTCTTTTCTTCGTTTTGCGCGTAACGGTAAAAATCAAGGCTTCCCATAATTGTAGTTAAAATATTATTAAAGTCATGGGCGAATCCGCCGGCAAGTATCCCTACGCTTTCCATTTTTTGTGTTTGGACAAGTTGCTCTTCTATCAGTTTTCGTTCTCCTATATCTATCAGGATATAAACAATCGACCTTACCGTAGCATTATCCGAAATATTGTAGATTATTATATCGAAAACCCTTTCGGTATTATTGACAAGGATTTTCTTTTCGATAAATTTATCATAGCCCGAATCGGCTTTTTTTATGTTCTTTATTATCTTTAATTCATCGGAATCAAAATACAGGATACGGAATATCTTTGTTCCTTTTTTGACTTCGCCGAAATATTTTTTTCCTTGTTTATTGATTGCGGAAATTTTATCGTTAAGGTCGGTTGTGATAATTATATTAGGCGAGCTGTCTATTATCTTTTCGTAGAAAGTTTTAATTCTTTTTTCCTCAGTTACCTCGGCTCTTATTTTTTCGCTTAATTCAAGGAACAACGTTTTAAGCAGGTCCACCTCGTAAAAATACATCCTCGGAAGATATAACGGGTTTTCAATTTTCCACTCCGTGATTGTTTCTATTGTTTCTTTTAGCGGTATAAGCAGGAGTTTGTAAAAACCTATTGTTTTTATAATCCAGATTAGAAATAGTAAAACCAGCAAAATTTTTGTCAATATTCCGATTTGTTCTATAAAAATCATCTGTTCTTTTATTGATGATAAAAGATGGAGATAAACGTTTAAATCGGGGTTATATGCTATTGAATGGAAGTAGGGTTTTTCTTTTATTAATATATTCCCCGGATTCATATCAATATTCGCCAAGCCGAATTTATCATTGAGGCTTAGAAGGACTATTCCGTCTCTATCGGTAAAAAAAACAGTGTCATCAAATGATTGACGTATTTGATGGATAAACTCGGCTATCCTTTGCATATTCAGGTTTGCAACATAGATATAATTCCTTTGCTTCATTGCAAGACTTATGGTTCTTTTCCCGATTATGCTTGAAAAATAAGGACCGTATATATAAACCGTATTGTTCATAAAATTGCGCGAGCCGATAAACAGTTCATTATCGCGGAAATCGTATTGTTCAAAGAAAAGCGTTGCGGATTCCTTTTTCTTTATTTTTTCTATATAGCCTTTCTGCGATACGATAAAAAAATCATCAATGATAGATAGACGGTCAAAGTCAACTTCATCTATGTTTTGAACGACTAAGGCAAATTTTTCCTTTTCAGTCTCCATAGCATAAGAGAGAATCGCCGAAATATGATTAATTGTGTGGCGTTTGGTTTGTTCGGCATTTTGATATATACTTTTTTTTATAATCCCGTATCCCGTTAAAATAAGTAAACCTAATATAACGGCGATAAGAGTTTCGACGGTTAATGATATTACCGAGAGTTTTCTATTCGTCATATATGAATTTACCCTCCGAATATTTATAAAACTTAAATTCCCGTGATGCGTTTCCGTATTTATCAAAATTAATTGTGCCGATTACCGTTTCAAAATTATCTTTGCCGGTTATATAATCATAGATTTTTTTCGGCGAATAATTGCGCTTCTCAAAAGCGCTGATTAGGATTTCGATTGCCTCATAGCCGAGATACGAATGAATGGTGCCCGGCACGGTTTCAAACGTATTCTTGAAACTCTCATCGAATTTACGGATTTTCGGATTGCTTTGGTCAAAGACAAAAAGAGCCGGCACTATAAGTTCTTTGACCGATACTCCTATAATTTTGAAGAACGCATGATTGTTCAGCCACGGCGAGATAATTATTTTAGCATCGGGGTTTATTATATGTATCAGCCTTACAATATCCCCGGATTCTAAAGTTCCCCCTGCGTTTATATAAACAACATCAAAAGCCTTGCTTTTTATTTTCTTTTCCAAATCGCCGACATTATTTTTTATAAAATCCGTCTTTATTACCGAATAATCTAATTTTACCTCGTTTGTAAACGTGTCGGCAAAAGATTTCGTATAAATGTAATTGTTGCTGTCCTGCATAATCAACAGCTTTTTTTGCGGGAATTTTTTGTTTACATATCCGGCAATAGCTTTTGCCTCGCTTTTCGCGTCTGAAATATTGCGTATGAAATACCCATCCTCAGATAAAAGCTCATCGGCATTGGCGAAAATATTAAAAACAAAGACCTTATCCTCTTCGACAAATTCCTTAATATCCATCAGTATAGTGGAGTTTCCCCCTATAATAAATATCTTAACCCCCTCGTCCCTTAGGTTGAAGTAAGCTTCCCTAAACTCTGCGACATTTGCGGCGTGTGCCGCTTCCAACCGTATATAATCGGCGTTGTAATCTTTTACTCCGAGCATTATAGCCCTGAAAGTTTCAAGCCCCACCGCCGAGGCTCTTTTCTGTAAATCGGATATATATCCCACCCTAATACCTTTTTGCGGTTTGGGACGTAACATCATAGGAAAATCGAAAATTGCTATTATCACCATAACCAAAAATAATACAGCTCCGCAGATTAGAATTATCAGCGATATTTTCTTGTCTTTTGGGGTGAAAATCCCGTCTTTCATAGCGCAATCCTCATTTTATTTCATACTAAATATTAATGTATTATTTTATTTTGTCAATCAAAATAAAGTTTGTCCCTCAATAATTAAATTGGCTAATTCTTTGCGAATACAGGATATTTAGGCTAAAATTATAAACGAAATTTAACGGAGACCGCTATGCAAAAGAAAAAGATTTTCCTTGCGATGATAGAGGCGGGAGGCGGGCACAAAAGTCCCGCTCAAGCCACAGAGGAAGCATTCAACGAATTGTTTCCCAGAAAATTCGACGTGATAGTTCCCGATTTTACCAAGTATGTCGGGGCTATCGAATTGGATAAAACCCACAAAAAAAGTTGGCAATTCCTGCTTTCAAAGCCGTTGCTTTCTATGTCGGCTTATTATTTTCAGGATATTTTTGAGGATGTCAGCAAGGCTTACGTCAAGCAATGGATGAAGGAATTTGTCGAAAAAGGATGCGAGTGGTTTAAGAATAATTATCTTGATGTTTTTGTGAGTTACCATTTCCTCAATACTATGGTTGCTGTAGAGGCGAAAAAGCGGTTTAACCTGCTTTTTCCTGTGGTTTCTTACCTTACCGAGCCGATGGATGCGCACGGGATGTGGGTTTTACCCGATACCGATTACAAAGTCGTCTCATCGCAGATTGCCAAGATGGATTTAATCGCGAGAGGATTTCCTATCGAGAAAATTGTCGTGATACCATACCTTGTCAAACCGAGTTTTTTAAAAATTTCCGCTAAGCGCGAGGATATAATCGAGGATTTGGGGCTTGATACTAACAAGAAGACCGTCATTATAAGCTCCGGCGCGGAGGGGCTCGGCAAGGTTGAGTCTTTTTCGATGGAGATTATTAAGAAAAACTTGCCCGTCAACCTTATTGTCGTTTGCGCTAAAAACAAGGAACTCAAGGAAAAGCTTGATAAGTTTAAGGAAAGCTATCACGGCGACACCAATATTATCGTGAAGGGTTACGTTACCAATATGAACGAACTTATAAGCGTGTCGGATATTTGCGCGGTTAAGGCAAGTCCGGGAAGCACGTTTGAAGCCCTTTTCCTTAATAAAATCGTTATACATACCCAGTATGTAACCCCCTCCGAAAAAGCCAATACCGATTATATCCTCAGGGAGCAGATTGGGTTTTATACGCCGACTAAGATGGGATTTATTAATACGGTTAAATCCCTTGTTGAAAACCAAGTCCTGTATGATGAATATAGAGAGAGAATCAAGGCGCAGGGCTTTAAAACCGGAGCTTACGATATGGCAAAGTTTATCGCAAATTTGGCGGTAGGCAGAACTTTATAGATTTAAGGAGGATTTTTATGCGCTTGGTTGATTTTCAAAAAAGGGTTTCTAAAAGTTTATTGATTTTGGTTTTTTCGTCTGTGGCGGTATTATCTTTACATAGCCGTGCTTTTTCACGGGATGCCGTCGTTATTCTCACCAATGAGGATGCGTTGAGCGGGGATATTGTCCGGCAGGAGCAGGACGGCGTTTTGCTTTATCACAGCACCTTAGGCGAGATTTTCATATCAAACGTTACCATACTTGAGGTTTTATTTCCCGAAACCGATACCGAAACCGACGGTAAAATCCAACGTCTCAGCTATCAGGACAGGATAGACAGGGCGCTTAAAGAGGATACCCGCGAACGGGGTAGTGTGGCTTGGGAACGAAGCCTTAACGCGGGGATGGGGCTTACTATGGGGAACACCGAACTCTTTAACGCCATAGCCGGCATTAATATTAACCGAAACCGTCTATGGATAGACGAGTGGAACTTAAAAGCGCGAGGCGAATACCGCAGCGACAAGGGCGAAAAGGTATTCCAGCGTATTGAGGGTTCTTTGCGTTACGGGTATTCTTTTACCAAAAAGTTTTACGGATTTTTATCCGTTTCCGCGTTGAATGACTACTCAACCCTTCTCGATATAAGTCTTACTCCCAATGCCGGTGTAGGTTATTGGGTTGTCGATATTAAAGACTTTATCGGGCTGATGGGCGAAGTAAGCGGGGGTTATAATCTTTCCTATTACGAATCGGGGGAGGAAACCCAAACCCCGATAATGGTCGCCCGTTTGTATTACATGTGGGTGATATTTCCGGGCTTTGTGTTCAAAGAGGATTTCCGCTATACGCCTTCCATACCCGACTTTTCCGATTTCAGGATACGAAACAGAGCATCGCTTGTATCCGGGATTACGGAAAAATTAGGGCTTGTTCTATCCTATGACCTGAGTTACCATTCCAAGCCTCTTGAGGGGGTGGAAAATCTCGACCATTCGTTTAATGTTTCATTAAAGTGGGATTTTTAGAAAGAGATAGTTGCGCGGGTATAAATCAGGATGATGCTAAAACGCTTTTTTGTGTCCGCGTCATTCTGATTTTCCCACCAACGAAAATCTCCACCTAAATTTTTTCCTCCTCGCTGAGGATTAACACGGTCTTTAAAAACTCCCGCCTGCAATCCTCAACCGCGAAATTATCAATCCCGCGGATACGAAGTTTTCCCGAAAGCACGTCCTCATAGATATTGCGGAACGTCGATTTGAGTATCCGCGACGTCCAGTCTTTCGGCATAGTTTTTAACGCATATACCGCCGATGCAAAACCCAGCTCATCGACAATAATATCTATTCCGAACCCGTCTTTTACCTTTTCCATAACGGTTTCTTCAAACGGGAACTCCTTTAAGCGGGGGGTATGGATAATATCGTTACAGGCGCGAAGGAATTTTACAAGCGAGGAGAATCTTTCTGCGGTATTGAGGGTGAGCGCAAAATCTCTGTCCTCTTTAAGCATAGAAATTCCCCCCGATGAGACAAACCCGCCGAATACGGTTTCGATAATGCTTTCCTCCGCAAAACTGAGAGCGTTGACCATATCTTTTCTGCGAAGCGTATTAAAGAGCGCGTTAATTCCTTCGCTTTGCGACAAATCGGACAGTCGTTTTTCTACGGGGTAGGTAATGATACGGTTTTCGGCGATAAAAAACTCATAGCCCTGTTTCAAATCGCGTAAAACCTCAAGCCCCTTGATATTGACTCCGAGTTGCTCGGCGCAAATCATAATGTTGCGGTTGATAATATAGTAAACCTCATCGACAAAACGGTAGGTAACGCTTAGTTTCTGTGAGCGCATTTTTTCTTTTATTTCGCGACGGATATTTGCGGACAGGTTTTCCAAAAAACGTTCGCTTCCTTTATCAAGCGAATAGATATAGGCGCTGAGCATATCGGTAGTGGCGATATTCTTATGAAGCATAGCGTTAAGCAAAAGCTGAAGTTCGTTATCGGGGAGACTTAAAAAGAGCGAAACGAAATTTTTCGGCGGGGTTGATACCCTGTGAAAGATAACCTTTCTTAAAAATTCGACCTTTTCCCGTAAGTCCGAACCATGATTGTCAAACCCGAAAAGCGATAATAAGTTGTCGATATTCTTTTCATTCAAGACCATCTTTGCGGTTTGATTATCGCCGAGATTTATAACCAGAACGCGGGCGTTTATAGTTCTGCCGGCGGGGGGATGCTCTATCTCGAAAAATTTTCGCACCCTGACAAAGACCTTTTTTCCCGAAAGAAAGGACAGGATACGATAAGTCTCAACGGCGTCTTTTAAAACTTGCTTTTGCGTATCGGGAATAGGCGAATTAAAAAACAGTATGAAGTTATCGTCCATACCCAATTCCTTGCAGAAAATACGGATAATAACGCCTTGGGATAATTTTTCAAGAGAATCGACAATTTCCGAGCCGCCGGGTTTTAATCCGATTTCTTCCGCGCGATTGATAAAAAGGCTTGCGATAATATCCATCGTTTTCCCGCCTTCTAATCTAAATATTTATCTATAAATTGACATAAGCGCTAAGTTTATATATAATAATGCTCCTATGGGGATGTCGCCAAGTGGCAAGGCCGGGGCCTGCAAAGCCCCTATCGTCGGTTCGATTCCGACCATCCCCTATTTTTTTTTATGCCGGGATGATGGAATCGGTAGACATAAGGGACTTAAAATCCCTTGGGCAAATTTGCCCGTGCGGGTTCGATTCCCGCTCCCGGCAATTTTCTTTTCATTCCCTAAAGGATATTACTTCGCCCCTTACTATTTGTTCCTGTGTCGTTCTGATTACGCTGCTTTAGCTTTTTCCCTGAAGAATCAGCTTTGGTTTGCCGGATTTTTCAGGGGTTTGCTCCCAAACCGTTGTAAAATGTCATACTGCTTATACCCGCGTCAGTCTTACCCCTGAAGTATCTCAACTTAGCAAAGAAGATTCTTCACAGGTATAGCCCCCCACCAATTTGTATGCACATACGAATTAGCCCGCAAATTGGTGGGGGGGCATAATCAGAATGACATTTTGCGGGGAAGCGGTCATTGAGAGCATCCGAAATGACCGCATTTTGTTTCCTCTTATCCACGGGACGGAAGCCTGTGATGCCAAAATAAGTTCACCATCTATCAATAAAAAAAGTCGCTTTTTTGCCTGCGTAGGTATCGGCGAGTTCCGCGTTTTCCACAATCTTTGATAACATTATTCTTGCTTCGCTTTTGTTTTTCCGCTTGTAAAGTATTTCGGCGTAGTCAAACATCACCCCGGCTTTCCTGCGGACAACTATATCGCGCAGACTTCTATCGGGGAAGAAAGAACCGCCGAGCGCAATATCCAACGCCTCTATTGCCGATAGATAATCGCCTGTTCTGACCTTTAAATCGGAGTAATCATAATAAACCCACGGATTATCGGAGCGGGACATTGCTATCCGAAAATATTTTTCACTTTGGGTATAATCGCCGATTTCCAAGTTCGACTTGGCGATACCATGATATACCGCGACAGCCGGCTGGCGGGGTTTGGATAACTCAATCGCTTCATAATAGAGTTTTAGCGCCGAATGGTATTTTCCCTGCCTGAATAACGTATCGGCGAGAGTTCGCGTAATCATCAGGAGACTTTGCGCGTTGATAACGCCTTGCCATAAAACCGTCTCTGCTTCCCCCGGCATATCAATAGCGTTGTAGAGGTTGGCGAGACGGACATAATAGGAAGCGTTTGACGGGGCAAGTTCTATACATCGACGGTAAAGCCTGATAGCGTTGGCGTGATGACCTTTTTCGCGCGAGGCGGATGCGAGACTTGCCAATGCCCTGTGGTCATTGGGGTTGTTTTTAGCCTCGACATAAAGCTCGTAGAAACTGCGGGAGAAACCCGGTTTAACCGTGAAAACAAGCAGGCAAATAAGAATAAACTTTCTTATCGGACAAATCCTTCATTTACTTTGACATAGGATAGAAAGCGGACGCGGTCTTGTCAAGAAAAATGACATCGATTTTAAAAAGACTTTGCGCTTAATTTCTTACCGAGAAATTTGTTTAACTCATCGTGATTTCCCGTAACGCAAAGGGTGTTTGCATAATCTCCTGCGATAATGTTCAGATTTTCCACAACTTCGCCTATGGAATGCCCGCAGTTTGCAATATTAAAGCGAAAACTGCCGTTATCCATTAGGCTTCCGTTTAAAAACTCCTTGACATAATAGTCAAGCATAATGTTGGACTGTCTGTCGTGGAGAAAAGAGCGTATTTCTATCTCCCCTTCTTTTAGATAAGAAAAGTCCTGTTTACAACAATCGCTTTTACAAAACACTCCGTCCGGCGTTGTTTTAGCGTCACATTTTCGATTTTCGGCAACCATCGAATCCTCCGTATGTTATATATCCCCAATACCGCAGAAAACAAGCCTTCATATATATATTACAATAGTTTATATTTATGTCAATACTACTTTTGGCGGTATTTTTTAGTGAAAAACCAATTGTTTTTATACCAAATGATTGGAATGGATTTTGTTAGATTAGGTGGTTTGTGCAGTCAGTCAACCGTTTAGTATGGAAAATTAGGGAGTGTTTTTGCCGCATCGATATAAAGGCACGTGATAGAATTTCCTATGAGGCGATATTTTCGCGGTCGCTTAATATCCAGAATAAGATAAGAAGTCCCGCCATTAGTATCAGGATAATTAGATTGTTGCGCGTATCTATTGTAAACCTTTGCTTTACCTCGATTTTTTGTTCTCCGGTTATCTTATCTATAAAACGTGACGGGTTATTCAATTCGGCAAGTCTTGTGATATTTGTATTATAAACCATAGCGGTTTTAATATCCGGGAATAGGACAGCCGTTTCGGCGGGGTTTTCGCTTACCATAAACCTCATTTCCTCATTGTTTGTAACAAAAGTGTAAAGTCCCGTATCCTTATGCGGGGCGGGGGTTCGCTCTCCCGTTATGTAATTAAGACGGGAAACTACGGGCGATACCATATCGGCGCTTATTATAAAATTAACCTGATTTTTCCAGAACGCATCATAATTGTTCTGCGCAATACCCACAGGCAATTGCATAAAATCCCATCGCCAGCTTTCCCATCCGAAAAATATCCGTCTCTCAGGCGATATTTCCAAAAGCGGGGCTTCTATATTAAACGCGGTTTTTATTACGAGTTCGGTATTGTTAAAGATAAATCTTTGCTGTGATGGGTTATCGCGAAGGTCTATATTTGTGAAATGCGACATAATCCTTAGTATGGAAAGGCTGTCGTTTAATCCGGGCTGATAAAAAACGGGTTTGTCGTATTGCGAAAGTGCTTCCAAGTTTTCAATACGGTTGTCGGTAATATCCATCAGTATTATGCCCGAATAGCGGTTTAAGTTTTGGAGACGCGCTTTGTCGTTTGGACCGGTAAGCACGATAAAATCCGACCGTATCCATTTGAGACGTTCAAGAAACCGTCTCAGGAATACGAACTCCGATGACGGTCTGCCCGCTATAACCAATATCCTGTAAAAATCGGGCACAAGCGAAACCAGAAATTTATGGCTTGATACGGTTTCTCCATGCTTCTGTAACTCAAATTCAAAAGTCCTGTAACCCTCGCCATACAGAGTTTCCCGTATGGTAACGGGGGTTAATCCCTCGCTAAGACTTAGATTTTTACGCGACAAAACCCGCGTCCCGTCTTTAACGGATAAAATCGCGCTGTCGGGGTTTCGGGAATAAATCCGCACTTTGATTTCAACAGGCTCCCCCGACTGGATAATTTCAGGTATTTCCAAATCGTAAATTGAAAGAGGCTTGTCTTCGGGATTTTCCATAATTACCGGGAAAAATTTATCGGGGCGGGTTTCGGATATGTTTTTGTCAAGCGGGGCAAAAGAGCGGTTGTCGTTAAAGTCGCTTGCAATAATAATGCGGGCGTTTCCCGGCGCGGTATTTTGCAGTGTGGCGACACTGTCTATTAACGAGGTGTATTGCGGGTTGAGAGTGTTTGTGTCCTGCGATATGGTATCGGCGAAATAGTATATCCGTCTATCGGAGATTAGACGCTTTAGCGATAACAGGTTTTCCTTTTGGGTTTCGTTAATCTTTGCGCTCAGACTTTTGTCGATTAACAGGTAAACGGGAGGGCTTTGTCTTTTCATAAACTCGATATTAAAAATCTTATCAAACAGGAACAACGTAGCTATCAAAAGAAACAAACCGAAAACTATCCCGCGCGGGATGCTTCCTTTCCGTATATAGACAATTATCAGAAATCCTGCAATTCCCGCGACAATAGAAACCAAAATAGCCGTCATCATTACCCCTCAATACATTTTATATAGAAACGTCGGGAGCGGGGCCCGTCATACTCACAAAAATAAACGCCCTGCCACGTGCCGAGCAGTGGTTTCCCATCCGTTACAATTATCGTGATAGAGCATCCCGTAAGCGTGGACTTGATATGAGAATCGGAGTTGCCCTCGCTATGAGCATAGCCGGCGTTAGGCGGAGCAATTTTCGCTATCTGCATATCCATATCGCGGGTAACGTCGGGGTCGGCGTTCTCATTGATAGTAACCGCCGCCGTGGTATGGGGGATATGCACGACACATAACCCCTCGCGAATACCCGACTTGCTAATCGCCTCGCGGACACTTGACGTTATGTCGATAAAATCATTGCGACGGTTCGTGCGGATAGAAAACTCAAAAAGGTTTTTCATAGGACTCCTCGCAAAGCATTTTGGAATATTATAAACGTAAGGGGAGAAATAATCAAGGCGCAGCAAGAGCGTTTTTTAGATGGAGGGCTGGCAGGTAGCTTCTTTGAAACGGTGAAAGTGTAACGGAGGTTTTATTTTTCATAATAAATTCCTCATCTTTGAGTAAGCCGGGCATCGCAACTAAGGTTTGCCCATATATGACGTTTTACCGAAGCGAAGCATATATGCGCTGTTATGCGCCGTGCCACAAAATATTCATTCATATAATTCACAAAATGGATCCCAATCTGCATCTTCATGCCATTCATATTCAATTTCTAAACTTAGCTTTTTTGCAACTTCATAACCCAATAAATCAGAAATAAAACCAAGTGCCATATCCATCCCAGCACTAACACCGGAGCTACTATATATATTTTCATCTTTTATCCATCGTGCTTTTTTTATCCAATTTACTTCCGGGGATTCGTTTTTAGCCCAGAAAAATGATCGTTTATTTGATGTTGCTTTTCTATTATTCATTAAGCCGGTTTTAGAAAACAGTACAGAACCTGTGCAAACAGTAAATATATATTCTGCTTTTTGAGATAACAATTTTAATTGATTAATGAATTCTCCTTTTTTAACTAAATCCCTTGTACCAACACCTCCCGGAATAAATAAAATATAATTTTCTAATTTGTTTTCAGACATTGCTTTAGTAATAATTTGAACATTATGACTGCTTGTGATTATTCCTCCATTTTGTGAATAGAATTGTGGAATGAATTGTTCCTTTAATCTTCCAAAGATTTCAATTGGACCAAACACGTCAAGAGTCTCAAAGTCATTAAATAAAACTGTTGTAATTTCTCTCATTTAATATATCCTTTTTTGTGGCATGGCGCACAACGTCTCGCGGATACCAGAAATTGGCTACCGTCCTGAGCGAAGCTTGACGGCGGAGCAATTTGGGTGAAGCGAAGCGAAATTGAATAGACGTTGTTGTGTTATGCGTTTGGAATGCAAATTAAATTTTTTTAAAGAAATAAATTCCACTTCCGAATACCTCTCTATTTTCTTTGAAAAATTTGCTCATTATTTTGACCCTGCTTTTAATTTTGTTGTTTTTCATTATATTAAACATTATTTTAATTGTTCTGATAAACCCTTCATCTTGAACCATTTCTATCAAACCACCGCGGCTAGGGTCAAAATCTAATGGTATAATATTCAAATTTGTAATACCTGCTTCGGCAAATGTTTTTTTCCAAACATCATAAGTTCCTACATTTGTCATACAGTATGCACAAATGACGGATGATACTTTTTCAACAAATTCGTTTGTTGTATTTTTTTTCCAGCTTAATTCAAGCCAGCCTGCAACTCCACCGTGCTTGACCACTCTATATGCTTCTTTAATTGCGGTTACTTGGTTATCGACTAAAACAAGCATTGCTTGTGAAACGGCTACATCAAATTCATTATCATTGAAAGGCAATTTTAATGCATCTCCAACATAATAAGTAATCTTTTTTTCTAAACCCTTTTTCTTGGTCAATAATCTTGCTTCTTCAATTAGTTGTTTGTCAATATCAATCGCCACCACATTGCAACCGTATTTTTCAGCAATATAAATCGCACTAGTTCCTTTTCCACAAGCAATATCTATAACTTTAGAATTACTGTTTATATCTAAGGTTTCCAAAAGTTTGCTTGTTGCTTTAAGTCCACCCGGATGAAGTACAGTCCTGCCAACATGCTTAGCCATAAATTCAAAAATATCACATTTCGCAACAGAATTGCATTCATTATTGCCTCTACAGTCCTCCATTGTTTTCCTCCATAAAATTATTATATCATGGTTATCCTTTTTTATCATCTTGATTCGCAGGAGAACCCCAAATTTTGGGGCGCAGCATATCATACTTAGCTTACTCAATTATAACATATACCTTAACGTATCTCAATTTTTCCGCACCGAAATTTTCAACTTTATTCCCCTTATAGGTAAAATGTTAAATAAAATTCTATGTTCTGCCTATTTTAACATCAAGCCTCTTTTTTATCCGCCTTTTCTCTTAAAACCCATTCCTTTGTTTTTTAGAAATTCTATCTGCCTAAAATACAAGGACGCGAATTGCTTTACAAAACTTTCTTTCTGTTTTAGAATATTCTCTAATAAAAAACAGGGTGAGGCAAAATGGAGTTTACCAACGAATTTATCGACAGCCTTTGCGTTGACGAGGCGAAAATTATTGAAAAAATATCAAAGGAACTCGACGTATCGCGTCCTCAGGTTAAAGCGACCGTGGGGTTAATTAAGGACGGTAACACCATACCGTTTATATCCCGTTACAGGAAAGAGGTAACGGGGTCGCTTGATGAGGTTGCCGTGCGCGATATTTCCCATCGGCTAAGCTCGCTTGAAAATCTTGAGGCGAGACGTATCGAAATTGTCCGCGCGGTTTTTAATCAGGGGAAACTTACCGATGAGCTTTTTGAGAATATCAATAAATGCGAAACTTTAAGCGAGCTTGAGGATATTTACGCTCCGTTTAAGAAAAAGAAAAAGACGCGCGGTATGATTGCTATGGAAAAGGGGCTTGAACCGTTGGCTGATAAGATGGTTGAGCTTAACGACACCGATATTGAAAAACTTGCCGACAGCTTTATAGATACCGAAAAGGGAGTGGAAGACCGTGACGGCGCGCTTGCCGGCGCTATGGATATTATCGCGGAGAAAGTTTCCCAAGAGGTGGATTTAAGACGGGAGATTATCGACTTTATTATCAATCACGGCGAGATTGTTATTACCGGCAAGGGCGATAAAGACAAAAGCGTTTACGGGATGTATTATGATTATCGCGAGTCTCTGAAAACCTTGAAACCCCACAGGGTTTTGGCTATAAACAGGGGAGAAAAAGAGGGCGAACTCGAAATCAAAATCGAATTGGATAACGATAAAACGCTTGCACAAATCGAATCGAAATATGAATTTCATAACGCATACCATAAACTTGCGGTCTCCGACAGTTATAAGCGCCTGCTTCTGCCGTCGGTGCTTCGCGAAATCCGCTCGTCATCATCCGAAACGGCGGACAGTCACGGGATTAAGGTTTTTGCCGATAATCTCAAAAATTTGCTGTATTCCCCTCCGATTAGGAAGACAAGAGTTATGGGAATAGACCCTGGTATCAGGACGGGAAGCAAGGCGGTTGCTTTGGATGAGACAGGGAAGTTTCTTGACGGTATGTTGTTTTATCAGAACAGGGCGGATGAGGCGATAAAAAAAATTACCGATTTTGCCGTAAAGCATAAAATCGAACTTATAGCCGTAGGTAACGGGACAGGTTCTTATGAGGTTCAACAAATCGTATCGCAGGCGATAAGCGAGCGCGGGCTTAATTTGCATTACACAATCGTAAGCGAGGATGGGGCATCGGTGTATTCCGCCTCACCGCTTGCAGGCGAGGAGTTTCCCGACTTGGACTTGACGGTAAGGGGCGCTATATCTATTGCGCGAAGGTTGCAGGACCCGTTGTCCGAACTTGTAAAAATCGACCCGAAGTCTATCGGCGTAGGGCTTTATCAGCATGATGTAAACCAGAAGGCGCTCGGCGAAACCCTTAGCGAGGTTGTGGAGTCTGTGGTCAATAACGTGGGGGTGAATCTCAATACGGCATCCTACGCCCTGTTGCGATACGTGTCGGGTGTGAGTATTGCGCTTGCTAAAAATATAGTCAAGCATCGCGACAACGGCGGGCAGTTTAAGTCAAGGGATGATTTAAGAAAAGTAAGCGGGATGGGGGATAAGACATTTGAGCAGTGCGCCGGATTTCTTAAAATTCCCGAAAGCGATAACCCGCTCGACAACACGTGGGTTCATCCCGAAAACTACGGGATAGCATCCGAGATTTACGATATTCTTAAAAAGGACGGGAAACTTGAAAGGGCAGTCCGTGAGGAGTTAAAGAGGAAGCACGGGGTCGGTGATACGACGATTAACGACATTGTATCGGAGTTGAAAAAGCCCAACAGAGACCCCCGCGAGGATTTCCCTGCCCCGATTCTTCAAAAAGGCGTTGTCAATTTTGAAGACCTTAAAAACGGGATGCGGGTAAACGGCAAGGTTAAAAACGTGGTCGATTTCGGGGCGTTTGTCGATATAGGTATCAAGGAAACCGCGCTTTTGCATATTTCCGAGATGAGCGACCGCTATATTAAAAATCCCTCCGACATTGTTAAAGCCGGCGATGTTATCAGCGCGGTTATTATCGGGATTGATAAGGAACGGAAACGCATTTCGCTGTCTATGAAAACTCAAAGCTGAGATAGTTCTTGATTTTTCCTTAATTCCATACGATAATTAAACAAAGACCGTAAGGGAAATTTATGGATTTGATTAAGGATTTCGGGATATACCTTCGCTTTGAAAAGAACCTGTCCAAAAACACTATCGATGCCTATTTATCCGACTTGGAGGATTTTTCGGCATTTTGCGATAATACCCCGCCGGATACCGTAACCCGCGGACATATCTTTGAATTTATTATCAGTCATCACGAAAAGGGCATATCAAACAGGACGATTGCAAGGAAAATCAGCGCTATTAAGAGTTTTTATAAATTCCTGCTTTCAACGGAAAAAATCAAAGTCAACCCCGCCGATTTTATCGACAGCCCGCAATATATTAAAAAATTACCCGGTTTTCTTTCAATAGAGGAGGTGGAGACGTTAATCAATCTTGATACGGGAAGCCTGTCCGATATTCGCGATAGTTGCATAATCGAATTGCTTTACTCATCGGGGCTGAGGGTAAGCGAACTTTGCGCGCTCAAGCTCGGCAATATATATTTCGACAGGGGGTTTATACGGGTGATAGGCAAGGGTTCAAAAGAAAGACTTGTTCCAATCGGGAAACGCGCGTTGCAAAAAATTACCGCATATATTCCTTTGCGTAAGGAAGAATTGTCCGGCAAGAAAAACACCGATATACTTTTCATATCGCGACTTGCGAAACCAATGTCCCGCGTTGCCGTATGGAACGTGATAAAAAAGCGCGCCCGTCTTGCGTATATAGACAAGGAGATAAGCCCCCACACCTTGCGACATTCCTTTGCAACCCATCTGATTACGCGGGGCGCCGACCTTCGCGCAGTTCAGTCTATGCTCGGTCATTCCGATATTTCCACAACCCAGATTTACACGCATGTTTCATCAAGCCTGCTTAAGTCAACTCACAAAAAACATCACCCCCTTGAAACGGAGGGGGAATAAATTAATTTATCGCTTCTAACTGATAATGCCCTGAATATATTTTTGGGTCAGTTCTTCGCGGGGATTTTCCAAAACCTGCGATGCGGGACCGAATTCGACTAATTCACCGAGGTAGATAAATCCCACGTAATCGGCGATACGTCGTGCCTGACGCAATCCGTGCGTAACTACTATGATGGAGTAGTCTTTTTTAAGTTCAATCAGCTTTGTTTCTATAAATTTGCTTGACAGCGGGTCTAAAGATGCGGTGGGTTCATCGCCCATTATTATTTCGGGTTCAACCGCCAACCCTCTTGCCATACAGAGACGCTGTTGCTGACCTAATGATAGTTTTGAGGCGGGAGTGCGCAGACGGTTTTTGACCTCTTGCCAAAGGTTGACCGCCTGAAGGTATTTTCGCACGATTTTTCTCAGTTCTCTCCTGTTTTTTATGCCGTGTATGCGGGGTCCGTAAGCTACGTTGTCAAAAATCGACATAGGTAAAGGGAATGGCTTTTGTAAAAGCAACCCCATTTTTTTACGGATTCTGCTTATATCAATGCTTTTCGCGAATATATTTTCGTTGTCCACTAAGACCTCGCCGCTGACCTTAACCCCCTCGTCCAAGTCGATTAAGCGGTTGAAAACCTTCAGCAAAGTGGATTTACCGCATCCCGAAGGTCCTATAATTACCGTAATTTTCTTATCGGGGATGGCAAGGGTGATATTTTTTAAAACGTGATGGTCTTCGTAGTAAACGTTAAGATTATTCGTTTTTATATGGGGTTCGTATTCCATTTAACTCTCCTATTTTAATATATTCTTTGAAAATATTTTGTTTATAAGTCTTACGAGAATATTAATAATCAAAATCATAGCGGTAAGAATAAAAGCGGCGGCATAAGCGCGTTCCTTAACCTGTTCAAGCGGGCTGTGGTACTGAAAAAATATTGCGAGAGGAAGCGTTGCCGCGGGACTTGTCAATGACTGGGGGATATTATCGGTGAATCCTGCGGTAAACAGGACTGCCGCGGCATTCCCGATACCCCTGCCGAATGCAATAATTACCGCAGTGCAGATACCGGGCAAACTTTGCTTGAGGATTACTTTAACCGCGGTCTCAAGTTTATTTGCGCCCAAAGTGTATGATGCGATAGACAATTCCGGGGGAACATTCTTGATTACCTCATCTATGGAGCGGCTTAGTATCGGGAGTATAACTATTGCAATAATTATTATTCCCGCAAGTAGAGACGGCCGCATCCCCAGAAACAACATCAGCGCAAAACCGAATGCCCCATATACGATAGCCGGCACTCCCCACAATACGTCAAAACAAAATCTTGTGAAGTTTAAAATAAAAGAATTTTTCTTGGCGTAGATATTTATATACAGCACAACGGGAAGACTTACTGCAACCGATAAAATAACCGCCCCTATACCGAGATAGAGCGAACCGAGTATGGCGTTTAAAACTCCTCCCTCACCGCCGAGGTAGTATCCGCCTTTCGGGACCTGGGTTATCATCTCAAGATTTATCGAAGGAAGTCCTTTGACAATAATAGTTCCCAATATTAAAACCAATACTCCGCAAATAATCACCGAAGATACAATCATTAATATCTCGAAAAATTTTTCTTCGATTATCCGAAAATTCATTAAGCGCTCCTCTTTTCAATCTTCATTAATATAAAACGGGAAACTATATTAAAAATCAGCACAATAAGAAGCAGAACCAAAGATGCGAACATCAACGAGGATTCCACTAACGGAACGGACATCATTTCGCTGTAACTGTTTGCGATTAGAGCGGGCAGGGGATAAACGGGGTCAAAAATATTTTCGGGAATTTTAGCCACGTTGCCCGCAACCATCAGGACAGCCATAGTCTCCCCGAAAGCGCGCGAGATAGCAAGGACAATTCCGGCAACAATTCCGGAAAGCCCTTTACGGAAAACCAATGTTTTAACCGCCTGCCACTTTGTCGCGCCCAGCGTTAAAGCTACCTCCCTGATTTCCCGCGGGATTGATTTTAATACCTCAATCGTGATATTGATTATAACCGGGGATACCATAATGGCAAGAACAATTCCTCCCGCTAAAAGCGAGTAACCTCGTGAGGAAACCCCGAAAGCCGGGGCAAGGGTATTCCTTATCCAAGGGACAATCATAAGGATTCCCCATAACCCGTAAATAACCGAGGGGATACCAGCCAATAAGTCGATTATGGGACGAAAAAAGCTCTGGAATCTTTTGTGGGCGTATTCCGATAGAAAAATTCCCGTAAGCAGACAAACGGGAACTGCGATTAGAATAGCGATACCCGTAACTGAAAAAGTCCCTATAATGAAAGAAAATAGCCCGAATTCGCCCTGATTCGGTTTCCAGACGGTTGAAAACAAAAGTTCCCCGATAGGTTTTGTTGCTAAAACGCTTCGTGATTTTAAAAAAAGCCCCAATATAATCAGAAACAGGATTAACCATACGAAACCCGTAAGAAAAATAAAAAGGTATTTAAAGGAACTTTCTTTAAACCTGCGTATGGCGAGATTATTCTTTTTCCTTGCCATCAAACAAATCCTTAGAGAGCTTTTTTAAATTTTCACGGCTTTTTTGACGGGGAATTTCGACATACCCCGCCTCGGCGACAAATTTTTTCCCGTCGGTAAGAACCCACTTGAGGAAGTCAATCACCGCCTTTTTTTCGGGCTTACCCATAGAAACCAAATAAAGGTCGCGAGCCGGAGGTGAAGGATAACGCCCGTCTTTAATAGCCTTTGTTAAATCATAAAGACTTGAATAGAAATCTTCGTTCGGGTCGATTTTCCCGTTGCCGTTGACATCAAGCGGGACGGGAACAATACCCGGATGAGGTTTTTGTGTATGTATGTCGTAAACGTAGTTGATATTGTTATACCCGATACCGTTTATATCCTGCCCGACAGCTTCAAGAAGTCCCGGGTCGCCGAAAACGCCGATACCCTTCAAATCCTCCTGGGTTTTATCCAAGTATTTTGCCCAAGTGTCGGCAGCCCCGCAAGCATCGGCGCGGGTATAAACGTTGATTTTATCCTTGATGCCGTCATCCCCTGCAACCTTGCCCCAATCGGTAATCTCCTCGGTAATAAAAATTTTGTATAGCGTATCGCGGCCGATACCCTGCTTGAGTAATTTATCCATTACGGGGTTTGAAGCGTTTACGGTAGCCACAACGGCATCATGCGCAACGGCAATCCACCATAAGCCCTGTTTCGCCTCGGATTCCCTTATCTCACGTGAAATCATAGCGAGGTCAACCATCCCCGCCATAACGTCAGCCATACCCTTCCCGGCGCCGCCTCCGGTTATTTCAAAAGTTATATCGGGGTTTTCTTTTTTGTATTCCTCGCTCCATCTTATAACCATAGGGTAAAGCGCGAACGCACCGGATATTGTAACGGTGTTGTCATCGGCACCGCTTCCCCCGTTATCGCATCCCATAACGGATAAACCAAGAACTAAAATAATGGAAAATATTTTGATTCTATTCATTTTTTTATCTCCTTTGATAGATTTTACATAAAACATTTAAGCCACAGTCCGGTATGAAACAGGCAATTCTAACAAAGGAGACGGATTGATTTGGAAAACGGTTCGTTTTTGCAGATATGTTCTTCTATTATTAAATACAGAAGAGAAGATTCGTTTTTTTGATGAGGTTTTAGAATATGGCGAAGCCGCCTTCTGAAACGGATAATTCTTCGGGCGTTGAAAAACCTGCGGATTCTTACAGCGGAGCATTGAACAACCTGACGCGCCCTTATGGGGAAAAACAGGACAAAGAAAAGTACCATTCTGTTATTCGTCAATGAGTTTGAAATCAAGCGAAAAAAGAACTCGCTTTTCATCAGCATAAACCACCCCCGCAGGAGTATAATCAAAAATAATAAAGTAGTTTACCAAAGTTTTCGGAATAAAGCAAAAAAAGGGCGGTTAAAATTTAGCTTATACTCTCGCATACCGCGGCGGTCATTCCCTCGTAGATATTATAGTCGCAGTTTTGCAGGCTGTCTTTGACGGATATAGTCTTTACTTCCGACAGGTTAATTATCGCAATATCGGCATCGCTTCCCACGGCGATAACTCCTTTACGGGGGTAAATCGAGAAAATCCGTGAGACGTTATCCGAGACAAGCGCGACAAACCGTTCGGGAGTGATACGTCCCGTTTTTACGCCGTAGTTGTAAATCAGCCCGACCCTGTGTTCAACCCCGCCGACACCGTTGGGAATTAGGGTGAAGTTGTTGCGTCCGGTTTCGCGGTCTTTTCGCATAAACGGGCAATGGTCGGTAGCGATAGTATCGACAGTGCTGTCCTCAATCCCCCGCCATAACGCTTCAACGTCGCTTTTATCCCTCAGCGGCGGACTCATCATAAAGTCCGCGCCGCGTTCCCAAATATCATCGTAGCGCGATTTATCGAAAAACAGATGATGAGGGCAAACCTCGGCGTAAACCGTTTGCCCCTCACGGCGCGCTTTGCGGATTAAGTCAAGCCCGTCTGCGGTGGAGCAATGGACTATATATATCGGGCAGTCGGTAAGTTTCGCAAGTGTGATAATACGGTTAATTGCCTCGGCTTCAAGTTCCGGCGGACGGGACAGGGGATGGTATTTCGGGGCGGTTTTCCCATCGCGAATGAACTTTTCACGAAGGTAGCTTACCGCATCTCCGTTCTCGCAATGGGCTATAATAATTCCTCCGGCCGATGCCACCGCATCCATCGCGCGGATAAGTGTTGCATCATCTATACCGATAGTCTCCTTATACGCAAGATAGACCTTGAAAGACACGGCACCCCGCTTAACGCATTCCTTTACTTCATCGGCGGTAGTCTTATCCCACGAGACTATACTTATATGCAGGAACACGTTGCAAACCGCCTTCCGTGTGAGAGCGAGACGCTCCTCGTAAGCCGCGATAAGACTTTGCCCTCGTGAGGGCGTTACAAAATCTATAATCGAGGTTGTTGCGCCGGCGAGCGCCGCCCGGCTTCCGCTTAGAAAATCATCCGATGAGACCATCCCTCCCGATACGGGGAGTTCCATGTGGGTGTGAGGGTCTATGCCGCCGGGAATAACAAGCCTGTTTGATGCATCGACTATACGGGTGTTGTCGGACTGCGCGGATAAATCTTTTCCTATATGGGAGATTTTACCGTTTTCCACAAGAATATCGCTCTCAAAAGATTTGTCCGCGTTTACTACAAGACCGTTTTTAATAAGAATATTATCCATAAAAAAACTCCTGCTTAAATCGGGATACCGAACTTATCCTTGAACGCAATATCGGCTAAGGGCTTTCTTTCGGGACGGGACTTTTCCGCCTCACGTTGAAAGTCGCTTAGTATCGGCTTGATTTCCTCGCTGTGCTTTCCGCCGATTAGCAAGGTAATAAGCATCATATCCTCGGGGATACCTAAGGTTTCCTTAGCCTTATGCGGGTCATACCCCGCTATCGGATGAAGAACAAGCCCAAGCTCCGTTGCTTTAAGAAGCATCACCCCGACAGCCATCCCCGTATCAAAAAGATAATACTCGCGCTCCCTGATAACGCAGTCATCCTCTTTTTTAGCGCACACCGCTATAACCATAGATGCGTTGGTTGCCCACTCATTACCTTTGGACAGGGTTTCAAACATCCTGCCGAGCATATCCCTGTCGGTAACGAACACAAAGCGCCACGGCTGGTTGTTATAACAAGAGGGGAAAAGCGAGGCGCTTTCGGCAAGCTCGCGGATTATACTGTCGGGGATTTCGACCTTATCCAATGAACGGTAAGACCTTCTTTCGATAATAGCCTGATTTAATTCCATACTTCGCTCCTTATTATGGATTTTACGGGATATTTACGTTAGTCGCAAACCCGCGATATAAGACTTTAATCACGGCGGATGATTCCCCGTTAAGATTAACCTCGCCGCTTTTACTAACCGTTACGGCAGATTCTCCGACAACCGAGTATTCCGCCTCGCGGAAAAGCGAGTAACGCAACCCGTTGTCGAAATACGCTACGGGGTTGATTACCCATTTTATATTGTCGTATGGGTATTGCAGACGTTGAGCTTTCACCTCGATTTTTTCCATACGGTTTGCGGGCTTGCCCTTGAAGAAAATCAACGGCAAATCCACACGTGCCGCCCAGTCCGTTTCGTTATGGTTTCCGCGAAAGACCTCGTAATAGGCAAAGTTTTCGCCGTAGCGGTAATTATTTTCCGTCATAATATCCGAAAACTTCCGCGCAAGCTCGACATAGTTGAAGTTATGGATTCCATATTCAGCCGTGCCGGTATCTACCCAGATTTTTATATCCTGACGTTTCAATTTTTTTGTATCGTCCAATATCCAAGGGGCGTAAGGCGATACCATACCCGCGAATGAGAAAATCTCCGGGTACTCCTTAACCATCCAGAACGACATAAGCCCTCCGAGCGATGAACCCATTACGGCGCGGTCTTCACGTTTGGACGAGATACGGTATTTGCTTTCGACATAGGGCAGGATAGTATCGACTATATATTGCGCGTATTCCTTGCCCTCGCTTCGGCTTGCTATTCCCGCAGGTATTCTATACGGAATATACTCCGCCATACGACGGTCGCCCGCGTGAGGGATTCCCACCACGATAACCTCCTCAAGTTTGCCCTCCGATACGAGACGGTCAATAGCCAAGTCCACCCTCCACGATACGGAACTTCCCGTTCCCGTTGAGAACAGGTTTTGCCCGTCGTGCATATATATCACGGGGTATTTTTTATCGGTGTTATGATAGCTGTCGGGGAGATAGATATACAGGTTACGGGGCGTATCGATACGGAAAATTGCGACCTTGTCGATAACTACGTTTTTATGTAATGCACTTGCGCGGATAGTTTTACCCTTGCTTCGGTTGCCGTCTTTTGACACGAGACGCACTCTTGCGATGATATCGGCGAGCGGGGGAACTTCAAGCGTAGCCTCCGTTGTGTCGGGGGATAGTCTTTGTGCGACTACAAACCCCGTGCTTTGACCGATACGGTTATATCGCAGGGAAATTTGTATTTCATCAACATTATTGATGTCCTCCAATTTCCACGTAAGTTTGATTTTCCCGATATCGGGTGTTGCCGTAAGGTTTGAAATCTCCTTTTCAAATACAGGACGTTTCACCGTTTCTTTTACATCCTTTTGCGTATCGCAGGCGATAATCAGTGTTGCGACAGATAACGCGGCAAATATGCCGAAAAATGCTTTGTGCATAGTTTTTACCTCCGGATATACGGTCATCTTGATAAGTCCCTCACCAATTTGTAAGCACATAAGAATTAGCCCGCAAATTGATGCGGGGTTCGGCACTCGGCAACCGGTTGGTTATCTCGATACTTTTCGCTTCGCGAAAAACTCGATAACCGGTTTGTTACCTATGAAGTCTTTTCTTAAACCACCCGGTCATCGAGCGCCGTCCTGAGCGCAGTCGAAGGATAGCCGGCAGGCGAGTATCAAGATGACCGCTTTCGTAACTAGTTGGTTGCCTCGATACACCTCGCTTTGCTCGGCACTCGGCAACCGAATCATTACCTAAAAGTCTTTTCTTAAACCACCCGGTCATCGAGTTGTCCCGATGGGACGGAGGGACAGTATCGAGATGACCGAACTTTTTGTGCATCCTCTATGGGACACATTATTTTATTCCTGCAGGGATAAAAACACAAATTACGCGAGGGTTAATCGTTCCATTTAGCGAGGTTTGATGTTATAAACTCGATTGTTTGATGATGCTGTTCGGTGCCTGTGCCTGTTATTTCGATTGGCTTGCCGAATTTTATATGAATAGTCTTTTCGGGAGAGAGTTTGCCGAGAGGGCGGAAAAGTTTTCCGTTACCCCAGAAATCGGTTTTAAGCGCAGCGGGAAGGATTTTGACACCGGCTTTGCGGGCAAGTTTTACACCGAGGCTGTTAAACTTTTCGGGGATAAAGGATTCGCTTCGGGTGCTTTGAGGAAAAATCACTACCGAGCGCCCCTTTTTTAGAAGTTCGCTTCCCTGCTCAAGGACTAATGTTAAATCCTCGCGGGGATTTTCACGTTTGACCGCGACAGGCTCGGTAGCCCTCATCACGGGACCCACTATCTTTCCGCGCAGAAGCGACTCTTTCATCACGAAACTTATGGGCATTACCGAACGGATTATCCCGGGATATATCATAGTCTCCAACGTGCTCATATGATTTGATACAATTACGACTGCATTGCCCGCCGTGTTGCGAAGGTTATCAAGTCCTTCAATATGAAAACGTCCGCCGAATTTTTCTATAAGATTGAATATCCATATTGAGCATTTAACCCAGTTTTCGCCGTCATAATCGCCTTTAATAGCGAGACTTCGCGACTTGATAGTAATGGCGAGATAGCCGATATAAAAACGCAGACACATCCCGAAAGAGGTTAGGGGTTTATACTTGCGTGCGCTTTCGGGAGTGATATATGTGTTGCCTTTGAACGGAGTTTGCATTATGTTATCCTTGTGTTTCTTCAAGATACTTACCGGCAAAATCAGCGCCGACAGCGCCGTCTCCTACCGCGGTTGATACCTGACGCAAAACTTTTACCCTGCAATCACCCACGGCAAAAAGTCCCTCAATATTGGTTTTCATCTCAGATTCCGTGATAATAAAGCCGTTGTCGTCCTTTTTGACATCGGGAAAAGCCGAGGTGTTGGGTGTCCCCCCGATATATATAAACATCCCGTTGACCTCAAGATTGGATATATTGCTCGTTTTGACGTTTTTTATATCTAAAGATTGTAAGGCGTCCTTTCCGTTTACTTTATCGACAACGCTGTCCCATACAATTTCGATTTTCGGATTATTGAAAGCGCGTTCCTGAAGGACTTTTGTCGCCCGAAGCGCATCGCGCCGATGGATAATATAGACTTTTTCGGCAAACCGCGTAAGGAAAATCGCCTCCTCGACAGCACCGTCCCCGCCGCCGATAACCGCCACGGTTTTACCGCGATAGAAAGCCCCGTCGCAGGTAGCGCAGAATGATATGCCCCTGCCGATAAAACCATCCTCGCCGGGAACGCCGAGCTTTTTTGGGCTTACCCCCGTAGCGATAATCACCGAGCGTGCGGTTATGGTTTTGTAGGGTGTCTTTATCTCGAAAATTCCGTCGGGGTTTTTGGCGACATTTCCGACAGTGTCGAACTCAAACTTCGCACCGAAATGCTCCGCCTGTTCCTGCATCCTGCTTGCCAATTCATACCCGTTGATACCATTGGGGAATCCCGGGTAATTTTCGATTAGGTCGGTGAGAGCGCACTGCCCGCCCGCTCCCATCTTTTCGATAACGGCAGTTTTCCATCCTCCGCGTGATGTGTAAATTGCGGCGGTAAGCCCCGCGGGACCCGCGCCGATTATTGCTATATCGTAATCAGCCATATTAAACTCCTATACATTAACCGACTTCGCGCTGTAAATCTTTAACCTTGTCGGTTTTTTCCCATGCAAATTCTTTTCTCCCGAAATGCCCGTAAGCGGCGGTTTTCTCATATATAGGTTTTTTCAAGTCGAGAGTTTTAATAATACCCGCCGGGGTAAGGTCGAAAACTTTTTCCACGGCATCTTCGATTTTTTCTTCGGGGATTGTTGATGTTCCGAACGTGTCAACCATTATGGAAACGGGGAACGGCACGCCGATAGCATAAGCAAGTTGCACCTCGCAACGGTCGCAGAACCCGGCACTGACTATATTTTTTGCAACATAGCGCGCAATATAAGCCGCCGAACGGTCAACTTTGGATGGGTCTTTCCCGCTGAAAGCGCCTCCTCCGTGCCTGCCCATACCTCCGTAAGTATCTACTATTATCTTGCGTCCGGTAAGTCCCGAATCGCCGTGAGGACCACCCGTTACAAACCGTCCCGTTGGATTAATAAAATATTTGGTTTTATCATCAAGGAAGCCCGTTTTATCAAGCACCGGTTTGATAATTTTTTCTATGATTTCAGTTTTGATTACTTCATAGGAAACGTCTTCGTCATGCTGATGAGACAGGACAACGGTGTCGATATGGGTAGGAACGTATCCCTCATAATGAACGGTAACCTGACTTTTGGAATCGGGACGAAGCCAGGTGATTAAACCGTTTTTCCTGAGTTCCGAAGCATATTTAAGTAATTTATGTGCAAGCATAATGGGGGCGGGCATAAGTTCCGGAGTTTCGTTGCAGGCGTATCCGAACATCATACCTTGGTCGCCTGCGCCCTGTTCCGTGAAAAGTCCTATTCCCGTAGATACCCCCTGCGATATATCCGCGGATTGCCCATGCAAAGTGTTTAGAATCGCCATAGATTTATAGTCAAGTCCGCATTCGGGACGGTCGTAACCGATACGCTTTACAACCCCCCTGACCAATTCCTGTATATCAAAATGGGTTTGAGAGGTAACCTCTCCTCCTATTAAAACCATTCCCGTTGTGGCAAAACATTCGCAAGCCACGCGGGATTCCGGGTCTTTGGATATATGGGCATCTAATATAGCATCAGAGATTTGGTCGCATATTTTATCGGGATGTCCCTCGCTTACCGATTCCGATGTGAAAAGATATTTGCGTTCAGACATTTCTCTCTCCTTAATGTAAATTGAATTAATATTTTATTATAAAACGATATAAATATCAAGTGTT
>CAZQBT010000013.1:0-46159 GCA_964591955.1 uncultured Brevinematales bacterium | reverse complement strand
ATGTGACATTTCTATTTAAACGAAACCTGTGACATTTCTATTTTCTTGACACATATATCATTCCCTAATTGATTTTATTTCCGATATAGTATATAATACGATTCACTAAATTTTACGAGGAAAGCAATGAGAGAGTTCAAGAAGTCGCTTAAACTTAAGGATGTCCTCTATGATATACGCGGTCCCGCTTTAGAGCAGGCTTCGCGTATGGAGGAGGAAGGATACCAGATTATGAAACTGAATATCGGTAATCCCGCGCCTTTCGGGTTTAACGCGCCTGATGAGGTATTGCGTGATGTGATAAAAAATCTTCACAGAGCGCAGGGATATTGTGATTCCAAAGGCGTGTTTGCCGCGCGTAAGGCGGTTATGCAGTATTGTCAGGAGGTTGGGATTCCCGATGTTGATGTCGAGGATGTTTATATCGGTAACGGCGTCAGTGAACTTATCGTTATGGCTATGCAGGCTTTGCTTGACAACGGCGATGAGATTCTTATTCCCGCTCCGGATTATCCCCTTTGGACTGCGGCGGTTAATCTCTCAGGCGGTAAGCCCGTCCATTATCTTTGTGATGAGGCAAGCGATTGGGTGCCCGATGTCAAGGATATTAAATCCAAGATTACGCCCAAAACTAAAGGTATTGTTATTATAAATCCCAATAACCCGACCGGTGCGGTATATCCCCGCGAAAACTTAGAGGAGATTGTTCGGATTGCTCAGGAACATAAACTTATTGTTTTTTCCGATGAAATCTACGATAAGATTCTTTACGACGGGCTAACCCATACCCCGTTGGCTTCATTGGCGGATGATATACTGTTTTTGACTTTTAGCGGGTTATCCAAGAATTATCGCGTCGCAGGATTTCGCGCGGGGTGGATGATAGTAAGCGGAAATAAATCCTGCGCTAAGGATTATATCACCGGATTGAATATGTTGTCGTCTATGCGTCTTTGCAGCAATGTTCCCGCGCAGTTCGGCATACAAACCTCGCTCGGAGGCTACCAAAGTATTAAGGATTTATGCGCTCCGGGAGGCAGGCTTTATGACCAGAGAAACTACGCTTATGACCATATAATTGATTTACCCGGCGTTTCCTGCACTAAGCCGATGGGCGCTTTTTACCTTTTCCCGAAAATCGATACCAAAAAGTTCAATATAAAAAGCGACCAGAAATTCATCTTTGATTTGCTTGTCGCTAAAAAAATCCTTCTTGTGCAGGGAACGGGTTTTAATTGGCATAAGCCCGACCATTTCAGGATGGTATTCCTGCCCCCCATTGAGGATTTGAAAATCGTGATGGAACAGATGCGCGACTTCCTTGAACATTACAGGCAGGATGATTAACTTATTGCCTGCTTTAGACGGTGAAAATCTCTTTCCGTGTGATAAGGGGTTATATATCCCGTATCGCCGTCAAGAATTATTCCATAAGGCAGGAGTGTTTCCGCTTTGTAGGAGGACTTGAGTTTAAATATACTCCCGCGTTTTGCTTTTACGATATTTTGCGGGATTATTTCCCCGAACGACGGATAGTCCATTTTTCTCTTGTATAGCTTTAACGTTTCGTTTATTGCCGTAGCTTTATATGACGGGATATTTTCCCCAACAGGGAGGGTATCCCGTTTTCCTACTATCACCCCGCAATCAAGTCCGTTGGACAGATTTGCTCCCGCGATTATATAATTTACTTCATCAAGATTTTTTATAAACCCGTATTTTAACCTGAACGCCGTCCTGCTTTCATAAGAGATTTTTGTCTTGGTATCATATACCTTGAAGTCCGTATCTTCAAGACGGTTATCAAATTCAATCGGTTCAAGTATTGCAATATCCGCTTTTTTTTCGGTTATACTAAGACTTGGAAACAGCGCTTTAATTATATTTTTTATGCGGGATGTATTTACTGCAATACTTGATGGATTTAGCATATTGATAAGCGCAATAAGCGCGATATTTTCGGTATTATAAAAGCGTATATCGTTGTTTTTATCCGTTGCTTCTTTTACGGTGCGAAACGTCCTGTATTGAAATTTATTTAAAAACAAGGATTCGCTGCCTGCCGACAATGCGTTTTTAATAAATTTAGTCAACGTCCCGTAGTTATGCCCGTAAATTACCGTGCCGTTGTTAAGGAAAAAGTCCGTATATTTATTGTTGTCTATATCATAAATATACTGCATTTTTTCTCGCTTTATTATTATATTAAACGGGCATGGGTTGAAGAGATGTTTAAGCAGACCGTTTGAATTTGCGGTTTTATAATTATCCGGGGAAGGGAAATCCGACATAACGACCTCTGTAAAAAAGTCAGGGGTTTGAGAAACTCAAACCCCTGTGAAATTACTTAGCATATTCAACAACTCTTGTCTCGCGGATAAGAGTAACCTTAATCTGTCCGGGGTATTTCATACCGCCTTCGATTTTCTTGGCTATATCGCGTGCGAGCAAATAAGCCGTATCATCATTAACCGAATCGCTTGCTACGAAAACCCGAACCTCGCGTCCCGCCTGAATAGCGTAAGCCTTTTCGACACCTTCAAACGAAGTAGCGATAGACTCAAGGGTTGTAAGTCGCTTGAGGTAATCCTCAAAGGATTCGCGACGGGCGCCCGGTCTTGATGCTGAAATTGCATCTGCGGCTATAAGAATAGACGCTTCGGGGTATTTGGGGTCAACCTCGTAATGGTGAGCGCCTACGGCATTAATAATAGCTTCATCAATACCGTATTTTTTCAGGATTTCCGCACCGACAACGGCATGTCCTCCGTCCCCGTTAGACGGAACGGATTTGCCGATATCGTGCAGGATTCCCGCCATCTTTGCGGTTTCCACATTTGCGCCGATTTCTCCGGCTATCATTCCCGCGAGTTTGGCAACTTCAATCGAATGTCCATAGACATTCTGTCCATAGCTCGTTCGATATTGGAGACGTCCGATATAAGGATAAAGTTCGCGCGGCAGGATAATTTTTAGGTCTATACATGCCTGCTTTCCAGCCTCGCCCATTTCCATACTTATATCCGCCTCGATTTTAGCTATAACCTCTTCAATCCGGGCGGGATGAATACGCCCGTCGGTTATCAGCTTTTCCAAAGCGAGTTTGGATACGTGTCGTCTGTAAGGGTCATAGGAAGATATGACCACAACTTCCGGTGTGTCATCTATAATCAAATCGACACCGGCAATGGATTCAAAAGCTCTGATGTTTCTGCCCTCTCGTCCTATAATTCTTCCTTTCATCTCGTCATTCGGCAAGGTTACCGTGGTGATAGTTTTTTCTGCGGTAACTTCTGCGGCGTTGCGTTCAATGCATGCGACAAGAATATGGCGTGCCTTTGTTTCCGCCTCTTCTTTTGCGTCATCCTCGATTTTCTTGATAAGTTTCATCGAGTCGGACTTCGCCTCATCTACTATTTCGTTAATCAATTGTTGTTTAGCCTCTTCCGCCGTCATATTGGCGACTTTTTCAAGTTCGCGTAAATGGCGGTCGTAAGCCTTTTGTAATTCCTCCGATTTACGTTGACATTCTTTTTCCTGGCTTGTGATTTGCTTTTCTCGTCTTTCCAAGCCTTCAATTCTTTTGTCAAGTGTGTCTTCTTTTTGAACCAAACGCCTTTGGAGTTGCTGAAGTTCGTTGTTTCTCTCTTTGAACTCTTGCTCAAGCTGCTTTCTTTCTTCTATTAACTCATCTTTAGCTTCCAGCAACATTTCTTTCTTTTTTGCTTCTGCGTTTCTTACCGCATCCGCAATAATCTCTTTCACCTTCTCTTGTGCCGAATTTAAACGGTATTTCGCTATTATCATCCGCGCGAAATATCCGATTGCGATTCCCGGAAGAAGGAGAGAGGGGATCAATACTAAAAGGTTATTCATTGTTCCCCCTTCCTTAAAATTAGGAATTTAGTAAAATTTCATACCTATATATTGTAAAGCAAAATTCAATGTTGTCAAGCAAATTACTATTTCTTTAAATACGGTTTGCAGAATTCCGCCTGTTTTCCCCTTATTTCTCCTTTTTTTCGCTTCAAATTTGATTTTTAGCGATATTTAGTAAATAATAATAGGAGTAATTTTTTTGGAGAACCTATGAATTATATAAGCACTAAGGGAAATTACCCTCCTGTTGACAGCGCGACTGCTATAAAATTCGGTATGGTTCCACGAGGCGGTTTGTTTGTTCCCGAATCCATTCCCGCTATTGATTTTGACCGTTTGAGGGGGATGGATTACGGCGGGGTGGCTTATGAAATTCTAAGGCTTTTCCTGACCGACTTTTCCGAAGAAGAACTAAAAGATTTTATCGCTAAGGCTTATAACGGGGAGCGTTTTGATTCTTCACGGATTGTTCCGCTTCATTTCCTTGATGACAACACCTCTATTCTTGAGTTATGGCACGGACCTACCGCGGCGTTTAAAGACCTCGCATTGCAGATAATGCCCCATTTTCTCACGACGAGCGCCCGTAAACTTAAAAGTTCCCGTGAAATAGTTATTCTTGTCGCGACTTCGGGGGATACGGGTAAAGCCGCACTTGAAGGCTTTAAAGATGTTCCCGGCACAAGAATTATTGTCTTTTATCCGAAAAACGGTGTCAGCGATATTCAGCGTCTTCAGATGGTTACCACAGGCGGTAATAACACGTCGGTTGTTGCAGTTGACGGCAATTTTGACGATTGCCAAAATATGGTTAAATCTATTTTTGCCGATACCCAATACAATGCAATTCTTAATAATCACGGCTTTGAATTATCCTCCGCCAACTCTATTAACTGGGGTCGTCTCGTTCCCCAGATTATATATTATTTTTGGGCTTATCTCGGTATGGTCGAAAAACGGTCTGTCTTTATCGGCGAGGAGATTAATATTGCCGTGCCTACGGGGAATTTCGGGAATATCCTTGCCGCTTATTACGCTTACCGTATGGGACTGCCGGTTAAGACCCTTATCTGCGCCTCAAACATAAATAAGGTTTTGACGGACTTTTTTGAAAGCGGTATTTACGATAAAAACCGCGAGTTTTTTAAAACATCAAGCCCCTCTATGGATATTCTTATATCGTCAAACCTTGAGCGTTTCCTCTATGAGATTAGCGGGCATAACGCATTAAAAATCCAGCGATGGTATAATGAACTTGTAAAAGACGGCAGGTTTAAGGTTGACCAGACTACCGCTATCAGGATGACAGAGCTTTTTGTCGGAGGTTTTGCCGATGAAAAAGAGACTTTTGATGAAATAAAGCGCGTTTTCGATAATTACGGGTACCTTGTTGATACCCATACCGCTGTCGGGATTAATGTTTACAGGCGTTTTCGTGAGGAAAGCGGCGATAATACTCCCACCGTGATTGCATCCACCGCCTCGCCGTTTAAATTCAACAAGGCGGTTTATCGCGCCGTTACCGGCGATGATTCTATTGACGATGAATTTGCCCTGCTTGAAAAACTTAGTGAAATCGGCAAAATGGATATTCACCGCGCCGTTGACGGGTTAAAGGATGCGGAAATTCGTCATAAATTAAATATTTCTACCGATGAGGGGAGACGCGTTATAAAGGAAATCCTCAACATAAAATAGACTAATCCTGGAGGCAGATTAATGAAAAGAGCGATTTTTAGTGTTTATCGAAAAGAAGGTATTGAAAAATTAGCCGCTTTTCTTGAAAAAAAGGGCTATGAGATTATTTCTACCGGCGGGACTTTTAAGTATCTCAAGGCTAACGGTGTCAAGGTTACTGAAGTTAAGGACATTACGGGTTTCCCGGAGGTGCTTGACGGCAGGGTTAAGACACTTCATCCCGTAATTCATTCCGGGATACTTGCTATGCGCTCAAATGAAAAACATCTTGAGGAATTGGAAGCCCACAAGATTTCTCCGGTGGATTTTGTCGTTGTGAATTTATATCCCTTTGAGGGAACGGTGTCGCGCGATGATGTTACCGAAGAGGATATTATAGAACAGATAGATATAGGCGGGGTTACTTTGATACGCGCCGCCGCCAAAAATTATAACGACGTTACCGTTGTTGTTGATAACGAGGATTTTGAGCGCATAATAAAAGAATACGAGGCTGTCGGCTCGGTGCCTGCTCCTACGCGTATGGAAATGGCTTGCAAGGCTTTTGCTCATACCGCATATTATGATGCGATTATTTCCACCTATTTTAACAGTTTAATGCCCGCATATTTCCCGAAAGAATACTCCATACCGCTCAAACGTATTCAGGAACTCAGATACGGTGAAAATCCGCATCAGCTCGGCGCCGTATATAAAACTTATGTTGATAAAAACGCCAACGTTCTTGATGCCGAAGTTCTTTGGGGCAAGAAGCTGTCTTATAATAACGTGATGGATGCCGATGCCGCATTGGATATTTTGCGTGAGTTTTGGGATGGAAACCCGTTTTCCGTGATAATTAAACACACCAATCCTTGCGGAGCTTCAAAGGGAGATACTCTTAAAGAGGCTTACATTCGCGCGCTTGCGGGAGACCCGGTTTCCGCTTTCGGGGGAATTATCGGGTTTAACGGGAAGGTTGATAGTGAAACCGCCGAAGAGATTAGCAAGCAGTTTTGCGAAATAGTTATCGCGCCGGATTATGACTTTGATGCTTTGGAAATCCTGAAGCAGAAAAAAAACCTTCGTATTGTAAAAATAGCTTCCGGCGATATGGGCAAGAAAGGTCATTTTTACCGCAAAATTGAGGGGGGGATGCTTGTTCAGGAATGGGACAGGGTTGGTATGGACTACGAAAGATTTGATATTGTTACCGGTAAAAAACCAAGTTCCGATGAGGAACGGGATTTGCGTTTTGCATGGCTGATTTGTAAGTATGTTAAATCCAACGCCATCGTTTATGTTAAAAACGAGCAGGTAATAGGTGTCGGTGCGGGGCAGTTGTCGAGGGTAGATTCCGCGCGGTTCGGCGCTTTGAAGGCTAAGGATGCCGGTTTCGATTTGAAGGGCGCGGTTATGGCAAGCGATGCGTTTTTCCCGTTTCGCGATAGTGTTGATACCGCCGCTAAGGACGGCGTTGTCGCTATTATTCAGCCCGGCGGGTCGAAACGCGATGATGAGTCCATACAAGCCTGCAATGACCATAAAATATCTATGGTGCTGACGGGTATCCGTCATTTCAGGCATTAGTTTTTATTGATATAAGTTTGCTTATGTTTTATAATAGATATGAGGTTTAAGATTAGAAAAAAGGGACGTCAAATGGTTAAGATTGAGGCGATAATTCGTCCGGGCAAGCTGACTCCGCTTAAAAATGCTATGAGTAAGTTGGGTGTTCACGGCTTGACTGTTTTTGAGGCCGGAGGGTTTGGGCGTCAACGCGGGCATAACGAGATTTTTCGAGGAAACGAGTATTCCGTTGAGCTTATTCCCAAGCTGATGATTGTTATTATTACTACCGAAAATATGGAAGAAGCGGTTGTGGATAAAATCCGGGAGGTTTGTTTTACAGGCGAAATCGGCGACGGCAAAATTTTTATTTACGATATTCGCGACGTAATAAGAATCCGAACCGGTGAAAGCGGCGAAGAGGCTTTGTAGGTTTCCTTATGTTTGTAATTAAAAGGTCTATGAATATATTAAAAATGCGGTTTCGGCTTAAAAGCTGGGCTTTTGTTTTGTCTATTATTTTCTTTGTTTTCGCAAGTGGGTTTGCAAATCCGCTTACCGATATTGAGAGAGCGCATACTCTTTCCCGAACCGACAGGGAGACGGCTATTCAAATCCTTCTTGATGTTAATTCACGGGACGATAACAACTTTATCCGTATCAGAGACCGTCTGACTACGCGACAAAATTACCGTCTGCTGATGGATTTCCTTCGTGCTTTACCCGATAGTAAACGCAAAGCAGTTGAGCTTTTGCGGTTGTCTTTAATTACCGTCAGGACTAACGACCTTATTGATGATATTAATCTTTATTTGGAATTTGATGATGTTTCATCTATAAGCGACAACTTTCATAGTCTTGTTGTAAATCCTGAAATTACAGCGTTTCTTGAGAGCCGTATTACAAACCGCGATATTTTCATTATTTTGCGCGACAGTCATTCTAAATCGAGAAGGTTCGCCCGCTTTGATTTAATTCTTGAAAAGCATAGTCCGCTAAGCGAAAGCAATGAGGTTTTAAGATATATAACCGAAAGTTTTCGCGCTGAAAAACGCGACTTAAAGCGGATTTTGGATATTTATAATTTTGAAAGGTCTCCCGTTATTTCCGGTATCTATCTTTATTCTCTTTTTGTTCAAGGTGATTATCAAAATCTTCTTGATTATTATGAATCCAATACCGAGTTTTTTGATTATGAAATTTTAAAGCGCTATGAAATAGATTTGCCGTATATATTAGGGCGCTCGTATTTTGCCTTGGGGGATTATAAAAAGTCTTTGGACTTTTATGTCAGGACGTTTTTTCCGAGAAAATACGATATTGCGGAATATTCCCTGCTATGCGATTTGGGTATGGGGGACTATCGTTCCGCCAAAGGAATGATAGGTTCGGTCAAAAACAGCGACAGGGCTAAGTTTTATTCCTCGTTCTTGGATTTACTTGAGGGAAACACCAATCGCGGCATACGACTTTTGGAGGAGTATATTGTTAATATCTCAAGCGATACCGACTTCTTGTTGGAAGCGGGACTTATTGCATATACCTTTTATCAAACCCCATCCGATTTGGAATATACATTAAACGCCGTCAGGAATTCTATTTTGCAGAAGCAAATTTCCGATTCCGTCAGGGTTTCTTTATCCTCCGCTTTTGTAGTGGAAAAAGGCGGTATTGTTTCGGAAGTATCGGATTTGGGTTCTGTTTTTGATTTTGTTCTATATAAACGCAGTTTGGATTTTATTAACGAGGGTAAAATTGAGGAAGCTAAAAAAATCCTGCTTGAGATTTTGCAAAATCCTAAATCCTCTCAATTAATCCGTTCTCTTAGTATTTACCGGTTGAGAGGTATTTCTTGAAAAGCCTGTTTAAAAATCAACCTGTCGGTAACGCCTTTATTCATATCTTTGATGCGACGAGTTTCTTTATCGGGATGAGTCTTTGTTCTTTCGGGGTTATAGTTCCCGCCTATGTGAAGTCTTATACCAAGTCGGTGTTTTTGCTTGCGTTGATTCCTATAATTATAGAAGTCGGCAAAAACGTGCCCCAGATATTGATGGTATTTTTAGAGCTTAAAAAAAAGAAGCGAAACCCCGTTTTTAAGTATTTCCTCTTTGAGACACTGCATCGTATAAGTTTTATTTTAATAGGTATCGGTATTCTTATATTTGTCGGCTCAAAAACGTCGGCGTTATTGGCTTTTTATGCCCTTTTTGCGTTGTCGAATTTATCATGGGGTTTGTCCATTCCCAACTGGGCGGATGCCGTTAGCGTAACGTTAAAGGATTCGACGCGGGCGGATTTTATGGGAAAACGGGATTTTTTGGCGAGGGTTGCCGGCATTTTAGCCTCGCTTGCACTTCCGTTTATACTCGGTATCGGCGATTTTCCTTATAATTACGGGTATTTATTCCTGATTTCCGGGTTTATCTTTACTATCGGGGCTGTTCCTATAAAATGGCTTAAAACCCAGCAACCGTTTAAAGAGAAAAACCGTATAGTTCCGGAAAGCTTTCTTAAATTCGTTGCAAGGGGAGTAAAGCGTCTTGTAGCAAATCGCAAACTCAGGGGATATTTAATAATATTCTGGGTGCTTGCCGCTGCGCGTATTACCCATTCGTTTTTTACCCCCTATGTTTTAGACCGTATTATATCGCAATATACGGAAAATTTGCGCGGAGTGCTTTTAAGCGGACTTAACACCTCGCTGCTGGTTTTTATGGCTTTAAATTCGGTAGTTGCGGGATGGGTAATCCATCGTTTTAAGCACAAAACCGCTCTCTTTATTACGGCGATTGCACTTGCTCTTACCAATAGTTTGGTTTTAATCTTTCCGAATTATCCCGTAGCGATAATAAGCACGGTTTTTTACGGGCTTTTTATGGTTTCGATTTTTCTTGTTGTTTTTAATACGATATTGGATTTTACGCCTCACAGCAGAAGGTCATTACGTCTTTCTTTTTTCAATATAATAGATATGCTTGCGGTAGTGGGGTTTTCTCTTTTAGGCGGATGGATTGCATCAATGTTTAATTATGAGGGCGCGATGTGGTTCGTGGTTGGCGTTTCTCTGATTTCGCTTGTTTTTATAGCACGGATTAAGGAATAGATTTTAATTAACGATATGCTTTACCGATAATTCTATTATCGGATTGATTAGGAGGGATAATGCCCAGAAAGCGGGATTACAAAGAACTCTCCGATGAGGAATTATTTGACCTGATAGGCAAGGATAAAAAGGCACAAAACGAATTTTATTTCCGGTATAAGGAAAAGGTCAAGTGGTTCTTATCAAAATACAGGCTTGATTCCCTGCAACGCGAGGATTTGATTCAGGAAGGTATGATTGGGCTTTTCAATGCCATTGACACCTATGATAAAAGCAAGGGGATTAAGTTTTCCACGTATTCAAGCGTGTGTATAAAAAACCGTATAAACAATGCCTTAGGTTCTTTGTGGAACGTAAATAAAAAAATAGATTCTTCGGGCAAAGACCTTGAGGAAGTAACCGAGGAACACAATCCCGAAGATGATGTTATGATTGGCGAGGTTTCGGAAAAGATTGAACAGGCGGTTTTAAATCTTGCCGATATCGAAAAGCGGGTTTTGTCTATGTATTTGGATAAAAAAACTTATCAGGAAATCGCTTTATCGCTTGCAATTTCAACAAAAAAAGTGGATAATATTCTTATGAAAATAAAATCCAAACTTGGTGAGAAAATTAAGCAAAGCGACGTTTTATTAACTAAAGGAAAATGGAGCAATAAGCTCAAGAATTCAATCCATAGGGGGCTTAGTGATGAAGATAAACATTAAGGCTTTAATGCTTTCGCTGGGAATACTTTTTGCAATAGTTGCTTTTTTAATCTGCCTGTGGTTTACCTTTACGGGCTATGCCTCCTCTCTTATTTCCATAATGACCGAATTGGTCGGCGGTGTTGTGGTTATGGAACATCAGGTGATGGCAAGCGGTATGAAGAATTTTTTAAGTAATTTAAGCGGTATTGTATTTTTTACGGTCTTTGCTTTTATAGACGGGGTAATATTCGGGACGATTTTCGGATTTTTTTATAATTTATTTTTGCCCAAGCAAAAAAAATAAAGAGCGCTTTGTATGGGTATTGCTAATGGAATCAGGCTGAAACTCAAATTTCTCGGCGGTATATTTGCTTTGATTGTCCATTCGTTTGTGGAGTATTTCCGTGATAAGCGGGGCAGGAAGCTTGTAAATCGGATACTTACTTTGCAAATATATTTTACGGCAAATCACGGATTGAAAATTATAGGTATTGTAGCTTTAGCTCTCGGCGCGGTTACGGTATTACAGGCATTTACGCAACTTGCCCGTCTCGGCGCACAGGACCTTGTAGGACCTATCTTGAATATTGTAATTGTTCGCGAGCTTGGACCCATTATCACCGCATTTATCGTTATTGCACGGTCGGGAACCGCTATTGCCGCAGAAATCGCTACTATGAATATCAACAATGAGATGGATGCCATTGAGATGGCGGGGATTGATACTTTAAAGATGATTATTTTTCCGAGAATTGCAGGTATGATTATATCCTTTGTCATTCTTACCATATATTTTAATGCCATAGGTTTAATCGGGGGGTTTATTGTCGGAAATCTTATTTCGGGAATAACTTTTGATATGTTTATGACTTACGTTATGAATTCCATCACCTTTGCAGATATTGCATCGGGTTTGCTGAAAGCGGTTATTTTCGGGATGTTTATACCGGCAATTTCCATTTACTATGGTTTTCAGGCGATTGTTCCTACTCAAGTCCCCCAGGTTACAACCAAGGCTGTTGTAAGTTCGATTTTTGCTTTGTTTATACTTAATGTTTTTATTACGGTAATTTTTTATCTTTGACGGGATGTAAAATGGGAGATGTTTTCCTTCGCAATATCTGCTTAAATTTGGGCGGCACTGCTATATTCGATAATTTGACCGAGTTATTTCCGGCGGGGCAGGTTTATCTTCTTATAGGTCCTTCGGGGGGCGGTAAGACGAGTCTTCTCAAGGTTATTTCAGGTCTCTGGCCTGCCGACAGTGGTGTTATCCAGTTTGACGGAGATGATATTCTGAAATTTAATAAGGCAAAGATGCTTGAATTGCACAAGCGTTCGGGATTTGTTTTTCAAAGCGCCGCTCTTATCAGTAATATGAGTGTGTTTGATAATTTGGCTTTATTTTATCAATACCATACCGATATGGATAATTCCGAAATTATGGAAAGGTTAAATCTGTATCTTAATATGCTCGGTTGCGATTTTGATTTGGACCAGCGTCCTAATTCTCTCTCGACCGGACAAAGAATTTTGGTTTCCATAGTAAGGGCTATTTCCCATAATCCCGATTATATATTTTTAGATGAACCCGTTGCTAATCTTGATGCCGTTTCTACAAGGCGGGTTAGGGATATTATTCTTGATTTGAAGAAACGTGGAAAAACGATGGTTATGGTTACTCATAATTTGAATTTCGGGTTTGCCGTTGCCGATAAAATCGGTGTTTTAGCTAACGGAAAAATTGTTGAAAGCGGAACTAAAGCCGAAATTACCAATTCTTCCAATGAGATTACCAAAACCATTTTTGCCAACGATTATTAAATTGTTAAGTATTCTTGAAGGAGGACAATTATGCCGTTTGTTTTTAAAAAAGCGCAAAAGGCGGTGTCAACTCTCCTTATTGTTGCGACTTTTTTGCTTCTTGCATTATTGATACTTGTTGCCAAAGGGAGTAACCTGTTTGAGTTCAAAGATAGATATGTTACCGTTCTTAACGAGGGGTATGGGTTGGCTGCCGGAAACTCTATCAGATATAAAGGCGTTTCTATCGGCAGGATTCGCTCTATGGAACTTACTCCCGATGATAAAATCCGTGTTGATGTGGAAATTTTCAGGCGCTATCGTTATCTTATTAAGGACGATAGCGTGTTCAAAGTATCCGTGGGTATTATTCCCGGTCTCGGCGGTTCCGGTATTGTCTTGCTTCAATCTATAAATCCCCGCGCCCGTCCTCTTGAACCCGGTTCTATGGTTTTCTCATCCGATATGAAACAGGGGCAAAATATTATGGCGGAAATTCAAAAACTTTATCCTAAAGATGATATTATGCTTAAAGTTCAGGATATTCTCGATGTTGTCGATGATTTGCGACCACTTATTACGGCTACTATGCTTAACGTTCGCGATTCTACCGAAAGTATCAAACATATCCTTGCGCAGGTTGAAAAAGATGTTCCTAATATGACTCAGGAGTTAGACGTGATGCTTGTTAATATAAACAGTATTGTCAAAACTCTTGAAGGCTCTATGGGTTCGCTTGACGGCACGCTAAAAAATATTGATAATATAGTCGAAAATATCAGCGATATGACCGAGGATGACCTCAGGAAAGTCCTATTGCTTGTTCAGGAAAATCTCATTGATTTGAAAAAGGTTATGCGCAACCTTCCGCTTGGTATGGGAACGGGACGCGATGCTCCTCCCTCCGGGACTTCTATTTCGGGAGGTGACAGATAATGAAAAAGTCGTTAATTTTTATATCGTTGATGATTCTATCCGTAGCTTCCTGCGCTAAAAACCCCACTGTGCGTGATGATATAAAACGGAGTTTTAATGAGCGTGTTGCTATGGGGAATGAGGAGTTTAAAAAAGGTAGCCTTGTTTCGGCTAAGATGTTTTTTGATGAGGCTTTGCGTAATGCGTATTCTATTGACGATGTCTATGCGCAAATTTTAGTTTTGATAAATCTCGGTGAGGTTGCTTTGGCGATTGATGATGTCAATGGGGCATCCAATAATATTTTTCTTGCCCGCGAAATCGCAGATAAAAGCGGATTGGAAGAGCATAATTTTATTCTTAATATATCTTTCGGTAAATTGCATATCCGGTTTAACCGTATAGACCTCGCAAAGGATTATTATTACAAAGCCCTTAATACGGCAAAGAAAGATACTGAGCGCGCTGTTGCCTACAATAACCTCGGGATTGTTTATTCCCGTGATGATGCCGTGCAGTATGAAAAAGCGCTGGAATATCTTGAAAAGGCGATGGTAATTAATTTACGGGGACCGGCTTATGACCAGCTTGCCGATAATTACTATAATGCAGGAAACGTTCTCTTTAATATGGGACGGTTGCAAACGGCGAAAGAGAATTATGAAAAGGCGCTTGAGTCTGATAAAATCACCGAAAATTCGCGAGGTATTATAAAGGACTTGCGCCGGCTCGCAAGCACAAGTCTCGCATTGGGGAACAGGGATGATGCTCTGTTTTATTATGAAAGGGCGCTTCGTGTTGCACGGTCGATTCGCGCAACAGGCTTAGTTGCGGAGTTTATCGCTTCTGTTGAAATGATTAAATCCGAAGGAGATTAATCGAAAACAACCGTCTTGTTCCCGAAGACCAAAGTGGTCGAGGGCAATCCGAAGCATGGGTTTTATGGAAACTTAACAGCTTAAAGACGGTTAATCAAATACGACGGTCTTGTTCCCGAAGACCAAAGTGGTCGAGGGCAATCCGAAGCATGGGTTTTATGGAAACTTAACAGCTTAAAGACGGTTAATCAAATACGACGGTCTTGTTCCCGAAGACCAAAGTGGTCGAGGGCAATCCGAAGCATGGGTTTTATGGAAACTTAACAGCTTAAAGACGGTTAATCAAATACGACGGTCTTGTTCCCGAAGACCAGCACCTTGTTTTCCAAATGGAGCTTTACCGCGCGGGATAAAACTAATTTTTCAAGGTCGCGTCCTTTCCTTACAAGGTCGCTTACAGTGTCGCGATGGCTTACCCTTGCTACGTCCTGTTCGATTATGGGTCCTTTGTCTAATTCCGCCGTTACATAATGACTTGTCGCCCCGATTATCTTAACCCCTCGTGAATAAGCCTGATGGTATGGTTTTGCGCCGACAAAGGCCGGTAAAAACGAATGATGGATATTTATTATCCTGTTTTCAAAATGCGAAACAAATTCGGCGGACAGAATTTGCATATAGCGGGCAAGTATTATCAGGTCTATTTTTTTTTCTTTTATCAGGGCAATTTCTTTATTTTCAATCTCAGGCTTGTTTGATTTTTCTATCGGGAAATGGATAAACTCTATATCGAAATTCCTTGCGACATTTTCGAGGTCGGGATGGTTACTGATTATGAGTTTTATATCGGTTTTAAGTTCGCCGGATTTATGGCGAAGGAGTATATCGTAGAGGCAGTGGTCGAATTTTGAAACGAAAATTGCGCTGCGATGGATTTGGTGTGAAAACCTCAGTATCCAATCCATCCCGAACTTTTCCGCAATCTGGAAAAAATTTTCGCCGATTTTATCTTTCTCGATTTTAAACCCTTCAAGCTCCCACTCTATACGCATAAAGTAGGTGGAAGTTTCGGGGTCGGTGTGCTGGTCGGAATAAATGATGTTGCCGTTGTTTTCAAATATAAACTGCGAAATTTGTGCAACAATACCCCGTTTGTCCGGGCAGGATAAAAGTAAAATAGCCGTCTCTTTTTTTTCCATAGTTGCCTTCCGATAATAAATATAAAAGATTATAGCATAAAACGTGGAATTTCAAAAGTTTTTTGTTTTGGAAAAAGTCGGGAAAAATTTGACTTTTAGGGTGAATCGGTATAAAATTATTGCCACTGTGGAAAGAAATGACGGGGCTGCGGGAACGCCTCGGTTAAAAAGAAGGGAACGGACGGGGCGTAGCGCAGTTCGGTTAGCGCACCTGCCTTGGGAGCAGGGGGCCGGAAGTTCGAATCTTCTCGCCCCGAATCTGCGCCTGTAGCTCAGCCGGATAGAGCAACGGCCTTCTAAGCCGTGGGCCACAGGTTCGATTCCTGTCAGGCGCAATCATGGTGGGAATAGCTCAGTTGGTTAGAGCACCGGTCTGTGGAACCGGGGGCCGTGGGTTCAATTCCCATTTCCCACCCATTTTAAATAATGCGCCCGTAGCTCAGCTGGATAGAGCAGTGGACTTCGAATCCGAAGGCCGCAGGTTCGAGTCCTGCCGGGCGCGTATGAATTTTGTTTTGCACGGGTCGTTAGCTCAGTTGGTAGAGCAGCTGACTCTTAATCAGCGGGCCACAGGTTCGATCCCTGTACGACCCAAATATCAGCGAGAGTGGCGGAATTGGCAGACGCGCTAGACTTAGGATCTAGTGCCTTCGGGCGTGCGGGTTCAAGTCCCGCTTCTCGCAAAATGTTGCTACAGTTTAATTGATTTTTTTCCGTTAATGTATTATAATTACTCTATATGCGGGAATAGCTCAGTTGGTAGAGCGCCACCTTGCCAAGGTGGAAGTCGCGGGTTCGAGTCCCGTTTCCCGCTCATTTTTTTTATCCTGTGCTTTTTGCTTCTATCATATCCCTCCGCTTAAACCTCTTATTTGACAAAACTCCTCAAAATGATTAAGATTAAGTAAACCCATAAAGAGAGGTAATTACTATGAATAAGATTATTCCTATAATTCTATTATTATTTCTAAACGCGTGTAATATTTCGGCGCGCCAAACACCGGCGCAGTATAATATAGATACGGGTAATCCATCCCGTCCGCTTGAGTTTTCTCCTCCGTTCGTTCAGGAAGGTGAAAATGCCGATATAGAATTATATCGCGCGGGGGTTGATAAATTTGAACTTGACCCTCCGCCCCTCAAAGAAACCCCGTATTATATGAGGCTTACCGGAAAAAGCGATTACCCGTATCTTTGGGTGCAAATCAACAAAAGAGGAAGCGCCGCAAAGCGCAATATTATGCTATGGCTTGACTCATCCAAAGAGTTTGATAAATACTACCTGTTCAAAGAAGGTCCCGGTCTCTATGAGATTAGCATATTCGGCACGGATAGTTTGAGGAATTTGCGTTATCAGGGGCTTGTGTCTTTCAGCGTAAATACCTCGCAAAGCGTTCCCGAGGATTTAGCGTATATTCCATTGAACAAAGAAGTTTTGGATTTTGCAATCTCCAGGAAGGGAGAGAGAGTTGGAAGGGGGGAATGCTGGGATTTGGTTCAGGAGCCTCTTGATATACACAGCGCCGATTGGCCCAGAAGTCTTGAATACGGCTTGGAGCTTAATCCCGCGCGTGATGAGATTAAGCCCGGCGATATTATACAATTCCGTTCTGTTCGTATTGTAACGGAGATTCCCGGCGTGGGAACGCGCACTGAAATTATCGGTATGCCCGACCATACCGCCGTTGTATATGAGGTTTTGGGCGAAAACCGTTATAAGTTATTGCATCAGAATATAAACGGGAAACGTTACGTTATAGAAACCGAGAATGACTTTTCAGGCAGGGTGTCGGGTTCTATCAGGTATTTTCGCCCGATAGCGGGACTCTTAAACCCCGCAAGATAAGTTTAGATTTTGATAAATAATAAAGAGACAATAGCAAAATGCGAAGATTTATAGCGGTAATTTTATTATTGGCTTCGTTTTTTTTAGGATTGCATGGGAAAGAAAGGCAATTGTTGGATAATGATAGTATTAGAACTGTGAGTAAACAGGGGCATTTAATTTTTTCTCCTCCATATATTGATAGGGGAGAGCCGGCGGATATTCGCTATTTTTTAGCAGGCTTGGAAATGTTTGTATTTGACCCACCGCCAAAGAATCCTTCATATTTTATCAGACTTAGAGGAGTAAGCGCGTATCCATATCTTTGGATACAGATACGTAAAGTGGGACGAATAAAAGAAAGTAATATAAAACTTTGGATGGGGGATCCCGGGGCATTTGATAAATATTATGTTTTTAAAGATGGTAAAGGGCAGTATGAAATTAGTATTTTTGGAACGGAAAGTTTAGATAATTTAGATTATGATGGCTTGGCAACTTTTAGAGTAAACGTTACACGAAATGCCCCTTCATTTAGAGCATATATTCCTTTAAATCGAGAAATACTAAATTTCGCCGTTTTAACAAAAGGAAAAACAGTAGGGAGTGGAGAATGCTGGGATTTAGTGCAAGTTCCTCTTGATATATACAGCGCGGATTGGCCCAGAAGTCTTGAATACGGCTTGGAGCTTAATCCCGCGCGTGATGAGATTAAGCCCGGCGATATTATACAATTCCGTTCTGTTCGTATTGTAACGGAGATTCCCGGCGTGGGAACGCGCACTGAAATTATCGGTATGCCCGACCATACCGCCGTTGTATATGAGGTTTTGGGCGAAAACCGTTATAAGTTATTGCATCAGAATATAAACGGGAAACGTTACGTTATAGAAACCGAGAATGACTTTTCAGGCAGGGTGTCGGGTTCTATCAGGTATTTTCGCCCGATAGCGGGACTCTTAAACCCCCCAAGATAAGCTCTCTTGCACAATAATTGATTTTTTCGCAAGCATAGGGTAAAATATTTCCGTTATAAAAATGTGGCGGGCTGTAGCGCAGCTCGGTAGCGCGCTTGGTTCGGGACCAAGAGGCCGGGAGTTCAAATCTCCCCAGCCCGAATTGCGGGATGTCCTACGGCATCCCGTTTTTTATTTTCCTATATAAAAACGTATCCCGATACCGCCGCCTATATCAAATGCCGTTTCAGGGATAAACATAAATCCCGGCGCTATCTCGGCAAAAAGCTCAAATTGCGGAGCGAAAAACCATTGCATACCAACCGGAATCCTGAAGCCCACGTTGAGTGATGATTCTTTCGGTGAGGATTTTATTGTGAATTTTCCGCCCACTCCCAAAAACCAATCGACAGGGCTTGCAAGGACGGAGTTGATTATCCAGTAGTCCGCGTGGATATGAAAGTGGTTGTTGAATGACCATGCTACTCCGAGAGCTATGGGCTTTCCGATTTTTATACTAAATCCTGTCGGTTCACCGACTATTATGCCTAATCCTATGCTTGAGTGTCCCTGTTTAAAACCGGTAAATATTAAACATAATACAAATATCGAAACGGCTGTAATAGTTTTTATTTTCATATATTCTCCTTTCGGGTATTTTTTTCAAAGAAGCAAAGAATTTGTTGTTCCAAAGTGTCGGCGTAGATTGAAATGTTTCCATTCGGTATGTCAATAACCGATATTGTTTCGGCAAAAGATTTATCCTGAGGTAATAATTCGGGTAAGGCATTCCCGAATTTTTTAAGCAAGTCCGTATTCAGAAACGCCCCGTCTTTTTTATCGAAAAGCGCGAAATACAAAATATTTGCCTCTACAAGGTCGTTGAAAAAATGAGTTCCGAGCGAAATATCCGGCACAAAGTCGCTTCCCGAAATTATAAATTCGCAAATTGCCGAAAATGACGAGATTTCCGAGAAAGATACAGGCACCCCCATAAACGGCGTGGATGTTCCCCATCTGCCGGGACCTATAAGCAGGGTGTTAATAGTATTGTCTCGTTGCAATGCGTTAATTCGCCCTATAATTCTTGCCGTTTCGTATCTTTCTCGAAGGGCAAGCGAGGAGTATTTCTGCGGGTTGACTATAATTATCCTGTCTAATGTTTGGTAACGGGTTTGTCCTATAATATTGCCTTTCGATTTTAAAATGATATTCTTTTCTTCGAGTTTCGGTAGTTTTATCACCGTATTATAGTCGGTTTTTGCCTGAAACGGACGGCATTGGACGATATTTATCTTATATTCGCGCTCCGATACGAAATTTAGAGTAAATTCTATATCCACGGGAAAATCGTAAGCCTTTTGCAATGCGGATAATATATCCCTCATATTGCTTACAAAGTCGGTTTTTCCGATAAGCCCCATAAAATCGAGACGCATTCTTCCGTTTTCATAAGAGACCAAATTTGCAATGGGGGGATTAATGCTTCTTTCGCATACGGTTTCAAAACTTAAAGCGACCAACTGGTTCGCCTCAAGGTTGATAACGTCGGCTTTGCGTTGCACGATACCGGGGTCGTTGTCGGGGATTCTTTCGGGAGCGTTAAGCGCAACAATCCTTGTGTAATCATCATCAAGCCTGTCAACTGCGCGTGTCCCCATACCGAATACAATTCTCATAACACCGGCAGCCGGGTCGATAGTTTTATGCCAGACGTATGGGTTAAACGAATACGCCACGCCGGCGACAGACGGATAAAAAAGAGAGGAATATAAATTCCCGGATACCCTTTGCACCAGGAGCGACATTTGTTCATCTTTATCAAGAAGCCCGCATCTTGCCCTGTATCTTAAAGCCCTTTCGCTTAAAGCGCTTGCGTATATATCCTTTATTGCACGTATAAAATCCTCAAGGCGCTTTTCGTGAGGACCCTGGTTTGCGCAAAATATGCTTTCGTATTTGCCTGAAAACGCGTTCCCGTAACTGTCTTCAAGGAGGCTGCTTGAACGGACAAGTATAGGGGATTGCCCGAAATAATTCAGCAGGTCGGAAAACTTTTTGATAATATGGTCGGGGAAAGTGCCGCGATGGATTTGACGTCGGGCAAGTTCCGCGTTTTGAAGCAGGATGTCGAGGTTGCTTTGTTGCTGACGAATCCACCAGCATCCGTTGCGAACAAGAAACGTGTAAAAAACATCGCTTCCGATATAAAACGAGTCGTGGACTTCAAGAATATTATCCCATCGCGTATCGGATTTATTTAGTATGGCGCGGGCTAACAACATACCGAGAGTTTTACCCCCGATAAGCCCCGTCCCGATAATACGTCTGCCGACTTCAATTAATTCCTCAAGTGTGAAATACTTATCCGCGAGGTCATATAATTTTCCGTCCCGCACAAACGCCATTTTAAGAAGACGGGATTTGATTTTATCCGTCTCTTTTTTATCACCGCCTTTTTTTGACAACTCTTTAGCGTAGGCAAAAGTTTTATTCCATATATCAAAGTCTTTATCGGCGGATTCCTGTCCGAGCAAGGGGGCGGAGTTCAGGATTTCCGCATTGTTTGAACTGTCGGTTATAGGTATAAATTTGTCGTTTTCCCATCTGTGAAGCATATACATTGTCGGCGAAAACCGTCTTTGCACCTTAATCGGATGGATATAGATGTTGTTTTTGTATTTACGGACATCTATAAAAATTTGCGTTGTGTCGAGAATCGGGGCGACGGCATAAGAAGAATGACGGTATTTTTGGATAGCGAAATACGCCAACGCCTCTATATCAAGGAGATAAGGGCAGGTTAATGTAAAGAAATTCGCCAAAGCTTGGTCGCTATACCATTCTTCGGAAAGTTCCGAAAGCGAATCGAATATGTAGCATGCTCCCCGCCCGTTGGATTTTATCTCGTTATGAACTATTTGTATAAATTTTTCAAAACCGTCCGAAGGGTCAAGATTTACCGTTTTCGCCCCGTAATCATCCGTAATAAGCGGCGGGTGTTCGGCAAAACGGAAATATACCAATATCTTGCCGTTTTGAACGGCGCTTTTAGCATAGGGTGCGACAAAAAGCGGGTAAAGGTCAATATCGTCAAGCTGGAAAACGACATTATCACCCGGGAGCAATCCTTTTAACACGTTATCCAAACCGCTAAGTCCCGTTCCCAAATTACTATGGCTTATAGACATTTTCCCACCTTTATTTTTTATCAAGATAATTATAAGGGAATAAATTTATCAGTCAAGTAAAAACATTTATGCCAAAAACTTTATGAAACTAAAAGTATATGATAAACTATTAACCTATAACTATGAATAACGGGAGTTAATAATGAATATAGCTCAGGCGATTTTTAATCTGATTTTCGGGACTAAGCAGCAGAGGGATGTTAAGAGGATGCGTCCGATTGTTGAGAAAGTCAATGCTTTTGAAGATGAGATTTCCGCGCTTGATAACGATAAACTTCATCACAAGACCGTAGAGTTTAAAGAGAGGCTGTCCAAAGGCGAAAGTCTTGATGATTTAATGACGGAATCCTTTGCCGTGGTTCGCGAGGTGTCAAAACGGACGCTTCAAATGAGGCATTTTGACGTGCAGATAATCGGCGGTGTCGCTATGCATAATAATGCTATCGCAGAAATGAAAACGGGTGAGGGTAAAACTCTTGTTGCCACCCTTCCCATTTACTTGAATGGACTTACCGAAAAGGGAGTCCATCTTATTACCGTTAATGATTATCTTGCGCGACGTGATGCCCAATGGATGGGACCTATCTATAAATTCCTTGATATGAGTGTCGGTGTAATTAACCATGAGGTATCTTACAGGTTGGAATGGGATGATATTTCCCAATATACCGTTAAACTTATCGAATGTTCAAGACAAGAGGCTTATGCATGCGACATAACTTACGGGACTAATAACGAATTCGGGTTTGATTACCTTCGCGATAATATGGCGTTTTCACTTAAACAGAAGGTTCAGCGCGGGCATTATTACGCGATAGTGGATGAGGTCGACTCTATTCTTATAGACGAGGCGAGAACCCCGCTTATTATATCTGGGCCGAGTGATGAGGCAACGGATTTATATTATAAAATCGACAAGATTATTCCCCGTCTTACACGTGCCGAACTTAATGAAAAGAACGAGATTATTGAGGGGACGGGCGATTTCGGTATCTTTGAAAAAGAGAAGTCTGCCGTTTTAACCGAGCAGGGCGCTGAAAAGGTCGAAAAACTTCTCGGTATCAATGATTTGTTTTCTCCTCAAAATTCCCGTATAGTTCACCATATAACGCAGGGTATCCGCGCCCATCATCTTTTTGTCCAGAATGTTGCCTATGTTGTTGAAAACGGCGAGGTTATTATTGTTGATGAGTTTACGGGACGTAAGATGCCGGGACGTCGATGGTCGGACGGACTCCATCAGGCAATTGAGGCTAAAGAGCGTCTTTCTATAAAAAAGGAATTTCAAACTCTTGCTACGGTTACTTTCCAGAATTATTTCCGTATGTATGATAAACTTGCCGGTATGACCGGAACCGCCGAAACCGAGGCTACGGAATTTTATTCGATATATAAGTTGGACGTTGTAAGTATTCCTACCAACGTTCTCGTTGTTCGCGCGGACTATTCCGATAAGATTTTCATTAATGAGCGGGCGAAATTTAATCATATAGTAGAGGATGTGGCGGAGCTTTACAAAAAAGGACAGCCCGTCCTGTTGGGAACGGTTTCCGTTGAGAAATCCGAAGTCCTGTCGAAACTGCTTACACGCAAGCATGTCCGTCACAATGTTCTTAATGCAAAATACCATGAGAGCGAGGCGGATATTGTAATGAGAGCCGGACAAAGGGGCGCGGTTACTATCGCTACAAATATGGCAGGTCGCGGAACGGATATAAAACTCGGCGAAGGGGTTGTGGGACTTGGCGGGCTTGCCGTTATCGGCAGTGAGCGTCATGAGGCAAGACGTATCGACAACCAGCTTCGCGGGCGTTCGGGACGTCAGGGCGACCCGGGTATGTCCCAGTTCTATGTTTCGCTTGAAGATGACCTTATGCGCCTTTTCGGGATGAATAACCGTATTAATATGATGAAAAGTATGGGTTTCAGCGAGGATGAGGAAATCCAGAGCAAGATGATTTCCAATGCCATTGAGCGCGCACAAAAACGCGTCGAAACCCGTAATTTCGAGATTAGAAAGAACCTTCTTGAATATGATGACGTTATGAACGAACAGCGTTTGTATATCTATTCTATTCGCGACAAAATTCTTGATATATCAAATAATTTCGGGCTTATTGATGAGTTGATTTCGGATATTATAGAAAATTTCCTCTCTTCCCATTTTGAGGATAAACTCCGAAAGCCCGATTTTTGGTCTAAAGATGATATTCGTATTTGGTTTAAGGCAAATTTCTACCGCGACGTTGAGCTTGATTTTTCGCATATGGACTATGATGAGGCTTTCAATATTTTCCATAAAACCATCAAAGATATTGTATGGGCGAAATTTGAAAGAATTCCCGATGAGATAAAGGCTGAAGGCTTTAAATATGTTGTGCTTAGGGTCTTGGATGACAAATGGAAGGAACATCTGCGTAATATAGACGCGCTTCAGGAGGGTATAGGGCTTCTCGGTTATGCGCAGAAAAATCCGATTGTTGAATATAAGCGTGAGGCTTACGATATGTTTATAATAATGAGCGCGAAATTTAAACTTGAGGCGTTGTCGTTGCTTTCGCGTCTCCAGATTAAGGCAAGTTTTGAACCTGCCCCCGAAGAATATGAATCAACGCCGAGCCATACACGCGCTATTCATAATGAATACGGGCAGTTTGACAGTATGAATGCCGGCGCCCGCACCGACGCTACTAATAAACCCTCGCAGGGTAAACCCGAACCTATTCGCAAGCAAAAGAAAATCGGGCGCAACGACCCATGCTGGTGCGGTAGCGGAAAGAAATATAAGTATTGCCATATGGACGAGGATGAAAGAAAGTCGCGCGCCAATTTTGCGCAGCAATAAGATTTATTCAATGGCAAACGGGACGGGATATGAATTATATAAACCTGTTTTTTGAGAAATTTCTTTGGAAGAGGAAAGAAAATATGGACTATAAATCTTCCGGGGTGGATATTGACAAGGCGGAGAGCCTTCTCGGTATGGTTAAGGAAAGCGCAGACTCAACCTACGATAAAAATGTCTTGTCCGGTGTAGGGGGATTTGGCGCTCTATACGAACTTTCCGGGTATAAAAACCCCGTGCTTGTTCCGTCAACGGACGGGGTCGGCACTAAGATTTTGCTCGCGCAGTTGCTTAACCGTTTTGATGGGCTGGGGTATGACCTTGTCGCGATGTGTGTAGATGACGTGATATGCGCCGGAGCCAAGCCTCTCTTTTTTATAGATTATGTCGCCGTGGGTAAACTTGAGGAGCGCGCTTATACCGATATTATCCGTAGTATAGCCAATGCCTGCAAGTTTGCGCGATGCCCTCTTATCGGCGGTGAGACCGCAGAGCTTCCCGGTATGTATGGCGAGGATGAGTTTGACCTTGCGGGATTTTGCGTGGGCGCGGTCGAAAAGGACGGGATTATCTCCCGCGATAACGTAGGCGAGGGGGACTCGATTATCGCATTAGCCTCATCGGGCTTTCATTCCAACGGGTATTCGCTTGTCAGGAAGATTGTTGAGGTCAAAGGGCTTGACTTAAACAGGGACTATGGTTTCGGCAAACTCGGCAAGAAATTGCTTGAGCCGACTATTATTTATTCCCCCGCTGTTGTGGAAGCGATTGATAAGTTCGGCAAAAATATCAAGGGAATCTCCCATATAACCGGTGGCGGTATTCCGGGCAATCTCAACCGCGTGTTTCCGTCTAATATCAACGCCAAGGTTCATAAATCCGCTTGGCAAATCCCCTCATTATTTCGCTTTTTTATCGACAAGGGCGGGCTTCAGGAAAGCGAAGCCTTTAAGACGTTTAATATGGGTGTCGGTATGGCGCTTGTTGTTTCTCAATCCGTTAAGGATAGAATTATCGACTTTTTTAACTCAAAGGACTACCTTGCTTTCGAGATTGGCGAGACCGTCAAAGGCAGCGGGATTGTCGAGTTGGTTGATTAGGAAAATCGTCAGTAGCGCATACTCTAATCTTCCATTAATTCTTAAACTGCGATATTGAATGTGTTCTTCCAAAATTCGTCAAAAGTATTCTTGACAAAAAATCGTTTTTTCCTTATATTAAAGTTCAGGATAAACGGGAATTTGCCGGGTAAGTTTTTTGATGTCGGTATCAGTGTGAATAAATAACGAGGCTTTTTTAGTTCTATTTCCTACAAAATTAATATACATAAACTTGCTATAATTTACGTTTTGTGTTAAATTTTATGTGTTGAGGGTTTTCAATATGTCTTTTGTAGATTGGAGCGGCTCTCTCAGCGTGGGCATTGAGGAAATTGACAATCAGCATAAAAAGCTGATTGCTATTGCCAATCGTCTTCATACGGCAATGATTCAAGGAAAGGGGCGTAATATTGTAGGCGAAATAATCAGCGAACTTGTTGATTATGCCTCTGTTCATTTTGAAACCGAAGAGAAATATATGCGGGAATTCGGTTTTGACGGGCTTGATGAGCATAGCGTTGAACACGATGATTTTACCCGAAAAGTCCTTGATTTCAGGTCGGAATTTAATAAACAAAACCTTCTTCTGTCTGCGGACGTTATGAATTTTCTAAGCAACTGGCTTATTACCCATATGCTTGAAACCGACCGTAAATATATGGAGTGTTTTTATAAAAACGGTTTAAAATAAAATTTCGGGGGATATTATGTCGTTTTTAGAATGGAAAGACGAGCTTAGTGTAGGAATTTCCGTTATTGATAAACAGCACAAGGAGCTTGTAAATACAATTAATGAACTGCACAGCGCGATGAGTATGGGCAAAGGGAAGGAGCATTTAAACGAGGTGCTTAAGAAACTTACCGATTATACTAAGGAGCATTTTAAGGCAGAGGAAGGGTATATGACTAAATACGGTTATCCCGATTATGATGCTCATAAAAAAGAGCATAATTTGTTTGTTGAAAAAGTGGAAAATTTTAAACGGGATTTCGGTTTGGGAAAACTGCTTGTTTCACTTGAGGTTATGTCTTTTCTTCGCGACTGGCTTGTAAATCATATCGCCAATACGGATAAAAAATATACGGGCTTTTTTAATTCTAAAGGGCTTAATTAATTTATAGTATGATACTATGGCTTTCTTTGATTGGAATGATAAACTTAGTGTCGGGAGTGAATTAATCGACGGGCAACACAAGGCTTTGTTTGATACTATAAATGAGCTTTATGAGGCGATGAAAAAAGGCAGAGGAAGAGATATTATGAGCGAAATTCTTTCCCGCTTTCGGGATTATACTGCTAATCATTTTCGCGATGAGGAGAGCTATCTTGAGCGGTATGATTATCCCGATATCGGTAAGCATAAAAAATTGCACAAGTCGTTTGAGGATAAAATCCTTGAATTTGAGAAAGAACTTACGGACGGTAAATTGCTTTTGTCTTTGCAGGTGATGAGTTTTTTACGGGATTGGCTTGTTGACCATATTGGAGACGTTGACCGGAGATATGCGGAATTTTTTATGGAAAAGGGAATAAAAATTTCCTGATTACCTTTTTTAGATTATTATTTAGTTGGAGGACATTATGTCGTTTTTTGACTGGCAGGACGCTTTAAGCGTGGGTATAGTCGAGATTGATAATCAGCATAAGCAGTTGGTTGCAATGATTAATGATTTATATAGCGCTATGAGAGCGGGACGGGGACGAGAAGTTCTGGGCGGTATTATCGACAAGATGAGTCAATACGCCGTAGAGCATTTTAAAACCGAGGAAACCTATATGACGCGGTTCGGTTATTCCGATTATTCGTCGCATAAAGCCTCGCACGATGCTTTTATAGCAAAAGTTTCCGATTTTAAGCAGTCATTTAGTCAGGGTAAAATTTTGCTTTCCATCGAGATTATGAATTTCCTGAAAGATTGGCTTTTCCAGCATATTGCCAAGTCCGATCAAAAATATGTTCCTTTTTTTAAGGAAAAAGGACTTAAATAGGTTTCGCTTAACGGGATAAATAATTGTTATTAAAACGGGTGGGGATAAATTAAAATTCGGGATTTTTTATGGAGGCTTTTTCGCAGAGATTTTTACCTAAATACTTTTTTCTGATTGTGATTGTCGCGATAATCGACGTTTTGTCGAAAGTGTTGGTTTATTCTATGATTCCTCTATATGCAACCGTTCCCGTTATTTCCGACTTTTTTTATATATATCCCATACTCAACGAAACGGGGCTTAATCCGCTTGCATTTTCAATAACGGAGGGCAATCAGCTTTTTTCAATTCTTATCTCTTTATCGGGGGTTATTCTCGGTGTTTATATAATTTTTATAAGAAAGACCGGGCTTAAAAAATGGCTTCAGGTTTTAATCGGTATTGCGGTTCATATCGGGCTTTCGCTTTTATCGGGAGCTGTTGCCGAAAGTTTCCCGGTTTACGGGCTGAATACCCATCTTGTCGCAGTCCTGACTATGATAGGTCCTCTTTTTATTGCTATACTTTTCTTTTGTATTAGCAAGCGTTCTTATTTTAAACTTGTGTGGGCTTTTGTAACGGCGGGCGGTTTGGGCAATTTCCTGTCTTATTTTTATCCTCCGTTTAGGGTGGTGGATTTCCTTGTGCTTCGTCCTTTTGGTTCTCTTGTTTTTAATATCGCCGATATTTCAGCCGCAATTGGATTTTTTATCCTGATTATTTCTCCCGTAGTCTTTTTAATTAAATTTGTCGCAGGAAAAACCCGATGATTGAATTTAATTTGCATAATAATTGTATCAATATTCGGGTTGACGGGGCATTTATCGGGTCTCTTAAATATCGGATTTATTGCGGAAATGAGACATTGCTACCTTTATCAATTGAGGTTTTGGATAATAATAAAATCCGCGTGGAGTTTGATAGATGCGTTATTCTTGACGGGGTTAAAACCGATGACGATGCGTTGATTATTAATCGCTTATGGGAAATCAAACGCGCGGGGAAGTTTGCCCTTTCGTTTTTGTTTACTCCCGAAATAAACAAGCCCGATGAGTGGATTGTTCCCTCCGTGATGTATAGACAAAATGCGCTCGGCGAGGGTAAATACCCGAGGGGCAACTGGGATATGGGATGGTCATTTCGCGAGGACAGGATACCTATACCGTCCTGCGCTATACTTACCCGGGACACAAGATTTAATTCGGTTTTTGCATTTCCCTCACGCGACTGTTCCGATATATCAAGCATAAAAACCTATGCTTATAACGGCGCGCCTGAATTTGAAATAAGGATACCTTTTTCGGAAGAGCCTTTTACTTATACCGAAAAAGGGATAATGCTCGGCGGGCTTACAAGGAAAACCGGCGGGCTTATTAAAATTCGCAAGCGCGATATTCCGTATAAGTATTCGCGGAAATTCGTTATTGTGCTGGGGCAGGTATCTCATTATACGGAGGCGATTAAAAAAACCTTTGATACCGCTTGGCGCGTTTTTGATATTGTATCCCCCGACTTAAAAGGTCTTGATATTAATAGATTTATCCGTCTCAAATTGAACCATCTGCGGTTTCTCTCTGTCGAAAAGGACAAGACCGCGTATATCAAGATGGGCGAGGGGAACGGTTTTTTTCAAAGTTATTATGAATATACGGCAGCCTCGTTTTTGGTAAAAAGTCTTGAAGCGGCGGTGATTTTCGCCCAAACGCGCGATAAAAAAAATATCGAATTGGCGGAAAAAATCGGGGAGTTTTTCCTGCAAGGCAGGCTTGATAACGGTCTCCATCAGGATATGTATGATATTAAGCGGGATGTGTGGGGAGGCTATCTCGGCGTGGGGTGTGATGATAGTCTTAAATTCGGGGTTAATTCCCGATGTAACGGGGAGACTATGATTAACTATCTCCGTCTTTATTCGATTACCCGAAATAAAAAATTCCTTGATACGGCAAAAGCGAATGCGGATTTTTATTTGAAAAACCAACTTCCCGACGGGGGTTTCGGGCGATGGTGGACTACGGACGGCGAGCCGGTTGATACTAAAGGCTCAAACGGGGCTTATATAATAAGTATGCTTATAGAACTTGAGAAGGTTACCGGGAAAGATGAACGGGTGGATTCTGCGCTTGAGCGGGCGGGGAATTATTATCTTGATTTTGTCGATAAAGGGGATTTTTATGCCGATACGCTTGATGCCGATTGCGTGGACAAAGAGGCGGGCGTGGCGTTGCTCCGCGCGTTTTTAGACCTTTACGAGCGAAATCCGCGAGACGATTATCTTTGTGGAGCAAAGCGCTTGGCTTCTTTTATTCTTAGCTGGTTATGGACTTACAATACCCCATTTCCGAAAAACACCGTTTGCGCAAAAAATGATTTTCAAACTCTCGGGATGACTGCGGTTTCGGTAGCCCATCACCATCTCGATTTCTACGGTATGATGATAGCGCGGGATTTTTTCAGGTTAGCTGTCGCAACCGGCGATACGGAATGGAAAACTTACGCTATGTCGATGGTTCGTGCATGTTTTCAGCTTATTGCAGATGAGGATAATCTTTTGGGCAGGGATAAGCGGTTTGCGGGATGGCAACCCGAACAGGTTAATCATACAAACTGGAATTATAAACATCGCCTGCTCGGAACAAAGGGAACCGTTGATGTCTGCGTGGCGTGGACGGTAGTCCTGACTTTGGGCGCGGTTTTGGATATTATTGACAAAGGCTTTCTTGAATAGCGAATTTACTCTTGCTTTATTATTTCTATTCCTTTATAATAACCCGAATTTATTAATGTCGGGGTTTTTATGAAAATCATTATCGGCAAACCGAAATCCGGTAAAACCTCTTTTATTCTTGATTCCGTTTATAAAATGCTTTCAGGGAAGCAATCCCCTCTTGTTATTGTTCCGACCCGCTTCAGGAAGGATAGTCTTATTGCCGACACGGCTTGTAAAACCGGCGGTTTTGCAGGAAGGGTTTTTGCCACTCTTAATGAATTAGCGCCGCAGGTTATTTCCGTTTCAGAGTTTGCACGTAATACACGGGTTGTATCTATAAGCAGTTTTGAGGCTTACCTTATGGTTAAGATGATTATAGAGGAAATAAAAGACGATTTGATATATTTTAAGGAAATAGAACTTTATGAAGGCGTTGTAAATCTGATTTTTTCTATGATTATGGAGTTGCGCGCGGGGATGGTTTTCTCCTCCGATTCAGGTGTTTTCAAAAATGAGGGGGATAAGTGGCGCGATATTTGCCTTATCTATGATGAGTATGAAAAGCGTATAGAACAAAACGCTCTTTATGATGAGTATATGCTTTATCGTAAAACCGCTGAAATTTTGGATGCCGAAAATTCTTTGAAAATTATTGACGGATATGATGCACTTTTTATAGACGGATTTTTGGATTTTACCAATACGCAGTTTCATTTTTTATCCTCGCTGATAAATCGTTTTGAAAGACTTGGTAAGGAAGTGTCTCTTACGCTTCCCGACACCTCTTTTCCGTTGATTTCAAACACACAGCAGCTTTTTATAGATAAATTTAATGTCGATATTAGCAAACTCGAAAGCGAAAACCGCTTTGTCGATATTGCCAATTCATTTCTCGAATCCTCAAGAAAAATTGATTTTGAAAGCGATGTGCAATTCTTTGAGATTAACTCTTTCGGGAAATATCGCGAGGTTGAATTGATTGCCAATGAGATTAAATACCTTGTGTTTGACAAGGGATATAGATTCAACGATATTGGAGTGATTGTTCGTAATTTTGAGGATTATGAAAATTTTATCCGCACTGTTTTTGATTCCTTTAATATCCCGTATTATCAAGGTAAAGACACGTTTTTAAAAACCAATCCCGTTATAATTTTTATATATTCGATTATGCGTTATGCTATGGAGGGGATTGATAATATCGGTATTACCGCTATTGTAAACTCCAATTATAACGCTAATGAGGAATGGAAAAATCTAAGCAGGTTTTTATCAAAGTTTAGCGGTTATATCAGGGGCGACAAGGCTGTCTGGATACGCACCGTCGATTCTAAACTTAGATACCTTGAAAGAAAAAAGGAGTTGCGTTATTCGGGAGAGGACGATGAGGAAATGTTTTTTAGCGATGAGGAGTTGAATTTATCAATTGATGAAATAAAAAATAACAGGGGGAATTTCAGCGCGCTTCTTGATATGGTTTTCTTTTTGGATAAACAAAAAAAATATACTGTCGATGATTTTTTGCGATGGATTGTGAATATTATAGAGTGTCTTGGAATTCACGGGGCTTTGGTTGAAAAAGGTGAATCGCTGTGGATTTCCACTAAGGATTTTATGGCATTCAGGAGTCTGAAATTGGTGCTTGAAAAGTTGAAGCGCTCCTTGACTATTTACGGCAAAGAAAAGTTTTCGCTTAGCGACTTTATGGAAATATTTACGGAATTGATAGGCGAGGTGCGTTACCGGTATCAGGTTTATACTGAGGATTGCGTCAAGGTGCTTACCCCGCAGGATGCACGAGAGGCGGGTTTTAAAGCGGTTTTTATCACGGGATTGAATGAGAGCGAATTCCCGGGCAGACCCTCTTTTTTAATCGCCGATAATGCCGAGCGTATCAAAATTAATGATTATTCCAAGAGGTTGCTTCACGGTGCGGATGAGCCTCTCGGCACGGAGGAAAAAAGAGGCGCGCTTGAAAAACTCGATTTTTATGTCGCTATGACTACCGTTTCCGAGCGTCTGTATTTTTGCCATACTCCTTTCGATGAAAGCGGCGAGGAGATTTTACCCTCGGTTTTTCTATACACTATGCGCAATATTTTAAACAATAATATCAGGCGTATTCCCGATTTGGAAACCCCCGACGATAAATACTCCGACAAAATTTTTGAGATTGTCCCCTCTTTATCGTGGATAAATATTAACGACAGCCTGACTCTTATTTCCAACGACTTGGGTTATATTAATGTCGATAAACGTATTGAGCTTGCAAAACATAACGGGGTAGTGGATTGTGCCGTTAGAATGAAGCGGTATTATGATGACTTAAAACGGGTATATAATTATTTTGAAGGAAATAGCGCCGACAAAGCACCTATGATTTATTTCGGGGATTTATCCTTTGACGGCGCGGGGGTTGATGATGAGAAAAACCGTGATTATATAACCGGTAAATTGGATGCTATGCGGTATAGCGCATCAGGTTTGGAAACCGCGGGGAATTGCCGGTACTGCTTTTTTATCAGGTATATCCTCGGTATCAGGGAGGAGAAATTCCCGGAGGAAAAAATTACTTTGCAACAAAAAGGGCTTTTCTTTCACAGGGTTTTATATTATTACCTGAGTTTTACAAAGGATTTTATATCGGACAGGCTTCCCGATTATGATGCTATGGAAAAATCTGTTGATAAGGCTTTTCAGGAATTGGCGGATAAAGAGGGCGAAAGGAATCTTTTTATTATGGAATTGGAAAGCTACCGCAAGATTTTAAACAGGTTCGCGGAGTATGAAAAATTGCTCAGGGAAGAGTATAAACCGTTCGGCTTTGAAGAATTTATCAGCGAAAAGATTATCGAAATCGGAGAGGGGGAGGCTATCAGGATTAACGGACAAATCGACAGGACGGATATTTCCGAAGAAGGATATAAAATTATTGATTATAAGTCGGGTAGTGTGGACAGGTTTAAGGATGATGCGTTTATTCCTTTGAAAGTATTTCAGGGTTATGTTTACGCTAAGGCATTGGATTTGCCGATTACATGCGTTAGTTATGTTTCTATAACTACCGATGGCGAAAATAAATTTGAACAAAAGGTTGTGCCTCTTTCTAAACACAGGAGCGCTTCAATAAACGATTTTGAAGAAATATGGAAAATCAAGGCAACCGAGATTTCGTATCTGATTGACTTGTTTAAAAACGGGAATTTCTATCCATATACCTGTATTGATGATTTTGAGGCAAATGAAGGAATTTTAGATTTTTACTCTCAATTCCATAACGCCTTTGATGATATAAAGTTAGAATCCGATACAAAGTGCAGGTTTTGCGCTTATTTGGATTCGTGTTTGCGGGATAAAAAGCTTATGGGAAGCTGGTAGCGCAGTTCCGAATAATAAAGATTATCACAAGCCCAAAATAAGCGAATTTTTTTTGTAAAATCTGTCTTAAAAAATTTGACAATACCGTAGAAATAAATCAAAATAGGTTCTAAATATCGGTAAAATGGTTTGATACATCAGGTATCATTTGTTTTAATCAGAAATTTTTTTAGGAGGTTCCGGTTATGAAGAAGTTGTTTATTGTAATGTTGATGTTTGCCGGTTTCGCAGGTGCGATTTACGGCTCTCTTGAGAATGTCGCTACTATGGGTTTGTTTTACAATGAGTTGGATGATATTTCCGACCCTATGGACATTTTCCGTGTTGAAAAAAATGTTACCGACTTGGCGTTTCAGGGATGGAGTTCCGGTTGGGGAGTTGGCGCTATTTCCGGTGGCGTAGGGCTTGTTGATGTCCTTCCTTTCAGAGTTGGTCTCGTTGTGGATTACAACGAAAATATGGCGCTTGGACGCGAGTGGGAAAATCAGTGGCGAAGACAGGGTATTCTTGGCCCCCCCATTGATATTACTTCCCATACCTATACCACCAATGAGGGAGGGGAGTGGGGCAATTACTCTTCCCGTAACGTTTTGGGTGTGATTGGCTTAAACTTAGCCAATCCTATCGGTGTTTCGTATCAATACTTTAGTGTCGGTAATCTGGAAAGAGGGACTATTAATCCCGCTACATGGTGGGCTGCCGAGGCTTCGGATGTGCTTGTTACGGATGGAGACGGGGAATTTACCGGTAGAAATGTTACGGAATATGCGGACGGATTTGTTGATGACAGATATATTCTTCATCAACTAACACCCGCAATTAAGTTGAACAACCTTATGCTTTACTTTGGACTGGGATTTAGTTCGCAGAATCTGACTTATGATGTTGCTATTACCGGAAATCGTTTTGCAGAAAGAACTGTTTCTTCTTATATTCCCGATGATGGAAGCCAGTTTGAAGATTCCCATACTACGACTACCAGAATAAGGAATGCTAAAGGAAATGTTCTTAGCATTGCCCCCGGCGTTCGTTATATTCTTGTTGATGATGGGGATAACTACGGCGAATTTGCCGGCGGTATTTCTTTCGGCATAGGTTTTCGTCCTGCAGTTTTTAGTCAAGAAATAGGGCATACTTTTACCGCCGTTCCCGATACTTCGGAATCTCACCAATATACCACTAACACTTCTTATATGTATAATTTCTCCTATATGCCGATAAACTTGGTGATTTCACCTTATTTTAACCGCAAACTTACCGAAAAGGTTAATTTCGGTTACGGGATTGAGTTTATAGGAAATATGACTTTTGAAGGCTACACTACACACTCTACTAACGTTAATAATGAACGTTATATAGAAGAAGGCAATGATGCTGCCAGTTATTGGAGAAAGTTATCAAGTTGGGATAATACCTATGATGAAGTCAACAAGTTTAACTGGGATTGGCGGATTGCCCTTCCTTTGGCTGTTCAGGTTGCTATCAATGAAACGTTTACTCTTCGCTTCGGAAGCAAAGTTGGTTACAGGATGACTACTGCAAACACCACAACCACGACCAAGTCGATTATAGGAAATATAGACAAAGGCGATACTATTGTTTATGATGATGCAACTGAAACAGAAATTGCAGAACCTACCGAAAATAATTTCCCGTGGGATGAAATAGAAAATATAACCACTGTAACCACATACAGAACTCTTTATGCATTTTCTACGGGTCTCGGTGTGAAGTTTAGCGAAAACTTCTATATGGACTTGCTTTTCTCCGGCGGTAATATTCTTGACAGTGCAAGCTGGGGGGTTGAACTGAGATATTTATTCTAAGCGATATTTTATATTATCCGAAAAGGCAGGCGGGATATATCCACGCCTGCCTTATTTTTTTTTGACGAAATAAAGATATGATACGGCAACCAAGTGTTTTTTTGCATAGTGTTTATTACGTTATCCGGCTATTCTCATATAGTAGTAAATCTTTTTATTCGGAACGTCGTAAATCTCCGTAACCTCAGCGGGGGCAATATCTTTGTCTTTGATGAACCCGTGTATAGCGGGATAAACCCTTGATATGCCCAGTATAATTGATAACGGCGTAGTATATGGGTGTGATGAGGTTACGGCTTCTCCGGGTTCGGTATATGTGAGGTTGTATTTATCCGCGAGTTCTTTGGCTTTATCTATATCGCTTTCCTCGATAACGCATCCGATACGGCTTCGGAGGTTTTCGGGTTCGGTTTCGCCGGGCTTATCGTAGTATATCCCGATACCTTTATATGTTTCGATACCGTCTTCCAAAAGAGCTTCGTAGATTTTATCCATCACCTTTCCGGTTTCGGCATAGTCCCCTCTATAATCCTCGTAAGCAAAAAAGTATATGGGCATTTCTGCGGTTGTTACCTCAACTTTGCTGAATCCGCCGGCATAACCGAATAAACCGATAATCAATACCGCCAAAACTCCAATAATAATCAAAACTACCTTAACAGCTTTCATAGTGATATTCCTCCTTATTCTAATATGATATTTTTACCGTCGTAGGAGACGATGATTTCATTTTTCTTGTCGTTGTTTTCGTAAATAAATTTTACGAGAGGAACAAGGATAATTTTATCGAAGGTTCGATGGAGATTTCGCGCGCCAAGCTCCTCGCTGTAACCCTCGTTTATAATATGCTCCACGATACTATTATCAAACTTGAGATTGATTTTTTCCCGTTCAAGAAACCGCTTTTGTGTGTCGGGGATTAGACTTTTTTTCAGGATATTTTTTATATCATTGCGGGACAGCGGATTAAAGACTATTATTTCATCAATACGGTTTAGAAATTCTTTCGGGAACGACTTGCTTAGTTGATTGACGAGGTCATCGGTTGAGATATTGTCCTCTGCCGAACCAAAACCAAGCGACTTTTTATAGCGTATTAATGCGTTGCTTGTCATTATGATAGTAACTTCCGAAAAATAAATCTTTCGTCCTCTCGAATCGGTAAGTTTACCCTCATCAAAGACCTGAAGGAACAGCTTGATTACCTGCGGATGAGCCTTTTCAATTTCGTCCAATAGAAGGATTGAGTTCGGATGTTCTTCAATAGCCAAACTTAAAGCAGGTATATCATCGTAACCTGCATAACCCGGGGGCGCTCCCGTAATTTTCGATACGCTGTGAGGTTCGCTGAATTCCGACATATCGAAACTTATAAGTTTTTTCGGGTCGTTGTGGAGATATTCCGCAAGACATTTTGCAAAATAGGTCTTGCCTACGCCGGTAGGACCTGTAAATAGAAATACGCCGTCGGGGCGCTCGGGTTTTAAATCAAGACGTCGTTTTGTAATCCTGATTATGTTGCTTATGGAGTCTATCGCCTCGTCCTGTCCGAAAATCTTTTTTCTGAGCGCGCTTTCTATATTGGCAAGACGGCTTGTTTCATCGGCGTAATCCTCGCTGAAAGTAATCCCCGCCGTTTCGGAAACCACCTCGCGAATATCCAAAGACGTTGCCGATGTTTTTTCCTGAAGCGAGAGACGCGCCGCCGTTTTTTCAAAGATGTCTATTGCTTTATCGGGAAAATATCGTTTGCGGATATATTGACTGCAAAGTTCCACTATTTCATCAATATTTTCGGTGGTGAACTCAACATTGTAGTAGTCTTTTGCCTTTTTGCTCATTTTTTTAAGTATGGTTTTTGTTGCGGACGGCGAGAGTTCTTCAATCATTACGGGATAGAACCTTCGCTCAAGAGCCGAATCTTTTTCAATATACTTACGGTATTCTTCAATAGTAGTAGCGCCGATACAACTAAACTCGCCTCTTGCCAAGACGGGTTTAAGCATCTCGGCAAGGTCAAGACTTCCACCCTCGGTGGCGCCGGCGCGGACTATATTATGTATTTCATCTATAAAAAGTATTAGATTTTCGTTTTGTTCAACCTCTTTGATTATATCGACAATTTTTGCTTCAAACTCCCCGCGATATTTTGTTCCCGCTAAAATAAAGCCGACATTCAACTCAATAATTTCCTTGTTTTTAAAATTGTCCGGCACTTTGCCATCGACAATTCGCTTTGCCAAACCCTCTACAATAGCCGTTTTCCCGACACCCGCATTACCTATAATCATAGGATTATTTTTAAATCGCTTGAAAAGGATTTCAAGGATAGTGTTGATTTCCTTTTCGCGTCCGACTATTTCGGGGATTTTTCCCTGACGCGCAAGTTCGTTAAGATTTCGTCCTAAGTTTTGCAGGATAGATTTCGGGGATACGGCTTCATTGGTTCGGATGGTTTCCGTTGCTATACGGGTTTTCAATGCCTCAAGGTTTTTTCGCGCAAACTCGTAAGCGGGGTCACATCGAAGCGCTTCCTGATAATGGAATTTTGCAATCTCATACTCCAACTCTATTTCGGCTATAAGTCCGAGATTGTAATGCGCGTATTTATAATTTGGGTTACTTTCGATAACTTTTTTATAGTAGATTTTAGCGTTTTCATAGTCGCGTTTGTTATAGTAATATATACCGATTGCGTTTAATGCGTTGACGTAGTCGGGTTTTATTTCGATACTTTTTTCTAATAGACGAAACTCTTCTTCGTGGTTACCCCGAAACTGCTCTATTAATGCGAGATTGTAGTATGCGTAAAAATATGATGGGTTGATGGAGAGGCATTTTTTGTAACATTCTTCTGCGGATTTATGCTCGTTTTGTTTATAAAAAAGCGCGCCGAGTTCGTTCCATACATCGGCATAATCCGGCTTTATTTCCAAAGTCTTTTCGTAAAAGAATCTCGCTTTATCGTAATTTCCCATCAGGTCGTGAGACATACCTGTATAATAAGATGCTTCGGCGAAATTAGGGTCTTTGTCGAGCGCTTTTTCAAACAGCTCAATTGCTTTTTGATATTCTCCAATTCTATAATTCGCCATAGCCTCATTAAATAACTTGTCCCGTTCCTGAATATTGCTCATCAGCCTGCCCCCTTGGTTATACCGATATTTTAAGTAAGAAATTGATTTTTTTCAAATTAAGTAAATATAATATTATACGGTATTGCCTGCTTATTCACAGACGGGCTTGCGGATGTTTACATCCATCTTTCAGGCATTAACTCATCTAAGGTTTTGATTCTTTTTCCTGAAACGATAACTTTTGTATCGGAGTTTCTTTTATCGACTTGCATCATAAGTTCCCTGCATCGTCCGCAAGGCGGAAGTATATCATCCTCCGTTACCGCGACAATCATATCAATTTGTGTTTCCCTGTGTTTCAGCATTTCAGCGATTGCCGAATGCTCGGCGCAAAAACCTATTCCGCAATATAAGTCAATACATATACCGGTAAAAACCTTCCCCGATTTTGTTACCAAAGCTGCACCGACTGTTCCCGCAGTAAGGAACTTCTCCGTATCGGACAGGCTAAATTCCCCCGTTACTTTTCTTGCTTCAAGGATTAAATCATCGACAGTCATAATTCTCTCCGAATTTAAGTATTAAAAAAGCGCCCGCGATAATCACGGGCGCGATAATTCAAGTTATTTTTATTCTATTACAGCCATCAGGTCGCGCTTGTGTTCTTCTTCTTGGATAAGTATATCCTCAATAACGCGACGCAAACCGTATTCCTGTAACTCCTCAGCCTGACGAATTCTTTCCTTATAACGCTGAATTGCGTAGTCCTCGCCTTTTAAGTCTTGTTTTAGCATCTCCAGACTTTTACCGGAGATTTCGCGCTTTTCAACGTCGATTGTAGGAACACCGCCGAGGAAGTCGATTTGCTCCGAGAGCATTACCGCATGTTGCATCTCTTCCTGAGAGTGGACAAGAAGTTCCTTTTGGATAGAGTCATACTGCGCACCGCCTATTACGGAAGCGTGTTGCACATATTGTATAGCGGCGGCGTATTCCCATTCCAAATCCTTGTTTAGTTCTTTGATAAGTTCCTCTTTTGAGATAGGCATAAAATTCTCCTTTTATAGATATTTATTTATTATAATATGAAAATCCCGAAAGGTCAATGGGTTTAGATATTGATTTTTTGCGCAAAAAGCAAATAAGCGGTATGGGCTATCATCCTATTGTAAGGGCGCGTCATATTTTTTTTGACGCGTATATCCCGCGTGAGGATTTCGGTGCATTGTATCCGGGCAAAACCGACCTCTTTCAGCTTATCAACCGTAGTCTGGATTTGTTCTATATTAGGAGATAAAGTTCCGAGATGTCCGCCGCCTTTTAATGCACGGTGGGCGTGTTCAATCAATTTCCAAGGCTCGGGAACGTCTATAAATACGGCATCCATATCCGTTAAACCGAATCCATCTTCGGTTTCCGACGGGTCTTTAAGCGTAAACTCAACGTTTTCGGGAATGCCGAGTTTATCGACATTTTTTAAGGCGCGTTTTTGATGTTCCTCCTCGCGCTCAAATGAGTAGATACGCCCTTCCTTTCCCACAATTCTTGATAATAATATCGTAAGCGAACCGGAACCCGTCCCGATTTCTATTACCTTAGAGCCGTTTTGTATCCCAAGCTCAATAATTATATATCCCGCGTCTTTTCCGTATATTATATTTGTTGCCCGTTTGACTTTCATCATCCAGTCGCAAAGTGAGGGTTTAAGTATAAAAAATTCCTCGTCTTTGGTAGAGACTATCCTGTCCCCGAATTCCATTCCCTCTTCAAAGCGGATATTGCCTTTATGGGTGGAAAACACCGTGTTTTTTTGAAAAGGTATCATATAATTGGATTTTTCGTGATGGAGAAAAACCATCTCGCCGTCTTTTATCATATTTGCTCCGTAAATTATTCGATTCAGGTATTATATATTAAAAACCCGAATACCTCAAGCGATATGTATTAAAGATTTGGTATTAACGTTTCTCACTACCTTGCTTTAATATCAAAAATACTGTTTTGTCTTTCCTTTTTGACTTTTGATGAAAACTCTTTTAAACTAATATGCTGTTTTTAGATTATTAAAAGGGAAAAGCAGATGAAAAAAGTGCTTTTGATAGAAGACAACAGAACCGTTGCCAAACTTGCAAGCCTTAAAATTAACGAGGAACTTGATTTAACCGTTGATATTGTATCATCCTACGGGCAGGCTAAAACAGTCCTTGAGAATAACGGCAAAGACTATTTTATTGTCGTTACGGGTTTGGTTTTACCCGATGCTACAAACGGGGAGGCGGTGGATTACTGTCTTGAAAATAATTTTCCCGTGATTGTTCTTACCTCAAGTTTTGATGATGAAACCCGCGAGCGTATTTTATCTAAAGACGTGTTTGATTACATTGTGGAAAAAGACCAGGATTATATAAATTTTCTTATCTTTGCGGTTAAGCGCGCGTATGGCAACCGTAAGAAAAAAGTCCTTGTTGTCGATGATTCCCAGACTTATCGCAAGTATTTGGTCAATTTTATATCGAGTCAGCTTTTCAAGGTTTTTGAGGCGGATAGCGGGGAGGTGGCGCTTAAAATCCTTGAACAAAACCCCGATATTAGTCTTCTAATTACCGATTTCGATATGCCGGGTATGGACGGGTTTGAACTTTTGCGAAAGGTGCGCAAGACAAAGAAAAGCGATGAGCTTGTCGTTATAGTGGTTTCCGGTGAAAACGACACCGCCGTCATTCCTCATTTCCTCAAATTCGGCGCAAATGATTACCTCAAAAAACCTTTTAATAAAGAGGAATTTATTTCGCGTATAAATATGAACGTTGATTACACCGAGATTATAAACGACTTAAAAAATATCGCCCATATTGATATTACCACAGGGCTTTACAATAAAAAATATATAATGGAAATCGGCAAGGTAGTTCATTCCAATTCCCTTAGGAATAAAATCGGTATGGATTTTGCCTTAGTGGAGATTGATAATTTCGACAAATTATACGATAGTCTTGATGAGCGCGGGGTGAATAAATTAATCAAAGACTTGGCTAAGATATTTGATAATCGACTAAGAAGGCGCTCGGACGTTCTTGCGAGGGTTTCTTTTAATTCAATCGGTATCCTGACCGACAATGACGATGAGGATGATGCGTATTCGTTTTATGATAAAATTCGTCTTGCCGTTGAAAAAAATGAGTTTCAATATATGGGCAAGACCTGCCGCCTTACGGTTTCAATCGGGATAACCACAAGACTTTTCGACAGCTTTGATAATATGGTTGTTCAAACGATTAAGGTTTTGGATGAGGCTAAAAGTCGCGGCGGTAATATTGTATGGCTTGATTGATAAATTTAGTTAATTCTTATGCTATAAAGGAGTTTTTGTATGTTACCCGATGTAAAAACACAGATTGATATTATATCGCGGGGGGTTGTTGAGATTATACCCGAAGACGGGTTAAAGGCGAAACTTGAAAAATCTATCAAGGAAAACCGCCCGTTGATAGTAAAATTCGGCGCCGACCCATCCGCACCCGACCTGCATATAGGGCATACCGTGCCGTTACGCAAAATCCGTCAGTTTCAGGACTTGGGGCATATCGTTTATTTTCTTATCGGAGATTTTACCGCTATGATTGGAGACCCTACCGGTAAATCAGAAACACGAAAATCGCTTTCCCGTGATGAGGTTTTAGCAAATGCCGAGACTTATAAAAAACAGATTTTTAAAATACTTGACCCCGATAAAACCAAGATTGTTTTTAACAGCGATTGGTGCTCAAAATTAAACTTTGAGGATGTGCTGAAACTTACCGCCAAATATACCGTAGCGCGGTTGCTTGAACGTGATGATTTTTCCAAGCGTTACAAGGAGGGCAGGGCTATTTCGCTTGTTGAGTTTATGTATCCGCTTATTCAGGGTTACGATTCGGTTGAGTTAAAAGCGGATATCGAAATCGGCGGAACCGACCAGAAATTCAACCTTCTTGTAGGGAGGGAGCTTCAACGCGAATACGGGCAGGAACCTCAGGTTATTATTACAATGCCTATTATCGAGGGAACGGACGGCGTTCAAAAGATGAGCAAGTCGCTCGGCAATTATATCGGTATTACCGAATCCCCAAAGGAAATTTTCGGGAAAGTTATGTCTATCACCGATGATTTAATCTTAAAATATTTTGAGTTTCTAACCGACGTGCCTCTTGAGACTATTAAGGATTATGAAAAGCGTATGAAATCCGGAGAAAACCCCCGCGATTTCAAGGCGATTTTGGCAAAAAATCTTGTGGCGCAGTTCCATAGCGAGGAGGATGCCGTTTCGGCGGAGGAAGAGTTTAACCGTATGTTCAAAGATAAGGGATTGCCCGATGATATGCCGGAGCTTGTTCTTTCCTCGGATATGAATATTGTCGATATTTCGGTTGATTCGGGAATTGTGCTGTCTAAAAGCGAGATGCGAAGGATGATAGCGCAGGGGGCGGTTTCTATCGACAATGAAAAAATCGACAGTGAAATTCTCCTTAAAGCGGGCGAGGAGAAAATTATTAAAATCGGGAAAAGAAAATTTTTGAGGGTAAAATAATGAATTTAGAGGGTTTAGACCTGTTGATGGATTTAATATCCAAGGCGAAGTATATAGTTGCGCTTACGGGTGCGGGAATTTCCACTAATGCGGGGATACCCGATTTTCGCAGTCCAAAGGGTTTTTACTCGCAGCCGGAAATTCCCGGCGAAGAGGTTTTCGATATCGGGTATTTTAAAAAAGACCCGTCTTTGTTTTACAAACATATCGGGGTTTTTCTTGAGGGTTTTATGAAAGCAGAGCCTACTAAAGGGCATCTTTTCCTGAAAAAACTTGAGGATTTGGGTAAACTGAAATGCATTATCACGCAGAACGTTGACGGGCTTCACGAAAAGGCGGGGAATTCCTATGTTATAGACGTTCACGGCAATTTCAGGAATTTCTTTTGTATGGATTGCAAAACCTCAGTTCCGCTTAACGAAAAGATTTTGTCCGAGGTCAAGAAGAAAAATGTCCCGAAATGTAAGAGTTGTAGCGGGGTTTTAAAGCCCGAAGTGGTGTTTTTCGGAGAGCCTGTTCACGCGCTTGAGAAAGCCCTTACCGAGGTGCAAAAAGCCGATTTGCTTATTACTCTCGGCACGTCTTTGCGGGTTTATCCCGTCGCGCAACTTCCCTCGTATATCGACAAGGATGCTAAACTTGTGATAATAAACCGCGAGGAAACCCCTTATGATAATCGCGCCAGACTTGTGATATATGATGATATTGATACGGTGGCTCAAAAACTCGGATTATTATAATTCAGAACTTTTCGATTATCAAATCCTTAAGAGCGCGCTTCGGAACGTGATGGATTTTTTTCTCATCGCGCCAGTATTTTATATTCCCGTCTTCTCCGACTTCCTCTATAACTACGGTTTCAACCGGTTTGCCGAGCGCTATTACAAGAAGTATCTCATATTTTTCGGGGATAGAAAGGGTTTGACGTAAATTATCGCGCTCAATTGACGCAATCATACATCCGCCGAGCCCCTTTTCTACCGCGCCGAGTAAAATGGACTGCGCACAAATTCCGTAATCGCAATCAAACTTATGCGAAATATCCTTCGGGCGAAGTATGATAATATACGCCGATGGGCGTTCACCCTCTTTCGGAGCGCCATCCTTACCGAGATATTTTGCCCATACCGTATTTTGAAAAATTCGACCGTTTGTTTCTTTGTCGTTTGATATGAAAAACCGTAGCGGCTGAAGATTAAGAGCGGACGGCGAAAGTCTTGCAAGTTCAACAAGTTCATAAAGCGTTTCTTTCTCTATCGTGTAATTCCCATCAAACCGACGGTAACTGCGGTTTTTTTTAACGAGGTCTTTAAGCATAAACCCTCCTTTTATTTACATTCTATTTCTTCTTTTCTTATTACGCGTTTTGCCTTGCCCATACTTCGCTCAATAGTCTTGGGTTCAACCAATTTAAGTTTTACGCGAAGCCCCAGAACGGCGTATAGCTTATCGCATATTTTTTTTTCAAGCTCAACAAGTTTTTTCATCTCATCAAAAAAGATTGCATCGACAACCTCAACCCACACTTCAAGGGTGTCCAAATGCCTTTCCTTGTTTATAACCAACAGGTAATGAGGAGCGACACCTTCAGCCTCAAGCAGGATTTCCTCAATCTGCGAGGGGAATACATTAACCCCGCGAATAATAAGCATATCATCGGTTCTACCGCAGATTTTCATAATCCGTGCCGAGGTTCTGCCGCATTTGCAGGGTTCGGTGTTTATTACCGAAAGGTCTTTTGTCCTGTATCTGAAGAGGGGTAAAGCCTCTTTTTGCAGAGGGGTAATTACGAGTTCGCCACGTTCCCCCTTGTTTACCCATTCTCCGGTTTCGGGGTTGATTACCTCCACAAAGAAATGGTCTTCGCTTATATGCATACCGTTTTTCTCAAGACATTCCCCGCTGACACCGGGACCTATAATTTCGGAAAGCCCGTAATTGTCGGTGGCGGTAATGTTTAAGCCCCGTTCTATTTCCTCACGGATAGATTCGCTCCACGGTTCCGCACCGAAAAGCCCCAATCTCAGGTTAAGGTCGCGCTTAGGGTCAACGCCCATATCGTTTAGCACGTCAATAATATAAAGCGCATAGGATGGCGTTGATATAAGAACGGTAGAGCCGAATTCCTTCATAATCTTGATTTGGCGTTCGGTGTTTCCGCTTGATACGGGTATAACCGTAGTGCCGATTTTTTCAAGCCCGTAATGAAGCCCGAAGCCGCCGGTGAAAAGCCCGTATCCGAAAGAGATTTGCGCAATATCATCGGAGGTTACGCCTGCGGCGGAGGCGAAACGTGCTACAACCTCGCTCCAGTTTTCAAGGTCCTGTTTTGTGTATCCCACTACGGTAGAGCGTCCCGTTGTTCCGCTTGATGCGTGGATTCTCACTATATCTTTCATCGGGCGGGCAAAAAGTTTATAGGGATAGTTTTCCCTAAAATCGTCTTTTGTCGTAAACGGGAGTTTTTGTATATCCTCGTAGTTTTTAATATCCTCAGGCTTGATTTTCATTTTATCCAACTTGTCGCGATAAAATTTTACGTTTTCATAAACGTATTTAACCGTTTGTTGCAGCTTTTCGAGTTGTAATTCCTTGAGTTTCTCTCTCGGCATAGTTTCAATTTCGGGATTCCAGAGAGGCATAAGGGGCTCCTTAATTTGAATACAACATATTAAAGCAAAGTAGTAAAATTTTCAAGCGATTAGATATTGAGAAACTAAAGAGCGGGCGGATATTTAGCCGTTATTGTCGGCTTCTTTATCGAATGAGAGGGAAAGCCCGACTGTAACAAGCGCTAACCCCGAAACTATTACAAAGATAGCAAGTAACGCGTAAAGGCTGTCGTAGTTTGTTGTAATGGGACTTACCAATATATAACCTATATAGAAAACCGCGATGCCGGCAATAACCAAAATCCAGTTTTGTTTTTTCATAGTGCTTTTTTTCATAATACATCTCCTTTCCTCTGCAAATATTTTAAGTTATATAAGGAAAATTTACAAGAAATCGAATTGCTTTATAATTAATCTACTTGAAAACGATACGTTGCGTCAAAATAAA
>CAZQBT010000012.1:0-50023 GCA_964591955.1 uncultured Brevinematales bacterium | reverse complement strand
AATAAATCATTTCAAACGCGATAAATTCGCCGAACTTTGCGGTATTGAGTTATTAGAGGTCAAGACGGGATACGCCCGTGCAAAGATGGATATTAAGCCCTGCCACAAAAACAGCCTCGATTTTGCACACGGGGCGGCAATGTTTGCGCTTGCCGATTTCGTTTTCGCAGTAGCATCAAACTCCTATGAAACTATTGCCGTGGGTATCAATACGAGTATGTCGTTTGTCAAAGCCGTCAAGGACGGCACAATCTTTGCCGTTGCAAACGAGAAATCCGTAAACCCGAAAATCGCGGTTTACGAGGTTATAATCACCGATAATGACGGCGACACCGTGGGGATTTTTCAGGGGATGGTTTACCGCAAGAAGGACAGTATATATATTTATGATTGATATGGGTAAGGCTTCTTACCCCCGCCGGTTTTATTTATACGCAAAACCAAAATCCTTCCCGCCTTTCGCTTGACATCATCACCGTTTCATTAAATAATCTATTATCGATTTTTTTTAAACACGGGAGGTTTCAGTATGAGAAAGGTTTTAGCCGCTATATTAACGATTGTTTTCGGTATTACGCTTGTTGCCTGCGAGGGCAGGGCGCCTGATGATGAAAAAACTCTGTTGCTCCTTATGTCTAATAATCCGACTACCTTGAACTCGGTTTCCGCAACTGATGCTTATGCATCTCAAGTATTGGATTATGTCTATGACGGGCTTGTAACCATAGACAGCGAGCTTCGCCCTATACCGTCTAAAGCAAAGTCTTGGAAATGGGAGGAGAAAACCATAGACGGAGAAAAAAAATATATACTCACTTTTTATATCCGCGATGATATTTACTGGCACGACGGGGTAAAGTTTACCGTCCACGATATGGTTTATACTTATGAAAAGATAATGGACCCTTTGTCTATGGCACATAATAAAATCCCGAACTTTGAAGGCGTAGTCGACAGCGTAACCGCACTTGATGATTACACGTTGCAGGTCGTTTATAATACCCCTCTTGCCTATGCGGTATCAACATGGAGCATATATCCGCTTCCAAAACATATTTACACCAACGAGGATTTCCATCGTTCATCATACAACCGCGCGCCTGTCGGAACCGGACCATACCGCTTTGTCAGATGGGACAGTGCGCGTTCAATACGCTTGGAGAAAAACACCAACTATTGGCGGGAAGCCCCGTATTTCGACAGGATTGTTTTTCGTATTATCCCCGATGATAATATAGCGCTTTCGGCGTTTAAACGCGGGGATTTTGACGTTTACCCGTTTTCCGAACCCGAAAAATTTGTTGAGGAAAAAGAACAGCCTTACTATGTCGAAAATTATGATACCTATGTGTATTACAGTTTCGGGGTTTCTCAAATAGCGTGGAACTGTGCGGAGGATTCAATATTCAATAATAAATATGTGCGTCAGGCAATGACTTATGCCCTTGACCGCGAACAAATCGCAAAAGAGGTTTTCTATGGGTATTCGGAGCCTATAAGCGGACCATTTTTCTATAACAGTTGGGCATACAATCACGATATTGAACCAATACCTTTCGACTTGGAAAAGGCTCGCGAACTTCTTGCAAAGGCAGGATGGACAAAAACCGATGAGGACGGAGTTTTAATTAAAGACGGAAAACGTTTTGAGTTTGAACTTATATACGGACAGGTGCCTATTTGGACAACTCTCGCTATGAACCTTCGGGAAAATTTGCGCAAAATCGGCGTGAATATGGAAATCCGTATGCTTGAGTGGTCGGCGCTATCGGAACGTCTTAAAAACGGAAACTTCGACGGCCTGATTTTCGGATGGAGTCTTGCAACAGACCCGGACCCCTTTGATATATTCCATTCAAGTCAAATCAAAAAGGGAATAAACTACGGTTCTTTCTCTAATGCAGTTGCCGATGATTTGATGGTTAAAGCGCGAACAATTTTTGATATTAACGAACGACAAAGGCTTTACCATCAACTCCACAAAATTTTCCATGAAGAGCAGCCCTATACTTATCTTTTTGCGAGTAAGGCTATGGTGGCGGTAAGAAACAATATCAAGGGCGTTGAAGTCGGCGCACGCGGGCTTTTCCGATGGTATCCGTCGGTGTATAACTGGTATCGCGAAACCGATAAGGTTGAAGAATAGTTATTTCAATATATAGACGGCAACGGACGGATAAATAATAAGATTTTGATTTAAAGCGCGTTCCCGATGATTTGGCGGGGGCGCGCCTTTTTCATATATACCCGAATAGACTAACGAAGCCTCATAAATCGCCTCGACTGCCGGGTCGCTTATTACCCCGCCTCCCCGCTCAATCAACACCTCGCTTGAATACCTCCCGCCGAGATAAACCGAATTTGAAGGCACCGACACAAACGAGGGGAAATATTTTTGCGCTTTATGTATCAAACCCGTTACGGCATTACTTAACGGGTTGGAATACCGCGCATTACGGATATAAGGTGAAAGTTCGGACAGGTAAAGCAGGGGATTATCGGATTTGACAAGCTGAAGCGCCGTAACGCTTGTAATATCGGGCAGGAATTTTAACCTGTTCCCGATTTGAGATATTGATTCCGTATCGGTAAGCGCGCCCGCACAAATCCAAACTAAAGGCGCTTCCCTTTGCGAGGCTATATCAAGCGCGTAAACCAACCCCGCAACGGAATTAACCCCTCCGTATTTATGCAGTCCGTTCAGCCCCGGTTTTATACCACCCTCCCCCTCAAGGGTATATACGGCATAAGGGGTGCTGATAATAACCGTCTCAACACCCATCCCGTAAAAATCAATCCCGCGAATTGCGTTGATTACCTCCCGCGTGGAATCAATAAGAACAACGGGCTTTCTTGAAACGGGAGTAATATTTCCATAAGTAAATTTAATCGCCTCATCGTCAAAAACATACAGAGGGGGAGGCGGAGCGCTGAACTTAAAGCCCTTATACGGAGTTTTGGTTTTTATATCTATATGTTTTTTGTCCGTTAAAGCAAAGGGACTGTCGCCCTTGATTTTAACCGAGTGCGCAATTTTTGTATTAAATCCGGCGGAAACTATTTTCGGCAATAATACGGTATCGCGTCCAAAAAGCGGGGCAACAAATTGCAATTCCAAATCCGTCCTGCCTTCGGGCAAAAACAGTTCTATAACGGCGAACCCGTTGGCAAGAGGCGATATCTTTATCGCGGTTTTCTTATCGGCAACAGCCTGATTAAAGTATTCACTCGCATCCATACGGGAAAGTCCGGCCCCCTTTTTATCAAGCAAAACCCCTCCGGGCGGAAGCTCCGCAATAAAGCGAACAACCCCCGTTTCGGTTAATCTCTTTTTAAACCCGAGTTGCCATTGATACACGGCATAGTTGTTATTGAGACTTGCGTTGATATTAATTTCCGATAAAACAAGTTTTACGGGGTCAACTGATTGGGTTTGAGTTTCCCCATAGGTAAAATAATAAGCCTCCCCGAATTGACTGTCGCGCAAGGCTATATCCCTGAAGCGGACAGGATTAGCAAAAATTCTTAATATCAACACCCCTGCGTTTTTAATCGCGGGAGGCGAAATCAAATTGTGAAATCCGACCAATATATAAGTATAACCGAAAAGGATAATAAACACACTAACTCCTGCAAAAGTGCCCCATAATGAGTTAAGCAACCGGTTTTTTCGATTGACACCGTTCAGGATTCCCGCTATAAAAATAAAAAGACACGGTATCGCAAGCAAAACAAACCGCAAATTAAAGTTAAGTATTGTTTCAACAAAAAGCAGTATAACAAAACCCCCGCTTCCCGCAATGATAAAAAACAACAGCATATCGCGAAAAAGAACAAAGGAACGCCCGCTTCTTTGCAAAAAGATTAGATATACCGCAAGACTTAAAGGAATAAGCATATAAACAACGTTTAAAAATATTCCCATAGGAAAGCCCGCAACTATTTCGATAACAGCAAGGGCAAGCCCCGATATTACTGCAAAACCCGAAAGAAATTTTAACGAATTGAATTTAACAGACATTTGTATCTCCGAAAAATATTATACTTTGATAAGCGATAAAAGTAAAAAAATAGGAACATACCGTCCGATTCAATTCTAAATTTTTAGAAAATTATGTGTCTGACGTTTTCTTTTATTTTCAGAATCCATTGACTAAACTAAAACCGTTATATATAATATTTATGTTAAGTATAAGGTTTAGAAGGAGGCAAAAATGCTGGAAAAAGAATATGAGTTTTATATAAAGAACAAAGACAAATTCCTTAAAAAATACAAAAACAAGTTTTTGGTAATAATCGGAGAGAAAATTTGCGGCGTTTTTGACACAAAAGAAGAGGCATTAGCCAAAACTGCAAGAGAATATGAATTGGGAACTTTCCTGCTGCAACAGGTAACCGATAATGACAGCGAAACAATACAACGATACAATTCAAGAGTATATGTTTGATGGGTAATCAGCAGGGTTACCATGCCTTTAGAATACAATATCCGGAAATTACAAATGAAATAGAAAACCTCCATAAAAATATCTCTCCCCCACCTGTTTGTTCCAAAAGCAGAAATGAAAAAGTATATAGCTTTATGGGATACGGGGGCAACTAATTCGGGAATCACCTCAAAAGTAGTTCACGAGTTAAACCTGAAACCGATTAGAAAAACTCAAGTTACAGGTGTCAATGGAACAACAATTTGCAACGTTTATTTGGTTGATATTATTCTGCCTATGCACGTAGGTTTTGAAAACGTGGAAGTTACCGAAATTAATATTACAGGATTTGAAGTATTAATCGGTATGGATATAATTATGGAGGGGGATTTCGCTATATCCAATGCAAATCAGAAAACCTTGTTTTCATATTGTGTTCCGTCTATAAAAAATAACCCTGTGGACTTAGTGGAAAAAGCAAAACACTCAAAAAGATAATTTGACTGCTTAAATATAAAAAGGGACGCAAAACGCGTCCCTTTTATGATAATAGTTCTTGTTACAGCAATTAAGGCTTGTAAACCTTGCCGAGGTTATAGAAAGTCTCAATACCCTTGTATATAGCCAATTCGCCCAAATCCTCTTCAATACGGAGAAGCTGGTTATATTTAGCGACACGGTCGCTTCGGGACATAGAACCTGTCTTAATCTGACCCGCATTGGTAGCGACAACCAAGTCCGCAATAGTGGCATCCTCAGTCTCGCCGCTTCTGTGAGAAACGACTGCGGTATATTGCGCCTGTTTAGCCATCTCAATAGAATCCAAAGTTTCGGTAAGAGTTCCAATCTGGTTGACCTTGATAAGAATAGAGTTTGCAACGCCGAGTTCAATACCTTTTTTCAAAAATTCAACGTTTGTAACAAAGAGGTCATCGCCCACAAGTTGCATCTTATCGCCGAGTTTTTCGGTCATAAGTTTCCATCCGTCCCAATCGTTTTCCGCAACGCCATCCTCAATAGAGATAATGAAAGGAAATTTCTTGTAAAGGTCAACATAGAAATCAACCATCTCGGCGGAGGAAAGCACCTCTTTGGAAGATTTCCAGAAGTAGTAGCCTTCTTTCCCGATTTTTTTAGCCTCGCTCCAAAGCTCGCTTGAAGCGGGGTCCATCGCGATATAAATATCCTCGCCGGGACGGTAACCCGCTTTTTCGATAGCCTCCACCAAAAGCTCGACAGCTTCTTCATTAGACTTGAGGTCGGGAGCAAACCCGCCTTCATCGCCCACCGAGGTATTATAGCCCTTAGCGGAGAGGACTTTTTTCAAAGCGTGGAAAGTCTCCGCGGTATAGCGAACCGCCTCTTTAAATGAAGGCGCGCCGCAGGGCATAATCATAAATTCCTGCAAATCGACTTTGTTGTCGGCATGCTTTCCGCCGTTGATAACGTTAGCCATAGGCACGGGAAGAACTTTGGCATTAGTCCCGCCGATATAGCGGTATAAAGGAAGTTCAAGGTAATTGGAAGCCGCCTTGGCAACAGCCATAGACACACCCAAAATAGCGTTAGCGCCGAACTTGGATTTATTCGGGGTGCCGTCAAGCTCAATCATAACCTTATCGACTTCAACCTGATTGGTGGCATCAAGCCCGATAACCTCATCGGCAATCCTTTCGTTGACATTAGTAACGGCTTTAGATACGCCCTTGCCGAGGTATCGTTTTTTATCACCGTCGCGAAGCTCGACAGCCTCGGATTCGCCGGTAGAAGCCCCGCTGGGAACCGCGGCGCGACCGAGACTCCCGTCCTCAAGCACAACATCCACCTCCACGGTGGGATTGCCCCTCGAATCGATTATTTCCCTTGCATGCACGTCAATTATAGTGGACATACTGTTCCTCCATCTTAAAAATTCTTTGAGAATATTTTATAACGGATTGTTTAAAAAGTCAAAGATATGGTTTGGGTTAAACCCGCGCGCCATATCCCTACCAGTTCATATTTGCGGGACTGTTCCCGTCTCCCCAGTTGATTGTATCAATCCCCTGAGGGTCGCTAAGCCCGCTATCGCGATAAAGTCCGTATTCCGAATTACCCTCTATGGTCGGAGATAAAAAACTATGCGTATCATTATAAACGCTAAAATCGCTAAAAAACACCCCGCCACCGAAAAAAGCCGCGGTATTTTCGATTATAATTCCGCTTATTGTATGATTTATGCCTTCAAGTAAATATATTCCGCCGCCGGAATTGTCCGATATATTCCCGCTTATAGTCCCGCTGAATATATGGCTTGCGCCCCTGAAAACAAACACTCCTCCCCCGATAAGCCCCGAATGATTATTCGTTATAATTCCGCTTATTACGTGGTTTGTGCCGTAATCTATATGAATACCGCCGCCCCTGATATCCGCAAAATTATTGGATATAACGGTATTTTTTATAAGATGGCTGTTGCCCTGAAATATATAAATACCGCTGCCATAGTCATGGGGAGAAGTTCCATTAGCGTTACCGCCGCGAATAATAAACCCGTCGATAGTTATATTATCCACGTCGGCAATCCAGATAATATGCTTAAGCGACGTTTCCCCGTCAAGTTCCGATACGCCGTTTCTTTTTGTAAAGTCGTAATTCCACCCGCCGAGGATAGTTAAGTTTCCCGTATTAATCAAAACCCCGCTGTTTGAATAGCTTGCGTTCCCGGTATTCAACCCTTTACCGGGAGTGTAAATACCCTCGCTAACGTAAATAGTATCATAACCGCCAGATATTTCGACAGCTTTCTGAATAGATTTAACCGGCGCGGTTCTTGTTCCCGGGTTATTATCGTTGCCGATAGTTGAAACAAAAATAAGTTCGCCTGATTTCTGGAAGAAAATATATAATCCCGTAGAAACGGATACCTTTCCGTTATCCGCCGTAGCGCGCACCCGTATTATATTGTCGCCCTCATCAAGATAAATACTCCTGCTCCACGATGTTGTCCCGTCAGCCTTAACCCACGCCCCATCGTTAAGTTTAACCTCAACTTTAGTTATGGCATGGGATGATTCCACGCTTGCGCTCCCTTTCACTATAATATGCGAGTAATTTGTAAAAGTCCCGTCCGCAGGCGATTTGATTATCACCGACGGCGTATCCAAACCGAATTCCGTCACAAACACATCGCTTATGGACGTGCAGGAATTCAAAACCACAGCACCGATAACAACCCCCATTAGTAACCCGAATAACCCCTTTTTCATTTTATTCCTCCTAATAATTCACACCCCGCAGTAGCCGAAATATCCGCCACCGAGGTCATCTTGACCAAGCCCCGAAACCCTTGCGCGCAAGGGTCGGATACCCTGAACTTGATAACCCTCCGCTACCCGGGTACCGAACGCAGTGAGATGCTTACCCTGAGTGCTGTCAAAAGATATTGAGGGGAGTATTGTCCGCATATCCGAGATGACCGATATATAAACACATTCCGGAATTAATGTGCTATCATACCATTGTTTCGCAAATGGTTTCAGTGCCGGCACAATGACCCGCCGATAAACCGGTTACTTAAAAGTAAATGAGACAAACACGTCAAGTTCAACATACCGTATCGTTGTTTCATAAGAGAAAAGAATAGGCAACCCCACGCTTACCCCGGTTTTAAAGCTCTCCGAAAGGGCAAACTTTGTCTCAAGCGATGGTATTAAAGCAAAGCCGAGTTTTTCGGAAACCCTGTCCTGTGTGTCCCTGATATTCCCATATACGTATCCAATCCCAAAGACAGGCGCAACGGAAATCCTGTTCATAACAAAATCATACCCGAAATCCACGCTGAAGAGATTGTTTAACAGAGAAATATCATCTACACCCACATAAGAAAAGTTATACGATATTCCTGAAAAGAAATGAGGGTTTTCGATACGAAGAATGTTTTTCAGTTGTCCCCTGACAGCAATACCCCCGTTAATACCAATACTATCGCCGTAAAATCCCGCTCCGGGTTTAATAACAATTTCCAACGGGTAAGCGACCTGCACAAATCCCGATAAAATCAAACCAAAAAAAATCACCCATAACCTTTTCATATTTCCCCATCCTCCTTTTTAATATATCGCATTTATTTTATCTTAATTCCCCGATATGTCAAATAAACGGAGTTTCAAATAGAAAATTATGCGCACTAAATTTAAAAAAACGACATCTAATCCATACAAAAAAATACTTCATAAGCAACAGACTACCCATAATTACCATTAAACTTGACTAAATCAAAAATAAAAACAGGTAGTATCCGCTTAATTATGCCTTTAAATCAATTTTTTGCAAAATACAGAAACTAAAGATTTTAAAAAGCATTCAAACCGGTGTCGATTTGATGTCGTCTGTATTTTTTAGTTTTCTTTTTATTTGCCAAATTACATGCATCGTTTTTTGTTGTTCACAACAATAGTATAAATTAATATAATTTAATTCTTTTCTCTGAATTTAATTACATGCCTCTTTAGGCAGAATTAGGTTTAAACCGGCGAAATTTAAAGACTTATTTTTAAATAAAATGCGCTATAATTTGATTTTATAAAGAAATTATAGTATGATTGTGTTCAAAAATATAGAAAAGGAGTTGGATATGAAAAGAGCAATTTTTTTACTATCGGTTTCAATGATGTTTGCGCTTGTTTCCTGCGCACCGACAAGGTATCAGGGGATAATGTTTGAGGCGAAATTTGCCGCTCCGGTAGAAAATGTAGAACCCAAGTTTACTTACCACGAGGCGGTTACTAACTCAATCAATCTACAAATGTCCCCCGCCGAAGCGGTAATCGGTATGGCAATGTCGTATATCTACGATATACTGGATATGAACGGTGATGGAAACGATGAGGTTATTGTCTTATCCGAAACAAGAGGTATTATGATTTATTCGGTGATTGACAAGAATATTATCGTCACCAATATGCCCACAAGAACTCGTTTATTTAATTTTATCCCGACCGTTAAACTTCAATTACGACACACTATCCCGAAAGATAATCTTGTAAGCATTTCCGAAGTACTTGATATGGTCAAAAGAGATAGCGCTTCTTTAAGGGGTTTGCTGAGAAAAATCGAATACCGTGATATGAATTCCAACAATCAACTTGATTTACTTGTTTATACTAAAGACACTTTGAGAGTATATCTCAATAATAACCTCAAATTTGATAAAAATTTCTCTCTCTTTAATTACCAAAAGTATGTGTTTTCGGATATCTCCGGTAATGGAATTCTTGATGTGCTTGGTATCCTGGATAATGAGGTCAAGGTTGCGTTTATAGACAAGAGTTTTAATAAGAAAGAAGTAAAATACCCTAAAGACAGGAAATTTTTTGATGCTATGCACGTTCCTTATGTTTTTGAAATGGAAAAAGGAAAGCCCGCAAATATTGTGTTAATTTCCACCCCATTATTAGGTATCGGAGACATAGAAGTGCTGACATATCATTCCGGATTGGATGATTTTGTCACAACAGCTAAAACGGAAAAAATTCCTAAAAATGTGGAATTCATTGATATTACCGGTAACGGCTTTGGAGATTTTTATGTTTGCGAAGGATGGACTGAAGTTTATATTAACAACGGGACGCACAATTTTTCAAAATTGGATTTCAGAGGCGCCTTAATTGATGAAGAGGCATTTACAATCTGGCATGATTTCAATAATAACGGCAAGGCAGATTTTATTTCTTTTAACGGTGCGGCAAATCTTCTTAAACTCGGCAGAGGAAACGATATTTACTATAATCAGGGTAATAATTTTACAAAAGTTTCTATGCCCGGCAGACTCCCTCTGCAATTTGTAGAAAGACAGGTTAAGGACAAAAAGATAAAGTATATTGTTCCGAATTATGAGTTAATCGACCTCAATAATGACGGATTAATGGACTTAATTCTTTGGAATAATAGAACCAGAACTTTCTATCTAAACAAGGGCGACCATTTTGTAGAGTTTTTCTCTACTTCTTACAACAAAGATGCTCAAATCGCCGATATAAACGGCAACGGGCTTATCGACTATTTTGACGGCAAAAACCTCTTTCTTAACGATACCCAAAGAATGCGAAGGGTCAATATACCGTTACCCGATGATTCCAAAATATATCTGGTTGATTTGGACAGGGACGGATTAACCGAAATAATCGTTACCGGAAACTACGGCTTCATGCTTAACTTACTTAAAAAACCGGGGCTTGCTATCTTTAAGGGTGTTGATGAATTCAGTTTTGAACATCTGCCCGATGAATATATCCCCCTTAAAGACCTTAATATTAATATTGTTGACGTTAACAAGAACGGTTATCGAGATATAATTGATTCGGAAGGAAATGTAATTTACGAAAATCTTTCATACAAAAAATAAAAAAAAGCGCCCGGTACGGGCGCTTTTTTTATATAATAATACAAAATTAAACATATTTTGGATACCACTTCTATACCAATTTTATGCCGTCATTTTCTACCGGGCTGACTTTCAACTTTCAGACAGTTAAATAAAGCACGGATTATTCCCAATTATCAACCTCGATTTCGGTAAGGCGGTTTTCGCTGAATATTAAACCTCGCGAAAGAATCCTTCCTGCAGACGTTGCGGCGTATTGCTCTTTATGGTTTCTCAACCTGAACCGCAGGCGCTCGCCTGTGGGGTAGCTTAGAGGCGCTTCAAAGGTATGCTTATCCAATGCGCGCATCCCGACAACTTCGGTTTTATCACTGCCCGCAAATAATATTTCCATCTCGATTTTATCCACCGGCTCGGACGAGTAAACTCGCAGAAGACGATGCGAATAGCCGTCTTTACGCGGGAATATATAAAGCTCCCGCTTAAATTTCTCTCCGCTAAAATAAATATCAAACTCGGCGACACCTTCCTTTTTTGCAACCAATTTCCCGCTTGATATAACGGCGCGCGAACGGTCTGTCGATTTGATTTCGGTATCAACGCAGGTAAAACTCATCCCGTTTCCCATCTCAATTTCGGCAATAAAGGTTGCGGTATCTCCGGTTAGTATAACGGGAGGGTCAAACCTGAGCGAAACTCCTTTAGGTTTTGTATCAAGTTTCCCGAACAGGTAGTAAAAGGGCATTTTTCCCCGTTTCGCCCAATGATATTCATTATGTCCGCCCTGCGGGTCTTCATAGTAAAATATATTTTTAATATCTCCAAGCCCGATTTTTTTAAGTTCGGAATAAACCTTTCGCATATTCAAAACCATAGTGTTGTTTTTCGTATCTTCCAAGTATCCGCCGTCCATATAAATTTTCACATCTTCGGAAAATTTAAGGTTTTTAATATCGTCAATGACGCGGACATTATCCCACCAGAACGATGGAGAAATGACGGCGGCTTTGCCGAATATTTCAGGATATTTGCCGATAATATAAAATGAGGCAAGCCCGCCGAGCGATGAACCCATTATAGCGGTATTTTTTCTATCGGGAAAAGTCCTGAAATTTTTATCAATCCACGGCTTGAGTTCTTCGGTAAGATAAAGCGCGTGGTTCTCAAGGTCGCCTCCCTGATTTTGCACCCTCTCGTTGCTTATTTGCGTAGGCGTATAATCATACATTCTTCGCGCCGTGTTGTATATTCCCACAACGATAATCTCCTCCATAAGCCCGTTAGTCAGCAAATATTCGATATTTTCGTGCATCCTCCAAGTTTCCGAAAAAGCCGTTTTGGGGTCAAACAGGTTTTGCCCGTCGTGCGCATACATTACGGGATAATGCTTGTCCGATATATAATAATCCGGCGGCAGAAATATGATGAGTTGAGGCGTAAAAGCGAGATACTCCGACTTAAACGATAGTTGCGGAACTACAAACCTTGAACTTTCCGAACTATAAACGATATTTAAAACGGAAAACAACGATATTAAAACACATAGCCCCGGTAATAAAATTTTCTTTCGCATCTTGCGCCCCCTTAGTTGATTTTAAATATTTTAACCGAAAAACGCGTTTTATGCCAATTTGACGGGGTTTCGGGTATAAATTATACTTTGGCGGATATAAGAAAAAATTGGACATATTCCTATTTTAAATATAATATAAGTTATCAATTTTGGAATTAAGGGGGTTTTTATGAAAAAATTAGCGTTTTTTATATTTATGACAATAGCTGTGTTTTTTAACAGCGGGCTTTATGCAGATTATAGAAATGTCCTGCCTGAAACCACGGAGCATGTGTTTTTAATGAATTTTAGTGAAGCAATAGAAATAATTGCATACATAGGCGGAGATACAAAACTGAGCGAAGAAACTTTAAATGTTTTTTCCTCCGTTCTTGATGATAAAAAACCCACGTTTATTATTTCCGACGAAAGCCCCGTTAATATAATGGAATATTTTAGTTATCCGCAGATTTTAGCCCTGCCGTTTAAAACTCCGAATAATGAAAATGCTATACGCTTTTTAAACGCAATGTCTCTTGAAGAAAACTCTGCAAGACAAGAGGGTGATTTGGTGGTTTTCGAGAGCGACATACCGTCCTACGGATATTGGAAAGGAAGTTATCTGATTTTAGCTCAGGAAAAGCAGGCTTTAAAGGATTTTATATCACTGCCACCTATACTCAATAAAAACCCCGCTGTCGGTAATTTTATTCAAGCCTCGAAGGATTATATGGTATCTATGTATGTGGATTTAAGCGTTTTCAGTGAAGAAATAAAGCGGTTTGATTCCGCGTTTGATGAATTTGCAGGAGAATTGAATTTTATCGGGGATTTGGAATCCATACAACTGTTTTTAAACCCTAAAATCTCTTTATCGGATGATACAATTACCCTTAACGACTTGAAATTATCAAGCCGTATAACATTTAAAAGTGGGAAAAAATTTGAGAAACTTCTTCTAAAAGATACAAAGCAGGTTTCGATTAATCAATTCATTCCCGAAAAACAAACCTTTTTTGTTTCGGTATCATACAGCCCGGAGTTGGTAAATTTAATAATAAAAACTTTGGATATTTCGCCTGATGATGATATGCGCGGCTTATTTGATGTATCGCTCAAAAATTTGACGGGAAAATTCTCGCTTGTGCTATATGAAAACCCGATAGAAAAATTCGACACGGACCCAAGTATCCTGATAGTAAACGAGGCAAAAAGCGCAAGTGCGGCAAAAGATACTTTAGATACGTTTGTTGCTTATGCACAAGCTTCCGGAATGTCCGACTTGGAAAAAGATACCTTTTACGGAACCGATGTCTATTGCTCGTATAGTAAAAAGCTTTATATGTTCGTTATAGATAATTGCTTCATTGCCTCCTCACAAATTTGGATTGCCGATAATATGATTAACAATCACAAAAACGACAATAAAATCAATCCGTCCCTTATATCCTCACGGGTAAAAGGCTATCCTATAATAAGCGGAATTCTTTCGGGTGAGCTAACACCGGCAATTAATCAGGCAATAAAAGAGGCAAACTTGAACTTCAGTGATATTTCTTTTTCGCTATACTTTGACCCGCAAATTAATAACCTGATTTTGGAAATCGAAGCCGAATAAATGAAACAGCCGGAAGAAAAGCATTTTGTATATATCTTATGCCTTGAGAACGGGAAATATTACACGGGTTACACGGTTAATCCCGAAAAGCGGTTTCGTGAACATATAGAAAAACGGGCGCGATGTAAAACCACGCAAATATCATTGCCGTCAAAAATGGTGCAGTGCTGGCGGGTTACCGGCAGTCGTGGCGAGGCTCTCCGTGTTGAGGCGTATATCAAAACCCTTTCCCGAAAACGCAAAGATGCTATCGTGGAAAATCCACTCCTGCTCTCGTCTATGCTTAAAAAGCGCTTCGATAAAGATTTTTATCTGAACCCCGAAGATGTTGATTTGATTAACAATAAGGTTATTGCCGATAAACCGTAGTTTAACAACCCATATCAGATTCGTGTTGATTAAATCCCGTTTTCAGCATATAGTATATTAATTAATTTTAAGAGGTGTTTTATGGATAATATAATCGTTATAGCTATCGGCGGTAATTCCATTATTAAGCCGGGCGAGAAAGGAACTATTGAACAGCAATGGAAAGCGGCGCAACAAACCTGCAAACATATAGCGCAGGTAATCAAAGCGGGAAATAATATCGTTCTCACTCACGGCAATGGGCCTCAGGTAGGCAATATCCTTCTCAGGAGCGAACTCAGCGGAAACCTGCTTCCTACACTTCCGCTTGACGTTTGCGTTGCGGATTCATTGGGCGCAATGGGCTATATGCTTCAACAACTCCTTAGCCGTGAAATCAAAAAAATCGGTATAAACAAGACAATTCTTTCTGTCGTTACGCAGGTTGCAGTTGATAAAAACGACCCCGCTTTTCAGAACCCATCCAAGCCCATAGGACCTTTCTATTCCAAAGAGGATGCACAAAAACATAAAATTGAAGACCGCTGGGATATAATTGAGGATTCGGGGAGGGGTTTTCGCAGGGTTGTGGCTTCCCCGAAACCTTTGGAAATAATCGAACTTCCAGCTATTAAAGACCTTGTAAGGTTAGGCTATGTGGTTATCGCGGCGGGAGGAGGAGGGATTCCGGTTATTCGCGACAACAAAGATGAACTCAGGGGATGTCCCGCCGTTATAGATAAGGACACCGTATCATCGATGCTCGCCGTAGAACTCAAAGCAAAGACTTTTGTTATCACTACCGCGGTTGATTACGTTATGCTTGACTTCGGCGCTCCCAACCAAAGAAAAATCGAAAATGCAAGTCTTGATGAGCTTAAACAATACGTTAAAGAGGGGCATTTTAAAGAGGGAAGTATGCTTCCGAAAATAAATGCCGTTATAAATTATCTGCAAAACGAAGGCAAGCACGCGATTATCACAAGCCCCGAATTGCTTGAAGATGCCGTAAACGGTAAAGCCGGCTCTCATTTTTACGCTTGCTGACATTACCCCGAATATCTACCCGAAATACTGATGCTCATATTTTTTGATTTCCTCAAGAAATTTTCCCGAACCCGTTACAACGCAGGTCAATGGATTTTCCGAAAGGAACACCGGAACGCCCGTATTTTTGGCAATAAACTTGGAAAGACCGCGAAGCAGAGAACCTCCGCCGGTCATCACGATACCCCTGTCGATTATATCGGATGCTAATTCGGGAGGGGTCTGGTCAAGCGTAGTTCGGACGGCATCCAAAACCTTGTTGACCGTTTCCTGAAGCGCCTCCCTAACCTCCACGCTGTCGATTTTTAATATACGGGGAAGTCCGCTGATAGCATCACGCCCCTTTATCTCAATAGTCTCTACATTCTTTAACGGATACGCACTGCCGACTTTGATTTTAAGTTCCTCGGCGGTTTTCTCGCCGACTATAAGGTTATGGTATTTTTTCAGATGGCTCATAATAGCCTCGTCGAATTTATCACCGCCTACGCGGATAGATGTGGTTATCACAATTCCGCCGAGCGAAAGAACGGAAACCTCGGTAGTCCCTCCGCCTATATCGACTACCATATGCCCGGCAGGCTCATCAACCGGAATACCTGCGCCAAGCGCCGCCGCCCTTGCCTCTTCTATCAAATAAATTTTGGTAGCCCCCGCCTGTTCCGCCGCCTCGCGCACGGCTCGCTTTTCCACCTCGGTTACACCCGAAGGCACGGCTATCACTACGCGGGGATGGACTAACTTGCGACGGTTTTGGCTTTTCGCGATGAAATATCTCATCATCTTGCCGACAACCTCAAAATCCGCGATAACCCCTTCCCTCATCGGACGGATTGCTATAATATCGCCGGGGGTTTTCCCAAGCATATTTTTTGCCTCGTGACCTACCGCTATAACCTTGCCCGTCCCGGTTTGTATAGCCACAACGGACGGCTCGGATAATACTATACTCCTGCCCCTGACGTAAATCAGGGTGTTGGACGTTCCCAAATCAATCGCAATATCATTGACAAAAACATCTTTTATAGTATCAAAAAATCCCATAGATGCCTCCAAATTTTCTAACTAAATACCAAGTATATATATTAATCGGGAAATCAAAAAGTTTCAAATTTAATGACGATATATTCTTTAGACAGGCAAGGAAGCGGCAAAAGCGGCTAAATGTAGATTTTCGGGTCAGAAAATATCCCCGACATACCGGCAAGCTGATTATAATGAGTAAAATTAATCGCTTCTTACAATACGAAAACCGACAAAATTATAACCCTTATCGGACTCAAGGCTCATAGCGTTTCCGACCTGCAAATAAACGGCAAAATCCTGCCAGCTTCCCCCTCTCACAACGCGGCTGTCTCCGCGTAAGTCAAAGCACCATTCATTAACGTTGCCGCTCATATCATACAGTCCTAACGTATTGGCGTTTCCCGATAAAGGGTCGCCGCCGGGCTTGCCCGCCGTGCCTACGGTATGGGTACGGGAATTGCTGTTTTCGCTATACCATGCAACTCTTGAAAGGGCGGCTTCGTTATCAACATCCCCCCTTGCTCCGCTTGCGTAATCACCGGGGGTCCAGTAAATCCCGCTTTTTTCGGGATACTCAATAGCGCCATGCGACCTGTCGCTACCCTTATATTTGGCGGCAAACTCCCATTCCATAGAGTAAGGCAATCTAAAACCCTTGGCGCTATCCTTGACCGCAAGAGACTCATCGGTAACCAGCGATACATCTTTTACGGGTATTGAGTAAGAAGCCTCTGCATAATATACAAAATCATAATTTGAACCGCTGTTGGAATTATACCACTCGGTAAGCGCGTTAAGCCATACTACTGCGCTTTTCCAGCTAACCATAGTTACGGGATGGTTTTTATTCATATCCGTTCCATCCTCAGCGCTTCCCATCAGTCCCGTATCGGGAATAACATACCCGTTATCAACAGCCCACTCGCGGACAGTGTTCCAGAGTTCCCATGTTACCGGGGTTTCGGCTATCCAAAAAGATTTTTCGTTTGTAAAGTCGCCCGTATCGCTTGTGCCGGTAAGAAATTCGACACCGCCGGGTGCAAATCTCATATTAAAACTAATATCCCCGGCTTCTAAACTTGTCTTGTCGCCGGGCTTATTTGCATACATCAAAACCTGAATTAACAAAATCAAACTTACTGCAACAGAAAATTTTTTCATCGTCAACGCTCCTTTATGTAAAATTTGATTTGCACAGTGCATTGTTTAAATTCTACACTATGTCTCTGTTTATGTCCATTTTTAGTTGATTTAGTTTTTCCGTTTCTTTCTTTAAAATAATATACGGGATTGCAGAAAAAGGCAGAACCGATTAAATCGGTTAAATCCGGGGTTGCGCTTAGATTAGGCGCAATCCGACAAGGTCATCTCGATACGCTCTGCTACTCGATGACCGGTTGGTTAAAAAAAGACTTTTAGATAACAACCCGTTCCCCGGGCGCCGCCCCTTCAGCGAGATGTATCTAAGGGAACGCTTTTCCTTTCCCCCCTCACTTATCTAAAATTTTGCCAAATCGCTTTTTTCTGATATAATATACCTTATCCCAAACAAAAATGCGGAGGGTTTATATGTTGACTGTTGTTTCAATATTGTCGGGGGTGTTTATAGTCTCTGTAATCGGTGTGGGGGTTTATTTTAAGGCGAAAGGCAAAAGGGTCAGCCCGAAAACCGCAAAGACCCTTCTTGCGGGGAGTGTCGCGGGGTTTATTGTGATGATGATAGTAGCGTCTTTATTGATGATATTCGTCCCGTCAAGTAAAGCATACTCCGCGCCTTCGGAGGCTGTCGAGGTGATAGAGACGCCTGCGATGGACCCTTATGCCGAGGCGATGGCGTATCTGTCGGCGGCGATAGCGGTAGGTATCGGTTCTCTCGGTGCGGCGATAGCTGTCGGGATGTCGGCATCGGCGGCGGTCGGCGCTATTTCGGAAAATCCTCAGGTTTTCGGTAAGGCGATGATTTTTGTCGGGCTTGCCGAGGGTATCGCTATCTACGGGCTTATTATCGCTATTATGATTTTAAGCAGGCTCGGAGGGATAGCTTAGTGAAAACGGTCGTCCTCGGCGACAGGCAGGCTTCTCTGCTTTTTTCTATCGCGGGTATAGAAACCCGTATTGTCGATAATCCAAGTTCCGCCGTCTCGGAAATCAGAAATATACGAAAGTCCCGCGAATACGGGCTTATTATCGTTAGTCAAAAAATCGCCGAATGGGCTTCCGATTTAATTGCCGAAATACGGTTTTCCAAATCCAAGCTGTTGATTATCGAAATACCGGACAAGGACGGCGCGGTGTTGCCGAAGGAAAACCTTAATGACTATATCCGTAAAGCTACGGGTATCAAAATTTAATTTCAAGGGGCGCGTATTATGGGGCTTCAGGAAATTCTTGATGAAATCAACAGGGATACTTCCGACAAGACCGAATCCATTATGAACGAAGCGCGGTTTTCGGCTTCGGAAATTCTGATGAATAAAAAAGAAGCGCTTGAACTTGTCTATAAGAAAAAAAACGACGAGTTTTTAAAGTCTCTCGAACGGGAGAGAAAAAAACTTGCCGCTAAAACCGAATTTGAAATCCAAAAAGAAAAGAACCGTCTCAAGAACAATCTCGCGCTTGAGATACTATCCGAAACAAAAGAGACGCTTATCGAAATATTCAGGCGCGATACCGATAAATACCTGAGTTTTTTGTCCGCTATTATAGATAAAATCGGGAAGGTTTCGGGCGATGAAAAAATTGTCGTATCGTTAAACGCAAAAGACAGGGAGCTTTTTGATAAGCTCAAAAAAACGGCAAAATCGGAAATCATTTTGTCGGATAGTTCCGCCCGTATTTTCGCGGGGGTTATCTGCGAGTTCGGCAATACGGTTTTCGATTTTTCTATCGGGGCGATATTCGACAGGATGAAACCCGATTTTATGCGGATAATCGGCTTGAGCCTTAAATTTTGACGGAGAACTCTATGAAAGTTAAAACTCCCGACGGTTTCGTAGTCGGCACAGACGGTTTAATTGTCAAAACTGAGTTTGTCAATCTCCCGCAGGTTATGGAACTTGTTTATATCGGGGAATACGGGTTTTACGGCGAGGTTGTTACAATCAAGGGAAAGACCGGTTTAATACAGGTCTATGAGGATATTACAGGACTGAAACCCGGTGAACCCGTTTATCGAAGCGGCGCCCCGTTGTCGATTGAGTTGGGTCCCGGGCTATTGGGAGGTATCTTTGACGGCACGGCACGACCTTTGACAAGCAACTCGGTTAAAGACAGCGTATTTATCAAAAGAGGTAAACCCGCCCCAACTCTCGACCCCGAAAAAAAATGGGAGTTCACCCCTCTGCTTAAAAAAAACTCTTTGTTATCCGGCGGCGAAATTATCGGCACAATCCGGGAAACCTCGCTTATAGAACATCGGGTTATAATACCTCCCGATATTGAGGGGGTGCTTGTAAATATAGCGGAAACGGGGGAATATACGGTGTCGGATAAAATCGGTGAGGTTCGCACCCCGTATGGTGAAACAATCGGAATAACAATAAAACAAACCCACCCCATAAAAACACCTCGCCCCGTAAAAGAAAGAATCCCCCCATCACAGCCGTTAATAACGGGACAGAGGGTTATAGACACATTTTTTCCCATAGCTAAGGGAGGGGCTTGCGCGATACCGGGAGGTTTCGGTGCGGGCAAGACTATCACCCAGCACCAGCTTGCAAGATGGTCGAAAGCGGATATAGTAATCTATGTCGGGTGCGGAGAGCGTGGTAATGAAATCACCGAGATACTTGAAACTTTCCCGTCCCTGAAAGACCCGAAAACGGGAAAACCTCTCAGCGAAAGGACTGTTATTATCGCCAACACGTCTAATATGCCCGTAACGGCGCGCGAAGCCTCCATATACACGGGTATAACTATTGCCGAATATTACCGCGATATGGGATATGATGTGGCGTTATTAACCGACTCGCTTTCAAGATGGGCGGAGGCGTTACGCGAAATATCGGGAAGACTTGAGGAGATGCCCGCGGAGGAGGGTTATCCCGCATATCTGTCAAGCAGGATAGCCGAGTTTTATGAGCGCGCGGGGGCGGTTGTCGCCCTGTCCGATAAATCCGGCTCGGTAAGCATTATCGCCTCGGTGTCCCCGCCCGGCGCCGATTTTTCCGAGCCCGTTACTCAAAGCGTAAAACGGTTTGTCAGATGTTTCTGGGAATTAGATAAATCCTTAGCCTCGGCAAGACATTTCCCTTCTATAAACTGGATGCGAAGCTATTCGGAATACGGCGATATTTGCACGCAATACTGGGAAAAAATGGGATACTACGATTATGCCGAAATTCGCGCAAAAGCATTCGATATTCTTCAAAGGGAAGACCGTCTGTTAAAAATAGCCCGTCTTATCGGAGCGGATTCCCTTCCCGATAATGAGCGTCTTGTCTTGGAAACGTCGCGCCTGATACGAACGGGATTTCTCAAGCAAAATGCCTATGATGAGACCGATGCTTATTCATCACCGGAAAAGCAAATACTTATCCTTCGTCTGATTTTAAAATTTTACGAGCGCGCTTTGAGTATAATTTCTATCGGCGCGCCGATTTTTGAGATACAAGGACTTGAGTCTATCGCTAAAATCGCAAGGCTCAAAATGACCGTTTCGGATGATAATCTTTCTTTGATTGACGAAACGGAAGAGTTTATGATGAAGGAATTTGACGGTATCGAATCCGTCTATAAGGAATAGAATATGAATTTTGAAGCAAGGCGCGAATACAAGGGGATTGAGGAGGCGGGCGGACCTCTTGTGTTTGTAAGGGACGTTAAGGGTATCGGAATTGGCGAAACCGCAATAATCCGTCTTGATGAAAAAAGAACGCGCTCTGCAAAGGTTATCGAAACCGGCAGGGATTTCGCATTGCTTGAGGTTTTTAACGGGACAAGCGGAATTAACCCCCAAACGGCGAGCGTTCGTTTTACGGGACGTCCTTTTGAAATCGGCGTATCCGAATCTATGCTCGGCAGGGTGTTTGACGGTCTGGGTAATCCTATGGACGGGCTTGCCGATATTATTGCCGACGAGTTCCGGGACGTTGACGGCGGAGTAATTAACCCGACCTCACGGGATTATCCCCGCGACTTTATCCTTACAGGTATCAGCGCGATTGATATAATGAATACCCTTATTTGCGGGCAAAAACTTCCGGTGTTTTCTGCCGGCGGGCTTGCGCATAACCGTATCGCCGCGCAAATCGCCGCTCAGGCTCATATAGACAGCGGGGATTTTTGCATAGTCTTTACGGCGATGGGGGTAAAGCGTGATGATGCCGGCTTCTTTATCGACAGTTTTGAGGAAAGCGGCGCGCTTAAACATAGTTCGCTTTTTATTAATCTCGCGGACTCTCCCGCTATTGAGCGTCTGATAACCCCGCGTGTCGCGCTTACTTTCGCCGAATATTTAGCTTTTGATAAAAACAAAAACGTCCTTGTTATTTTGACCGATATGACAAATTATTGCGAGGCGTTACGCGAGGTGGCATCGGCAAAATCTCTCGTGCCTGCGCGCAAGGGTTTTCCCGGCTATATGTATAGCGACCTTGCCTCACTTTACGAGCGCGCGGGACGTATCAAGGGGAAAGCGGGAAGCATAACCCAGATTCCCATACTCACTATGCCTAACGACGATATAACCCATCCCATTCCCGACCTTACCGGATATATCACCGAGGGGCAAATTGTCCTTTCGCGCAACCTCGCGGGAAAAGGCATATATCCCCCGATAGACCTCCCTCTTTCATTGTCGCGATTGATGAAGGATGGTATCGGTGAAAATAAAACCCGCGAAGACCATCCCCGTCTCGCTACGCAGATATTGTCATCTTACGCAAGGGCATTGGAAACCCGCTCTATCGCTTCGGTAATAGGCGAGGATGAACTCCCCGAACTTGAAAAGAAATATCTAAAATTCGCCGAAAACCTTGAAAAACGGTTTATCAATCAGGGTATCTTTGAGGAAAGAATCCTGCAGGTTTCGTTTGCAGAGGCGTGGGAGGCGCTGAGTGCGCTTCCGAAATCCGAGTTATCCGAACTGACGGAGGAGGATATCAAGGCTTATTACTCCATACAAGGTGAGGAGGAATAAATGAACGCCGGTGAAATCTCCCCGAGCGGCGTAAAGCTGCTTGAATACAGGGAAATGAAAAATATCGCCAAAGATGCAAAATTTCTGCTTGAGCAAAAAAGGGAAATCCTGATAAACCATCTCACGGAGGTTATATCGAAAATACGCGAACACAGGACGCGCCTCAACTCGATAATCGAACAATGCTATTCTCTCCTGCAGGTTCTTGAAATAGAAATCGGGGAGTTTGAATTGGAGCGCGTGGTTAAAAGCGTCAAAACGGGGCTTGATGTGGAAGTTTTGGAACGGATAATAATGGGGGTTCATATCCCCTCGCTAAAATTAAAACAGGATGAGAAAAAAGGCGCGCCGATTGTCTCTTTCGCATCGACAACGCTGACCTTTGATGAATTATATACATTGCTTAAAGAAGCAATAGAGTTGATTATTATAGTCGCACAGGCGGAGGTTTCGGCATGGAGACTCGCTTATGAAATCCGTAAAACACAACGCCGCGCCAATGCGCTTGAAGACGTTTATATCCCGGAATTTGACGCGATTATTGATTTTATTCAGGATAGTCTTGAGGAAAAGGAAAGGGCGATGTTTTTCGCTTTAAAGAAATTCAAGCGGATTAAAAAATCCAAAACGGAGGGCGGCAATGGGTAAAATCTATGTGCCTGTAACAAGCCCCTTGGAAACAAAACGCGCTATCTCCAAAGCCGTTTTTATCGCGCGGGAGTTTAATCTCGAAACGGTTATTATTAACATTATCGACAGCGACGCGATTAATAAACTTCGCAGGTTCAGGATTCTTATAGAGGAAGAGGCGGCAATGTTTGAAGCGGATATAAAAAGAGACGCCGAGAAATATATCCGTTACGCGGAAAATCTCGGCAATCGCAGGAGAGTTAAAATCTCATCCGTTCTGCTTGAGGGCGACCCTTACAGTGAAATTTATAATTATCTCATCGGAACGGAGCGGGGTTTAGTTTGTATCGGGCGCAAAAGAGAGGCAAAAACTTTGAGGGATAGTTTCGGTAACGTGGAAAGAAAATTAATTCTCAATACGAATTTCGATATAATAATCGCCGGAGGTGATGAGTGAAAAATATTCTCGATTCGATTATAAAAGTAGAGCAGGATTTACAAAAACAAATCATAGACACCCGCTCTCAGGCAAATGTCATTATCGAACAGGCAAGACGGGAAGCGATGCTACTCGATTCGCAGTATGAGGAAAATTTTGAAAAATTCAAATCCGAAATGCGCTCTCAGTTGTATAAAGAAATTGAGGGATATAAAGCCCGACTGTCGGCGGATATTTCAGTCGAGATGGAAAAAATCCGCAAGCAAAAAGACAAACATATTGATAAAATCAAAAAAGAAATAATAAATACGGTTTTGGATATACCGAAAAAGGATTAAGTATGTTCGGGATAGGATATTCCGCTATCAACGCCAAGGTACGCTACTGGATGTCATATATTGCGAGACCTGAGGATATAGCCCTCTTAGCAAATTCGGAACTCAGCGATATAGTGGATTTTATCCGCAAACGGGAGGTCAAAGCGGATATAGAAATATCGGACGTTCGCGAGATAGAAAAACAGATAAAACAGGCTATGATTGAATATATTAAAAGCGCAAAACTTTTCCTGACCGGCGCCGTTACCCGTTTCTTGGATGAAATACTCAAGGGCTACGAGATAGAAAACCTCAAAACAGTAACCCGTTCCATTATAGGCGAAAAGCCGCTTGACTTTCTCTATCAAATCAGCCCTAACGATATTATAAGCGGCGAGGTTATGCGGGACGTCAAAAGCCTTGACTTGTTCAAGGAATTTTTGCGTAACACGGAATACTATCCGCTTGCGGCAAATGCGTTTAACCGTATTAAAGAAACGGGGTCGGTGTTTCACTGGGAGATGGAGCTCGATAATTACCACGCATTAAAACTCTACGATGCGGCACGCCGTCTTAAGGGTGAGGATTTTAACGCGGTTAAAAAGCTGATATTCTTTTCGGAAGAAATGAAGCGGCTGGTATGGCTTTACCGTGTCCGTTTTCATTACCGTATGACTACCGAAGAAGCGATGACGCTTGTACCTAATATTTTCGGTGTTTTATCCAAAAACCGATACAGGACTTTAGCAAGCCTTACCCGCGCACCGGAGTTTTTTACTTTGCTTGAGGAATGGCGCATTATCCGCGAACCCGTTACCACGATTGTTGAACTTGAAAAAGTTATGAACAGGATGCTTACCGAAAGAACGGTAAGTTATCTTGAGGGAAACCCGTTTTCGTTCGGACTATTTTTATCGTTTTTTGTCCTGAAACGGCAGAACATAAAAACCTTTATTATCCTCCTTGAGGGGAAACGGAATAATCTTTCCAAGACCGCACTTGAGCGGATTTTGATTTATTAAGGAGCGATTATGTTTTTTCCAATGCGAATGAGGAAACTTGATGTGGTGATTCTCAAAAAGGATGCGGATATTGTATCCAAAGAAATCCTTGGTTTCGGGGATTTTGAGGTTTTACCTATCGACAGCTTCAAAGCGGAGAGTTACGCTCTCAAGCGGGAATCGCTTGAGGAAATCAGCACGCGGTTTATCTCTTACAAACGTCGTCTTGTTAATATTGAACAGTTTTTCGGGCAATCCAAAGAAAAGGAGACTATCCCAGAAGACCGTAATTTTATGGATGAAATGACTATCAAGAACACAATCAAAGAGATGGAAAACGATATTATCAATTATAACGCCGAGATGGACGATTTGGCAAAACGTCGCCACGATATACAAATCAAGCTCAACAGTATAGAGTTTTTCGGTAATTTAAGCACAAACGGGTATGCCGATGACCCCGAGCATTTCTTTATGGGGTTCGGGAGTATCCCCGTTTCGCATTTCAGAACCTTTATGGATTCCATATCGCTAATCCCCTCGGTTGTAATGAATGTCGGGATGGTGGAGGGGGAAAATATGGTGTTTTTCAGTGTCCCGAAAAGCGCCCGCGACCAACTTGAAAGAATACTTTCCAATGTCCACTATAAGGACTACGGTATCCCGCAGGACGTAAAGGGAAGTATAAAATCCAATATCGTTAAATACGGGTTTGAAATGACGATGACGCACGATGAGGAAATGTGGCTTGAGGAAAAACATAAAAAAATGAGCGCACGGTTTAATAAACTTATCGGGCTTATCTATGCAAGTATAGACTATCATCTTGCGATGGCAAAACTTCGCGGGCAGATGGTATCCACCGAAACGGTTCATCTGTTTTCGGGATGGGTTCCCGTAACGGAAATCAGCCGTATTAAAACCGCTATCGAAACCATTACCGCTAAAAAATGCCTGTTTATAGAGGAGAACGCGGAAACCGTGTTTGCCCGCGACGGCATAATCCCCCCCACAAAACTAAACCACGCTAAGCCGTTCAGGATTTTCCAGCAACTTGTCGGGCTTTTCGGCACCCCCGAATACCGCGAACTTGACCCTACGGTATTCGCTACGGTAATTTATATTGTGATGTATGGAGCGATGTTCGGCGATATCGGACACGGGCTTCTCCTGTCGGCTTTGGGCGGATTGTTCCTGATTTTCAGAAAATTCCGTAAACTTGCAAATTTCGGTTTCCTGTTGTTCTGGGTGGGAATATCCTCCGCGGTTTTCGGATTGCTCTACGGAAGTATTTTCGGTATGGAAGACCTTTTTGCCCCGTTTTGGATGAGTCCTATCCATAATATTATGACTATACTTGTTATTGCGGTGGTATTCGGCTCGATTGTAATATCGCTTGGACTTGTGTTAAGTATAATAAACTCAATCCGCAGAAAGGAATGGAGCAGGCTATTTTTTTCATCATCGGGTATAGCGGGACTGATTTTTTACTGGGGGATTTTATTAATCGGGTATTCGCTTTTTAACGGGATAAATATTCCGGTCGGGGTTTATCTTATTCCCGTAATCGGCGCGCTCGCTATCTGGAGTGAAAATACGTTTGAATACCTGATTTCCAAAAAGGGAAAAAGACCGAGCTGGGGGATGGGATTTTTCGACGTGTTTGAAACCTCGCTTGCATACCTCAGCAACACAATATCGTTTATGAGGGTTGGAGCGTTCGCTATAAACCACGGGGCGTTGATGCTTGCGGTGTTTACGCTTGCGGGACTTGCCGCTTCCCCGTTGTGGCGCGGGGTGATACTTTTAATCGGCAACGTTATTGTAATAGCGCTTGAGGGGTTGATTGTGGGGATACAGGCGTTAAGGCTTGAATTTTACGAATTTTTTGTGAAATTTTTCCGCGCGGATGGTAAAAAGTTTGAAGCGCTTGACATTTATAAAAGATAAGAGTTTATATAATTCTCTATCTTGACTTTTATGAATCCTCACTTTATATTATGAAACAATAAAACACAGAGGGGAACTGATGCTTAGAAAACCCGTGCTTGGAATAGATGTCGGAGGGTCGGGGATAAAAGGCGCGCCTGTGGATGTTCGTTCGGGGGTGCTTCTTGAAGAAAGGTATAGAATCCCTACCCCGGAAAACGGAAAACCTCAGGACGTAGCCGAGACTATCGCTCAGCTTGTCCGTCATTTCGGATGGAACGGCGAAATCGGATGCGGGTTTCCTGCGGCGGTCAGGGACGGGGTTGCTCTTACCGCCTCTAATATCCACAAAAGCTGGATCGGCGAATATGTCCCCCGTCTTATTTCGGAGAAAACCTCCTGTGATGTAACGGTTATTAACGATGCCGATTGCGCGGGACTTGCCGAAATGAGGTTCGGGGCGGGCAGAAACAAAAAAGGAACGGTTATCGTTATTACCGTAGGCACGGGGCTCGGCACGGCAATTTTCCATAACGGACATCTTTTACCCAATACCGAACTCGGTCATATAGAAATCGGCGGTAAAAACGCCGAGCAATTCGCTTGCGACGGCACCCGAAAATCCAAAAATCTTAACTGGAAAGAATGGGCGCTACGCTTTAACGAGTATCTTTTAACTCTCGACAGGCTTTTTTGGCCCGCCCTTTTTATTATTGGGGGAGGGGTAAGCAAAAAGCACGAAAAGTTTTTCCAGTATCTCGATATTAAAACCGAAATAGTCCCCGCAGAACTCCGTAACGATGCCGGAATTATCGGTGCGGCTCTCGCATCCTACGAACAAATCTAAAACAAAAAATATTTTTTTATCTAACCGATTTTCTCTTGACATAATCTAATAAGAGTGATATATTTAATTAAACGTTTAATTTAATTAAATATTTATTTAAAAGGAGGTGCTATGAAAGATTTAGTTAATCCTAATATGGATACCACCAAGGAAAAAATCCTTGAAGCAGCGGAGGCGGTTTTTGCCGAAAAGGGGTTTGACGGCGCAAGGGTTAGTGAAATAGGCAAACGAGCGGGGGTTAACCCCGCGCTTCTTTACTACTACTACGGCAGTAAAAACGATATTCTTCACGAGTTGATGGTTCTTGCTATTGAAGAGGCTAAGATTGCCGTTGAAAATGGATTTGAAAATTTTATTCGGTCGGGGGAGTCGATGGCGGAATTTTTAAATCCTATTACGGACTATCTTATGAAAAAGAAAAGCGTTATCAGGATTATGCTTATTGAAATCCTGAAGCACGGCAATGAGGATTTGTCTTTTTTCAAATTGCTTTCCACCGTTTATAACAAGCTCGGAAGCGAATTTGAAAAAACCAATAATCCCATTCTGAAAAGCAAGTTTTTTATGACCGATATGTTTTTCGTTTTTACCTCGCCTATTGTTATGCATATTGTTCTAGGTGAAAAATGGGGGGAGTTTGACGGGATAAGCGAGGATGAAGCTCGGAAGCGGATTTTATCGGCTTTGGAGATTCTTGCCTCCAAGTTCTTTTTCGGTAAATAATATTTGAGAGGTCATCCGTGATTGAAAAGTTTATGAACCGTATCGCAGATTTTGTGGTTAAATTCCCGGCAATTGTTATTATAATCTGTGTCGCTTTCAGTATTCTTACGGGAATATTCGTTAAAAACCTTGAGCTTGACAATGATATGATGAACTGGGTTAATTCCGAGCGGGGTATCGGCAAGCTCCCGCATTATATCGACAAGCGCTTCGGCGGAATTACCCCTTTGCTTATTATCGTTGAGGCGGATGAGATTTTTGAGTTTGAGACACTTACCGCAATTCGTGAAATTTCCCGTATTGCGCTTGAAACCGACGGCGTTGATACCGTTATGAGTATCACGGAGACCGTCGATATTACGGCGGATGACGACAGCATTATAGTAGATGATTTAATAAAGGATGAGATTCCATCCGACACGCAATCCCTTCTTGAACTCAAGGAATACGTTTTAAACAAGGGTTTGTATCGTAATCGTCTTGTGTCTCAAAATTCCAAAGCCGCGATGGTTCTTATCAAGATAAATTCGGAAGCCAAGTCCGATATTATTACCTATGAAATCCGCGACAAGGTCAATGCTTATGTAAAAGACAAAGACTTGTCGGTTATTTTCGGCGGTATGCCCGCTATTATGAATAGTATTTCGGAGGTTACTATCAGCAATCTGAAATTTCTTGTGCCTTCGGTCATTATTCTTCTTTTAGGAATACTGTTTTTATCGTTCAGAACTATCCGCGGTGTCGTATTGCCTCTTGTATCGGTTGTTCTTATAACCTGTATTGCTATGGGATTGATGGGAATAACCGGCGCCAAATTCAGTATGCTCGGCGCTGCGATTCCGGTAATTTTGATTGCGGTGGGGAGCGCTTACGGTATTCACTTTATGAATAAATACTATGAGGAAAGCTCAAAAGAAGGGCTTTCACGCAGGGATATTGTCTATTATTCCATCCGCGAAGTGGGAATTCCTATACTTATGGCGGGAGTTACCACTTTTATAGGCTTCCTTTCGCTTTTAATCTCCGACCTTAATATTATACAGTCTTTCGGAGCCTTTATTGCAATCGGCGTAATTTTTGCATTATTTTTTGCACTGACTTTTATCCCCGCCATACTTTCCCGTATTAAAATTCGGAAGCGCGATATTAAATTCAAAATCGGCGACAGGGATGTTGACCCGGGTAAATGGTCTCTCGCGGGTTCCTCGTTTATTGTAAAGCATTCAAAGTGGATTGTTTTAGGTTTTATAATTATAGCTGTTGTTGCAATAGGTTTTACCCTGCGGATTCGCGCCGAGATGGATTATCTCGCATATTTCGACAGCAAAGCCGAACCTAACCGCGTTGCACGTATTGTAAACGATAATTTCGGCGGGTTCAGCCCATTTTCTATCTATCTTAAAGCCGACATTCAAAACGCCGATATACAGAAACTTATGCTTATGATTGAGGAGTATGTCAAAGCCGGCGGAGAGATGGCGGCTGTCGGCGGTATTCATAATATTATCGCTGAGTTAAACGATTTTACTCTCGGTATCAGGACTATTCCCGAAACCGACTTGGAAATTTCCCATCTTTGGTTCTTTATCGAGGGCAGGGATTATATCTCCTCGTATGTTACCTCCGACAAATCCGAGGCAATTATCGGGTTTATGCTCCCATCCGTCTCTACCGAGTTTGAGCATAATTTCTATACGCCTATCGGGGACTATCTTTCTTTGTTTGACGGCAACTTTAACGCCGTGAAGGTATCTCCCGCTAACCCCCGCGTGATTGACCTTGTAACACTTATGATTGAAAACCTTTACCGCGATGAGGGCTTGGAAATTGACGGCGATTTTATACGCGAATTTGTAACCGATACAGCCCGTGCTATCGAAGATTATTCCCCGCAGTTTCCCTCGCAAAGGATTACCGATTATCTACTCGGGGATTTTTCCGAAATTGAGTTTAGAAATCCCGCGCTTGTAAGGAATATTATCAACGGGCTTTCCCGTATTGAAGAATGGGAAACGGATGCGGTTTTTGATTATATGCTCAATACGCTTCCTCAATCGAAGCGTTATGATGAGTATGATATTGAGCTTTTAAGCGAAAGTATTTTTGTTCTTGTGCGCGATTATAGAAAATCCGATATGCTCGACAAGGCGATTGATTCGGCAAATAAAAATCTGCCGCCTAAGCTTAACCGCGACAAACTTCGCTACGCCTTGTCGGTATTCCTGTGGGAAAGCATCCCCGCACCTGCCGATACGGAAGGCGATATTTTACGCACGGTTGATATCGAACGGCTTGAACTTTCAGGCAATTCCTATCTTTTTTATCTCATAAACAACAGGCTTACGTTTAATCAATTATACAGTATGCTGATTGCGCTTGCCGCGGTCTTTTTACTGAACGCTTTTACGTTTAAGTCTTTCAAGATATCGGCTATTTCCCTCTGCCCGATAATATTTACCCTTCTTGTAAACTTCGGCATTATGGGAATTTTTGATATTACCCTTGACGTTGTATCCGTAACTATCGCGAGTATCGCTATCGGTATCGGTATAGACTACACGATTCATTTTGTAAAACGGTATGTTTCGGAGTTTAATAAAGCCCGCGGCGACAAGGTTAAGGCATTGAGCGCTACCCTTTCGACTACGGGACAGGGAATTGTCTTTAACGCCGCTTCGGTAGGGCTGGGTTTCCTGGTGTTGATTTTTTCGGATATTGTTCCGCTTCGCACTCTCGGGGCGATGCTTGCGGTTAGTATGTTTGTCAGCAGTGTTTCCGCTATGGTTCTTTTACCCTGTGTTTTTAACGGAACTTTGTCCAAATCTTTTATGGAAAAACAAGGAGGCTAAAATGAGATACTTTATTTTATCTATTATTATGGTGATGCTGTTCGGCGTTTCCGGTTTTGCTTTGAGCGGTGATGAAATTTTACAGAAGGCGGAGGATTTGTTGTCCTCGTTTAAGGATACCGAGGGTACCGCAGACTTGATTCTTGCTAACAGCGACGGAAGCGGAAGGGAGGAGCGCTCCGTGCAGATGTGGATGAGCGGAAAGGAAAAGCGCTTGATAAAATTCCTTTCTCCCGCAGGCGTTCGCGGTATAGGGCTTCTTGTTCTCAGCGACAAGGAGATGTATGTGTATCTTCCCGCGCAAAGACGGGTAAGACGTATATCGGGTGCGGCTCGTAACGAGGATTTTCAAGGCACGGACTTTTCCTATGATGAGATGGCAAGCTATGAATATACCCGCGATTATACCGCTAAGATTATTTCAGAGGATGATAAACTTTATACGCTTGAACTTACACGAAAAGAGGGGTCGGAGATGCGTTACGATAAAACTATTATGACCGTTCGCAAAAAAGACTTTATCCCTCAACGACTCGAAATGTATGAAGGCGGAACTCTTATCAAGGTTATGACTATGCACAAGGTTGAAACCTTTGAGGGTAAATATACTATCCCTACTCACGTAAAGATGGAAAACGTCCAAAAGGCTCATTATACCGAGATGATTCTTCGCGAACTCAAATTCGACCAGGGACTTGAGAACAAGGATATTTTCAGCCAGCGCTTTCTGGGACGTCCTCCCGGAAGATAGGCTTAATGGAAGGTAGAAAGTTTGCAGGCATTTTAATTTTTACGGAACATTATTCTTAAATAGGAGTGGGTTTATGAAAAGGATTATTATTATAGCCATAATTTTTTCGGGAATCTCCGCCCTGTATCCGGTGGAATTTTCGGGGGATATAACCGCCGAGGCGGCGGTTACTCTGAACAACGGCGATATGCTTTTTAACGACAATATCTTCGGGTTCAGGATAGAGCATTTTACCGATGATTTATATGCGGTAATACGCACACAGATTATTTTCCGCAACTATTTTAGAAACCCGGATGATTTGGGATACACGTTGCAACCCGGCGATATTTCATTGTTTTATAACCTTTATCCGTTGCAGATTTCGCTTGATGAAGCCTTTTTGGCATTCCACGATTTCCTGATTAACGGGCTTGACCTGACTTTCGGAAAACAGCGTATTAGTTGGGGAACGGCGGATATGCTCAATCCCACCGACCTTCTTAACCCCGTTGATTTATCCAACCCGTTTGACTTCAGCCGTCGTATTCCCTCCGTTGCGATTAATCTGCAGTATTACCTCCCGTTTTGGGACAGCTATGTTCAGGCGGTTTATCAGCCGTATTCCCAACTCGCGCAATTAAGCCCGTTTTATTTCGATATGCTTGATAAAGAAACAATAACGGAACTTAAATCGTTTTTCGGGAATACAAAATTCAAGGACAGCGCAACCGATTGGAGTTTTCGCGAAATTTTGCCTCCCGAAGCCAATATAACCAACGGGCTTTTTGCATTCAAATACGGGTTTTCGCTATGGGGATTCGATTTTTCGCTTAACTGCGTCTATCGCTATAATGACTTTCCGGTGCTGACCGGCTTGTATATGGAGACGGATGTTACCGCCGTGATGGATGTTTCTGCGGATATTATCGCCGAATTTAATATCTGGACGGGCGAAACCAATATTGTTACCAATATTATCGAATTTTCCAAAAAAACGGAAAGTGTCGATATTAAAAGCAGGGGATACCAATTGGGCTACGGGCGCGAGTTTGAGGCGGGTTTCGATTTTGCACGGGATTTCGGCATATTTCTCTTGTGGGGCGAGGTCGGGGTATTTTTCCCCGATAAAATTTTAAGCAGAGCTTTCGGCTATGCCGATGTTGACGCGGATATTAACACCACCGCCTATATTACCGAGATAATTCGCGGGCAATTTACCGCCACCACCAACTATTATATTACGAATTTTACCGTTTCGACTAATCTTGGACAGAATATAGATGAAAGTGTCGTTGCGGTTTCCAATGAGGTGTATGTCCGCTATACGGTGGGTTTGGATAAGATGTTTGACGGGGGATGGTATATCAATTGCCAGTATAGTCATGGACTATTCACCGAGCGCGGGAATTGGGGTCCTATGCGTCTTCAGGATTATCTGGTTTTGCTTGTTCAAAAAAGTCTCTTTGCCGATAAGTTCACGGTTTCGCTTGCCGGTATCCTGAATGTTAATACTATGGGTGAGATGTTTAAATCGGAAAATATCGCCGACTATTTTACCGAAAATCACGGGTATTCCGTTCAGTTGACGCTTGAATATATGCCCACTCTCGATATTAAGATTGAAACGGGGGGTATATATTTTGACGGACGTAACGCTATGATGGGTAAAATGAAAGACTATGATTCCGTTTTTGTTCGGTTCTCTTATATGTTTTGACTTGCCGTTAAACAAAATCTTTCCCGCTTAAAATTTTCAATTTCATATATTTTGTGTTATATTAGTATTATATAAGGGTTTTACGCCTTCGGAGTGTTTTATGAAACGGCTTTTATTGTGTTTATTTGCGTTCTTTTTATTTGCGGGGTGTAGCAACAGGGATTTTTACGAGAGCGAGCCTATAAAACGATATTTTGCCGGTCCTGTTATTGAAATAATGAATCCTTTAACCGAAAGCACTCAGGGTTTTTTTATTCCCGTTGAAGGCCGCGCTTCCCATGAAAGCGGAGTCGATTATATTACTATTTTTAGTTATGGAAAAGAAATAGTTCTAAAAAACTCTTCATTATCCGACACCTTTGATTTTTCAACCAATGTTTTCGTTTACGGTAATAACAATTCCGATATAATAATAGACGTTGAGGCTTTTAACGCGAGAGGCGTTTCCTCCAAGTCTTCTATTCCGCTGCATTTGAGCTATCTGGAATTAAGTATTAACATAAATGATTGGAATTACTACACCAACGAGATAAACGTTACAATTTCAGGAACGGTAAGCGATTATTCGGGTGAATTAGAAAGAATGTTCGCTATAGTAAACGAAACCAATAAATATGAGATTCAAGCAGACGATAACTGGAGTGTCGATGTTGAACTTAAAGTAAACCGTTATAATTATATTCGGATTTTTGCTTATACTGAAAATGCGCTGGGGGTTTATGAAAACTATATGGTTTGCGACCTTGAACCTCCCACCGTTAATTTTATTTTTCCACAAAACAATGATACCATAGCCCGACAGGGCAGAATCTTTATCGGGGCTGAGGATAATTTCAGTCCTTTCCAAACCTATTGTTCTTTTGACGGTATTAATTTCTTTGAAATGGATTTTGTTTCCAACAATACCTGGTCTTATGATTATAATTTGCCTTCGGGAAATTATTTTCTCTACGCTTATGCCATAGACTATGCCGGCAATATCTCAGATACCAACCGTATTGCTTTTGAGATTGACGGTTCTATACCGGTTGCCGGTTTTAACCCTCCCTATACCTCATGGTTTGTTACCAATGATACTATTCTTGAGGTTACGGGCTTTGCCGAAGTTGACACGGATTATAATATTGCGCAGGTGTTTGTTTCCGTTAATAACGGCAGCTTCTCGGAGGTTTCGATTACCCCGTCCTCATCAGTGAACTGGAGTAAAGAATTAAACTTTATCGCAAATCAGGAAAACTTTGTGCGTGTCTATGCGGTTTCTTCAACCGGAAAACATTCCGCAACAAACGCATCCCATCCTTTCTTAATCGACACACAGCCCCCGTATATCGACCCGAACAACCCGATTACTCCCGCTCATAACTCCGTCTTGGTAAATACCGATACCTACAATCTAAGGGCTTCTTTTATAGATGATTTATCGGGGGTTCAAAGAATTTTGCTTACCCGTAGCGGAACAAACGTTACTGAAGAAACAAGAGAATATTGGGGCGATACCTTTACTGATACGTTCACTATGGACGGCGGCGGTATAGCCTATGATATTTTCGAGGTTTACGACACGGCGGGAAACGTAGCGGTATTTACCAACAGAGTTGAGGTTTACCCGGAATTGTATGTATCCGCAGATTTCGGCGATGATGATAATTGGGGTTTCTTAAACTATCCCTTTGCATCCATACAAAAGGCTGTGGATACCGCATCCGCTCGTGGCATAACTAACATAATGGTTGCCGGCGGGTCTTATGACAAGCAAACCGCTTTCGGCGGCGATAATATAAATGTAAAAATTAACGGCATAAACCTTCTCAAGATAAGCGGCGGTTTTAATAATGATTTCAGCATTCAGGATTTCAATAACACCCCTTCCGTTATTCAAGGACAAAACTCCGCAAAGCACGTGGTTTTAATAACCAACTCCCAAAATATTGACTTTGTGGGGTTTGCGCTTAGAGACGGCGGCTCGCTTACGCCGGGTTCTGTCGGCGGAGGTATTGCCGTTTATGACTCTTCGGGTATAAGATTGCTTAATATACGATGTATTGAAAACAGCTCCGAAAAGGGTCCCGCCCTTTTTGTTTATAATTCATCGCTTGATATTAATGATTTTACGGCTTTTTCAAATTCGGGAAATATAAATGTCGGGGCTTGGTTGGTTGATTCTCAGGTAACTTTAAACAACGCCACGTTTGACAACAACAGCTTAACTGGAGGAGTTGTCGAGGAGAATTTATCTCTCATTGCCTCTATTAATACGGAGATTACAGTTGATAATTCATATTTGTATATGTTCCCCGGCTCGGATATTAACAAGAACTATTCCCTGCTTTTTGTTGAGGGAGGGGGTTTGGATATTATAAATACCGATTTTAACGTATCGCTTTCCGGTTTTTCGGGTGTAACCGGAAATTATTACGGGATTTATATTAATGAAACACCCGATGATGCACATATAATTCAAAATAAATTTAATTCAAACTTTGAGATTGATGTTACACGCGAATTCTACGCTTTTTATGAGGGAGCGCCTCTCAACGGGCATATATTTAAGGCAAACGGTTTCTATACCGGGATAATCAATAACTGGACTGCATATTATTATGACTCGGAAAACGAAGGAACTACCGATATTGGTGATGTCAACAATCCGGATTGGACCGGCGCAACGGACGACTCCATTGGCAATAATGAGTTTAACTAAAAACCGTATCTAAAAACCTCTGGAAGCAACATCAATTATTTAAACAACCCCGTGAGCTATAAAATGTCGAAATATGAAAAGCACTCGTCTATTTTTTTTTGCTTATCATATTAATTCCATACAGTAAAATAAAAAATGTTCCGATACTTGAAAAGGGAAACTATTTTTAAGGGTAGTTATATGAAAAAATTTGTATTTATCGTTATGATTCTTGTTGCAAATACGGGATTTGGCGCGGTTTATATTGTCCGCAAAAACGATACGCTGTCGGAGATTGCACTTAAAACCCGTAGTGATGTGAGAACTATTGCCAAGATAAACGACCTTTTTGAGGACAGAATATTTGAAGGGCAGCGTCTTTATATTCCCGAACGCGTTATTTCATACAGGATACAAAGCGGAGATACCTTGTCGGCAATTGCGCTTGCTCACAGTTCCAAGGTTGAGCATATTATTTTATTTAACAATCTTGCAAACGAGATGCTCTATGTCGGGCAGAATATCAGTATTCCCGTTGTGAAAGACACAAATTTTGACGAAAGCGCTTTTTCTCAAAGGGAAAACATAAATCCGCAGGAAAGAAAGATAACCCATACCGTCAGAGCGGGAGAAACCCTGTCGCATATCGCCCAAAGATACGGCGTATCGGTTGCGGATATACTACGATGGAACAACAAGAACAGCGATATTGTCTTTGTAGGCGAAAATCTTATATTATATGTTAATAATCCGAATACGGTTATTGAGCGTCCCGCCGAGCCTATTCCGAAGGAAAGACTTGAGGGGCAAAATACGGTCTTAGTAAACTATGAGGTAGTCAGCGGGGATAACCTGAGCGTTATCGCGAGACGGTTTTCGGTTTCCGTTGATGACCTTATGCGATGGAATAACAAGCAAAACGATATTGTTTTTGTGGGCGAGCGTCTCAAAATTTTTACCGACCCCAATGTTGCCTCATCGGCTAATAATGCTTCACAAAATACGGTTATTTACGAGGTTAAGCGGGGGGATAACCTCAGCACAATTGCGCAAAGATACGGGGTGCCGGTTGCGGACATTATACGGTGGAATAACAAGCGCAATGATACAATCTATATAGGCGAGAGACTTACCTTACATACCGACAATAATCCCGCCGCCCGGACTTCTGCCCCAGTTACTCCTCAATCTCGCGATAATCGTGTAAAACGGGTTTATACCGTTCAACGAGGCGATAACCTCACGCAGATAGCCCGTCGCCATAACGTAAGCGTTGAGGATTTGGTTAAATGGAATAACAAATCCGTCGATACGGTTTTTGCAGGGGAGACACTTACCGTATATGTGGAACGGGGCAATACCCCATCCGAATTAAAAAACAATGAAAAAAACGTTACCGGAAATTTCACCTTCCCCATACAGCATAAGTATATTAAATGCGTGGAAAGCACGCGCAGAGGTATTATTATTACGCTTGACCGCAAAACCGATATTAAATCTGCGGGTAGCGGAATAGTTGAATATTCCGGTTATATGCGCGGGTTCAATAATGTCGTGATTGTGAGATATTCTGCCGAGTTAATAATTGTTTATGCTTATTTAAGCGAAATTAATGTCGGGGAAAACGACAGGGTTGCTAAAGGGCAACCGCTCGGAAAAGTTGACTATTTGTCATATTATGATAAGATTCAGTTGTATATGGAAATAAGGCGCGGGGAAAATATGGATTTGCTTAAGGTTGAAGACGTTTTTCCTTTACTTAAGGATGTTCAACATGTGTCGCGTAATTAAAGATTTGTGGGGGGTATTATGCCTTCGGTAAATATGGAAGTTTTTAAGCGTCTTGATTTCAAACAGGAGCGCAAGGCTTTCTATCTTTTAGACAAATTTGACCGTAAGATGGAAGATGCTATAAAGGGCAGGGACGTTGACAGATGTATGCGGTTTTTAAAAAGGCGCGAAGATATTGTTGATTTAATAGTATCTTCCAATCTTGACCTTGTCTTTGATATAGGTAAGGATTATAACCTATACGGCAGAAAACTCGGCAGGATGCTTTGCGAGGGAAACTCAAGCCTGATACAATGTGTCGATGAGTTTAACCGCAATATCAAGCTCGGGTTTAAAACCTTTGCGGCTCGCAGGATTAGACGCGCTATGCTCAATTATCTTATAAGAAGTAAAAGCGCTTTGCCTATTGAAGACGAAACTTTAAAATTAGTCGATAGAACCGAAAGATTTATCGACAATTATAAAAGCAAAACCGGCAAACTGCCTACTATCGCTGAAATCAGGCAGGGTTTAAAATTAGGTAAACAGGATGAAACCAAGATGATTAAAGACGGGGACATAAAACTTATTCAGTATTATTTTAACCCCGTCTATGAAAATTGCGTGTTTATATTCGGCAGGCATCTTTACGAAATTATAGCCGAGGGGATTCTCAGGATGGATAACGATTTAAGAAGGGTTTTGATTGAAAAACTCGGCTTGATTTATGAGAATGCCCCATCCCTAAAAGAGATGTCGGAAAAATATAATATAAAAGAAGAAGTTATAAAGTCCTTAGAGGACAGGTTTATTTCCGATTTAAAGGAAGAGATTAATAAATCGGTGGAAGTGGAATAAAAACAGGCGTGGGAAACGCCCGCGATATGTCGCGGGAGGAAAGTCCGGGCAGAAAAAAGCAAAGAGCCGATTAACAGTCGGGCATCCTTTACGGATGACGGAAAGTGCCGCAGAAAATATACCGCCCCTTACCAATTTGTCGGGATTACCTGATTAAGTCCTGCAAATTGGTAAGGGGTAAGGGTGAAAAGGCGGGGTAAGAGCCCACCGGAAAGGATATAAACCCTTTCGCATGGTAAACCCCTCTTTCTGCAAGGTTAAACAGTGTCCGTTACCGTCGCTTTACGGTGGACACGGGTAAACCGCGGGAGGTATCGGCGCAAGCCTTTACCCAAGATAGATGTTTCCCTTTAACAGAACCCGGCTTATACGCCTGTTTTTATCCCGTTTCGGGAGGTTTTTATGAACGTTAATCCCATTGATTTACAGGTTCTTTTTACCAAAGCCGTTGACCATGCCGCTCAACTCGGCAGGGAAGATGCTACCGATGAGGCTAACAAATTCGATAAAAATGCTAAGCAGTCAAAGGACAGCAAGGAGGCCAACGAAACCGTTAAGGCAAGGGATGATTATGACGAGGAATTTACCAAAATAAAAGAAGAGGGCGGTAATAAACAGGGAATGTCTCAAGGCGGGAAAAGCGGGAAAAAAACCAAGTCGCAGGAGCAATCCCCGATAGAGAGCTACGAAAAAGCCACTCTCAAAGAAGACGGCACCGGCAATATTATCGATATCGTGGATTGATTCTTTTCGCTTCAAAAATTCACTATTTTTAGATTTTCGCATAAAATATCTATACTACTTTTTTTTGAGGAATTATGTTTAAAAGATTTGCTTTACTTGCGCTTATATTTACGGTTTTAAGCGCGCTCCACTTTACTATCGGGACTTCGGGGGTTGAACTTTCCGCGATTATGCCTATCCGTCTTTCAATCTACCTGCAATATTTGCTTATCGGGATGGTTTTATCGCAGTGCGGGCTTATCCTTCAGACATTGATGTCGAACCCGCTTGCAGAGCCGTATATACTCGGCGTGTCGAGCGGCGCAAGTATGGGGGCGGGATTGGCTATACTTTTATCCTTAACCCCGCTGATATTTTTCCGCACCGTCTTTGCCCTTATCGGCGCATCGGGGGTTTCAATCCTGATTTGGATAATAAGCCGCCGCGCGAGCCGTTTTTCTATCGGTATTGCCGTTCTCGCGGGGGTGGGTTTTAACGCCCTTTTTTCAGGCGGCATTATGCTTATACAAACCCTTCTCGCTCCCAACGAGCTTCACTCCTCTATTGCCTGGCTGATGGGTAATATCGACTATGTCGGTACCGGCGAGATTATATTAATCGCGACAGGCGCAATAATTTGTATCGTGTTCCTGTCGCAATACGGAAAAGAGCTTGATATTTATCGCAGCGGTGATGAGATGGCGAAGGCGGTCGGGGTTGACACCAATATCCTGAAGCGACGGGGGTTTTTCGTTGTCAGTATCGCTACCGCCTGCGCGGTGAGTGTCGCGGGAATGATTGGATTTGTCGGGCTGATTGTCCCGCATATTGTCAGGATGACTTTCCGCTTAACCCATCGCACCTCGATAATCCCCCTCTTCCTGATTAGCTCATCCCTTTTGCTTGTGTCGGGAATAGTATCAAAACGGATAGTTTACGGCGCGGTGTTGCCTGTCGGCGTGATAACGTCAATTATCGGCGCGCCGTTTTTTATATATATCCTTGTCAAACGTTACAGAGGGGTATAGGCTTTACGCCCCGCGTTTCGACCCCGCTTATTTATTATCCGCGCTTAATCCCTCCCCCCTAACCTCTTTCCCCCCCGCCTGTTTGCGTTTTATAGTCCGTTCTTTTGTTATAGACAATTCGGCTTGTGCGGAGATTTGACGGCTGTTAGCAGTGCAGTTGTGAAAATTTTAGCTGTTGAATAAAAAAACTGTTGACTTTTTATGATGGAGTGGTATGATATAGTGCGTGGGGAAGGGAGCTAAAAAAATAATTCATCCCCTAAAATAATATTTTGAAGATTGAAGAGTATAGGAGAACAAAATGAAGATTGAAAAAATGAAGATTGTAAATTTCAAATGTTTTAAAGGAGAATTTTCTCTTAAATTGAATGAAGGTATAAATATTATTGTAGGAAACAATGAATCTGGAAAATCAACCGTTCTTGAAGCTATCCATTTAGCGCTTACGGGCTTATTTAATGGCAGATATTTGAAAAATGAATTAACCCAATATCTTTTTAATAGAGAGGTGGTTGAAGAATATTTAGACAATATTGCAAACGATAAGCCTGCTCCTTTGCCATATATTTTGATTGAAATTTATATAAAAGAAAATTTTGCTGAATTTGAAGGAAATGGGAATAGCGAAAGAACAAACGCTTGTGGTTTGTCACTAAAAATAGATTTTGATGAAAAATACCAATCTGAATATACGCAATTTATCGAAAATGGAAATATAAAATCATTACCGATTGAATATTATGAAATTTTTTGGACTACATTTGCTCGAGATAGTATAACTTCGAGAAGTATTCCTATAAAATCTGCATTAATCGATTCTTCAAGTTATCGTTATCAAAATGGTTCTGATATTTATATTTCTCGTATAATCCGTGATAATTTAGAAACTAACGAAATTATTCGTATTTCACAAGCTCACAGAGCAATGCGAGATAACTTTATGGACTGTGAGGTAATTAAGCAAATTAATGATAAAATTGCAACTGAAGCAGAAATTTCAAACAAAACCATTGAACTTTCAGTCGAACTTCTATCTAAAAACGCTTGGGAAAGCAGTTTAATAACATATGTGGATAAAATTCCTTTTCACTTTGTTGGTAAAGGAGAGCAATGCATAATAAAAACAAAACTAGCACTTACACACAAAAGAACGATAGAAGCAAATTTTATTCTATTAGAGGAACCGGAAAACCATCTTACTCACTCAAGATTAAATCATTTAATTTATGATATAAAAAGAAATATTGAAAATAAGCAAATCATTATTACGACACACAGTAGTTTTGTTGCAAACAAACTAGGTTTAGATAACTTGGTTCTTTTAAACAGGACTACAACAACTCGTTTTGATGAATTACCAGATGATACAAAGTCTTTTTTTGAGAAAATCGCAGGTTATGATACCCTTCGACTTATTCTTTGCAATAAGGCGATTTTGGTTGAGGGACCTTCAGATGAATTAATTATTCAAAAAGCTTATATGAATAAGAATAATGGAGTTTTACCAATAGAAAATGAGATAGATGTTATCTCTGTCGGCACCTCATTTTTGAGATTTTTAGAAATAGCCGAAAAATGCCAAAAACCTGTCGTTGTTGTTACAGATAATGATGGAGATATTGAGGCTTTAAACGACAAGTATAAAAATTATCTTGGAGATAACGCAAAGGATTTTATAAAAATTTGCTTTGATGAAAATATTGATACTGGCGATTTAGAATCAGAAGAAGAAGCTTTTAATTACAACACACTAGAGCCCAAATTAGCAAATGCAAATAACTTAAAGGTGCTCAATGAAATATTCAATACTTGTTTTGATAATAAAGATGATCTACATAGGTATATGAATAAAAATAAAACTAAGTGTGCTTTAGAAATATTTAATACAGATAAAGACATTATATTTCCTAACTATATCATGGAGGCAATTAGAGATAATGAATAACAACAAACTAATAATTGCTGCTGCTGGTTCAGGCAAAACTACATACCTTATTAATAAAGCTATAAATATACAAGATGGGAAAGTCTTAATAACTACATACACCCAAGCTAATGAAGCAGAAATTCGTAAAAAAATAATTGAAGAAAAAAATCATATTCCAGAAAATATTGATATAAAAACATGGTTCTCTTTTCTCTTAAAACATGGCGCTAAACCTTATCAGAGTTATTTATATGAAAAAAAAATAAACGGATTGATCTTAGTAAATCAGCAATCCGCACAATATACTAAAGAAACAAATGTTGATATCCACTACTTTAACAACTCACAAAAGATATACTCAGACAAAATTTCAAAATTCGTTATTAAATGTAATGAAAATGGTGAAGGGTGCGTTATTAATAGAATAAGCAAAATATACTCTCATATTTTTATAGATGAAGTGCAAGATTTAGCCGGATATGATTTAGACATAATAAAATGCCTCTTTGAATGTGATTCTTCTATTTTACTTGTTGGAGATCCCCGACAAGGCACATATTCAACAAATACTACACAAAGACATAAGAAATATAGAAAATCTGAAATTAAAAGTTTTTTTGAAGAAAATTTTGATAACCAAGAAATTGAAATAGACAAAGAAACCTTAAATAGAAATTACCGATGCAATTCACAAATATGTAATTTATCAGATAAACTGTTTCCAGATATGCCCACTTCCCTATCAAATAATACAGATACAAATAACCACAAGGGAGTGTTTTTAGTAAAAAAGAATGACATAGAAACTTATTTGAAAAAATATAACCCTATGCAATTACGCGATTCAAAAAGGACTTGCGTAAATCCCAATTTTCCAGTAATGAATTTTGGATTGTCTAAAGGACTTACCTTTGATAGAGTTCTTATTTATCCAACTATACCTATTTGCAAATGGTTAGAAAACCGTTCAACTGATTTGCCACCAACGAGCCGAGCAAAATTTTACGTTGCTATAACAAGAGCTAGATATAGTGTCGGTATAGTTTATGAATATGATGAACACACGGATATTGATGGAGTGAAAAAATACTGTTGTTAATCCCTCCCCCTAACCTCCCCCCCGCCTGTTTGCGTTTTACCCCCACTTGCTTTATAATATCCATCATTCCGTAAAGGGGGATACTATGCCGGTCTATGAAATAAAGCATCCGTTAATCCGTCATAAGTTAGGCTTAATGCGCGAGAAAAATATCTCCACAAAGGACTTCCGCGACCTCGCATCGGAGGTTGCCTCGTTGTTGACCTATGAGGCGACAAACGACCTTGAGCTTGAGGATATGGAGATAGAGGGATGGGCGGGGAAAGTCAAGGTTAAACGGCTTCGCGGGAAAAAGATTACGATAGTCCCGATACTCAGGGCGGGGCTTGGTCTGATGGAGGGCGTGCTTCATCTGATACCCTCGGCAAAGGTCAGCGTGATGGGGCTTTATCGTGATGAGGCAACTTTTGAGCCTGTGCCGTATTACAGTAAGCTCGCGCCGAATATCGGGGAGAGGGTCGCTTTGATACTTGACCCTATGCTTGCCACGGGCGGGACGGTGATTAAGGCGATTGACACGTTGAAAGAGGCGGGGTGTGTGAGGATTAAGGCGATTTTCGTTGTCGCCGCGCCTGAGGGTATCAGGCGTCTTACGGAGGCGCATCCCGACGTGGAAATCTATGTCGCATCTATTGATGAGAAACTTAATGCCGATGCGTATATTCTGCCGGGTCTCGGTGATGCCGGCGATAAAATTTTCGGCACCAAGTAATCCGTATCACGGATTTTTCTTATCTCTTGCTTGAATTATTTTAACTTTACGGATATAATAAACGGCGTGGTTTTGCGCAAATACAGGCAAGAGGTGGTCTATGAATATCGATAAGAAAAAGTTCAAGGACAATATCGCTGAACAACTCAAATTGAATTTTAGTATTACTCTTGAAGAGGCGAATAAGCGTCAGTTATTTGATGCGGTCTCCTATGCTATAATGGAGTTAATCCACGAAAACTGGATTAAAACCCGTCAAACCTATGACAAAAAGGATGTTAAACAGGCGTATTACCTTTCCGCCGAGTTTTTGATGGGGCGCGCGATGGGTAATAATCTGGTCAATATGTCTATACTGAAGGACGTTAAAGAGGTTTTAGACGAGATTGGATTTAACTATAACGAGATAGAGGAGCAGGAGTATGATGCGGGTCTCGGTAACGGAGGACTTGGTCGTCTTGCCGCTTGTTTTTTGGACTCGCTTGCAACGCTCGGACTTCCCGGACACGGTTACGGTCTCCGGTATAGATACGGTATGTTTGAGCAGAAAATCATAGACGGGCATCAGGTGGAAACCCCCGACAAATGGCTTCGCTACGGCGACCCTTGGAGCGTTTGCCGTCAGGACGAGGCTGTCGAGGTTAAATTCGGGGGATATGTCGAGGTTGAAAGCGATGACAGCGGTCGCCATCATTTCCGAAGGATTACCGATGAAATAATTATCGCCATACCCTATGATATGCCGATTGTGGGATACGGAAATAATACCGTAAACACGTTGCGTCTGTGGCAGGCGGAATCCCCCGAGGATTTCGATTTGCAGTTATTCAACGAGGGGCTTTATCTTAAAGCGATTGAAAAATCCAACGTGGCTAAGAATATATCAAGGGTTCTTTATCCCAATGACCACACAAACCCCGGCAAGGAACTTAGACTTCGTCAGCAATATTTCTTTGTATCGGCAAGTCTTCAGGACGTTGTCAACAAGTTTAAAGAGAAACACGGCACCGATTTTTCCAAGCTCCCCGATTACGCATGCTTCCAACTCAATGATACCCACCCTGTTGTAGCTATTCCCGAACTTATGCGTATCTTTTTGGATAAAGAAAAACTTGAATGGGAGAAAGCGTGGGATATAACCGTCAAAACCTGCGCGTTTACCAACCATACCCTTATGTCGGAAGCTTTTGAAAAATGGCCTGTCGATTTGTTTACAAGACTCCTTCCGCGTATTTATCAGATTACCGAAGAGATTAACAGGCGCTTTATGGATAAACTTCGCAAAAAATACCCCGGCGACTGGGAACGCCATCAACGTATGGCTATTATCCGCGACGGGATTATCAATATGGCGTGGCTCGGCATTGAGGGAACTTTCCGTGTAAACGGTGTCGCGCAGTTACATACCGACCTTCTTAGAAATTTTGTCGTCAAGGATTGGGATGAACTATATCCCGGCAAGATTATCAACAAGACAAACGGCGTAACGCAAAGACGATGGCTTTTGAAGTCCAATCCCGCGTTAGCAGACCTGATTACCCGCTCTATCGGGGACGGATGGATTACAAATCTTGATGAACTTAAAAAACTTGAGCCTTTTGCAGATGACCCCGCTTTCGTAAAGGAATTTATGAAAATCAAAACCGAAAATAAAAAGGTTCTCGCCGATTATATCAAGAAAAACAATAATATCGTTGTTGACGTCAACTCCATATTCGATGTCCAGATTAAGCGTCTCCACGAATATAAACGTCAGCTTTTAAACCTGATGCATATTATGTATCAATACAACCTGATAAAGGAAAATCCTAAAGCTAAGATTGTTCCCAGAACGTATATATTCGGTGCGAAAGCGGCTTCGGGATACCATCGCGCAAAACTGATAATCAAATTTATCAATAACGTAGCGGAAAAAATCAATGCCGACCCCGAAGTTAGCGACAAAATTAAAGTGGTGTTTCTTGCAAATTACCGCGTATCGCTTGCCGAAAAGATTTTCCCCGCATCGGACGTTTCCGAGCAGATTTCCACGGCGGGCAAGGAAGCAAGCGGAACGGGCAATATGAAGTTTATGATGAACGGAGCTGTTACTATCGGGACGCTTGACGGGGCTAACGTTGAAATCGTGGAAAAAGTCGGTAATGATAATGCGTTTATCTTCGGTCTCACCGCCGAGCAAGTTGCCGAATTGAAACTTCACAACTCATATACCCCTCGCGAAATTTACGACGGTAACCCCGGCCTTCGCAAGGTTATTAACCAGTTTATCGACGGAACATTTTCCGAGCCTTATGAAAAAGACATCTTCCGCGAATTGTATGATGCGCTTATGTATGGAGTTGACGGTAACTCTGCGGATGAGTATTTCCTGATTGCAGACTTTGAGGCTTACGTTAAAGCTCAGGAAAAAGTCGAAAAGACTTACCGCGATAAGGAAAAATGGGCTAAAACGGCTATTATCAATGTGGCTAATTCAGGTAAATTCAGCAGCGACAGGACTATCGCGGAATACGCCAAGGAAATTTGGAATATTAAGAAGGTTAAGGTTTAAAGCATAGTATATAAAATTTACAAACCGCGTTCCAATTGGAGCGCGGTTTTTTTTATATATCAAATATCTTTTCCGATATATTTCATTTTTCCCTCTAACTTGATATATTTAAAAAAAACTAATATAATTAACTATAAGATGTTCGCGGGGGTGAGGCTTGAAAATTTTGTTTCGCATTTCATTTTTTTTCCTGTTGGCTATCCCGTTTTTCTCCTGTGCGCTATCGGAGAAAGCGATTACGACGGGCGACACAACGATTTATGTCTATAACGATGCATACTTGGCTTACTACAAAGATAGGGTTATTAAATCTGCAAGGCTTTCAAGGAACGCCGTTATAAACGGTATTGAGTTTATGAAACGTCGCTCGGTAAGATTTTATTCAAACGGAAATATAGAGGCGGGATACGCTGCAAAGTCGGTCGGGGCATACGGTGTCGATTTTCAAGCGGGCGGAATCTTAACCTTTTTTGAAGACGGCAGGATAAGTTCCGGAATTTTAAAAGACGATTATGAATATAACGGAATAGTTTTTAAACGGGGGGAGCCTTTAGCATTTTACCCCTCGGGAAAAGTCTTTCGCGGAACTCTTGCACATAATATCGAAATTGCAGGTATCCCGTTTGCGCAAAACAGTTGGGTTTATATGGACGAGACGGGAACATGGGCGAAGGCGGGTTTTATGCACAGGGTTTTTGCTATTAAAGGTATCCGTTATCGGGGTGGCGAGTGGATGGAATTTCATAGCCCGTCTCAGGTCGCGCGGGGAATGATTATCGACGATACCAAGTTAAACGGTATTGAGTTTAAAAAAAGAAATTATGTAGAGTTTTACCCATCGGGAAAGATTAAAAGCGGCGTGCTTAACACCCAGATGATTGTCGGTGGAATTATATATATGCCGGGTTATATCGAATTTTATGAAAACGGAAACGTCAGGAAAGGCGTATTGGGTGAGGACAGGCAATTCGGGGGCAAAATTTACAAAAGAGGCGATATTATGGAGTTTTCACCCGACGGAAAAGTTATATCAAACTGATGGTATTTATATATTTGCGGCGGGTTTTTATAAATATTTATTACTATATTTAAACCAAATAAGTATTTACAAATTTGTATTTTGTTTTATACTGTGCATAATAAAAATTCGGTTATGCGGGGAACCTTCTGAATGAAAAAGATTTTGATAATCGACGACGACCCGAATATTTCGCGGTTGTTTTCCCGATTTTTGAGCAGTAACGGCTTTGAAGTAGAAAAAGCTATGAGCGGCGAAGAGGGATTGCAGGTTTTTCCGAGCTTTGCTCCCGACCTTGTCTTTGTTGATATTTATATGCCCGGCATCAAGGGCTTTGAGGTTATAGAGCAAATCCGCAAGGATGACGCGCATACCCCGATTGTCGTTATCTCAGGTTCAAATGAAATTGCCGATGCGCTGAATGCTATCAAGCTCGGCGCGTGGGATTATATTACCAAACCTTTGGAAAATATGGACCAGCTTCTCCATTCCATCGAAAAATCTTTCGAGAAAGCAAAACTTGTTTTGGATAATATCAAATACCAGAAATATCTTGAGGATGAGGTTAAAAAGCGAACCGTCCAGCTTGAGGAAAAAAATTACCAGCTTGAATGCGCTATCCAGAAACTTGAATCGCAGATGAAAGAGGAGATAAACGCCAAAGCCCTGCTTAGAAAATATAAAGACGAGTTTGAAAAACGTTTCAGGCTCTCCGATATTTCCGAGGATATTAACGGCGAAATCTCATTTTTGGAACTTCTCGAAAATGCATGGTCGGGGTTTTGGGTTCTAAATGACCGGGATGAGTTTATCTTTGTTAATAAAAAATTCGCCGATATGCTGGATTACGAAGCCGCCCAGCTAAAAAACGTTCATATCGATTCGATTGTCCCCGAAGATACCCGTCCCCTCCTGAACCAAAAACTTTTGGAAAGACGCACCGGCAAAACCGATGTTTACAGAATGAAAATGATGAAAAAAAACGGTGAACTTATCAATCTTTTTGTGTCTTCAACCCCTCTTTTAAGTATTGACGGCGCTTATATCGGAGCTATCGCTTTGGTAAGCGAGGTTATAGAGGAAAGCAACTTTTTCGACAAAAGCGTGATGAACGACTCTGATTATTCTATGCTTTTTGCGTTGGTCGAACTCGGCACCGATTACAAAATTTTCTCTATGAATGAGGCGGCTTATCAGTTGCTCGGTTTATCGGAAAATGAAGTCGGCGGGGGTACCAATCTCCTTAATTTTATCAATCCCGAAGATAAAGAACGTTTGTTTGAAATGGAATTCAACAAATTTGCTTCGGATGAAAAACGAAAATTGTTTTATTTCCGTCTCATCAGGAAGAACAATGAACAGGTCAATGTCCTTTTCGTAACAAGTCCTGTTTTTGACGGGGATAATCTCGTAAAAATATCGGGAAGTTTTATTGAGGTTCGCCCGTTGCTTACAGAAAGTCTTATTCCCGATGATGAATTTTTTGATAAAAACCAGTTGACTGTCCGTGAAAAAGAGGTGGCTAAACTTATTCTTCTCGGTCTTAGCAATCAGGAAATTCAGGATAAGCTCTTTGTTTCAAAAAATACCCTTAAAACTCATATATCAAACATATACGGAAAATTCCGGGTGAAAAACCGATGGGACTTATATAAGCAGATTCAGGAGTATCAGGTTTCTAAATACGGGTATGAGTCCTATGTTTTCGCTCTTTTACAGCATTTCCTTTAAAATTTGCCCTTCTAATACTTTAATACTAAGATATACCCCCTTTTTTCATCAAAAATCACCCCAAAGTGTGATAAAAAATCGTTCTTAATGGTGATGACGTATTTTTCTTTTCTATATATAATTTATGCGTAGAATGAAGCAGATATAAAATTTTATATAGTGAGGGGATATTTGTGGTTAAAAGATTTTCCAAATACCTCGTTTTTAAAATAGAAAATGA
>CAZQBT010000011.1:0-52260 GCA_964591955.1 uncultured Brevinematales bacterium | reverse complement strand
AGGTGTATCGAGGCAACCGTCCGGTTACGCAAGCGGTCATCTCGATACTCGCCTGACGGCTATCCTTCGACTACGCTCAGGACGGCGCTCGATGACCGGGAAGTCGCCTCGATACACCAAGCCCTTACTGCGTAAGAGGCTTGGCACTCGGCGACCGGGTGGTTTAAGAAAAGACTTTTAGATAACAATTCGGTTATCGAGTTTTTCGCGAAGCGAAAAGTATCGAGATAACCAACCTGCAGCCGAGTTTTTCGCGAAGCGAGGTGTATCGAGGCAACCCCATTCAAGGCGACCCTACACCTTGTCTATCTCACTCATTATGCGACAGGTTGCGCACAATGCCGCAATTATTTTCTGGTAGTGTTGTATATCATTATAGTCTAACGTCCTCCCTTTACGGTCTTTGAGCCATTTCTGCGCCGGTTGATAACCCCCTATATAGAACTCCCACGCCTCGACCGGAACTTTACCGAAATACTGCTCCGCGTTGATTATCACCCTTCCGTCCCGGTATTCCACCTTTTCCACTACGTTATTACCCTCACGCGGATATTCCGTTTCCAACCTTTCCGTTATCGGATGCTCCAACAGATGGATTTCCCTTAGCATCTTCCCGATAATTACCGATTTCCAAAACCTTTCCCTATCCTGCGGATACGGAACTCGCGGAAAGTCGATTTTCAGAAACTCCTTGTATTTCTCACGGTAGGACGGGCTGTGCAGGACTGCATAGATATAGTCGAGTATATCCACAGGCGCAAACAAAGTCCGCTTACTTAAATCATCGCTTTTCGTTTCCTCAACCCACGGGGGAGTTTCCTCCTCCGTGAACTTCAGCCCTGTGCTTTCCTCTATCTCCTTTATGATTTTATCATTAAGATTCGGCTTCCGTTTTTGTTCAAAATCATCATCATCAGGGTAGAGGTAGAGGGGGAAAAAATATGTGCCGGAACCCGAAAAAGCATCCCCAGCAGCAACATCAATTATGTTTTTCGAGACAAAACCGTGTTCAAACCCATTTTTACCTTTACATTGACGGGGCATAATTAACCCGATATTATTTCCTTTAAGGAAATGTTTCATGACTTCATTTCTTGGATATGCAAGAAAACCTTTGGATTTTCCTGTATAATATGTATATCTATAATCAAAAGGTCTGTAATGAATTTTTGTTAATGTTGGGTTGTTGTTTATCAAATCGCTTTTTGCCCATTCAATTTTCCAATCCCGACCATCCAAAGGTAATCCCAGGTTTTTTCTTATCTCTTCTATTCCTTTTGAGGAAAAAACTTCTTTGACTTGAACTAAATCTTTTTGATTAACTGCAATAGTTACTTTATCCCTTTTAGTCTGGATACCAGAAACATACACCGGCATTAAATCGGTTAATTTTATAAAAGATTCATAATCATTAATTTTAGAAAAGTCTTTTGGAACAAAGAAAAAATAAGGCTCGGTATATTTAAGTCTGTTCCATTTAACGGAATTAAGGGAGTTATCTTTGAGGAAGGCGTATTTTGTATCCCTTTTCCCGTAAAGTTCATAATGGAAAACCGTTGCAAGTTTCCTTGTCCGCTCTTCTGAAATATCGGTTAAGCAATTAGCGTTATCCGCTATTTTTACGAAAATGTTTATTGAAACGCCCTGCATAATATCGAAAACGTTTTCATCGGGACTACCGTCGGGACAGGTTTCCTTTTTTCTGGCGTTCCCGTGTAAATCCAATATATAGATAGCATCAAAGGTTTCAAGCAGGTGTTTCCTCATCTGCCTGTGAGTAATACCGTCTATGAAGCTGTTGTTTGAAATAAACGCTAAGATACCCTCGCCGTTCCTTTCTATAAAATGCTCACCGAAACGGATAAATTTTATATAATCATCATCTATATTGATTTTCCTTTCGTTTAAGTTTTCTTTGTAATCCTTAATCAGGTTTTGAATCCAATCGCTTGTATTGGAACTGCTTATTGAATAAGGCGGGTTTCCCATAACGACCATAACGGGGGTTTCGCGCTTGACTTTACTCGCCTCGTTAGCCTCCCTTGCAAGCCACGAAGCGAAAAGTCCCTCAATTTCGGGGTGAGCTTCCTCAAGGCTGTTGGTCAAAAACACCCTTAGACGATTTCCCTTTCCCGTGTGGAAAAATCCCGTTTCCCTGAGAAGTATCTCAAGTTTAAGATGGCACATAGTATAAGGCGCCATAAGTATCTCAAAGCCGTTAAGTCGGGGGATAAGGTGTTCCGCGACGTATTGTTGCCATACGCCTTTTTGTGTTTGAAATTTTTGGTAAATCCGTTTTACGGTTTCGGAGAGGAAAGTTCCCGTTCCCGCGGCGGGGTCGAGAATCTGAACCTTATGGACTTCGACAATTTCCTCTTCTTTATCGTTTTCCTCTGCTTTGCGCCTGATTTTAACAAGACTTGTGTCGGCTAATCCGCTTTCGAGTTTAAACTCTGTTTTAAGAATATCGTCAACCGCCCGGATAATAAAATCGACAACGGGTTCGGGGGTGTAATAAACCCCTCTCGTCTTTCTCAGGTGAGGGTCGTATTCGGCAAGGAAGGTTTCGTAAAAATGGATAAAGGGGTCGTTTTGCCCTGTGGTTTTCCCGAAATCGGAAAGCAAAGCCTTTAAATCCGTAGCGCCGAAAATATTGGCTAAATCATCGACAATCCACGCCACCCTGTCGTCAAGCTCAGGTCCTAAGACATAGTCAAAGAGATTTAGCAGGAAAGGGTTGGAGCGCGGGATAAGCCCTCTTGCCTCCTGACGGGAAAAGTCGCCGGGGGTTTCATCGTGGAGACGCGCGGCAAAAAGTCCGTATGCTATGGTCTGTGCGTAAATATCGGAAAAGGTTTTTTCATCCAAGTCGTGTAAAAGGATTTTCTTAAACGCATCCAATTGACTGCGAAGCGTATTATGCTCGTCCTGTTCGCTGACCGTGTTGAACAGCACTTCCTCCATCAGACGGGCTTTATGTGCCATCATTACGGCTAAATCCTTAGCCGATACGATGGTAAAACTTCTGAAATCGCAGAAGTCGCGGATTTTTGCCTGAAAATTCGCAAATTCGGTTTTATCGGGTTTAACCGCTCCTTTCTCAACAACGCCGATAGTTATTTCATCAACCTTTTTTCCGTATCGGAAAAACCTGAAGTTAAGGTAATCGGTAAGGATAAGGTTATCAAGGCTTTTAAGATAGCGTTGCATCTGCGGGGATTTTTCCTCCCTGTTTAAGTCTGCGCCTATATCCTTTGCCTCGATATAACCGACGGGAATGGAGTTTCGGGTGATAATATAATCGGGAGCGCCGCATCTCTGACGCTTCGGCTCGTTGGTGATGTTTATGTCATCAACCAAACCGTTAATCATATTTTGCAGATACCCCCTGTAACTATGCTCAGTGGATTTCCCCGTGGCGTATTGATTTTTAACTTCTTTGATATAATCATTAACGGACATAACCGAACTCCCGTAGCGTTCCAATATTATAAAGCCCGATAGGGATAAGTCAATATTTTTTTACAAAGCGGGACAGGGGCGGTCGCCTCGATACACCAAGCCCTATCGGTCATCTCGATACTCGCCTGTCGGCGAACTCGATGACCGGATGGTTTAAGAAAAGACTTTTAGATAACCAACCTGCAGCCGAGTGCCGAACCCGGCACCAATTTGCGGACTACTTTAGGTGCGGCTTTACAAATTGGTGCGGGTGAGGAGTATCGAGGCGACCGTTCGGTTACGCAATCGGTCATCTCGATACTCGCCTGACGGCGAACTCGATGACCGGGTGATTTAAGAAAAGTCTCTTAGATAACAAACCGGTTGCCGAGTTTTTCGCGAAGCGAAAAGCCTGCCCTGAGCGGAGCCGAAAGGGTATCGAGGCAACCGTCCGGTTACGCAATCGGTCATCTCGATACTCGCCTGACGGCGAACTCGATGACCGGGTGATTTAAGAAAAGTCTCTTAGATAACAATTCGGTTATCGAGTTTTTCGCGAAGCGAAAAGTATCGAGATAACCGCATTAAATTGGAGAAGGGGCCTGCCCCGCACCAATTTACCTTACTTCAATGGCTTACTTATTAAATTGGTGCGGGGCTTGATAATTTCTATCCCATCATATAAAATAAGTATATAATTTTTCGGGGTTTCGGATGGATAAACGATTTTGGGTTTGGACTTTGCTTTGTTTTCTGTGCCTGATAGCTGTCGGGTGCGCAAGGGATTACGCGTTTGTTTTGCGCGAAACCGCCGAAAAACAGGGGCTTCCCGTCAGGTTTGCGCCCGAACGTGTTGAAAGCAGTCTCGACAGGATGCCTGTGAATATCCGCGCTTTGGAACGGACTGTGTTCTATACAAGCGAGGAGGAACGGATTGAGGTTATAGGAAAGAGTTCCGGGCTGTTGCCGAACGTGAAGCGGGTTTATGTTACGCTGTTTACCGATTTTTCCGAAACCCGCGATATACGATGGGAATTTGATACGCGCAATACCCTGCAAAGCGAGTTTGACCGTCGTCTCGGACTTGAACTTGAGGCGCGGGGGTTGATTGTTGTCCCGCGAATGGGGCTTGCTCAGGCTATAATAAGCGGAAATATCCGCACCTTTGATATATACTCGGCGGATATTATTACCAACGTTGACGGGCTTATCTACACTATGAAAATCGACTACTCGTGGGATGACCGCTTTAATACTATCAAAGAGGCGGGAAGATCAATAGAAGAACGTATTTTGGTTATGAATACCAACGAATATAATACCAACCGCGTTATGCCTATTATGGTGGAGCGTATGGCTCAATTTACGGCAGAGGCGATTGTTGACGGGTGGCAGTCGGAATACGCCGGCAAGGACGGCAGATATCTTATTCTCGGAGCTGAAGATGAAAACAATTTATCTCTTGACAGGTGAAAACGAGGTTTATAAAAATGAATTTGTCGATGGGCTTATAAAGGACGTTTCCCGCGATGATATTACCATATACTACGCCGATGAAGCTAACGCGAACGTTATATTTAATCAGTGTATCCAAAACTCGCTTTTCGGTTCGCAAAACGTGGTTATAGTCCGCAACGTGGATAATATGAAAAAAACAAGTTCGGAAAATCACTCGTCTCTGGAGGAGTTCACCTCGCTTTTTTCCGCTTATATTAAAAACCCCAATCCCGATACGATGCTTATAGTGGAATGGAAAGACCCGTCCAAAAAGATACAAAATGAGTTCACAGGCAGAAAGGACTTGGAGATTAAAAACTTTCGCAAGGCGTATGAGCGCGAGGTGGAAAGCTATATCAGACGGAAGTTCGGCGAGGAGAAAATCGGGGTTGATGAGGAAACGGTCGATTTAATTGTGGAGCTTGCAAACGGGGATATTGAAACCGTATCTATGTATATAAAGCTGTTGACCGAATACGCGGGAGATGACGGGACTATCAGTTATGAGGATACAAAGGCTGCGCTTTCACGCGCCGGTAATGCGGGAATTTTTGACTTTCTTGAGGCGTTTTTCAGCAAGGATGCGCGCAAGTCGCTTATAACGTTAAGCGATATGAAATTGGATAAAAACTCATCGGTTATAGCGGTTAATGCTATGATTATGAAAACCGCGCAAAATCTCTGGGGCTATTTGGCATTGCGTAATAAACCCAACCTTGAAGAGCTTTTGGGAATAAAAAGAGGTCAGTTGCATTATTTGCGTCAATACGCGCGCTTTGTCGATTTAAAATTCGTAAGCGAAGTAATTAATCTTGCAAGCGATGTTGAAATTAAATCAAAGACTATGCCCGAAGATTTTGCTTATCTGCAAATCGAAGCCTTTATCCTTGAAAATATGGGCGCGCGATGATTGCCAAGAATAAGTTTATCAAGCTGAACGTCAAGCAAAAGATTTACAAACTTGCCGAAACTGTAAGAAGCGCCGAAAAAAAACTCAAAACCGGAAACCCCGCAAGCCTTGAGGTTTTGCATATCTATTTACAATACCTTGAACCCGAAAGGACTCACCCGAAAATCTCACGGGCTTTTGAGATTATCGACAACCGTTTATCGGGATGGGACACTGTTCCGGACGATTCGCAAAAGGTGCGCGCTTTAAATTTTTGTTTTCATAACCTTCTTGAATTAATAGATGAGGCTGTGGGGGAAAAATTCTATGACGTTAAACGTTTCGACAACGAACGGGATGCGGTAAGACTTGATACGGCCGCTATTCTCGATAATATCCGTTCCCCGTTCAACGTGGGCAATATTTTCAGGAGCGCCGACTGTTTCGGCACGGGGGAACTCGCCCTGTGCGGTATCACCCCGAAGCCTCCGTCGATGAAAATTGAGCGTACCGCTATGGGAACCGTCGATTACGTTAAGTGGAGGTATTTTGAAAACACACGCGATGCTATCGGACATTATCGCGATAGGGGATACCGTATTATCGCTTTGGAAACCGCATCCGATGCTAAGGAGTTTTCCTTGCTGAAAGAATTTTCCAAGACCGCGTTTGTGTTCGGCAACGAGGAGTTTGGAATCACGGATGATATTCTTTCGATTTGCGATTGCGTGTCAAAAATACGTTTGGCAGGTAAAAAAAATTCGCTTAACGTTTCAAATTCGTTTGCCGTTGTGATGTTTAGGGTTTTAAGCGAGGTTTCGGATTAAATTTCAATTCGTTTTTTATATTTTCATATATTAATATTTTTTATTGACTAATACGGGGTTTATGCTAAAATTACTTGTGGGTGAAATTTTCAGAGGGAAATATGGCGTTTATAATGTCGCTTATTTCATTTTTTTTCTTTATCTGTTATTTCTTCTCGGCATTTTATTCCCTAAAACTCGGCTTAAAAAATAATACCCATCTTGCACTTTTTCTAAGTTCAATAGCGCTTGCGATTTGGTCTTTCGGATATACGTTTATGTTTTCCGCACCAAGCAAAGAGGCGGTCTGGTTTTGGTACAGGTTCACGGTGCTTGGATGGACCACCTCGCAGGCTATTTTAATACATTTCGTATGGGCATTATCGGGTCGGCTTGAGAAAACCCCTCACAAATATTTGGTTATCCTGTTTTATATACCTATGATGGTTTTGGCATATTTCGGTATTTTCGATACTCTGATGGTGCATAATTTTGAGCCTGCCGTTTACGGGTGGAGTGAAAAAATAGATTTTTCCGCTCCGAAAACCATTGCCTTTTCCATACTTAATCTCGGTTACAGTGTTTATGCCCTTATTGCCTTAGGGATTTGGGCAGGACAGGAAAAAACCATCAAATCAAAAAAGCAATTTTACACCATACTTTTATGCTCATCGGTAGCTATTATATCGGTGCCTTTTTTTAATATATTTCTACCCGGATTAGGAGTGCATACTGTTCCACCGATAGGCCATATTATGATAGGGTTCTGGTTTTTGGGATTGTGGATTGCTATTTTGAAGTATAAATTCCTTGAAATAACCCCGGAGGTCGTTGTTGATGAGATTATATCGCAGATGCAGGACTTTTTGATACTTTCGGATTCGGGCGGTAAAATTATCAAGGTTAATGATGCGACTTTAACCCTTCTGGGATACAAGGAAAACGAAATCTTGGGTAAAACTTTTGACGGGCTTATCTACGAAAAGGATATATTAAGCGATATTATACGGGAGGTGGATAAAAACCTTGTTTCGGTATCCAAAAAACTGAATTTCCTGACGAAAGCGGGTGAGAAAATCCCGTTTAATATTAATCTATCTATTTATAAAGACAAAATAGGCGACCGTATGGGTATGATAATAGTAGCGCAGGATTTGCGCGAGATGATTAAACTTGAGGAAGAGGTGTCGTATCGCAGGAAGATTGAAAAAAAGCTATTGGATACCAACACCGAACTTGAGGAGGAACGAAACAAACTCAGGGCGCGTAATGAAGCGATGGAATTTGAGTTGGTTATCGCAAGAAAGATACAGATGAGCCTTATTCCTACAAAGTCGCGTTATCCCAATATCGCGTTTTATTATAAGCCGATGGATAAAGTCGGGGGCGATTTCTTCGACTTTATAGATTTTAAAACCGCGCGAAGCGATAAAATCGGGATATTTTTAAGCGACGTGTCGGGGCATGGTGTTCCCGCCGCGTTTGTTACCTCTATGGTAAAAAGTTTTACGCTCCAGTTTGCCGAAATTATCGACAACCCCGCCGAGTTTATTATCCAACTTAACGAGTTCCTGTTCAACAAGACGGGCGGGAATTTTATCACGGCGTTTTACGGAATCTTTACCCCATCCAACGGCGATTTGGTATATGCCAATGCGGGTCATAACGCCCCGTTTATAATAAAAAAGTCCGGCTATGAGATGCTTGAAAGTAAGAATACCGGAATCCCGTTGGGGGTTCACGAAAACAAGGTGATGAACGAACTTCAAATCGGTTACAGTAACGAACATATAGTATTGAATAAAGGGGAAAAGCTGTTGTTATACACGGACGGGTTTACCGAGACGGTTAATATCAATGAAAAGCGGGAGAACCCCAACGGAAATCTTGCCGATTTTGAAAGCGCATATCTTGAAAAAGCCATATCTAAATACAAAGTCCTGCCGTCAAGCCGTTTTGTTTTAAGGCTTGTGGAAAAACTTGTCGATTTTCGCGGAAGCTCCGAATTTGACGATGACGTATGTTTGATTTGTCTCGACGTATAAAAAATAACCGGCGGATAGTCCTAAAACTAAACCGCCGGCGGAGGTGCGATATAATAAAAATTGGTGTTGTCGTAATTATTACCGTCAGGCAGAACGTATTGCCTGCCTGACGGCGGAGGTGCGATATAAATTAAACGATTGTCGTTCTATTTATAATTCCCTCCCCCCTTCTTTCGTAAACGGATAAATAAGACCGACGGACAAGTAATGCAACCTGCCCGCCGGCGGAGGTGCGATAAAAAGATTTTTCTTATTTATTCTGCATAGTAATATTACGCGGTTTTACGCAAAAAGTCAAGTTTTTTTGCATTTTTTTTCTGATGCTTTGGTGGTTTTCACAATGCCATTATTTTATTTCTATATAATGCATAAGCGCTTAGTATAATGCAAAATTTGTTTATAATAATTTGTGTTTATTTTAAATAAAACTTGAAATTATTTTTTATATATTATATAATAATAACCGACATTTGGACGGTGGGTTTGTTTTGCCAAATTTTATTTTAGGAGGCATATATATGCTTAAAAGAATCGGAATGGTTTTTGCAATGGTAGCTTTTGTTGCTTTCGTAGCAAGCTGTGGTCCCGCTATTGACCAGGAATTGGTCGGCAAGTGGGGTGTTGATGGTTCGCTTGTTTATGAATTCAAAGCTAATGGTGAAATGGGTTTTGGCGGTCTTTCCGGGCTTTGGTATTATGAAGCTTCAAACGGAGAAGGCAAATATTGGGCTGAACTTCTTGGTGTTAAAAGTGATGAAACAACCTTTACCTATAAGGTTAGCGGCGACACTCTTGAAATCACAATTGAAGGTTATTCAAAAGAAACCTTGACTAGAATGTAAGTAGTAGCTTTCAATCTTGTTTAGCAAAAAGACTGCCCGTTAAAGGCAGTCTTTTTTTATGGATGGGGCAATCGAGGCGACCGTTCCGCCGTGTTATGCTGATTATATCCGCGTCAGTCTAACTTGGTGAAGTGTATCTCAATTCAGTAAGATAGATTCTTCAGGGGTTGGACTAAAGTAGAGCAATCGGAATGACACTCTGCGGGTGCAGGGGTCGCCTCAATACACCCCTCACCAATTTATATAGCATTGCTAAAGTAGCCGGTAAATTGGCGAGTGGCACTCGGCGACCGGATGGTTTAAGAGAGGACTTTTAGATAATATTTCGGTCATCGAGTTCGCCGACAGGCGAGTATCGAGATGACCGCTGACCATCCCGCCGTGTTATGCCGATTATATCCGCGTCAGTCTAACTTGGTGAAGTGTATCTCAATTCAGCAAGATAGATTCTTCAGGGGTTGGGCTAAAGTAGAGCAATCGGAATGACACTCTGCGGGTGCAGGGGTCGCCTCGATACACCCCTCACCAATTTATATAGCATTGCTAAAGTAGCCGGTAAATTGGCGAGTGGCACTCGGCGACCGGATGGTTTAAGAGAGGACTTTTAGATAATATTTCGGTCATCGAGTTCGCCGACAGGCGAGTATCGAGATGACCAGTTGGTTTAGAAGGCTCTCGCTCCCCGAGTGCCGAACACAGAGAGGTGTATCGAGGGGAGCGTTATCAAGATGACCGCGGTATCTTTCCCTCTTTCCACTAAAAAAATGACAATTTATTTTTTTTCTATTATAATGTATTGTATCCCGTATGGGTATGGAGGGGAATTTGAGAAAATTTGCGGTTTTATTCCTTTTTATCCCGTTTCTCGGCTTAATCCTGTCGTGTGAGTTTTTAGGCGAGGGTAGCGATTATCCCGATTTTGAAGATACTAATTTTGTTGCCGTATCGGTGGAGGATGAGCGCGATATTGCACAGATACTTGCCGAACAGGAGTTCAGGGCGGGGATGGTGCGGTTTTATAACCGCGAGTATCAAGCGGCAATCCAGCTTTATAATAAGGCTCTGTCATTAGACCCCCGAAACTTCCGCGCAAGATATTATCTCGGTAATGCTTATCTTAACGCGGGCTATGCCCGTAATGCTATTGATGAATGGGAAAATCTTATCAGGCTCGGCGGCGGAAATTATCAGGTCAAGCAAAAACTCAACGACCTCTATTTCCGTCTTGCTATCGACAAAAGCTATGATTACAGCGATTCCTACGTGCTTTCTCATATATACGACGGGATTACCGATGGGAAGCATAAAATTATCCGCCCCTCGTTTATAGCCTATGATGAGAGAAGCGACTCGCTTTATGTGTCCACCGCGAAAACCCGCTATGTCGTTGAGGTTGACGGTAACGGTAATGTCGTAAGGCAGATTGGGAGACGTTTCGGCGATTTGTCTATGTTCGGCTTGCCCACCGGTGTTGCGATTTATAACGACCATATTTTTATAGCGGATTACCGTCAGGACAGGATTTATATTTTTAGAAAAAACGGTCGGCATATCGGCGAGTTCGGTGTCAGCGGGTATGAACAGACTAATATTTCAGGTCCTATGGGATTATATATTTCAGAGGATGAATATTTGTTTGTCGTAGATAACGGAAATAACCGCGTTCAAAAATTTAATCTTGAGGGTGGATGGATACAGTCTGTCGGCGAAAATGATTTAAACCGTCCCACCGATATTGCAGGCAGAGGCGAGGTTATTTATGTTTCCGATACACACAACAACCGCGTTGTGAGTTTCGACTATTTCGGCAATATAATCGAAATTATCGGCGAGGGGATACTTACACAGCCTCGCGGGCTTGAGTTAAAAGGCAACAGGCTTTTTATTGTGGACGGAAGACAGGGTATTTTTGTCTATGATATTACCCGTCGCTCTATGGAAACTCTTGGGGTTGATGAGGACAGGTTGCAGTTTCCTTTCGGTATTTGTATAGATTCCCGCGATATGATTTATAATACCGACTTTAATTCGCAGAATATTGCGGTATATATCCCGCTTGAGTTGAGATATGCAAATCTCGGCGTTTCGGTTAAGCAGGTATGGCTTCAGTCTTATCCCCATAATTTTATACATTTGAGAGTATGGGACAGGCGGGGCGACCCGATTTATGACCTTACCGAGGAAAATATTTCCATTTGGGAGGAGGGCGAGCTTATCCCGTTTACAAGACTTGGCGCTACCCATAAACATCGTGATAATATGTATATACAGTTTGTAGTCGACAAAAGTCTTGCCTCTTCGGGGTATCAGCCGGAGCTTGTCGGAGCTATGCGAACTTTCCTCGAAAATATGACCGGCAACGATTGGATAGAACTTACTATTGTTGATAATGATATTGTTTCTACGGGGAGGATGGATGCCAACGTGCTTTTGCCGATTAATATTATTGAGCGCGATGGGTTTACCGGAAATTATCCCCGTAATCTCGGCACGGCGGTTTATGATGCTACAACGCGTCTTTTGAATGTAAACCGTAACAAGGCGATTGTTTTATTTGTTTCGGGGGAAACCGGACGCGAGAGTTTCAGCGTTTATGATTACCGTGTTTTGATTACCTATGCCCGCGAGAACGCTATCCCCGTTTATGTTGTGTCTTTCACGGATAAAAACAGGAATATTTTTGAAAGTCTTGCTAAGGAGACTTTCGGTAGCTATTATACGATTGATAATCTTCGCGACGTTTTAAATTTGCATGGCGAGATTAAAAATTCCCGTCAGCTTGAATATATAATTAATTATGAAGGGCTGAACCTGAAGGGATTGCGTAATTTCTGGGTCAACGGGCATATCAGGATTAGATATAAAACTTTGGTCGGCGTTGAGGATTTCGGGTATTATGTTCCCGAGTTTAAACTTGAGGAGACTATTGATGCCCGAACACGCGAAAGACTTTTAAGTGAATTTACGGAAAAAGCCGATTAAATGAAAAAAGACACAAGATTTTGGTTTGAACGCCAACTTAAGTTTTTCCTGAAACACACATCGTTTACGGACTGCCCTTATTATCCCTGTCATAAAATCCCCGATAATCAGGACGGGTTGGGGTGTGCATTCTGTTATTGTCCGTTTTACCCCTGCGATAAGGAGAGTCGCGGAGGTGTCCGGATGGATACGGGGGAGGGTAAGATATGGGATTGCTCCCGTTGCAATTTTATACATCGGTTTGATGTGCAAGCGCGTATTATTGAGCTTTTTTATAAACACAAAAATTTAGAAGAAATAGAGCGTATTATTGAAAATGAATTCGAGTCTTCTTGATGCTATAGGTAAACGGAGTTATGTAATCGGTATCGTGGGGAAAGTCGGAAGCGGTAAATCCTCGGTGGCGCAGATTCTTGCGCGGGATTACGGGTTTGTTGTGTTAGACGTTGACACGTTCGGCCATCGCGCGCTTGAATCCGAAAAGGAAGCTATTGTTAAGGAGTTCGGTAATGAAATCCTTGACACAGACGGGAATGTAAACCGTAAAAATCTCGGCGCGATTGTGTTTGCCAATTCACGCAAGCTATCCCGTCTTAACTCGATAGTTCATCCCCGTATGAAAGATGAGATTATTGCGGAAATTTCCCGTAATCCGTCAAAGAATTATGTAATAGATGCAGCGCTTCTTTTTGAAATAGGGTTGGATGAGGTATGCGATTTTATTGTCAGCGTTGATGCTCCGAACGGGGATATTTTAGAACGGGTGCAAAAATATCGCGGCTGGGATAAAGCGAGAGTTTTGGATGTCCTCAACGCCCAAAAATACCTTGAGCTTCTCAGGGACAGGTCGCATTTCGTAATATTCAACAACAAAGACCTCGCTAAACTCGAAAAACAAGTTGAATTTTTTATCCTTGAAATTATCTAAAATATCAAAGTTTGCTTTAAAAATCCGATATTTAATGTAACTATTAAATTTCGGAGCAATTATGAAAAAAAGATTCTTTATACCTGTTTTGACGGGAATGTTTTTAATATTTATTAACGGATGCACGGATTTTCAACGACCTATACATCACGCATCCCCGATGGTGCGGGTTTTGTTGCACAGGGGCGGTGAGATTGTAATTCGTCCCCACGACAGCTTTATATTTTCCGCTAATACCAGAAGCGAGATAGGACGAGGCAACGTCAATATCAGGATTGCGGATGGAGCGATGGTTGTCAACGGGGTTTCCACTCATATAGACCAAATCGAGATTGCCCCATCCGAGTATTTCCTTTTCAACGGAAAAAGATACCGCGGTATAGCGAGAGTTATAAATACCGGTAATGATTTGATGCTTGTAAACGTTTTGGATATAGAAAGCTATCTTTACGGGGTTTTGCCTATGGAGGTGCCTGCTCTTTGGGAAAATGATGCATTAAAGGCGCAGGCGGTAGCTTCACGGACTTATGCTATTTATGAAATAGTCAGGGCAAGAGCGCTTAACCGTGGATTTGATTTGTATGCCGACACCCGTTCGCAGGTTTACGGGGGTATGGATGCCGAAACGAAATTTACAACCGCTGCGGTAAACAACACTATGGGCGAGGTAATTAAATATGAGGGAAAGATTATCAAGGCGTATTATCATTCCTGTGCGGGAGGTTTGACCGAATCGAGTGAGGCTATGTTCGGTGAAACCCGTCCCTACCTTATGCCGGTTAACTCATCTTTCGGAAGAATTTATGAGAGTTATAACTGGGAAATCGGCATTTTGCTCAGCGAATTTAAAAGTAAGGCAGGCGGGTTAATTCCCGGCGAAATCGTAGCGATAAACGTAATCGAAAGAAGCCCCTCTCAGCGTATTTCACGCTTGGAGATAACGGACAGTCTCGGCAATAAAATACCGATGAGCGGAAACGATTTTCGTATGATTGTCGGGGCAACTATTATGAAAAGTACCCGCGCAAATATCCGTCTGTCGGAGGATAAAATAACCGTTCAGGGTGTTGGTTACGGGCATGGCGTAGGTATGGGGCAGTGGGATGCGCAGGGGATGGCGGTCAGCGGGTATCGTTATAACGATATTCTCGGCTATTTTTACAGAGGCACCCGAGTTTCAAGGATGTGGTAAGTTTGCCGAGCCGCTTACTAAGCAATGACTTGGCAGCAAAGGATTCTAACCCCTACTAAGTGTCATTCTGATTATACCATCGTTAGCCTAACCCGTGAGTATAGTGTCATTCTGATTATACCATCGTTAGTCTAACCCGTGAGTATAGTGTCATTCTGATTATACCATCGTTAGTCTAACCCGTGAGGAATCTAACTTATCGCGAGGAGATTCTTCAGGGGTAAAACTAAAGTAGCTTAATCGGAATGACGGGGATGAGATGTCATTTCTACTACGCGCAATGTCCGCCCGTGTTAAGTGTCATTCTGATTATACCATCGTCAGTCTAACCCGTGTTAAGTGTCATTCTGATTATACCATCGTTAGTCTAACCCGTGCTAAGTGTCATTCTGATTATACCATCGTCAGTCTAACCCGTGAGTATAGTGTCATTCTGATTATACCATCGTCAGTCTAACCCGTGAGGAATCTAACTTATCGCGAGGAGATTATTCAGGGGTAAAACTAAAGTAGCTTAATCGGAATGACGGGGATGCTGACCGTTCCATAAAAAAATCGACAGCCTGTATAAGACTGCCGATTTAAAAATATTTTGGAGGTGGCGAAATTTTAGAATTTTCCCACCGGCAACATCGCATCGGCGGGACGAATGCTTTTCATATAGAGGTAAAAAATCTTACAATCGTTATTTAAAAGGAACAATTCTGATTCACAAAAGGCATTTTTCATAAGCTTAAGCTCATTTTCGGAAAGTTTCGCGCTGTTTCCCTTGCCGTAAAATTCGCATACTTCTTTTAACGGACACATATAACTCCTCCTGCTTGCAAATTTCAATATAATATTGCAAATACCGTGCCGTATTGAACTAAAATTTTATAATTGCCTGAATTATAATGAAATAAAATTTTCGACCGAAAATATAGACTTGCTTAAAACGGAAATTTTGAGTAAAAACAGGCATTTGAATAAAAAATGAGGGTTTTTTAACCAAAAAAGGGGAGATAATACTCCCGAACCGTATATTTTTTTATACTATTTGCAAAGATAATGAGAATAGCTGAGTTGGAATTATTTTCCGATAGCTTTAATTGTTAATAAGCTGGACTGCGATAAACCGCTTTTTGACATCGCAACAAAAGCGGACAATTCTCCCGTAAAATGTGCTCATCGACTGAGGCATAGCGTTGATGGTAAAAAACGCCCGCTTATCAATAAGCTCATCGGGAAGAGTATCCCGATAATTACTATCCACAAGTAAAAAAGCCCCGGTATCCGATAAATTTTTAATGGTGCAGGGTATTCTTGCCCCGTCCACAACAGCAGTAACCGCAAGGTCAAGCTCTATTCTCGGAGAACTTCTTTTTTCCATAAAATCCTCCTGCTTTTTTTCATATCATATTACGGTTTATTATATACCTAATCTGAAATATTGACAAGTTTTTTTTCAAATTTTTTTATTCAATTGCCTTGACGTGTTCCCTATACCATTCAACCGTGCGCATTATGGCATCGTCAATATCAACCCGCGGATACCATCCCAGCAAACGTTTTGCCTTCTCTATTGAGAAATGGTAGTTGGAACTGACCTGTTGGGTGCGGTAACGTGTCAACGGGGGCGGGCATTTCGCGCGAAACAGCTTATATATACCCTCCATAGATGCGCCGAGAAACCGTGCAAACCATCCCGGATAGCTGTGCGGAGATTCTATAACGCATAGTCCGCCGCAAAGTTTCCTGCTCCACTCTTTCCACGTGATTTTCAAGCCGTCTGTTATAATAAAGCTCTCGCCTATCGCTTTGTCGTTTTCCATAGCGGCTATTATTGCATCGTTAAGGTTATAAACCGAGACCGGGCAGGTCAGCCATTTTCCGCCGTCCACGTAGGGAAGCTGACGTTTTTCCAATGCCGCGGCAATAGGGGCGAAAGTCAGGGTGTCTTTTTCGCCGAAAATATTGCCCGGACGAATTGCCGTAACGGGTAGTTTATGACGTTTATAATAATCAAAGAGCAGTTTTTCGCTTTCCATTTTAGTAACGCAATACGGGAATTTTGTCGGGAAAAACGGGCCATCCTCGGTTGTGTCTATATGGTTGCCGAAACCGTGTATGGCGATTGAACTGATATGAACAAAGCGCTTTATATTTTCTTTGAGCGAGAAATTCAGGAGATACTCAACGCCCTTGACGTTGGGGATATAAAAATCTTTGTATTTTCCCCAGTCGGAAGCCAAAGCGGCGACATTTATAATATAATCGACACCCTTGCAGGCGGCTTCAAGTGATTCCGGTTGTTCAAGCGAACCCCATGCGATTTCCGTATCAACACCTTCAAGCATATATAGCTTTTTTTTATTACGGACAAGCGCCCTTACTTTATATCCCCGTTTAACAAGGTCGGCGCAGAGGTTTGAACCCACAAAGCCCGTTGCTCCCGTTACCAATACTAAGTTTGTCATTTTTCATCCTCCGTTCCGGGGCTTTCGTTTATGCCCGATATTTTTTTTACCGAATCCTTCAATCTTTCTTTGAGATTTTCAATATAAGTCCCGTCTTTTGCCGAAATAAAAATCGCATCGGGATATATCCTTCGCGTTTCAAGCAATGATTCCGCGTTAATCCTGTCGATTTTGTTGAAACAAAGAAGAACGGGAATTTTATCCGCGCCGATTTCGCGGGTTGTGGTTTCCACTACTTGAATCTGGTCTTGGTAATACGGTGAGGATATATCGGCGAGATGTATTAGCAAATCGGCATTGATTGTATCCGCAAGCGTGGATTTAAAGGACTCAATCAGTCCCGTGGGAAGATTTCCGATAAATCCGACCGTATCGGTTATAACGACATTTATTCCGTCTCCAAGCCATAGTTTTCGGGTGGTTGTGTCTAATGTTGCAAAAAGACGGTTTTCGGCGAACACCTCGCTTTTAACGAGGCGGTTTAGTAAAGTGGATTTCCCGCTGTTGGTATAACCGACTATGGCGATTTTGAACTCTTCCATACGTTTTTTTCTTTGAGTGGTCTTGACTTTATCAATTTTTTTGAGTTTCTGTTCTATCAGGTAAATCCTGCGTTTTATGTAACGACGGTCTGTTTCGAGTTGTTTTTCACCGGGGCCGCGCATCCCGATACCCCCCTCAATACGGGACATAGTCAAGCCCTTACCTCCGATAATGCGCGGGAGGAGATATTTAAGCTGGGCGAGTTCAACCTGCAGGCGTGAGGTTTGAGTTTTGGCGCGGATTGCGAAAATATCCATAATCAACTCGGTGCGTGTAATAACCCGCATGGAAACAGCCTTTTCGATATTGCGCGCCTGTGCCGGCGCCAGTTCGTTGTCGAAAATTGCGAGGTCGATTGCTTCATCGGCATAAAATTCGCGTATTTCCCCGATTTTACCTTTACCGATATAATATTTGGGGTCGATAGTGTTTCGATTTTGGATAATCATATCGACAACCGAAGCTCCTGCGGTCTTGGCAAGCTCGGAGAGTTCTTCAAGCGAGGCGCTGCATTCGTCCATAGAAACCCACGGGAGACGAAGCGATATAAGTATTGCTTTTTCTTTTATAAAATTATCGTTTTGTATTGCCACAGAAAATAAACTCCCGTAGTTTATAGTAGAAAATCATTGGTTTTTAAGCAAACCCATTATTTCCTTCATAGTCCCGAGCAGTTTATGGGTTTTTTCGATTTGCTGGAGAAATTTAACGTTTCTAAACCCGCCGATACCCCTGATATTACGGATAAACTTAGGGGGTTTGGCATCTATATCAAGATACACTTTGGAAACTATATCATTAAGCAGGAAGAATATTTTGTTGAATTCCTCGTAGAGGTCGCGGGCTCGTCCGTTTACCGATACTATTGCTTTTTCAACCATATTTTTATGTTCGTTCTGGAAATTTTGTTTTTTTGAAAGAAGGTTTAAAATTCGCTTGCCGGAGTTTCCGTCATTTTTCATATCCACGCAAAATACGTCGAAATCATTTTTGAATTTGTCGAGGTTATAAAAGGTGTCGGATACCATTTTATGGAAATTTCTTTCCGAAAAAATTGCGTTAAGCATAAGTATATTTATTGCGGGACGGACAAGGTCGTCAAAGAATTTTCGTAAAAAGCTGTTTATTATTGCAATATGAAACGCATAGGAAAACCCCAGATAATTGTTTTGTTCAAGCTCTTCGGAAAGCTGGAGACTATAAATTCCCACCCAATCAATTTGCGAAAAAAGCTTTCGCGCATAAGCCATAATCTTTTTCTTTTTCTTGTCTTTGATAATAATTTTGGCGGAGGTTTTAATTCGTTTTTCAAAGGTTTCAAGATACAACTTAAAAAGGTCGTATCGCGTATGAACGAATGCCGGGGAATAAAGGGGGTCGGATTTGACTACCTGAATAATGAGAGTAATATGTTTTTTATACATAAGTTCTTTTAAAATTTCAAAAAGGACAATGAGTTCGTTTTCGATTTTTTCAACCGGCATCTCATCGGCTTCGGGTATTTCGGAAATATCCGTAACTTCGGCTTGCTCGGCTAATTTTTCCTCTGCGAACCTTTTTGATATGGCGGCGAGATTTTTAAATATAAAAATATTGTCCATAGCAAGGTCGATTTGAAGGATATTCTCTTCAAGTTGACGAAGATACGGCACAAGCGCATCGCCGGGTATATCGGTAAAATTAGGGGAGACACCGGGATGGAAAGTCGGGTCAAAACGTTTAAAAAACGCGACAAAATCAAACTCAGTGAGATTTTTAAAATACACCAGATTTGTGTATATTTTATTGACGTTTTCGATTGTGGCTTTGTCTATTGAATAAACATAGGTGTAAAGACTTTTTTCGAGCGTTTCGATAGCCCTTTTCGGGTCGTCAAATTGATTTAGTATAAGCTCAATTCCTCTGACGGAAAATTTACTTTCCACCTCGTCCGTATTTATTGCCGAAAGCGCTTCAAAAATAGCTTCCACTACGGTTTTATTTGCCATCGGGTTATCCCATTTTGCCTGATTGTTGAATGTATTATCGAAAATCTTTTTTATCCAAATAAGTTTGAGGTAAAGGTCGTGGATTTTGAAGGCGAAATATTTGGTAATCCTCTTATTGTGAGAGTTGTAGATAGGAGGTTTTATTTTACCGAGTTCGCGCTCGGTGTTTTTGACTATTTTCCTGAGTTTAAACTGCTCCTGTGTTTGGATACCGAATATGGATAAGAAAAACAGGATAATTCTTTCAAAAAAGGTAAGCTCGACATTTAGATTAGACAACTGCTTGCGTCGTTTGCGGACTTCCGCCTCATTTTCGGGAAGGTCGGGGGGTTGATTTTCCGCCTGACTACGGGTAAACTCCTCGTTCATACGACGCTTTTCTTCCTCGTCTAATTGCAAAGCGGGGGCATCAAAGGAATCATCAAAAATTCCCATATCTTTAGCTTTTTGAATATTTTCCTTGTCGTATTTCATTCTTCCTCGCTATTGTATTTGGCGATTTTCAATAATCTTGTAAGTGCAAACTCCCTGCCTGTCTTTTTCCGTAAGACGCAGGGCGGTATGGGAAATGCTTTTCTGGTGATGGTGTTCATCGATAACGTAAACCTCATCTTTGAGGACGTTAATGGAAAAAACCCTGAACTGTTTTTGCCCGTCGATTACAACAGACCCGATTTCCGGATATTTTTTTCTTTCCTCCACGTAAAAATCATTCTCGTAAGCAAGGCAACACATCAGACGTCCGCAAAGACCCGTCAGCTTACTGGAATTAACAACAAACCCCTGGTCTTTAGCCATTTTAAGGAATATGGAGTTAACATGGCAGTTGGAACGTATGCAACAGCAAATTTCCCCGCAAACCCCGTAACCGCCGAGTATCTTAGCTGCATCACGCACCCCGATTTGTCTCATCTCAATGCGAGTCCTGAAAATTGAGGCGAGACGCTTTACGAGTTGCCTGAAATCTATGCGGCTGTCGGCGGTAAAATTAAAAATCACCTTTTTTTTATTTAACAAAAAATGCACGTTTATTAATTTCATTTCAAGTTTGAGTTCGGTAATTTCACGAACGGCATCCTGAAAAGCCTTAGGTTCTTCCGATGCAAACTTTTCGCGTTCCCTGATTTCCTCCTCTTTGGCTTCGCGGATAATCCGATTGTTTTCAAGTTCAATAGGTATATGTTCCTCGGTTTTCTGCAATATGAACTCATCGTCTATTTCGATGTCGTCTATTTCGGTATCGCTTGTAATATCGTGGTGTTTCTTGCTTGTCCTTAGACCTTCGGGGGCTATTTCCCGTTGATTTGTGCAGGAAAGTCCGATATCCTCTCCGAATTTCGTATTGATAATATACCATTTGTTTGTTTCAATAGTCATCCCGTCGGGAATTATATACGGCAGAACCATATTATCGAAAAATGTTTTTATATAGGCAACCTTTATCATACTTCAATCTCCTTTTAACTGCAAATACGGTTTTCATTTAGCTTAAAATTATAATTTATTTCCCGCAATAAAATTATAATTTTGAAAAATAAAAATATACCCAAACTCATTATATTATATTTCTGTGTAAAGTCAAGGATTGAATTGCATTAAATCGGGGGAAACTCTAAAGAAGCGTAATCAGCATAATACAACGGGGGCGGTTATCTCGATATTTTTCGCTTCGTTCTGGGCAGGCAATACGTCTCACTCGCACTATGGGAGCCGGTCGGCAGTCATTTCGGCTTCGCTCAATGACCGGTCGCTGAGCGCAGTCGAAGCCCTGAAATGTCATTCTGATTTTTTCTTCTTTAGCCCTACCCCTGAAGAATCTACTTCCTTTAAAGGAGAGACACGTCACCAAGTCAGGCGGTCATCTCGATACTGCCCCTCCGTTTCATCGGGGCAACTCGATGACCGGTTTGTTATCTAAGGGACTTTTCTTAAACCATCCGGTCATCGAGCGCTGTCCTGAGCGCAGTCGAAGCCCCGAAATGTCATTCTGATTTTTTCTTCTTTAGCCCTACCCCTGAAGAATCTACTTCCTTTAAAGGAGAGACACGTCACCAAGTCAGGCTGACACGGGTGTAATCGGCATAGCACGGCGGGATGGTCAGCGGTCATTTCGGCTTCGCTCAATGACCGCTTGCAACTCGGCAACCGTATATCAAGATGACCCCGCCTCAACCTCACTCATCCTCCGTGTTGTTCGCCCCGTAGTGTATAAGCAAATCGACAACCTCCCGATGTCCGTTTTGTTTTGCCCAGTAAATCGGAGTTTTCCCGTCTATGCTTGTCGTGTTGACGTTTGCGCCTATTTCTATCAGATATTTCACTATATCCTTATGCCCGTAGTATGATGCCCAATGCAGCAACGTGTAACCCTCATCGGTTTTTATACCCAATGCATCGGCTCCTTTTTCGATTAATTCCATTAATCTTTCCAAATCGCCGTTTTCCACCGCTACAAGCAAGTCCCTGTCTATCATAAGACGCCTCCGGTTTTAGTAATCAATCTATCATAAATCCATTTTTAAGGATTGTCCAATTTTTTACAATTATCGGCTTTTAAATCGAAATAAGATTTGCAAAAGAGGAAAAATAATGTAAAATAACGGTGTTCTAATAAACGATTCGGGGGTTTTAAGATGGAAAACCAAATACGCGACGCTTCGTTTTATGCCAATGAGAAAATCCAGAATATCAAAACGGCTTACCCGTTTGTTCTGCCGATAGTTGTTGTATTCTTGGTTTCGGCGGGACTTTTTGCCGTTTTTCGGATAGTATCGCTTGATGGTATATTTTTGATTATACCGCCCTGTGTCTTCGTAGCGGGGGCAATTATTATATTCATAGCGCGAAACCTAAAGAAAAAACAAGTCGATAGGTTTATCAACAAATGCTTTGATGCCGTTTCCGGTAAAGACAGCGACACTTTTTGCGCACTATTGGATAGTATCCCCAAGGGATGGATAAAAAATAAAAGTCTTATACGGAATATCTTTCTTAAAATCTATTCCTTTATAATACCGGTTATTGCCGATGACCTTTTTATAGAAGCCGTCGAACGCCGTATCGTAAAGGAAATCAGAACGCGTATGGCTTCATTTGGCGTTGATAAAATAATTGATGAGATACACAGGTTTTACCTTGATGAGTATATGAAGGTATTTCACCTGAGTATATTTGCTGCCGGTTGTGACGGGACTGCTCCTTATCCCGAAAAAGAAGAGGCTTTTATAAAGAATTTTATTGAGGTTTTCGAGGTTGACGGCGTTACTACCCGAATTTATATTCGTTTGATGGATGAGAAAATAGTAGCACAGACTCTTGAATTTATCGCGCAGGAGAATTACGCGGCGCTTGAATGGTTTATTAACGAACGGGAAAAAATGTGGGGAAATATGGAATCCTTTATGCGGGAGATGCTGTTTTCGATTTACTCATCTATGATTCCCATTATCGGCGAAGATATACATTTCAGCGATGAGGAAAAGAAAATTGTCGCTTTCATAGAAAAAAAGATAAAAAAATATACCCGCGATGAGAAAAATCTCAAGGAGGTGGGGATTGGTTATTTTAAAAACTGTGTCTCAAGTCTCCTTGCAAAAGATGAGATTAGCGAAACCGAAATACGGTTTTTAAAAACTATGGCGGATATTTTCAAAATTCCCGAAAGCGAAACCAAAGGGCGTATCGAAAAAATCAGGCGTTACAGGGAGCTTGGTAAAATCGAAAAAGGCGATATTCAAAAAATCACCCCTTCCAATAAGTCTATCCACGAGACGGATAATTGCTATTATGAGTGTGATGTGAGTTTCCTTGAGGCGAGGAAGGCTATCGCGCTTGACACAAACCCGGACGGGGATTTTCTTTCCAATTTCGTTGAAACTCAACAGGGAAGGCTTTTTGTTACCCAGTCTATGATTCAGATAGTTTTTAATTATCTTCACGTAATCCCTTTAAAGGATATTGTTAAAACCGACCTTAATCTCTCAAGCGACATTCTTGAGTTAAAACTCAAGGGCGAACTTGGAGACATCTATCTGAAAACCCCGGATAACGAAAAACTTCTGGTTTTGATAACTTATCTGTTGAAAATCCAATAAGGTTAGTCTAAACCGCGCAATTTGCTTAACCTTATATTCTTTCGATTTTTTTTAAAATATGTTAAAATGTTTACTATCCTTAAGTCCGTTTCGGTAGTCTTACTAAGTCAGATGGAGGATTTTATGATAAAAGTTGAAAACGTAACAAAGTACTACGGTAATTTCAAGGCGGTGGAAAATCTCAATTTTGAGGTTGAAGCCGGCGAAATTGTCGCATTTTTGGGACCTAACGGCGCGGGAAAAACCACCACGATGAGGATTATTACCGGGTTTATGTCCCCGACTGCGGGCGACGTTTATATCGGTGGCGTTGATGTGTTTGACGAACCCGAAGTCGTAAAAAAGAAAATCGGGTATCTCCCTGAGCATCCCCCTCTTTATCCCGACCTTACCGTTTATGAATATTTGCGGTTTGTTGCGGAACTCAAAAAAGTTGACCCTAAACGCATAAAGAGTAATATCGAAGAGGCGCTTGAACTGACCGGATTGCAGGACAGGCGAAACACATTGATAAAATTTCTTTCCAAAGGTTTAAAACAAAGAACCGGTATCGCTCAGAGTATTGTCAATTCCCCGTCCGTGCTTATTCTTGATGAGCCGACTGTCGGACTTGACCCCAAACAGGTTATTGATATCCGCAAACTTATACAGCGTCTTGCAAAAACCGAGCGCAGGACTATTATCATATCAACCCATCTGCTTAAAGAGGCAAGCGATATTTGCGAAAAGGCTATTATCATAAATAACGGGCAAATAATTGCGGTGGATTCCATAAACAATCTCAGGGTTGCGGATCAAACTACCGTAAAAATCAAGGTTGTTGTTTCTCAGGATGCCGAGGAAATAGCAAAGAAAATCTCAAAACTCAACGGCGTTACCGATACCCGCGTAAACGGCGACACTATCGAAATTTTTGCAGATAAGGATTTGCGCAATGATATTTCGCGTCTTGTTGTTTCAAGCAATGCCCATCTTCTCGGCTTGAGCAGGGAGGAGGACACCCTTGAGGACGTTTTTGTAAAATTGGTGCAGTAACCGTAAATTTATTTTCTTTGATGAATAACAGGAGGGTTTATGTTTGCAGTATATAAAAAAGAATTGAAAGTTTATTTTACCGGAATTTTGGGATATATAGTAATGGGAATATATCTTCTTATGGCGGGAATATTCTTTTTTGGGATATATGTCTTCAGCGCATCAAGCACAAGCGATTTATCGCCGTTTTTCGGGATGATGAATTCGTGGTTCTTGTTGATAATTCCAATTCTGACGTTGAGGATTCTCGCGGAAGATAAAAAGCTCGGCACTTACGAACTTTTATTAACCTCGCCCCGTTCCTCATGGGAAATCATAATCGGGAAATTTCTCGGGGTTTTGACCTTTGTATTAACCGGCGCAACCCTTCTCTTGGTTTTTCCTCTTGTGCTTAGTTTCTTTGCCCCGATTGAATGGGGAGCGGTTTTATCGGGTTATCTCGGTATGGTTTTTTCTTTGGCATTTTTTGTTTCTATCGGGATGGCGGCATCTTCTTTTACCGATAATTTCGTTATTGCCGGAATTATATCTTTCGGGTTGTTCTTTATGCTGTTTTTAATAAGCGCTTTCGGCGACGTGCAGGTGGAATTTCTTGCTAATTTAATGAGGGAAATTTCGTTTTCTCATCACTACGAGCAGTTTGCAAAAGGATTTATTTCACTAAAGAATTTTCTTTACTTTATACTCGGCACTTTTATCTGGCTTTTTGTTGCTAAAAACGTTGTCGAATCGAAAACTTGGAAATAGGAGGGTATCGTGAGTAAAAATAAAACAACCGACCGAAACCGGAAAGACATAGCAAAGCTAATATCGGCTATATCTCTGGGTGTATTTCTTGTTGCTACGGTAGTCCTGTATATCATACTCGGCGTGTTTTCAATATTTACGCAAATCGGGTTTATACTTACAGGAGCGGGTATCATAGCAAGTATAGTATTTAACCGGGGAGCTTTAATCACATTTTTTAAGCGTTCGGGAAGTATTACGGGCATTTACAAGGCAGTCCAGTTTATAGTTATATTTGCAGTCGTTGTGTTTGTATATCTTATTTCCGATGCCGTTAAATGGAAATTAGACCTTACATCAACGAGGTTATATTCATTTTCGCAGGAGACTACCGATGTTTTAAGCTCGCTTACAAACGACCTTGAAATAAAGCTGTTTAAACCCTCGCAACGCACCGCGCATCCGGTAATAGATTATCAGGAAAATCTTTTGCGCAGATACGAGGCATCAAGCAGGCATATTACCCTTGAGATGATAGACCCCGTTCAAAATCCCGTTCTTGCCGAGGATTACGGTATAAAAGAAAACGGGATTGCGGTTTTTATATATGATAACAACCAATATCATGTCCGTATCAACGAAATATATGAAATAGACCAGCGCACCGGCGATATGAGTTATAAAGGCGAGGCTGCATATACGAGCGCTATCAAAAGCCTTCTCTATCACATGACAAAGAACGTCTATGTGCTTAAAGGGCATGGGGAAATTCAGCCCGCCGACAAAACTTCATTCGGGTTTAGTGGAATTTTCGAGCGTCTCCAACAGGAATTTGTAAAAATAACCCCGTTGGATTTGCTTCAGTTTACCCGTGTCCCAGAGGATGCCGGGGCTTTGGTTATCGGGAATCCATCCCGCCCGTTTACCGTCGATGAGCTTAAAAAAATAAAAGATTACCTTAATGACGGCGGTAACGTTATGGTTATGCTTGAGTTTAACACCCATTTTCTTATAAACGATATACTTAAAAATATGGGGTTGTTTTACCGTCCGAACTTAATAGTGGAGGAGGAAAACTTTATTCCTCAATTAGGCAAGGCGGTGTTTGTGCCGAGAATGGTTCAGCACCCCGATATAACCCTCCCGATTTTACGTTCACAGTTAAATATAGTCCTTCACACCGCTGCGGGTATTGACCGTCTTCCCGTAGAGGAGAAGCCCGACAGATACCGTTATTCAATCAGGACATTGCTTAGGACATCCGACCATGCTTACGGGGAAACCTCCGCCGATGAAATCAGGAGCGGGAGCGTTACTAAAGATGCAAAGGATATTCCCGGTCCTCTTGACGTGGCTTTTGCGGTCAGGCGTGAGGAGGAACGGATTATAACCAATGTCAGAGGCGAAGTTGAGACTAATATTATCGAGGCGCGTATGGTTACTATCGGCGATACCGATTTTGTAAACAATATCAACTATGACAGATACGCCAACGCCGACTTTTTCCTTAATTCTATGAATTTTCTTCTCAAACGCGAGGAAATGGTTACTGTGCGTCCGAAAACCTCGGCAATACAGGAGTTTGCTCTTTCCAGCGTAGGCAAGAGGGTTTTGACTATCCTTTGTTTCTCGATTTTTGTTATTTATCTCGGCGTGGGTATTGTTATCGTAGTAAGGCGCAGGAGCATAGTTAAAGAGTAATGAATCTTATTCTTTTTGATATAGACGGCACTTTACTTAATACGCACGGCGCGGGCAAACTTGCTTTTGAAGAGGCAATAAGCCGCGTGTGCAACAGGAATATAGACCTTTCAAATGTCGATTGGCTTGGCAGGGTTGACGGTGAAATCATAAACGAGACGCTTTTGCGCGCGGGGTTCAGCGATATTGAAATCCGTTCACTTGTTCCCGTAATCTTTGAGGAATATGTGAGTCGTTTGCGTGTTCTATCGGAAAAAAATCGTAACGGGTTTGAAATTATGCCGGGGGTTAAAACGCTGTTGTCGGTTTTAAATGAACATCCGATAGGCTTAATCACCGGAAATATTTTAAGCGCAGCTTTTGTAAAGCTCGGCGCGGTGGGTTTGGATAGCTGTTTTCCTTACGGTGTCGGAGGGTTCGGCGATGACTGCAATATCAGAAGCGAATTGGTAAAAATAGCCATAGACAGGGCAAGCGGGCATTACGACAGCGATTTTAAGCGTGCCGTGGTTATCGGGGATTCGGCGCGGGATATAGAGGCTGTCAGAAGCTGCCCCGAATGCGGGTGCGATATTATTTCGGTTGCAGTTGCTACCGGAGGGATGGATATTCAAACTTTATCTAAGTATAACCCGGACTTCCTTTTTCCCGATTTGTCCGATTTAAACAAAGTCGTCAATATTATTACCTCATAAAATCAGGAGACCCTATGATACAGGTCAACAATCTGTCCAAGTCTTATCCTTCACAACCTCTGTTTTCGGATATAAGTTTTGCAATCGGGAACGGGGAGAAAGTCGGGCTTGTCGGGCGTAACGGGCAGGGTAAAACCACCCTTTTGCGAATTATCGCAGGAGAGGAGACTCCCGATGACGGCAGTGTATCAATCCCGAAAGACTATTCGCTCGGATATATGAAGCAAAATTTGGATTTCACCAAACCTACAATAATCGAAGAAACATCATCGGCGCTTCCCGAAGCCAATAAAAACGAAATATGGCGCGCCGAGAAAATACTTTTCGGGCTTGGGTTTTCAAGAGAAGACCTTGACCGCGCCCCCCGCGAATTTTCCGGCGGGTTTCAAGTTCGTCTTAATCTGGCAAAGTTACTGCTCGGCGGGTATCGAATGCTTCTTCTTGACGAACCCACCAACTATCTCGATATTGTATCAATACGCTGGCTTGAAAACTTCCTCAGGGATTGGAAGGGCGAGTTTATTCTTGTAACTCACGACCGTGATTTTATGGATAAAGTCGTAACCCATACTTTGGCTATCCATCGCGGAAAACTCCGCAAACTTCCCGGCAATACCGAGAAAATGTATCTTCAGCTTGTGCGAGAGGAGGAAATTTACGAGAAAACCCGCATAAACGACGAGAAAGAGCGCGAAAAAATAGAAAAATTTATATCGAGATTCAGGGCTAAAGCAAGACTTGCGGGGCTTGTCCAGTCCAGAATTAAGACTCTTTCTAAGATGCAAAAACGGGAAAAGCTTGCCGAGATTAAAGACCTTGAGTTTGAATTTAATAAAGCTCCCTTCAGCGGAAAATATGCCCTTGAGATTAGCGATTTGTCTTTCGCCTATGATAAATCCGTCCCGTTAATAGACAGCCTCAGTCTTGCGGTAAAAGCAGATGATTGTATCGCGGTTATAGGTAAAAACGGCAAGGGTAAAACCACCCTGCTTCGCCTGCTATACGGACAGCTAAACCCCTCTGAAGGAGAAATAAAAATCCATCCGAAAATAAAAATCGGATACTTCGGACAAACAAACCGCGAAACCTTAAACCCTCATCTCACCGTAGAGGAGGAGATTCTCGTCTCAATGGATAACCCTGTCCGTGAACGGGCGCGGGGTATCGCCGGGGCTATGCTTTTTGAGGGGGATATGGCGCTGAAAAAGGTCTCGGTTTTATCGGGAGGGGAAAAGGCGAGGGTGTCGTTGGCAAAAATTATAGCATCGTCCTGTAACCTCCTTATACTTGATGAGCCGACTAACCATCTTGATATGCAGGCTACGGATGCTTTCCTTGAGGCTATTGATGCGTTTGACGGGGCGGTTGTATTTGTATCGCATAATGAGATGTTTCTTCGTTCACTGCCTAACCGTCTCGTGGTATTCGATAATAACCGTGTATCGGTGTTTGAAGGAGGCTATGACGAATTTTTGGAGAGGGTCGGATGGAGCGACGAGGAAGGCGAAAAATCCCGCAATACCAACACCCAATCGGGAAGCAAAAAGGATTTGCGGAAAGCCAAAGCGACAATTATAACCCGTCGCTCAAAAGAACTAACGCCGCTCAAGGAAGAAATTGCCTCATTAGAAAAGAAAATCACCTTGCTTGAAAACGAAAAATCCTCCGCAAATGACGCTCTGATAGAAGCATCGGCGAAAAGCGACGGGGAAACTATCGCCTCTCTGAGTATAAAACTTCGCGAAATTGAGGAGAGCTTGGAAACCCTCTACGACACGTTGGATGCAAGGACTATTGAAATGGAGGAAAAAGAGGCGGAGTTTGAGGAGCAACTCAAGGAGCTTGGCTGAGCGCGGTTAGCGGATTCGGTCTGTAATTTTTTTTATCTTTTTCTCCGCTAAGTTCGGGACGGGTGAAATAATAGACGGGAATTGATAAAAAGTCAAGCACCGGGCTCATGTAAAGGTTCGCTGGAAAGCTTTTTATGAATTTCATCCAAATCTTTTACTATTTGCTCTTGATAAACAGCTCTTGGATTATAAGATTTGGGATTTTCTTTTATTTCGTCTTCATATAACTTTTTTAGTTTATTTATATTATCAATATCAACTTTATAATTTTCTTTAGTTGAATTATTTATATATCTTCTTTTTAATATACGGATAAATTCCTGTTGTTCTGATATTTTAAGTTCATTTAGTTTGTCGAATAAACTTTTGGGTTCAATTAATGAAAGCACTGGTATATTAAAGTATTCTCTTTCTAAAATTTCTAAAAAGGGGTTTATATCGTTTTCAATAGAATTAGTCAAATTTTCCAATTCTATTTTTTTTTGCTTATAAAGGTTAAATATATTAATAATGTAAAGTTTCTCTTTTATTGACTTTATATATTCTTTATTTGGAATTTCAAACCCTGCATAGGAGTAAAACATTCCCCAATCTTTGATGACTGAGATTTTGTCTGAATTGTTGTTGATAAAATTCAAAACTTCTTTTTCTATTTCCCCCTTTTTTTTATTATCAATTACTTCGGATTCAATAAAGTAACATATAATAAAAGCATACAATAGTATTTCCCCAGGGTGTAAGTAAATTCCATCTTCAAATTCTTTTTTTAATAAATCTATTGTTTCTTTAAATTCTGATTTATCCATATCTCTCCAAGAATTAAGAAAATAGATAAGGGTTTTTGTTTCTTCTCTTTCGGGTATTTCGGGAGGTTTAATATCCATTTCATAATTTAGCTTTATACTTTCTAAAGTGTAATCACCGTCCAAGATTATTTTTTCCCAGCAATTGGCTAAAGGGTAATCTCTTTTATACGTATTTAATGTTGCAAGGGCTTTGTCTGTATTTCCATTTTTAACTTTGTAATTTTTAAGGCTTGAGCCGTGAATTTTGTAGCAGATAATTGCATGATTAACGTCGTTATAATTTGAAAAATCTCCTTGAATTTTTTGTAAAGATAAAAGTATATATATTTGTAATATTTCAAGCAGGTAATTTTCCTCAAATTTTGCATTAATCTGATTTATCGTATTAAGTAGTATTTTTAAATTATAAAAGCATTGCCGAATGTTTCTTAAATTTTCGCAATTTAGGATATTTATCACATTTAAAGAGATTTTATATATATCGTCCTTGTATTCTGAAAAACTTAATTCATTAATAAAAGTTCGCATTGCTTTTTCTATATCAGGCTTTATCAAAAATTCTAATCCAATAATTTTTTCTTTGATATTTGGGTATTTTTCATCTATTATTTGGGTTTCATTTCCAATAAAAATAACTTTTAATTTTGATTTGATTATTAATTCTAAAAAATAACCCAAAACAATGGATAAATTTAGTTCACATCTTTCTAAATCGTCAATTATAAACAATTTTTTTTTAAATTCATCTAATCTAAGTTTTCTGTTCTTTATTCCTCCTATTGTTAAAGAAGCATTGCTTTTTCCATCTCCGGTGAAATCCATATTTATTCCCATTTTTAATGCAGAACGTATTAATGCGCTTACAAACTCAACCTGTGGTGATGATAAAATCGGATGTAATGCCTGATATATTTTTTCTTCTAAGTCTTTGAGTGTTGATACTCCAAATAAGCTAATACTTGCAATTTCATTATCATTTATTTTATTGTTTTTTTTTAGTTTATTGATAACTGAATTTATAAAATAAGTTTTTCCACAACCCCACTCCCCCTTTATTAGTAAAGCGAAATCAGGTTTTAATTTACTCGTTATATAGCTAAGACAATATTTTTCAACATGTTCGTTCAATCGCTTCTCCTTATTATGAAAACAACTTTTTGTCGATTTATTGTAAAATATAGGATATTTTTGTCAAGTGTTTTTTCATTTTTTTAAATAAAACCCGCCCGCCCCCGCCCGAATCTTATAATTACGGCAATACTTAATTTTAACCGAAAAATTTCGATAATTATAATAGCGAAATTCTATTCGGGAAGGGAATGATGAAAAAAAGCATAGCGGTTTTTATTTTTATACTGATTTTTGCGACCGTATTCGGTGAGGATAGCTGGACGGAGACACAACCCCGTTTCAGGAGTTTTGTTTTCCACGAGGGCGCTGGCGTTGCAACCTCGGTAAGTCTTACCCGCGCGCAGATTGATTTTATCAGGGAAAAACTCAGGACTACCAATTTTGTTTATTTAACCCGTCTCAACAGTGAACACTGGATGGGGCTTGTGCATAACAATAATTTGTATTATATAATGCTTCACGATAAAACCCGTCGGTTTAACAGTCGTGCGGTGGTGAATATGCGGAATGGGAATATCACTATAAAGCATGGGGTTGATTACGTGGGCTTTTCGAGAAGCCAAAGCGCTTACCATACGGCGATTATGACAAAAGAATATCTTGCGCTTGCGATGGCAGACCCGTCGCGGATTTTCGGCACTCAGGCGATAGAACCCGAAAAGCCGAAACCTCAACCCCCTGCGAGAGTTACTGCGCCGGACCCAACCCCGCCCGCTACGGTTGTTAAAACCAATATTGTGTGGAAAACCAATGTTGTGGAGATTGCACCGTCGCCGGAAGAAGACACGGTTTCGGGTGAGCCGAGAGCGGATGTCGCGGCGATTGTTTCGCAATGGGAACGCGAGATTGAGGAGCAGGAGCGAAACCTGATTCCCCCGCGACGAAGACCGAAGCATCCGATAGAGGTCGCAATGGAGGTTTGGGACTATCTTTCGCAGTTTCCGGTCCGCGATAATTTGTATCACACCTTGCCTGAGGTTGTAGTCGAGCGCGGCGATATGGACAGTGATGATTTTGCTTTGTATGCTTACAGCAAGTTCAAGCAGGCGGGCATTGATTCTAAAATTTTGGTTGTGGACTATGAAGAGGGGAAGGCGTTTTATACGGTTTGCGTGTTTAAGACTTTAGACGGATGGAAACTGATGGAGCAGGGCAGGGGTATTATGCGGGGCGAGGTGAGCGACTGGAAAAGTCTGCCCGGCAGATTTTACAGGCGCACCGTGCGGTTTCAGCCTGTCGATGTGGAAAACACGTGGCTTAAAGGGATAAGTGTCCCGTTGCACGAACGCGAATGGATGGTCAGCGTGTATTTTGATGATGAAACCTAAGAGCGGGGTCTTTCGCTTAGGATTATAACCGACCGCAGTTCCTGTTCGGTTCGTGCGCTCATCCAGTTTGAATGAAAGTCCTTGTTCTGAAGTATTTGCGCTATTGCCATAAGCGCGCGAAGATGGAAATTCCTTTCGTCCTTTGTTCCCACGAGACAGAATATAGTATGGACTTTTTCGCCTTTTTCATTCCAGACTATTCCCTCTATGTTTCTTACGAGAATTATATCGAATTTATGTTCGCCTTCTATAACGATATGCGGTATGGCGTGAGGCACCGCCACTCCGGGATATATCAGCGTGGATGATTGCTCCTCACGGACTTTGAGCTTTTCGGTTACGGATTCCTTATCTATGTTCCATTTAGCAGCGATTTTTGATGCTATATCCTTGAATGCTTTGTTGCGGGTAACGGATTTCTTGTAGTCGATTACGATTGAATTACGGATTATCTGGTCGAATTTATCCTCCACAATTTCGCCTCTCCCGATAAGTATATCCAGCAATTCGTTTTCAAGTTCATAATGGTCTGCTCCAAGTTCGGGGTTTGTGATACTTTCGACCATATGTATAAATGCGGACTTGCGTTCTATACGTTTTTTTACATATAGGAAATACCAGATAAGAGTAAGTCCTATAAATCCCAAAGCGAACAGCATTGTAAACGTTCCCATCATAAAGATAAGGAACAGGTATGCAAGAATCCCGAATATTTGCAGGAACGGGAAAAGCGGGGAGCGGAAAGTCGGCTTGTAATGGATAAGCTTGGATGAACGGATTATTATTACCGAGAGATTTACCATAATAAACAGCAACAGCATAAAGAGCGAGGCTACGCGGGCGAGGTCGTCTATATTCAAGGCGATAATTATGGTAAGCATAAACGCGCTTGTGATAAGGATAGAAACGACCGGTGTTTTACGGTTTTTGGAAATCCTGCCGAAAAACGGGGGAAGTAACCCGTCCTTGCTCATTGCCATAGGGGCGCGCGAGGCGGACATTATGCCGGAATTGGCGGTGGTTATAAATGCAAGCATCGCACCGACAGCGGTAAGTATCATTGCAATCTCCCCCATTACAGGGTTTTTAAACGAGGCAAAAGCGGCATCGGAGATTGGAGTATATGACCCCATAAGTTGTTGCGGGGTTAATACCCCTATTACTATAAATACCGCAAGTATATATAGGGTTTGGACTACCCCGAATGCCGTAAGCGTTGCTTTCGGTAAAACCTTTGTCGGGTTTTTTATTTCCTCCGCCATACTAACAATATTGGTTAAGCCTCCGTAAGCTATAAATACCATACCCGTTATACTGAAAATGGTAAGCCAATCCGCATCACGCAGGAATCCCTCGTAGCGAGATGTTTCTATTGCGGGATAGCCCGCTAATACAAATCCGAGAAGTATAGCGATAAGGAAAACTACCAAAATAACCTGAATTCGTCCGGAGGATTTGGCGCCTCTGAGATTAAGGGCGGTAAAAATAAGACATGCGGAAACGGCGATAGCCTTGATTTGAAACTCGGTGATATTCGGGAAAACAAGTATGGCAAAAGCGCCGATACCGACTAAAGCAAAAGCGCTCTTTAGGCTGATAGCAAACCAGCTTGCAAATCCCGCGAGAGTTCCCGCACCCTGCCCGAGTATTCGTTCTATATGAAAATAAGTCCCCCCCGCTTTGGGAATAGCTGTTCCAAGCTCTAATTCGCTGAAAGTTTCGGGAAGTATGAGGAGACCCGCGAAGATATATGCCCAAAGTATAGAACTGCCCGATGCCCCCGCGTTAATTGCGACCATATAAGCAATAGCCGGCAATACAAAAAGCCCCGAACTTATCAAAGCCCCGGCGCCGATACTAAAAACTTCCAAAGCATTTAATTCTTTCTTAAAATGCATAATCTCCCCTGGTTGAAATTCAATTATGATAACGGTGCGCAGGTTTCCCTTTCGACTAAAGCGGGTTGCAGTATTATATTTTGGATTTTTGCAGTTTCATCGTTAATTTGCCTGAGAAGCATCTCCGCCCCGATTTGCGCGCAGACATCAAGCGGTTGAGAAACGGTAGTCAAATTCAGATAGTCGCTGAATTCCATATTATCGTAACCGATAACGGACAAATCTTTTGGTATGGATAGCCCCATCTCGCGTGCCGCCTCCATAACGCCGACAGCCTGAAGGTCGCTTATTGCAAAAATCGCGGACGGAGGGTTTTTCATAGAAAGCATCTTTTTAGCTATTACCTTTGCTCCGTTCCTGCTCCAGTCATTGATATGAACTAATTTTTCATCCACAGGCAATTCCGCCATCGCCATCGCCATTTTAAATCCTTTTATGCGGTCTTTTGCTACGGTTAAATGGAAAGGGTCCTCCGCCGCACCGGTTATAAAGCCAATTCGTTTATGTCCGAGATTTATCAAATATTCAACTGCAGTATAGCTCCCGAAAACGTTGTCGAAAGATACCGAACCGTATTGTTGATGTTTATTATCGAGAAGGATTATGGGAAATTTTACGTTTTTCATCGTTATCTCATCTTCCATAAGCATAGGGAGAGATACGACAAAAAGCCCGTCAAGTTTATTTTCCCCCGCGATTTTTGCAAACAATTCGCGTTTTTGTTCGGGGGATGAGGCATTATAGAGGATTAAATCGTGTTCTTTGAGTTTGCCGGTTACGCCGGATAAAAGATTTAAAAAGAACTCGCCGAAAAAAAACGGGACTAATAATCCGATTTCCTGCGATTTATTCTTTGACAGCCCGGAAGCAATCGGGGACGGGTAATAGTTTAACTCCTCAATAGCCTTAATAACCTTTTCACGCGTAGGAAGAGCGACGTTATCCTTTCCGTTTATAACGCGGGATACGGTCGCGATTGTAACATTGGCTTTTTGAGCAACATCGTAAATTGTAACTTTTTTAGAGTCATGGTTCATTGTTTGTCCCGTCAATAGATTTAAGCCCCTTTTTTATTTATGCGGAATTTTATCCTATAATATCAAAGCTGTTGGAATCCTGATAGTCGCAATGTTCAACACTTTTTTCTATTTTATCCACCCGCGACATTGAGGGTCCATTTTCAAGAGTCATCAAAAACTCCTTGATTTTATCGGAAGTGCCGACAGCAGTAACCTCGACGCTACCGTCGGGAAGATTTTTAACCCACCCGTTAATAGACAAAAGTTGCGCCATTCTTTGAGTGTACCATCTGAACCCGACACCTTGGACCCTTCCGCTTATTTTTGCTTTAAGTTTTATAAAAGCCATACCCTAACTCCCGCAAATATTTTAACGTTTATATTTCATATTTGCAAATAAAAAGCGATTATATTACATTTTTGCGTTATACATTTACCGTAGTAAATTAAGCGTTGATGCGAAAGTTTGACAAAGCAAACATCCGCTTTGCTGCGGGCTTTATTCAATTTTTATTTCAAGCGGCGCAATATTACTGATAAAATCAGGCGTATCTATAAACATAACGTCAAACGATTTAGCGCTTACGGTTTTGCCTATATTGGTGGTAAAATCGAAGCCGGATATTGACAGAGTAATCCCGTTAATTTGCCATTCGGATATGCTTCTGTTGTCGAAGTTCAGGTTAATACCGTAACGGGATTCGCTTTGTATCAGACGGACATTGATTGTCTTCCCGCGCTCAAATCGAAAAATTTTTTCGCGTGAAAGTTCCGTGCTTGTTTGATGTGAATAATAGAAAACCCAGACTATTACCGAAACGGCGACAAGGAAAAAAAACATTATCATAGTTCCGCGATTTCCACCGAAAAGTTTTACCAAGCCCTTTGGGGGAGGCTTTTTGTCCTCTTCTTGTAGATGACGCATACGCAGTCTTTCTTCACGGGAATAATGGTATTCGTAGTCTTTATTTTTTAGTTCGTCGAAACTCGGCACTTTTTTCTTTGCCATTAATTCCTCCTTGTTTAATAAGAGGCATAAGCCGTTTATAGGCTATTCCCCGCTTGGTAAATACGCTGCAAAAAGCCTTTGTCGGGCAGATATTTACGCATCTGTAACAGGCGATACATTTTTTCGGGGATTTTACGAACGGAAACCCGTCATCATTGAAATCCAGGGTTTTTGTAGGGCAGTAGTTTACGCAATCCCCGCATTTGATACATTTGTCGTGTAAAACCCATTTTTTCATCCAAAACCTGATAGTTGCATTATAAAGCGGTGAAATAAGGTCGAGCGGGAAAGCCAATGGGTTCGGAACGGTGATACAGGTATAATTTTGCGGTATTGACGAGGCTTGGAGTTTTAAGCGGGTATAATGCTTTTTATCGGGGCGTCCCTGCGAAATAAAAATCTTTGTCCACCATCGTCTTAAAACGGGATGACTGTCCTCGCATCGCAATGTCTTTGCCCATACTGTATTATAGCCCTTCCGTTTAAGTCTTCGCGCGGATTTAAACAGGACGTTTCCTCTAATGCCCCCGCAGGTTACAAATATAAAACAGGGTTTGTTGTTGACTTTCGGCAGATGTTTGATAAAGTCGAGCATATTAAGCGGCGCATCCCATACGAATACGGGAAAGGCAAAGCCGATTAAGTCGTATTTTTCAGGTGATACGGGTTTATCGGGCAATGCTGAAATATCTATTAATTCGGTTTTAATGCCCTGCCTGTTTAACCCTTCCCGTATGGCGTTGCAGAGGTATAATGTATTGCCTGAAGCGGAAAAATAGAAAACCATTGCATTATTCATCGCTTGTTTCCCTGATAATATTTTCATAAACGGGTTTAAATTCCAGCGCGCGTGTAGTGCCGCTTATGGGATTGCGAAAATTATATGCGAAATCGCTTGCCCGCGAGTTTTGCCATCTGAAATGACCTTTTTCGCCTTTTATCCAGTAATCGTAAAACACCGTATAAAACTTGCGGGTTTCGTTCCCCGCGCGAACAGTTATTTCGTTCAAAAAAGGGAGATTTCCGTTGTAGATATACAATTTCGGGGCATATATCCTGTATTCGACGGGGAAAAAGAAATATTGGTTATTCTTGATTTTCTGAAAACCCCATCGCTTTACTTCGATTTTATCTATTTGCGTAAAGGAAAATGACGCTATTTCGAGTTTGCCGTTGTTGGTATTGGTGATTGTAATTGATATATTAGAGACCATATCGAAAAACCCGCTAAAGGTTTCCCGTTCGGCGATAATTATCTGCGTTGGAAGCGAGGCAAACATAGTCCTCACCCCGGATTTAATATTCGTATCGGGTTTCCCGGTTTCTTCAAATGATGGTATATTGATTTGAGGCTCTTCTGGTTCTGCGGGAGCGGTGGGAGTGCCTGCATATAGCGAAACGGAAAAAACCAAAATCGGGATAAAGACAATCGGCGAAGTTCGGATAATCGAAAATAATATTCTACGAATTATGGCAATAAACATAATGATTCTCCTTGATTTGTTTTATCTGCGGGAAAGTTTTTGAGCAGATTCCGTTTGCAACAGGGCATCGTTCATAAAACGGACATCCCGTCTCGCTTGTTTCGCGTATGGGTTTTTCCGCCTCCACAAGGATTTCAATGGCGGATTTAAGAAGCAGTTGAGTGTATGGGTTTTTCGGGTTATTGAAAATATCCGAAACCCCGCCCGTCTCCATAATCCTGCCTTTATAGATAATTATTATTTTCTTGGACAAGAAACGCACCGTTGCAAGGTCGTGGGATATATAGATATACGAGAGATTACGTTCTTTTTTAAGACGGGATAGAAGGTTTAAAATCTGTGCGCGTATTGAAACGTCAAGCGAAGAAACAGGCTCGTCAAGTATAAGAAGTTCGGGTTCCGATATTAATGCGCGCGCGATAGAGATACGCTGACGTTGTCCGCCTGAAAACTGGTGAGGGTAATTATTAATTGAGTTAGGGTCTAACCCCATAGTTTCCAATACTTCCCGAACCTTTTTTATAAGCTCATCCCTGCTTGTTTTGGGTTGAAGTTGTAAAAGAGGTTCGCCGACAATTGATAATACGTTAGTGCGTGGATTTAATGAGCTATACGGGTTTTGGAAAACAGCCTGAATCCTGCCCTGAAACAGATGTTTTTTTATATCGGAGGAATTAAAAATAATGTTTCCGCTTGTGGGTGCGAGAAGCCCCAGTATTGCGTTGCCGATTGTGGTTTTTCCGGAGCCGGATTCTCCTATAATCGACAATACCTCACCCCTGTTAAGTTCAAACGAAACATTGTCAACGGCTTTGAAATGCCCCGAAACTCTCTTAAAAAGACCCTTATATATAGGAAAAAAAACACTGAGATTATTGACCTGTAAAAAGCTCATAAGCGCTCCGATTTTATTATGGATTTATTCTAATAGAAAGCGGGAAGTTCGTCAAGGACTACGGCTAATGAAATCAAAACTTTATCTATCCCTTAAGGCTTTTTATTTGTCTAATTCTATAAGCCAAAGGAGGAATTATGAGTTTTAGATTTTCTTTGCTTTTCTTTTTTTTATATATCGGAATATGCGGCGTAAACAATATATATTCAAGAATTAGAGAGGAGATAGAATTTATTAAGCCCTATGAGCAAAACGGGAGAATAATGTTTTCATTAAGGGATTTGGGGGGCAATATAGGCAATGCCTATATAACGGGAAATTTTGTCAACTGGAAATACGATGCGATAAAAATGAGGAGGGAACTTTTCGGCAACAGGTTTTTTGCGGCATTGGAACTTAATGAGGGAAGATATGAATATAAATTTGTAATAGACGGGGAATGGATAGAGGATTTGTCGAACCCGCTTAGTTGCAACGACGGTTACGGCGGAGCAAACTCGGTTATCTATGTAACATCAAATAATACTTTGGATTGGGACCAAAAAGACCGGTTTGTCAATTGGAAACATATAGAGCGTTTTGCGTTTGAACCATTTAGCGCTTATCCCGATGGATTGTTTTATGTGTCTAATTTGGTACTGGAATTTACAAATTTGACGGTTGAGTTAAGCGAGGGATATGCGAGGGTAGTAATAGGCGAACCGGGGGTAACGGGGTTAATATTTTACGGGTCGGTGAAAACAGGGTTGTCCCATAATATGGCTCAAAACGGTAGTTATGCCTATCTGAGGTTTCACCCGTCTTTCTTTGAGGAAATAAAGGAAAGTTTAGAGAATTTGGGATGGGTCGGTACGCGCAAAAGAGATAAACAGGATGCTATGATAAAATGTAATAACGCGTATTTTCTTTTACACAAGCGGTTTTATGCTGCCGAGGACAGGTTCGTAATGCCTCCCGAAGATTTTGTGGGAGTTACGGTGCTTGATGAGGATTTAAGGAATGAGGCAACGTTTATAACCCACGACAGGCGATATATCCCGATATTGGAGTTTATGAGAAGTACGATGTCGCAGATACCGGCGAGGGTAAACAATGTGGATAACCGCACTTTCAGGGAGATGACTTTTGTTTTGGAGAATATGTCGGAGGGTTTACGCGAAAATGACCCCGAAATAATCCATTCAATCTTATATCCGTTTAAGGATTCAAGGTTTATAGAACATTTTATCAGGATGAGAGTCTATGAGAATTTTGTATTCAACCCCGAAAGTTTAAAAATTCAAAGAATAACGCTATCCGATGAGGAAATATTGAGGTATTTTGAGGCGGAAAGTCCGGTAGTCGCATCAATGGAATACAGCACCCGTTATACGCGTTCCGTTCTAAGCGTGATAGCGGTTAAATACAAGGGAGAATGGCGAATAATCACATCAAGGTTTTAAACCCGAACCTCTAATTCTTATAATGCAAACGCACAATATGCACAAAGCATATTAATAATGCAAAATGTTGAGCGTGTTGTCAATGCTTGAATTTTGCGAATTGCAAATTTCGACATATCTGATTGATATTTATAGAAATAACTGTAAAAAAAGAGGCACTTTTCCTATATTATTTTGGCTCGCTTTATGCTGTATTATAGTAAATGATGACTGTAGGAGGTCTCGTATGAAAAAGGTAGGTTTGCTTTTGACAATCCTATTCTTTGTCGCTACGGTTCCGGTTTTTTCCGGAGTGATGATGCAAGGTTTCTATTGGGATGTTCCCGAAGGGAACTGGTATAACACTATGAAAGATCAGGCTTATAACCTGCGCTATATGGCAGGCGGTGTCGGTATTAACAGGATTTGGTTCCCGCCACCTTCCAAAACTATGAACGGACCCAGTTCGATGGGTTATGACCCGTTTGACTACTACGATGTAGGTCAATATAACCAAAAGGGAAGCACTCGAACAAGGTTCGGCACTCAGGCTCAGTTGAAAAGTGCTATTGCTGCTTACAAGAGTTATGGTATATCCTGTATGGCTGATATTGTGCTTAACCATAGGTCGGGAGGTAATAGTCAATACAACCCATACACGGGCGGTAATACCTGGACTGATTTCTCCTCGGTTGCAAGTGGTATGTGTAAGTGGAATTATAACGCCTTTCACCCTAACAGCTACCACGGTTCGGATTCAGGCAGTTTCGGCGGTTTTCCCGATGTCTGTTACTCCTCCGGACCCGCTTATAACGATATGAAGAACTGGATGAACTGGCTTCGCAACAGCGGGAATGCCGGATTTGATAGCTGGAGATTTGATTTTGTTAAGGGTATATACCCTTGGGTTGTAAAGGATATGAAAGCCGCTACCGGCGGCGCTTACAGTATCGGCGAATACTGGGATGCCAACACATCTACGCTCAACTGGTGGTGTAATGAAGCTAACGCAAGCGCTTTCGACTTTGCTCTTTACTATACCTTAAAGGATATTTGTAATAACGCAAACGGCGGCGGATATCTTCCTAATGTGTTAGACCATAGCAAGTCTTTTGCAGCCAAATGGTCTGCACGTGCGGTTACGTTTGTTGCCAACCATGACACCGATGAAATCTTCCGCGACAAGATGATGGCTTATGCGTTTATTCTTACTTATCAGGGTTATCCGACTATATTCTGGAAGGACTACTTTAACTACGGTTTGGCAACGGGCGGCGGTGCAGGCAGCGGATGGGGCAACGGAATCAAGCAACTTGTTTGGTGCAGGGAAAAACTCGCTGCGGGTGGTCCCAATATCCAAATCCTTAAGAGCAATGACGGCGATTTGCTTATTTACGGAAGCTATGGAACTTCAACTTCCGCACCCGGTTATATTGTTGTAATCAACGACCATCCCACACAGTGGAAAGGCTCATGGGTTCAGACAGGCAACGGTTACCTCAAGAACAAGACTTTGAAGGCTTACGCATGGTCTTCTTCGGTAAGCGGGCAAAACTATGCTCCTGCCAACAAGAATTGTGACGGCAACGGATGGGTAGAAGTTTGGGCGGCACCGAGAGGATATGCCGTTTATTCGGTCAACGGTTTATAATTCCTATTAGTCTAAGTATAAGTATGAACGGGCGCCGCGAAATTTTTCGCGGCGCCTTTTTTGTTTAATAGGGCGATATGTTATTTAACTAAATTTTAGAATATACAATCTGCCGTATTTGCACTGTTCAAAAAGTATTAATATGCGGACGGCATATTAATAGTGCGTTTTGCTTACCGTATTATAAATAACAAATATTATGGTATTGCAAGTTAAAACCTAAACACTTATTGTATATGATAATAATTGCAAAAAAAGAGATACCGTTTTTGCATTATTCTGGCTCGATTTATGCTGTATTATAGTAAATGATGACTGTAGGAGGTCTCTTATGAGAAAGTTAGGTTTGTTTTTAGCAATGCTTCTTTTCATTGCTACGGTTCCGGTTTTTTCCGGAGTAATGATGCAGGGTTTCTACTGGGATGTTCCTGCCGGTGGTACTTGGTATAATACCATGAAAAACCAAGCTTACAATCTGCGTTATATGAGCGGCGGTGTTGGTATTAACAGGATTTGGTTCCCGCCCGTTTCAAAGGCTCTCGGCGGCGGTTACTCAATGGGTTATGACCCCTATGACTACTACGACCTTGGTCAGCTTAACCAGATGGGGACAACCAAAACCCGTTTCGGTTCACAGGCTGAGTTGAAGAGCGCTATTGCTGCTTACAAGAGCTATGGTATATCCTGTATGGCTGACATTGTTCTCAACCACAGGGCAGGCGGCGCCAGCGAGTATAACCCCAAAACCGGTGGCAACACTTGGACTGATTTTCGCGGTGTTAAGAGCGGAAAGGCTACTTGGCGATGGGATTCGTTCCATCCGAACAACTACTGCGGCGGCGACAGCGGAGCTTTCGGCGGATACCCCGACGTTTGTTTCCGTGCAGGTTCTGCTTACAACGATATGAAAACTTGGATGAACTGGTTGAAAAACAGCGCTAACGCAGGTTTCGACAGCTGGAGATTTGACTTTGTTAAGGGTATATACCCCTGGGTTGTAAAGGATATGAAATCTGCAACCGGCGGCGCTTACAGTATCGGCGAATACTGGGATGCCAACACTTCTACGCTTAACTGGTGGTGTAATGAAGCCAATGCAAGCGCATTCGATTTTGCTCTTTATTATACCCTCAAGAATATTTGTAACAACGGAAACGGCGGCGGATGGCTTCCCGATGTGTTGAACACGAGCAAGTCCTTTGCAGCAAGATGGTCTGCACGCGCGGTTACCTTTGTTGGAAACCACGACACCGATGAAATCTTCCGCGATAAGATGATGGCTTATGCGTTTATTCTTACTTATCAGGGTTATCCTGCGATTTTCTGGAAGGATTACTTTAACTACGGTTTGGCAACGGGCGGCGGTGCAGGCAGCGGATGGGGCAACGGTATCAAACAACTCGTTTGGGTAAGAGAAAAACTCGCTGCAGGCGGACCTAATATCCAAATCCTTAAGAGCAATGACGGCGACGTGCTTATCTACGGAAGCTATGGATACTCGACGGCATCTCCCGGTTACATTGTTGTAATCAACGACCATCCCACACAGTGGAAAGGTTCATGGGTTCAGACAGGCAACGGTTACCTCAAGAACAAGACTTTGAAGGCTTATGCATGGTCTTCTTCGGTAAGCGGGCAAAATTATGCTCCTGCCAACAAGTGGTGTGACGGCAACGGATGGGTGGAAGTTTGGGCGGCACCGAGAGGATATGCCGTTTATTCGGTTAACGGTTTATAATCCCTATTTTAGTCTGAATATTGATAATGCGCTGCGGTATTGCCCGCGGCGCTTTTTTGTTGTGCGCGTTTTATGCACTATGCACAATTAACATTTTGTGCATAGTGCATAGTTAAAATGCGAAAATATACAACCTTTCTTTTTTGATTGCAAAAGCATTTTTATTTCATTAAAACATATTCAATTGATAAGATATAACCACTTGATTTTAATTACTATGGCTCGGTTTGTGCTTAGGTATTTAGACATAACTAATAGGAGGTCTCTTATGAGAAAGTTAGGTTTGTTTTTAGCAATGCTTCTTTTCATTGCTACGGTTCCGGTTTTTTCCGGAGTGATGATGCAGGGGTTTTATTGGAATACCCCGGAAGGCACGTGGTATAACACTATGCGCGACCAGGCTTATAACCTTCGTTATATGGTCGGCGGTTACGGTATTAACAGGATCTGGTTTCCCCCTCCATCAAAAACAATGTATGGCGCTACATCTATGGGTTATGAACCTTATGACTATTATGATGTAGGGCAATACAATCAAAAGGGAAGCACACGAACCCGTTTTGGAACTCAGGCTCAGTTAAAAGCGGCTATTGCACGTTATCGTCAATATGGAATTATTCCTATTGCCGATATTGTTCCTAATCACAGGTCCGGTGGAAATAGCGAATGGAATCCCCGTGCAGGCAAAAACACATGGACGGATTTTACCGCTGTGGCAAGTGGTAAGGCAAGATGGAGATGGGATTCGTTCCATCCGAATAACTATTGTTGGAGCGACCCCGCTGTCTTTGCGGGAATGCCCGATATTTGTTACCGCGCAGGTTCCGCCTACAACGATATGATTGCCTGGATGAATTGGCTTCGCAATACCGGAAATGCCGGTTTCCAAGGGTGGAGATTTGACTATGTTAAGGGCGTTCATACTTGGGTTGTAAAAGACTTAAAAGAGAAAACGGGTAATCATTGGTCGGTTAGCGAATTGTGGGATGCTAACACAACGGCGCTTAATAATTTTGCTAATGCTACCGGAACTTCCGTATTTGACTTTGCTCTTTACTATACTTTGGCTAATATTTGCAACAACGGCAATGGTAGCGCATGGCTTCCCGATGTGTTTAATCACAGTAAGTCTTTTGCTGCAAGAAATCCTATGCGGGCAGTTACATTTGTAGCTAACCATGACACCGACTCGATTTGGCGCGACAAGATGATAGCTTACGCGTTCATTCTTACTTATCAAGGCTATCCCAAGATTTTCTGGAAAGACTATTTTAACTTCGGACTTGCTAACGGCGGAGGTGCAGGTAGCGGATGGGGCAACGGTATTCGCCAGCTTGTTTGGGCAAGAGAAAAACTTGCAGCAGGGTCACCGAGTATTCAACTTCTTCATACCGGTTCCGGCAACATAATCGTTTACGGAAGCTATGGCTCTTCAACCGCATCGCCGGGATACATCGTAGTTATTAATACCCACCCTACATCGTGGCAGGGAAGATGGGTTCAGACCGGCAACACAAGACTTCGCAACAAGACTTTGAAGGCTTATGCATGGTCTTCTTCCGTTAGCGGACAGAATGTTGCTCCGGGTAACCAGTGGTGTGACGGCAACGGATGGGTCAACGTATGGGCTCCTCCGAGAGGATATGCGGTTTATTCGGTTAACGGATTATAATTGTATTTTGGATTAATAGGAGAAGCGCTGCGGTATTACCCGCGGCGCTTTTTTTGTTAATGGCGAAATCCGCCCAAACCCATTTGCACAGTGCAGGGTATAATAATAGTGCATTGTGCATATCAGGAGTGCAGAATTTCATTATAAACAAAAGTTCAATGTTTATAACTTTTACCCTATTTCATTGCTATATCTGATTAATAAGAATATCACTATTCTTTACTATTATGGCACGCTTTGTGCAACTATTAAGCCAAAGACTAATAGGAGGTCTCAAATGAGAAAGTTAGGTTTGTTTTTAGCAATGCTCCTTTTCATTGCTACGGTTCCGGTTTTTTCCGGAGTGATGATGCAGGGTTTTTACTGGGATGTTCCTGCCGGTGGTACTTGGTATAACACTATGCGCAATCAAGCTTACAATCTGCGTTATATGAGCGGCGGTGTTGGTATTAACAGGATTTGGTTCCCGCCCGTTTCAAAGGCTCTCGGCGGCGGTTACTCAATGGGTTATGACCCCTATGACTACTACGACCTTGGTCAGCTTAACCAGATGGGGACAACCAAAACCCGTTTCGGTTCACAGGCTGAGTTGAAGAGCGCTATTGCTACCTACAAGAGCTATGGTATTGTGCCTATTGCCGATATTGTTCCCAACCACAGAGCAGGCGGCGCAAGCGAATGGAACCCTCGTGCAGGCTACAATACTTGGACTGATTTCCGCGGCGTTAAAAGCGGTATGGCAAAATGGAGATGGGATTCGTTCCATCCGAACAACTATTGTTGGAGCGACCCCGGCGCTTTCGGCGGATACCCCGACGTTTGTTACCGTGCAGGTTCCGCTTACAACGATATGATTGCTTGGCTTAACTGGATGCGCAATAACAACAATGCCGGTTTCCAAGGCTGGAGATTTGACTTTGTTAAAGGCGTTCATTCCTGGGTTATAAGAGACTTGAAGCAGAAAGGCGGTAATCATTGGTCTGTAAGTGAATTGTGGGATGCTAATACCACTTGGCTCAATAACTTTGCAAATGAATCCGATACTTCCGTTTTCGACTTTGCTCTTTACTATACCTTAGCCGGTATTTGTAACAACGGAAGCGGCGGCGGATGGCTTCCCGATGTGTTTAACACAAGCAAATCTTTTGCTGCAAGAAACCCCGGCAGAGCGGTTACTTTTGTAGCTAACCACGACACCGACTCGATTTGGCGCGACAAGATGATAGCTTACGCGTTCATTCTTACTTATCAGGGCTATCCCAAGATTTTCTGGAAAGACTACTTTAACTACGGCTTGGCAACGGGCGGCGGTGCAGGCAGCGGATGGGGCAACGGTATCAAACAACTCGTTTGGGCTAGAGAAAAACTCGCTGCAGGCGGTCCTAATATCCAACTTCTTCATACCAGTTCCGGTAACATTATCGTTTACGGAAGCTATGGATACTCGACGGCATCTCCCGGTTACATCGTAGTTATTAACACCCACCCTACATCATGGCAGGGAAGATGGGTTCAGACCGGCAATACAAGACTTCGCAACAAGACTTTGAAGGCTTACGCATGGTCTTCTTCCGTTAGCGGACAGAATGTTGCTCCGGGTAACCAGTGGTGTGACGGCAACGGATGGGTCAACGTATGGGCTCCTCCGAGAGGATATGCGGTTTATTCGGTTAACGGATTATAAGTCTTCCTCTTTTAATTTCAATAAACGCTACGGGGTTTTCCCGTAGCGTTTTTTTTGATATAATTTTGTTGAATCGTTATAATCTAAGTCTATTCTATTTTTTATATACGGAGGTCTTATGAAAAAAGTATTAGGTTTGATGTTTTTTGCTTGCGCCATGTCTATTGTTGCCTGTTCTCCTCAAGAACTGGTTTATAATCTTGAACCTTTGGAACTTGAGGGATTGGAGGTTGACGGTGTTTTGAGGGCAAATGTGGAAACGGGAGAGTTTACCCTCGGTTTTTCCGTTAAGAATAACTCGGAAGAGCCGTTTATACTTGCACCTTATCTTATTGCGCTTACTACGGAAGATAACACTATGAGCCCCCCCACGGTTTTTGATGTTGCAGAGGAGATTAGGGTTATGCCCGGAAGTTCTGCTGAAGTTAATTTGAAATATATGCCGATTAATAATCGCGTTTTATATCAAAGATGGGAACTTCAAGGAGATTTTCGTAAAAGTTATACTGTTCCTTTAGGCAAGGCTATTCTTACTCCCGAGTATCAGTCCTTTACCGATGCGGAAATTGCTTTTTCGGCTTCTGAAAAGGATTACGAGAATTATATTAAACGATATGGTATTGAAGACCATATGACGGTTCTTGGAATTGATATAGACCCTCAGGTATTTGAGCCTAAGCAGAAGCAGTATATTGAAGAAAAGGGTATCCTTGAAGAGCATGACCATCACCATCATGATGGTGAAGAAGAATGCTTTATGTGTTCTGTTGAGATGGAGGCTACCGTAATAGTTTCCGGCGAGGAGTTTGTTCTTCACGACAGGATAATCAAAATAGCTCCGTTTATTGTGAAAAACGACCTTTATCTTTTTGTGAGATTGCAAAATCGCGGAGAGCCCGTGCTGGTATATTCCGACAAATTTGTTATCTCCGACGGCGAAAATACATACAAGCCGATTAATGATTTATCAGGAATCAAGCCTGCATTGTCCCGTGAAAATGAGGAACTTCCCGATAATCAAATAGTGGTTTTACGAAATGAAAGAGCAAGATTTAATCTTGTTTATAAAATCAAAAAACCCGCTCAGAAATATACTGTTTCTATGGACGGAATTATTGTTAATGACGATATCCGTCTGTTTGTAGAGGATATTTCTTATATCAAAAGCGATATGTAGTTTATTTTGTGTCACACTAAAGACGCCCGTTTCGCTGGAAGCGGGCGTTTACTTTGACATAGCAGGAAATTTATCTTAAAATATTTTGCGCTTATTTTTATATAAAAGAGGAATTTATGAGTGAGAAATTTTTACCCGTGCAGGGTTATAAAGGAACGCGTGATTTTTTTCCCGATGAAATGAGGCTTAGAAACTGGTTTTTTTCCCGTATGAGGGAGGTTGCGGAAAGTTTCGGTTATGAGGAGATGGGCGGACCTCTTCTTGAATCGTTTGATGTTTTTGCCGCTAAAAGCGGGGAAGAGATTGTTAACGAACAGATTTATAATTTTTACGATAAAAGCAACCGTCGCGTAGCTATCCGTCCCGAAATGACGCCCACCGTTGCCCGAATGCTTGCCTCGCGTATGGAGGAGGTTCGTTTCCCTATTCGATGGTTCAGTATTGCTGATTTTATGCGCTATGAGCGTCCCCAAAAAGGCAGGCTTCGCGAGTTCTGGCAGTTAAATATGGATATACTCGGCGTTCAGGATATATCATCCGACCTTGAGATGATATTACTGATTGTTGAGTTGATGAAGGCGTTTGGCGCGGACGAATCTATGTTCAAGGTGCGTGTTAATCATCGGGGCTTTTTCAACGACGTTATTTCCGATTTAATAGGGGCAAGCGGAAGCGAGGTGGGGATTATATCCAAGGCTGTTGACAAACGTCTGAAAATCCCGCGCAATAAATATGAGGATTGGCTTAAAGAAAGCGGGCTTGATTCGGAAAAGATTGCTTTGCTTGATAATGTTTTCGCTCTGTCGTTTGAAGATATTTGCAAGAGGTTGAGTGTGGATTCTGAGGGCGCGAAAACTTTAAAAGAGCTTTTCGGTTTAATAGAGGAGTGCGGGCTTGGGGAATATTGTGTGTTTGATTTTTCGATAGTGCGCGGTTTTGATTACTATACCGGGACTGTGTTTGAGGTTTACGACCTTGACCCGGAAAACCGTCGCGCGCTTTTCGGCGGCGGACGGTATGATAATTTGGTGGGGCTTTTTAAGAAGAATGAGGTTTCGGGAATAGGCTTTGGATTAGGGGACGTTACCTTTGAGAATTTTCTCAAGGCGCACAATCTTATCCCGAAGAAAATCCATAAAAAAGACACTGTTTTTGTTGCGATATTTGACGATGTTGAGGTTAAAAATTATCTGCAAGTGTGCGGGGAGTTGAGGTCGGCGGGTTTAAAGGTTTCGCTTTATCTTTCTAAGGGAGATAAGCTAAAGAAACAGTTGCAATATGCCGAAAAAATGGAATATGCGGTTGCAGTTATTCTCGGCGCGGATGAGTTGGCAAATAACCGTATAGTTATCAAAGACTTGCTTTCACGCGAGCAATCTGTTCTTTTGAGAAGTGAATATACGGCAAAATTAAAATCAATGCTGGGCGGTTAGATTATGGGTTTTGAGGTGTTCAAGGATTATAGCTGGTTGGCTTTGGCGATAGCATTTTGTTTCGGTGCTTGGCTAATAATAAGCGGATTAAGGGGTAAATCAATGGGCGAAAATGTAAAAAACGTGGTATTCAAATATAAACCCGAAGGGCTTAAAGAGCCTGAAAAGATAGTTTTAACCGGCGATTTTAATAAGTGGAATCCCTCAAACCCCAAGTATCAAATGAATAAAAATTCAAACGGAGAATGGGTTGTAAAGATTTCTCTTAAACCGGGGTTTTACCGCTTTAAATTTGTGAAGGACGGGTATTTCATTCGCGATATGGAGGCAATTCGCGGGCAATATAGTCCTGAACCCGTGCATTTTGATAATGACCATTTTAACGGGAAGAATGCGGTTATTGAGGTTGTTGAGGATAAAAAAAATAACGCATAAAACTTGAAAAGACAAAAAAAATATGATACAATACTTAACCGACTGAGAGTATATGTCAATTTAACTCTGTCAGAAACAATGTAAGTGTGAAACAAATTTCTAAGCTGAACTCGATATGGATTGGGTGAATGCTTGACAAAGCGGGGAATATTAGGTATAATACATTCCGCTTATGGGCTTGGGTAGCCGAGCGGATGTTTATGTTGTTTGGATATAATTATTTTCGGTAATAAGACTAAGGCGAGTGGAGAGCGAAGGTAAGGAATAGAATAGAGAGAAAGATGAAGATAGGATTTAGACTTTAGAAGTTATTGTTTAAATAAACAATGACGGAGGGTTTGATTCTGGCTCAGAGCGAACGCTGGCGGCGTGTTTTAGGCATGCAAGTCGGACGGCAGCAGCCCCTCACCTTTTTGGGAGCTTGCGGGTTTTCAAAAAGGTGAGGGGGCTGGCGAGTGGCGGACGGGTGAGTAACGCGTAGGAATCTGCCCACCGGGCTGGGATAGCCTGGGGAAACTCAGGGTAATACCGGATAAAATCCGTGAGGATCAAAGGAGCTTTAGGGCTTTACCGGTGGATGAGCCTGCGTCCCATCAGGTAGTTGGTTAGGTAAGAGCTGACCAAGCCGAAGACGGGTAACTGGTCTGAGAGGGTGATCAGTCACAAGGGAACTGAGACACGGTCCCTACTCCTACGGGAGGCAGCAGCCAAGAATATTCCGCAATGGGGGAAACCCTGACGGAGCGACGCCGCGTGGAGGAAGAAGGCCTTCGGGTTGTAAACTTCTTTTCTGTCAGAAGAATAAGGTTGGGAGGAAATGCCTAACTGATGACGGTATGGCAGGAATAAGCCCCGGCTAATTACGTGCCAGCAGCCGCGGTAATACGTAAGGGGCGAGCGTTGCTCGGAGTTACTGGGCGTAAAGGGCGTGTAGGCGGCTACGCAAGTTGAATGTAAAAGGCGACGGCTTAACCGTTGAGCTGCGTTCAAAACTGTGTAGCTAGAGACTGGTTGAGGGTGATGGAATTCCCGGTGTAGCGGTGAAATGCGTAGATATCGGGAAGAACACCAAAGGCGAAGGCAATCATCCAGGCTGAGTCTGACGCTGAGGCGCGAAAGCGTGGGGAGCGAACAGGATTAGATACCCTGGTAGTCCACGCTGTAAACGATGTGCACTAGGAGTTGGGATGTAAATTTTAGCTCCGCAGCAAACGCGATAAGTGCACCGCCTGGGGAGTACGGCCGCAAGGTTGAAACTCAAAGAAATTGACGGGGGCCCGCACAAGCGGTGGAGCACGTGGTTTAATTCGATGATAAGCGAAGAACCTTACCAGGGCTTGACATGGCAGTGCAACACCCTGAGAGGGGTGGTTCTCGTAAGAGACGCTGTTACAGGTGCTGCATGGTTGTCGTCAGCTCGTGCCGTGAGGTGTTGGGTTAAGTCCCGCAACGAGCGCAACCCCTGCCTTTAGTTGCCAGCGGTAAGGCCGGGCACTCTAAAGGGACCGCCGCCGACGAGGCGGAGGAAGGGGGGGACGACGTCAGGTATCGTGCCCCTTACATTCTGGGCGACACACGCGCTACAATGGGGCGGACAGAGGGGAGCAAAGCAGTGATGCTGAGCAAATCCCCAAACCGTTCCTCAGTTCGGATTGCAGGCTGCAACCCGCCTGCATGAAGCCGGAATCGCTAGTAATCGCAGATCAGCCAAGCTGCGGTGAATACGTTCCCGGGCCTTGTACACACCGCCCGTCACACCACCCGAGTTG
>CAZQBT010000010.1:32737-56998 GCA_964591955.1 uncultured Brevinematales bacterium | reverse complement strand
AATGTGACATTTCTATTTAAACGAAACCTGTGACATTTCTATTTTCTTGACACAGAATTTTATCGGGATTTGATTTAAAAATGTTTTCGATAATCCCGCGTGCCGAGTTTCCCGTATCGCAGCAATTAAGGATAAAAAGTCCTGTATTTTCGGAGTTGTCTATTGCATTAACCGAGGTCTTATTAAGCGAAATCTTCCCGATATTATCTTCAATCTCGCCGTGTCCGGTAAAATGAAAAATATCACAGTCCAACAATGATGAGCGATAGTCGTCGAAATTATCCACGGGAATTATTTCGGTATCGAAACGTGAGGATAAAACCGGGGATAGCATTGAGGTTTCGGTTAAAGCGTTTTTTAAATCGGGACAGTAAACCATCATCAACCGTGCAGGATTTTTCTTTACAAACTCATTGCGATATTTCCCGTCGGGAAACATATAACGGCAGAAATGCCCTTTTATACCGAAATTTACGGGAATAAAGGCTTCCGTATCGGAAAATAAAATATCAATTCGTCTTGGAGCAGACGGAAGGTCGATACCGGGTATCCGCATAGTTTCGGCATAGCAGTTTTCCCGGCATTTTACGGCTTCGTTGAAACGCCCGTTTTTGGTATGTATATCCGTTTCGGTTTTGCTATGAGCCAAGACATTTCTTAACTTATCGAAAGTCTCATTATCAAGTTCCCGTTCGATAAATGTTTCGCTGTCGATGTCTATATATTCCATCCTGACGTAATCCCCGCAATTGCTGAATCTAATTACAATCGGAGGCGACAGATAAGCGGTATTAAGAGAGCATAGTTCCTTGAATAAACCGTCCGGTAATGAAAAGACACGGGTTTTATCGAATAGAGTTTCAAAAAGCAGGGGGGAAATCGGGGTAATGTCTCCTTTATCGAAATAAAGACGCAATTTTCCGCTTGAGTTAGATAAAACTCTCTTTAGTGAGGCGGGAATCATATAGCGTTTTTTTATTGAGACTATGGCAAATTGAGTTCCGGGGATTAATTTTAAATCATCGGACTTTTGCGAAAACAAGTTCGTTTCGATAAACGCCTCATCGGGATTGCATTCAAGTAATATCATAATTATTCCCTTTGAGGTTTTACAACGATAACGTTACCCTGATTAAGGAAAGCCACCGTTCTGGGGTTGGAAAAGATTCTTTCGGCATCGGAATTGTGGATTACAATATCCGTAAACATTTTGCCGGTAACGTCATAAGGCATAAGATAAAAGATACGCTTACCGCTGCGCGGGGAATTTAAGGCATAATAAAGAGAGGTTGTATATTTGCAGACGCCGTTTTTGAAGAGCGCATCCCGTTCCATAGTTTCGGGTCCGAAAAGCAAAACGCCGTCCTGGTCGTAAATTCTAAGTTCAATACTGGGGTTGAAATTACGGAACAGTGTAGTGTCGATTACAAGCCCGTCGAAATATTCCATATTTTGTCGCGCCTCATCAACATATTTTTGCAAAGGCCGCCTGTCGATATTTCGATAGAAAATATTAGCAAGCCCGCTATCGCCGAAAATATCAAGTTCAATAGCGCCGTAGTAGCGGTCGAATTTTTTTATCGGGGGATAATAAAACGCCTTGTCAACGTTGGCTATAATTTCATAGCGAAGGTCGCTTTTCAGGGAATAATAATCGCGTAACAGGAATATTTCCGATATACGCAATGACCCCAACGCTTTTATAAGATTTTGCCTGAGTTGATGCCTTATATCGGCGGAATATGCGGTAATCTGCCGTCCGATATTGGCATCCTCCTCCATAATAGGAATAGAAATTTCGCTGCGGATTTTTCCCGATGTCCAGTCGATTGTGGTTTCATAAAGCTTGATAAATTCCATATAATGATGGGATGTGTCCTGTTCGGTTTCCCATAAGAAACCCTCCCGCCAATTACGGGGATAAAGCATAACGCTTCCCATTAATATAAAAATACAAACAGGAATAAGCCTCGTTTTATAAATCATAATAAAGCCCTATTTCTTTTTGTTTTTTTTGGTATCAATATCCTTGCCTTCCATCCGTTGCTTTACAATATCCTCAGCCTTGAACTCAACAGGCTCCCATTTTTTAACCTCGCCGATTTTCTCTTCGGAGACATCGGTTTCGGAAGTTTCATCGGTTGTTGCAATCTTATCCGATTCAAGCCAAATACGGATAGTAAGCGCCGCTTTTTCGGCAAACTCATCAATACGTTTCTGGTATCCCGCTTTTTTATAGAGTTTAATAGCGGCGATTTTGTTGTTCTCCTCATAAAACAGATGGTCGGCAACCCTGACTATCCCATCCTGATAAGAAGTAGCAAGAAAAATTTTCAGTGCGTTTTTTATATCTCCGTTATTGAAAAGCTCGTTTCCTCTGCGAATCAGGGCTATTCTGTCATTTTCTTCCATTTAATACTCCAACGAACCGAGAAGACGTTTTAACGCCTCTCCTATTTTATCGACATTATCCTGATATGCGTTAATATTTCCGTCAAGTCTTGATTTTTCCGCCTCAAGCCATAGACGGTAAGCATCCGTAAGCACGTTTTCCGTAGAATAAGGCGACCCCGTTATCCTTAAACGGATATTTTGGATAAGTTCGTTAAAATTATCTCCCTGAAATACTACCCCGTCGATTACCGCAATAATTTTTACCAACTGGGGAATACTCGAATCCTCCGCTTCAAGGAAAATCGGCTCAAGATAGAGAATACCGCCTTCCAAAGGAATAAACTGGATATTTCCCCTGAACACCTTAGACCCTCTCATCCCCCAAAGACTGAAAAGCCTCGCCATTGTATCATCCTGATTAATCCGCGACTCTACCTGCATAGGTCCGAGTGAGGTTGTCCGCCTGTCGATATAGCGAAGAGTCATTCGCGGGGTTTTGTCATAGTAGGCTATAAGCCAACTCGACAAAAGCTCCTTCCCGATAGGATTAAACGGTTTTATCAGCGCAAACTGATACTCATTATCAACCTTAGCTAAGGTATAATACGGGATAAATTTTTGTCTTTCCTCGCCGTAAATCTGGTATGGTATATCCCAAACATCTTCGGCGTTATAAAAACTTTCATAGTTGCTGATATGGTAAGTGCATAAAACCTCAGATTGGATTATAAATATCGGTTCGGGATACCTGAAATGACGGGCGAATTTTTCGGGGATTTCCGTTTCAAAAAGTTCGGGGAATATATAACGGTATGCGTTTAGTATCGGGTCGGTTTTATCCGTTATATAATACGTTATCTCGCCGCTGTAAGCATCTATTACCAATTTAACGGAATTGCGGATATAATTAATGTCGCCGAAAACGGTTTCATACCTTTGCGCTATCGGAAACCGGTCGGAAACCGTGTAAGCGTCCATTATCCAATACAGTTTTCCGTCTATTATTGTGATATAAGGGTCTTTATCGTATTTAAGATAAGGAAAGATATATCGCACCCTTTCGTGGATATTACGACGGTATAGAATTTTCGATTCGGGGGTAATATATTTGGTTAAAAGCATCATACGGTCGGCAAAGACAATGGAGTGGATGAGCCTGTTAAAAAAGCATCCGATTTTAATACCTTTGCCGGTTTGGTATCGTGTGGAGATATTCGTATCGCTTGAATAACGCATCTCCTCCGCCTGAGTATGCACCAAAATATAATGGTCGGTTTTTTCACCGAAATATATCTGCGGATAGTCGATTTCAAGTTCCTCAAATTGGGACACGTTGTCAAGGTCGCTTACCCAGAATATAGGATTTCCGTCTTCCGACACCATATTTGCCGGGGAAATCACAACGCCGTATCCATGAGTATATCGAAGATGGATATTATCCCAGTTTTGCGCGTCAAACGGGAGATTTGAGATATTAAGCTCGCGGGGCGCAACAACCACCTGATAAACCTTTTCGCCGATAGTATATTTATCTACGTCAATATCTATAAATTCAAAGTAGGTTCTTATTTCCTGAAGTTGACGGACAACCTGCATATACGGGTCAATATCCCAAACCCTCATCTTGGATAGGATTTCGGGGAGGTCGGTATCTATATTGTGGTTGAAAGTATAGTCCTCAAGTTCAATATTAAAACCCCTGCGGGTTGCTTCAATACGGTTTCGCACAAATTCCCGTTGCACCATAAGCTCATTCGGTAAAACGTAGTAGTGATTAACTATATGAGGATAAAGCATAGTGGCAAGAGGAAAAACCGCGCCGAGTATTATCGTGTAAATCAGTATGGATTTTATACTTATTCCCCTGCGGGAACGGATAATCAACAATATAAGAATAATGAGAATTAATGCCATAAATGCGAAATATCCGTAGAAAAGTCCGTTTACCGCCGAAAACCCCACACCGATTTTAGGATGGGGTTGTTCTATTAAAACCTCAAGCAAATTTGAGAATATAAATAAGAGCAGGCAAAAAGTGCCGACTATAAGGAGAATTAATGAGGATAGGCGAAGATGAATCTTTTTTTTCCTGATAATGCCGTTGCCTTTAAGATTGTGAAGAATAATATCAAGGATAAAAAGCGTTCCGATAATTATTCCCATCATCATCAGAATAACGCGGAAAAGAGGAAGCCTGAACATATAGAAATAAGCATCAAGCCCGAAAATGGGGTCGGTATATCCCTGCGCGCGCGCTCCTATATTCCATATAAAAAGCTCCCAGTATATTACGCCCAAAACCCCGCATAATACCGATAGAGCAAGAGTTATTATTGTCAGGGGTATTTTTTTTTTAGGATTGTGTATTCCCTGAATCCATAAATTCATAAACGCGTAGGCGAATACAAACGGCAGAAGAAATGAGAACACCCTGATAAAAACCAGCTTGATTGTAACGCTTAAAAATCCCGCATCACTCCACCACATAAAATCCGCCACAAGATAAGACAACGGAAAAATCAATAAACCAAGCACAGCCAAAACACCAAGTATGATTAAAATTACCTTAGCGGCTTTTTTCATAATTTCACCTATTTTCGCTTAATTTTGTTAAAAATAATCAGCACGTCGAAAACCCTGTTTTCTTCCGTTACAACAGGTATAATATTAATATCCTCGCAATAGTAAGTTTTTTGACCGTTAAGTGAATAAATTTCTTTTTTTATGGTCATCTCGGAGGAGTTGGTGATTGCAAGGTCGATAGCCTGATTAAATTCGGCATCAATAAATTTATTAACCCCATCATCCTCAATATTATCATCTTTTTTAGCTAAATCGTTTTTTCTAATCCGAAGAGTGCTTAAAACCGAATTGGTGAGATTGGTAAAAAAGCCGTTTTCCTTTGACGAGGGGATAAAAAGTTCCTGAAATTTTTTGTTGTAATGCTTGATTATCTTGCTTCCCCCGTCATTGGAGATGGTAAGCACGGGTATTAAAAGGCGGTCGGAAATAATACGGAATTTTTGGTTTTCCGTCTTGATTTTCTGGGTTTTAAGCATATCGAATTTCATAATCTGGGCGGTGATGTAATTAAGATGAGTTCCGATATTACCGAATTCATCCTCCTTAGGAAATTGTAACATTTCCAAACTGTATCGCCCCTGCTTTTGAAGGTTCATAAGACGACGGGTATATTCCTTGTATTTATTAATTCCCCTGATGAAAACAAACACGAGGATATAAAGACCCAATACAAGTGCGCCTAAAACCAAAGATATATTAAATATATACAGCTTGTTTAAAAGCTCTACGGTCTCCGGCATTTCGATACCGGCTTCCTGTACGGCATTATTGACATATAAATCAATTGTGAAAATCGAGATTGCCGTTATGATATATATCATAAGCGAAAAAGCGATATAAATCTTGATTTTAGCTTGAAGCGAAACCAAAAGTTTCTCCTTGCATACGTTAATTATTATGTATATTATATTTCAATTCCGCCAAGTGTTCAAGTAAATGAGAGATTTTCAAATTAAAATATTTGATAAATTTCTATGTTCGCTTTAATATCATTCCATCCGAAAAAGGAGACAAACTTGATTATCCTGAACCGCGAGTTGAAAAAGAGCCTTTCAAAATTGAAAACTCTGTATGCCCTTCTTGAACGGCAAACCGAAAAATTTAAAAAAATTAGCGGGTTGGAATGTATTCAGGGATGCGGAATTTGTTGCGAAAAAGATGAAATAGAGGCGAGCGTTTTGGAGTTTTTGCCGCTTGCTATTGAGTTATGGAAAAACGGCGAGGCGCTTATATATCTTGAAATATTGTTATATTTGCCCGAAGATAGCCGATGTGTTTTTTACCGCAAAAATGAGGAGACCAACATTGGGGGATGTGGATGCTATCCGTATCGCGGGATGATTTGCAGACTTTTCGGTTTCAGTGCGCTTCCCGATAAAAACGGGAAACTCCGTCTTGTTACCTGCAACGCTATAAAATCCGCTAACCCCGATAAAACCGCAAAAGCGCAGGACTTAATCGACAACGGCTTCCCTGTCCCCGTTATGTCCTCCTTTGCAAATGAGCTTGTTAATATAAACCCCGCGCTGGGTTTTGCGCGCTATCCCTTAAATCAGGCGATACGTTTGGCGATAGAATATATCGGTTTTATAATAGAGTTAAACGGGAAATACAAACCGGATATGGGGAAATAAAAAACCGCGCCTTTTAAGACGCGATTTGAACAATCTATTTATTATACAAAGGTCGTGATTTATATTTAGTGTGCAATAACTTATGCGACTTTTCGGAAAGCGGCTTGTCCAAAAACTCCTTGTAGAGAGTCTGTATTGCGGGGTTATCGTGAGAGCAACGGATTTTGCTTGCCGAATCGTCGTTGTATATGCCTTTTGCGCGAAGCTGACGGACTCTGTCGTTAGCGCCGTAAGGTTGCCCCCCTCCGCCGACACATCCGCCCCGACACGCCATAACCTCTATAAAATCATAAGGAGATTTTTCACCCCTTGCCGCAGCTTCTTTTACCTTATCGAGAACATTTTGGACATTGGTAAGCCCGTGCGCAACGGCAATTCTAACGTCGATGCCTTCAATATCAATAACGGCTTCTTTAATGCCTTCAAGCCCGCGTGTAGCCTCAAATTCGACCTTGCCGAGATTTTTACCCGTTATGAGCTTGTAAGCGGTTCTAAGCGCCGCCTCCATTACTCCGCCCGTTGCGCCGAACAACGTTCCTGCGCCGGCATACTCACCGAGAATAGAGTCGGCTTGTTCATCGGGAAGGTTAGGAAAATCTATCCCCGCCTGTTTTATCATCCTTGCAAGTTCGCGTGTGGTGAGTGAAACGTCTATATCCTGATAGCCGCTTGAGAACATATCCTCGGTTCGGGTAATCTCGTATTTCTTTGATGTGCATGGCATAATAGAAGCCATAAAAATCTTAGACGGGTCGATGCCCATTTTCTTTGCATAATAGGTTTTTGCAAGCGCGCCGACCATTTCATGCGGGGATTTTGCAGTGGAGAAATTAGGAATCATATCATCATAGTATTTTTCAAGATAATCAACCCAGGAAGGACAACATGAGGTAATAAGCGGAAGCGCGCCCTTTTTATCTACAAAGCGTTCGACAAATTCGCTGCCCTCTTCCATAATGGTAAGGTCTGCACCGAAATTGGTATCAAATATGGCATCAAAACCGAGACGACGAAGCGCCGAATAGGTCTTGCCGGTAACAAGGGTGCCGGGTTCATAACCGAAAGACTCGCCTAAAGCAACCCTTACGGCGGGAGCAATCTGGACTACCTTAACCTTGTCGGGGTCGCGTAAAGCCATCCATACATCATGGGTTTCGTCTTTTTCATAAATAGCGCCGACAGGGCAATGAGCCGAACATTGTCCGCAATAAACGCAGGGACTATCATTTAAGCGCACGTCCGCCGCCGGAGCGATACGGGTTTCAAATCCCCGCGACAGAAATTCAATGGCGAAAACCTTTTGCATCTCATGGCAGACATTTACACATCGTCCGCAGAACACACATTTTTCAGGATTAAGAACAATTGAAGGTGAGGAATCATCAACCGGTAAATCGCGAAGCCTTTGCTCAAACGGGATTTCACGGATACCGAAGTTAGCGGATAGTTCCTGAAGCTCACAATTATTGTTACGGGGACATCTTAAACAATCGTTCGGGTGACGCGAAAGGATAAGTTCAAGCACGGTGCGCCTGACCTCAACAATTTCAGGGTCGTGGGTGATAATACTGATACCTTCCTCAACAGGGGTTGCACATGCGCGAATCATCTTGGGGCTTCCTTCTATTTTGACAACGCAAAGCCCGCAAGCCGCCCACGCGGGCAGGTCGGGATGGTAACAGAGGGTCGGCACTTTAACCTGAACCATATTTGCCGCTTCAAGAATTGTCATCCCCTCTTTAACCTTATAATCATTGCCGTTTATTTTAACGTTAATCATTGCCATAATGCTATCCTCCTTAGCTTCTCAAAACCGCGCCGAATTTACAAACCGAGAAACACTCCCCGCATTTGATACATAGTTCCTGATTAATTATATGGGGCTGGCGTTTTTCCCCGTCTATACAATTAACGGGGCATCTTCTTGCGCACAACGTGCAACCGATACATTTTTCGGCATCAATGGAATAAACGACAAGGTCACGACATTTGCCCGACGGACATCGTTTATCCTCTATATGAGCTATGTATTCGTCTTTAAAATATTTTACGGTGGAAACCACGGGGTTCGGCGCAGTTTGACCAAGTCCGCAAAGTGAGGCGCGTCTCATAGCATGCCCGAGTTTTTCAAGTAAATCAAAATCGGTTATCTTGCCCTTGCCCTTGGTTATGTCATCAAGGATACCGTGCATCTGCTTGCCGCCTATACGACAAGGCGCACATTTGCCGCAGGACTCGTCAACCGTAAATTCAAGGTAAAACTTTGCAATATCAACCATACAGTCGTCTTCATCCATAACGATAAGTCCCCCGGAACCCATAATCGAACCGAGAGCCTGGAGGTTTTCGTAATCAATAGGGGTATCAAGAAACTCCTCCGTAAGAACGCCGCCGGATGGTCCTCCCGACTGGACAGCCTTAAACTTCTTACCGTCTTTAATTCCTCCGCCAATATCGAAAATGATTTCGCGAAGCGATGTTCCCATCGGGACTTCTATAAGCCCTGAATTATTAACCTTTCCGGTAAGAGCAAAAACCTTAGTGCCTTTGGAATTTTCGGTGCCGATAGAGCCGAACCATTTCCCCCCTTTTGTTATAATTACGGGGATATTAGCGAGAGTTTCAACGTTGTTGATAGTAGTCGGATAGCCCCACAAACCTTTAACCGAAGGGAATGGGGGTCGGGGTCTCGGCATACCGCGTTTACCCTCTATGGAGGCAAGCAATGCCGTTTCCTCACCGCAGACAAAAGCGCCGGCGCCGAGCCTGAGTTCTATATCAAAGGAAAAGTCCGTTCCGAGGATATTATTGCCGAGAAGCCCATATTCGCGGGCTTGCTTGATAGCTTCATTGAGACGGTTAATAGCTACGGGATATTCAGCGCGGATATAGATATATCCCTGATTTGCCCCGATAGTCTTTCCGCAGATAGCCATAGCCTCAAGGACAGAGTGAGGGTCTCCCTCAAGCGTGCTTCTGTCCATATAAGCGCCGGGGTCTCCTTCATCGGCGTTACAAACCACGTATTTTGTATCGCTTTTTTGTTGAAAAGCAAAATTCCATTTTTTCCAAGTATGGTAGCCTGCGCCGCCGCGCCCTCTAAGCCCCGAATGCTTAAGCTCCTCAATAACGTTTTCGGGCTTCATTTCAAAAAGGACTTTTTCAAGTGCAAGATAACCGTCGCGCGCAATATATTCATCTATGCTGTCGGGGTCGATTACGCCGGAATTGCGAAGAACTATACGAAATTGCTTTTGATAAAAGTCGATATTTTCAATATGAACCCTGCCTTTGTCCTTTTTAGCATCGTAAAGAAGACGGTCAATGGTTCGTCCTTTGATAATATGCTCTTCGACTATTTCAGTAGCATCTTCGGGCTTAACCATAACGTAAAACGCCTCTTCGGGTAGAATTTTAACGATAGGACCTTGTTCGCAAAAGCCGAAGCACCCCGTTTTAACAATCTGGACTTGTTCCATAAGGTCGTTTTTTTCGAGTTCAAGACGGATATTCTGGAAAATATCATTAGCCTTAGCGGATTCACACCCTGTTCCCCCGCAAACGAGAATATAGTTTTTGTAAGTCATAAAAAAGCCTCCGCTTAAGATTCTTCTAAAATATCAACGGAAGGCTTGTCAAAAAGATGGTCATTAACAAGCCTGTGGTTGACAATATGACGGTCAACAATCTTGCGAGCGATTTTATCATCAACGTTACCGTAAATAGCATCAGTCATATCGGGCATACGAATTTTGACGGTAGGTTCATTGGTGCAAAATCCCATACATCCGGTTTGCTTAATCAGGACATTGGTAATATCGCGTTTTTCAATTTCATCAAGGAAGGCCTCAAGAGTTAATTTAGCGCCTGCGGCAATTCCACAAGTTCCCATACCGACAATAATTTCTATAGGTTTGCCCGATGTTTCCCTTTTGTTGATTTCTTTTCGTTTTTGTTCCCTAAGCTTTCTTAAATCATCAAGACTAAGTTTAGACATAGTAATCCTCCGTCAGTTTAATTCCTCTTCAAGAGAGGAGATAAAATTTTTTGCGAGAATAAGCGAATCGGCGGATTGAATTTCACCGAGAGCGCTTAAAAGGTCGCTTCGTAATACCGAATATTTTTTACCGTTTTTATGACGGTTTACGACAAGTTCGTAATTTCCGTCAAACGCCATAGAAAAAAGCGTTGTTTTTATAATGTCTCCCAAAGGAGGGCTGTCTATATGAGAAAGGTCAAACGAAAAATAGACGGAAGTTCCGTAACCTTTCTCGGATTTAATATCAAATTCGCCGTTTACGGCTTCAACCGCTTGGATAATGAACGGGATACCGAGCCCGACTTTGCGATGTTGATGTTTAGCGCCGCCGGTGTAAAAAGGGTCTTTAATTTTAGAAAGAGTATCCTCATCCATTCCGCTTCCGTTATCCGCAATATAAACCCGCAATACGCGGTTCTCCTCAATAATATCCACAATAACGGAAGATGCTCCCGATTCTATGGAGTTTTCGATAATATCGGAGATAAAATCGGCGATAGATGAATGCATTACTGCTCCCGGAATTTAGCGATAATTTCGGGAAGCTCGTCTTTAGTAACGCGCCCGAAGACCTCACCGTTGATTGTAATAACCGGGGCAAGACCGCAACACCCGACACATCTAACAGCCTCAATAGAAAAAAGTTCATCCTGTGTGGTGGAGTTAATGCCGATACCGAGAATATCCTCAATGTTTTGGATTAAATCATTACCCCCTTTAAGATAACATGCAGTTCCCATACATACCGATATAATATATTTACCCGGTTTTACTAATTTAAAGAAATGATAAAAAGTAACAACGCCGTAGATTTTGGCAAGGGGAACGTTGAGGATACGGGAGAGCTGAAGCGCAACCTCACGAGGGATATAACCGTATTCCTCCTGAACCCTGTGCAATATCATAATGAGGTTGCCCTCTTTGTCTTTCCATTTTTCAATAAAAGAAACAAGCTCATCCGACAACTTTACGCCGACTTCATCCTTGCGAAACATAATATCCTCCCGAAAAGGTATTGGGGTTTAAGAGAACCGTAGTAAGTGAACAAATTCACAAGAAAAATATTTTATCATACTTTAGGTAAAATAGCAAGAGAATGGAAATTATGAAATGGGAAAAAGGGGTTAAAAACACGGTATAATTTAATATTAAATCCTAAAATATAAAACATAAAGCGGCAAACTAACCTTGTAAAAATTGACTTTTAATGATATTGAATTTATCCTAAATATGGGTGAATTACTAATTTCGGGGGAAATAATGAATCCATGGTACATTATTTTTATCATTTTGTTTGCCGGAGTGATGACTTATTTCGCTTTTATCGACACTAAAAAAGGGTTTCGTTATGCGCTTCCTTTATTTCTCAGGATATTTGTCCCGTTAGTATTGACGGGAATAATAGTGAAAATACCCCAATTGATAGGACTGACGGAGAAGGGAGATATTGTATCTTACATAATCGGAGCGATAGGTTCTATAATCTTTTTTATAGTGCTTATTAATGTGTTCCGTAAGGCTGAAAAGCAAAAGCGATTAAATGTTTTGGACTATTTCTTAGGGTTTATATTCGGCGTGTTGCGCGGATGGCTGTATTTCGGATATTTTACTTTATATATCCACAGGATATTTGATTTAAAATTTATTGACTCGCAACTGCTGAATACTATAATAACTCCGGTAGAATGGGTATTGTTCTTAAGTTTTTTCTAAACTAAACTTGCCGATACAAACCGCAGCAGGGTTTCTTTTAAAGGAAGTGTGGGTTTTCTAATTGAAATTTTAAAAAATGTCTGGGGTATGCGTGGAGGGAACACACATTTTGGGGTCTACACCTCTTTATAGGGATTTCAATACTTTGCGTGGAATTGCTTCTCCGATATGGGGAAACAGGAAGCGCAGATGAGAAAACCCACTTTTTAACGAGGACCCGAAAGGAATTTCCGACACGGTACTCCGGGCTTATTATATTCAGGAGGAGAACTGATGGATGCTTCTGTAATTGCGAAGAAATACGCTAACTCGGTCAAAAACGGGAAAATCAATGTTAGTGAGCTTATCAAAGTTCCTAAGCTTGTTAATTGCGGCAACTGGACTTCGGTTGAAATTGTCGGTGCAATAGATTATAAACACAGAGTCCCACCTGCTCATTACAAGGGTTTGCTTGTTAAACACAACGGCGGACTTTACTATATTTCTCAAACTTTGGTTGATGAGCTTAGCAAATTCCAAAAAAACTTTAGTAAGGTTAAATCCCAAATTACAGTTATTTCCGAAGAATAGAAGTTATATTCCCAGAAACGCGCTTGCTATGGAAAAATAAATAACCACGCCGAGAATATCGGCAATAGAGGTAATAAGCGGAGCGCTCGCGGTTGCGGGGTCTAATTTAAACAATTTCAGTATAAACGGGAGTATTGTTCCTACGGTGCTTCCCATAATTACCACCGCAAGCATTGATATGGCAACGCTGATACCTACAATCATCCCCCCACGATAAATACCGAGAAGCGATACAGCCGCTCCCATAGTTAAACCCAAAAGTATAGATACGCATAAGTCCCTCATTACTAGTTTAAGCCAATTGCGGGGAACAACCTCGTTCATTGCCATAGCGCGTATTACAAGAGTTGCCGCTTGAGAACCCGCATTACCCCCGCTGTCTATAAGCAGCGGGAGGAAAAAGACAAGCGCGACCGTTTTCTCGATTACCGCTTCAAAACTTGCAATAGCGGCGCCCGAAAATATATTCATAAATACCAACGCGATAAGCCACATTATTCTCTTGCCGTAAAGTGATATAACCCTTGCGCTTCCGTAGCTCTCCTCAAGAGGACTGATAGCAGATGCCTTATGGAAGTCTTCGGTGGTTTCTTCCTGTGCAACGTCGATAACATCATCAAACGTTACGATACCCACCAAAACTCCGCCGGAATCAACAACCGGCAAAGCCGGTAAGTCGTAGTGGTCTAAGGCTTCAACGGCTTTTTCTCTGTCATCCATAGCGGAAAGCGCTATATATTGATGGTCCATTATATCTTCAACCTTTTTATCGGGGGCGGCAAGAATGAAATGGCGCAATTCAAGAGCATCAAGAAGTTTCCAATCGCTGTCGGTAACGTATATCATATTAATAGTTTCACTATCCTGACCTATTTTTCGGATATGATTAAGCGCACGCTGGATAGACCAATTCATCTTCACCGCAACGTAATCGGGTGTCATAATTCTTCCGATACTATCTTCGGGATAACCCAAGAGTTCAAGGGTTTCTTTTCTATCATCGGGAGAAAGAAGGTTTAAAAGTTTGCGGGTAACCTTACCCGGACATTCTTCAAAGAAATGCGTTCTGTCGTCGGGATGGAGTTCTGCAAGAATCTGGCGAATTTGTTGATTGTTCATCTTTGATATAAGCATTTCCTGCATTTCCCATTCCATCTCGGAAAACACATCCGCAGCAAGTTCTTTTGGAAGGAGACGGAAAATAATAACTCTGTCCTCTTCGGATTTAACCGCATCTATTAAATCCGCAATATCCGGGGATTTAAGGCTCGGCAAAAAGTCTTTCAATTCTTTCCAGTTTTTGGCTTCAATAAGTTCTTCGATTTCGGGTCTAACAGCTTCCGCCAACATCTTTGCCTCCTTTTAATTAATGATTCCGCCTTCCGCAATTTTATCATAATACGGACGGTCTATCAAATTTTTTAAAAAAATTTCTTTTCCGGCAGATATAGAACGGTTAAAAAAAACGTTTAATTAAATTTTCAGACATAATTTTCAAATATAAAACTTAAACTTATTTTAATTATTCCGATATAATAAAGGGAGTCTTTTTTTGGAGGGAGTCTATGAAAAAATTTGTTTTTGCAATGCTCTTTATATCACTTTTTTGCTATAAATTGTATGCCGATTTCCCGCGTTATCTCTACGGGGTAGCATCGTGGTATGGTGATGAGTATGAGGGTAAACGGACGGCAAGCGGGGAGATTTACAGAGCTGCCGAACTAACCGCGGCACATCGAAGCCTTCCTTTCGGGAGTGTGCTTGAAGTGGAAAACCTTGAAAATAGTCGAAAAGTGATGGTTACCGTCAATGACAGAGGACCTTTCGTTGAAAACCGCATTATTGATTTATCGAAAAAGGCGGCGGAAAGGCTTGGATTTTTAGAAAAGGGAACTACTTATGTTAAAATTACCGTATTGGAGCTTGGTGAAGCTACCGAAGAAGAAGAGGCCGTTACGCCTGTTACCGAAACTTCACGAACAACTCAACCTGCCGATACAACGTCTCGTACTAATGGCGAAGTTGCTTATGGTATTGAAACCGTTGAGAGAATAGAAACAAATCATATTTCATCGGAAAGAATGACGGTTATCACGAACTACGTTCTTGTTACTAATTATCACGAGCTTCCTTATGAAAGATTAACCATAACAAACCGTCTTGCCGAACGTAATGTTAGAATGGATGATATTGAGGATAAAGATGATGCGTTTGTTCCGGGAAGTATATTTGATGAAAGAGTTGAAAGCAATATGAACGTCGTAGATTTAGATGATGACGATTTTGATGATGATTTTATCAAAAGTATTGAAACTGCGGGCTTTGTTACCGATACCAATAACGATAAACCAATCGGTGATAAACCATCCGACAAAAACGCTATTGAACTCGATTTCGACCCTTCGTTATGGACTTTTGAGGACGTGCCTATATTGACTACAACGACACAGGTTACGCCGGATTTATTAATGGATGATAAGGACAAGAAGGCAATTGAACGCGAGAAAAACTCCATACAAGAGGAAATAGTCCGCGAGGCGGTATCGAAAGATATGCAAGCGGATATAGTGGTGGATAAATACGGTTTCAGCTATGCGGTGCAGGTCGGAGCTTTTCAAAAGGAGTCCAATGCGCTCAGGCTTTATGACCGGTTGCGACGCGAAGGCTTTTCGGCGTTTATGACACAAGCAACCGTGCGGGGCAAAGGATTCACCCGCGTAAGAGTCGGCTATTTCGATTCGATAGAAAGAGCGCAACGCGAAGCCGGCAGACTGAAATCTATCGGCTTGCCCACCTTGCTTGTGCAAATAGAATTTTCCGCAAACTAAGGGTCTATTAATGAGATACGCTTCATCAGATTAGACTAACGCAGGTATAATCAAAAAACGGAGAATTGGAGGGAGGTCATTTCCCCTCCGCTCAATGACCGATAGCGAACACACCCCCGTAAAGTGTTATTCCGATTATATACCCGCGACGGTATTACAAGGGAAATAGCACCGACATTTCCGTAAATAAAAATTTCCATATCACTTGACATTGCGGCTTATTTATGTTACATTAATATATTATAATAACCTGATTTGAGGCGTTTATGAGACTATTATTTGCATTGTTAGGCGGTATAATTACGTTTATTTCCCCCTGTGTCCTTCCTATGATACCGATGTATATTTCTTATATAACGGGACTTTCGGTTAAGGAGTTGCGTGAAGACAAACGCGGTCTTTTCAGGGTTTTTATTAACTCGCTTTTTTTTGTTTTAGGTTTTACGATAATTTTCACGTTGCTTGCCCTGATTTTATATATTTTAGTCAGCGGGCTTGGCGAGGCAAGAGTATGGTTTGACAGGATTGCCGGGCTTGTTATCATTATCTTCGGGCTTCATATAATGGGCGTTATTAATATACGGTTTTTGAATTATCAGGCTAAGATAGATAAAAAAAGCAGGAAAACAGGCGTTCTATCATCATTTTTGATGGGGATAGTATTCGGGGCGGGATGGACTCCCTGTATAGGTCCTATTCTCAGCGGAATACTGTTTACATCGGCATCGGCACAAAACCCGGTGCTTGCCGCTCTCCTGCTTGTGGTATTTTCTATGGGGATAGGGATACCGTTTATACTAACGGCTGTTGCCACGAACCGTTTTCTTGCGATTTTTGAGGGTATAAAACGTCATTATCGCACGATAGAAATTATAAGCGGGGTTTTCCTGATAATACTCGGCGTGCTTGTCGGGCTTAGCCTTATGGAGGTTATCTCCGCGTGGATTATGGAGGCTTTACCCGGACTTGCCGAAGTCGAGTTTATGTTCAGCGAAAAATTCGGCAATATCCCCGATTGATTTTAAGGAGGATTTTTATGAAACGATTTTTTACCTTAGGCTTGGTTATTTTGGCGGGATTAATGTTTTTCTCCTGTGATAACGGCAATGCCGACACATCGGAGAGTAAAGTATCAACAAGCGAACATACCGCCCCCTTGTTCAGCAAAACAGATATTTGGGATAAAGAAACCATATCGCTTGAAGATTACAAGGGAAAAGTGGTATTTCTCAATTTCTGGGCGACATGGTGTCCTCCATGCCGCCATGAAATTCCCGACCTCATAAAACTGCAAAACAATTATTCCAATGAACTTGTTGTAATCGGAATTTCGCTTGACAGGGCGGGAATTCATACCGTTCGTAATTTCGCAGAGGAGTATAATATAAACTATCTTCTCATTATGGGGGATCCGAAACTCGTATCCGATTACGGCGGCGTTAGCGCCATTCCCACCTCGTTTATTGTTGATAAAAACGGCGAACTTGTTGAAAGAATTGTCGGTTACAGGACTTATGAGCAGTTTGACGCCATTATCAAAAAGTATTTGGATAGTGAATAAGTTTAGGCGGTTAGATAACAAGGTCAAAGAATGGTTGCCGAGTTTTTTATATCGGTCATTTCGGTTTCGCTTAATGGCTGTCCCGCCCCACACCAATTTGTCCGAGATACCAAACTGTCGTCCGCAAATCGGTAAGGGGCTTCAGTTATTTTAATGAGGAATCTCCTGACAACAAGATTAGATTCTTCAGGGGTTAGACTGATGCGGGTATAATCGGAATGACGCTTTACGGGAGGCGGTATCCGCATTGTCCGAGATACCAAACTGTCGTCCGCAAATCGGTAAGGGGCTTCAGTTATTTTAATGAGGAATCTCCTGACAACAAGATTAGATTCTTCAGGGGTTAGACTGATGCGGGTATAATCGGAATGACGCTTTACGGGAGGCGGTATCCGCCGGTCAGGGATGACTGTGCTACCGGGCTTTTTGCAATATCCGGGCTTGGCGAACTCAAAGTATAATTGAGTTAGTTATCGGCTATTGTTTGCACGGACGTTTATTCTCGCAAAGGCTTGATAAAATGTCGAGGCGATATAAGCCCGTCTCGGTAAGCCCTCGCCCTGATTCCGTCTCAGATGGGAATTGATTACCATAAGACTTCCATCCCCGCGTCTGAAAGCGTGTGTGGTGGGGTATTGAAGATTAATCATATCGCGCTTTACCGCTCCGCTTGCGTAATGGATATAGGTCATTGTGTTATATTCTCCGATAGATTCTATAATCCCGACGTGTGTCAGAGGGTCATCCCAAAGCCCGTTGCGGTTGGCATCATAAGTATTGTTAAAAAAGACCAAATCTCCCGGATTGGCTATGATATTTGTATAAACGAACCCGTATTCCATAAGCCCGTAGTAGAGGGAATCCACTCCCCGTTCACCTATACTATATGCGCGCGTAATATCCAAGCCTGCTCTGTAATAGATATAACGAACGTAACCGATACAATCCTGCGTAAACCGCTTCCCGTTAAGCGAGGGAATACTTTGCATACCTACCGACTGTGATGCCGCATTTACCACGTTGGCATAGAATGTTTCCATATCTGCGAATAAAACAGCCGGGGTTATAAATATTATTACCGAAACTGAAATGATTATCTTTCGCATAAAAACTCCCAATATATTTGGTGGTATAGCCGGTATGACCGTGCTACTAATACAATATAACACGCTTTTTATTATCGGCAGGCGCAAACCTTTTTTTAACGGGTATAACCGATTTGACTTTATCGCTGGGGTAAATTAAACTATTGCAAAAAGTTTCTGGAGTTTATAATGAAAACCGTAACCTTTAACGAACTTAAGGATTATCGCAGGACTTTGCTTGACGTTGACAGGCAAGTTTTTGACACGGTGCAGACTATAATAGAAGATGTCCGCAAAAACGGGGATGCTGCAGTAAAGAAATATACCAAGAAATTCGACACCCCGAATATTGATGACCTCAATCTTGTTGTAAGCCGACGGGAGATAGACGATGCGATAAAGTATGTTGAAAGCGAGATGGCTGAAGTTTTCCGATGTTTTCTCAAGGCGGCTGATAATATAGAGGAGTTTCACTACGCGCAAAAAGAAGAATCATGGGCATCATCAAGCCGGAAGAATATATGCGGGATGCTTATATTGCCGATAGAACGGGTGGGGCTGTATGTTCCGGGATGGAAGGGGTTTTATCCGTCATCGGCGATAATGAATATAGTTCCCGCGAAAGTTGCGGGGGTCAACGAACTTATTATATCCACACCGCCGGATAAGGAAGGGAAAGTAAACCCGTTGCTGTTGGCGCTTGCGGACAGGCTCGGCGCGGACAGGATTATCAAAGCGGGGGGGGCGCAGGCTATTGCCGCTATGGCTTTCGGCACGGAGTCCGTTCCCAATGTTTATAAAATAACGGGTCCCGGTAACAGTTACGTTACCGCGGCGAAACGTCTTGTGTCGGGGGTTGTCGGTATCGACTCGCTTGCGGGACCATCGGAGGTCGTCGTTTTTGCCGATAATTCCGCTAATCCCGAATGGGTGGCGATAGACCTGTGCGCTCAGGCGGAGCATACCGATGATACCACATCGATTCTTATATCGACAAGCGCGGATTTTATCGCTAAGGTTAATGCCGAGCTTGACAGGATTATTCCCTCTTTGGAAAGAAGCGATATTATTAAGAAATCCATCGAGACAAACTCTATGGCGATAGTGGTTGATACTATTGAGGATGGTTTCGATATAGCAAACCGTATTGCGCCGGAGCATATTGAGATTATGCTTAACTATGACGAGGAAAAGGCGCTCAATATGGTAAAGAACGCGGGCGCAATATTTTTAGGTCATCACACACCGGTTGCGGTGGGGGATTATTACTACGGTCCTAACCACGTTCTCCCGACAAACGGCACGGCGACTTTCTCCTCACCGCTTGGAGTCTATGACTTTGTCAAACGGACGAGTTTTATGGGAGTTACGTCGGAGTATTTGAAGGAACACGGGAAAAATATAGAGACTATGGCGAACTTTGAGGGTTTTAGCGCGCACGCTTTGTCGGTGAAGGTCAGGCGGGAGGTTTAATCAGATATCCGCGCCGAACAGTTTGGCATAGATAAGCAACAATCGCTCCTCGTTGATTTGAACCTGATTAAGCACGTCGGGGTTGATTTCTTTTTGGAGCTTTTTAAATGCTTCAATCCGATGTTTAAGCATAGATGCGTGTTCGAGACGGGTTTGTAAATCCAATCTTTGAGAGGAGTTTAACTCTTCATTTTCGAGCATAGTTGTTAGTTGTATTTCCGCAAATTCTATTTGACGGATATAATCGTTAATCTCATCGGCGGGAACCTCGCGACTAAAAGTCATATAAGAATAGGTTTTTGAAAAAGTTCTAAATTCCTGAAGAAAGTCGGATGTGGTATGGTAACCCGTGCGGTTTTCAATTTCTTTGACGAAATCGGGGTTTGCTTTAAGTTGGGATTCTAAATAATCGAAAACCTCATCGGAAAACAGTCCGTTTTGTTGGATATAATCGGAATATGTTTGAATATAAGGCACGAGTCTGTTTAGAGCGGATGCGTAGAATACAATTCTGCGGGCTACGGAAACCTTATTGATGTCGATTTTTTCAACAACTTTTACGCCTTCAGCGTTTGTGTGTTCGCCCTCAATACGCGCGATTTCGTTGTCGAAATTTGTTTTGGATTTGTCCCCGTTGGTATCGCATCCGATAAATAAAAGTCCCGCTATTGCAAAAATAAAAACAAATTTCATAGATTACCCCTATGTTAAAAAAAATACTGGGGCGTTTTTGCGCCCCAGTAAAAAAACTCAATAAAAAACTATTTGACCACCTGAACGCCGACAGTTTTGGTGCAGACACTTACAACGCTGAGAATACCGGTAATAAGATAGTCAACAAAAGTCAGTTCGGTTTGAACCAAAACTTTTGAACCGTCGGGAACGTTAGCCAAAAGATCTGCGGTTGAGTTGTCACCGAGAGGAACAAGGCCCCAAAGAACGTAGAAAACTCTTTTCTGGTAATCGTAGTTGCTGATTGCTCCGGATGCAAGAGTAACATTCTTGCCTTCGGGAGCGCGAACAACGATTTTCTGACAAGCAAAAGTAACAACACTAAACACAACCAACACTAAGAGAGCCAAAACCTTCTTCATAAAACTACCTCCGAAATATAGATTGCCACATTATAAAACATTCATTTTTTTTGTCAAGGGATTAAATCTTTTATTCTTAAAATATCCTACAAAAATTTACCGTATAACTCGAAATCAAAGTTTAAATCATTCTGTTTATATGTATTAATGATTATTTCTAAGTTAGGTTAATTTTCGTAACCTCATATTTCTTGTTGAAATTTTGAGGGATTCAGTTTATACTTATTATCGTAAGGAAAACGGGATATGACATATAGATTTATAAATTTGAAAAATTACACGACCAGAACGTTTGAAGCTCCTTGTGCTTATTTTCAGGATGAAAGGATGTCTAAACTTGAAATGGTTTTCCCGCGTCCCGAACAGATGGAGGAATACCATCTCTTTCTAAACGCGGGATACCGCAGGTATGCGGATTTGTTTTATCGTGCCGTATGCAATAACTGCAACGGATGTGTCGCTATGCGCTTGGAGGTTTCAAAATTCCGTATATCGAAAAGCCAGAGACGCACTTTGAACAAAAATCAGGATATTGAAGTGCGGGTATCGGGGGATTCGGATATTACCCGTGAAAAATTGGAACTCTATATGAAATACAAACGGCATAAGCATGATGAGCAAAACGAAAACAATCCCGAGAAAATAACCGAATCTTTTAACGAGCTTGTCAAGATGCACGACGGGTATCCGTATATTATCGAGATGGATTATTATTTGGACGGCAAACTGGTCGGGGTAGGGATTGTCGATGAAGCCGACGATGCTTTATCATCTAATTATTTCTACTATGACACGGATATTCTATACAGGCGACCCGGAATTTTTAGCATTTTATCCGAGATTCGACTTGCCGAAAAGTTGGAAAAGAGATATTATTATTTAGGATATTTTATTAAAGATACTCCGAAGATGTCTTATAAGATAAATTTCAGGCCCCATCGGTTGCTTATAGACGGGGAATGGGTTGAGTTTGGTAAACAGTTCCCCACCGATTTATGAGATTACTTTAGGGAGCGCAGGATAAACTTGTTGTGAGCCTACGGGGTTATTGGGGCAGTGCCTGTTCCCTTGTCATTCCGATAGAGGTATAATCGGAATGACACTATATGCACAGGCCGGAAGCCCGTGCCACCAATGATAGCCTTAATTAAAACAAGAGGGATTATATGGCGTTTGAATTTTGCTTTGATAAACTATACACAGTAGAGATACAGGAATATCCGTGTTTATATTTTTTAGACGGTAGAATTGCGAAATTCCGAACCGTATTTCCGAGAATCGACCAGATGATTGACTACCGCAAGTTTATGGGGGAGGGGTTTTGTCGCGATACCTTTGTCTTTTTTAAGCCGATATGCGAGGGATGTTCCGCTTGTATTCCTATGAGGATAGAGGTTGATAAATTTTGCCCGTCAAAAAGTCAAAAACGTGTCCTGAAAAAAAACAAGGACATCAAAATAACGGTCAAACGCGCGGGGCTTCCCACTCCCGATGACGAGGTTTTATATGCTAAATACAATAAGTTGCGCCACCCGGAACGCAATAAGGATGAGTATTTGCAGGGTATTTTTAATCTCCACATGGGATACCCTTATAGCTATGAAATGAGGTTTTATATTGAAGACAGGTTAATCGGCGTAAGTATCCTTGATGAAAGTATGGAGTCTATTTCATCGGCGTATTTTTACTGGGACCCCGATTTTGAAGACAGGAGCCTCGGCGTTTACAGTATGATACAGGAAATCTTTTATGCAAAACTTTCCAATAAAAAATATCTTTATCTCGGTTTTTATATACGCGACATAAGTAATATGGAATATAAAAGCCGTTTCAGACCCGCCCAGTTATATATAAATTCCGAATGGGTTGATTTTTACCCGGACTTTGACAAACTGTAAATTCAGTCTCTTAAAGCTTGACAACCCCTGTAAAAAAAGTATATAATTTGCTTTAATAAGAAAGAAAATTTTTTTAATCGGAGGTTTATTATGGGCGAAAGTTTCTCAACAACGACTCGAACGAGTTGGGGGCAGAATCTCGGAAAAAGCATCAAGGGTGTTTTTATCGGCTTGATTATGTTCCTTGCCTCGTTTGTGGTTCTATGGGTCAATGAAGGAAGAATGGATTTATCCAAAGTGGCGGTGTTGGCGGAAGAGGTTTCGGCAGACAGCGTGGATGCTGCTTTTGCAGGCGAGCTTGTTTCGGTAACGGGCAATTTGACTACAACCGAAAGGCTCGGCGACCCGCAGTTTTTAAGACCGGGCGAATATATCGCTCTCTCAAGGTCGGCTGAGATGTATGCGTGGATTCAGGATGAAAAAACCGAAACGCGCGACCTCCCCGGGGGCGGAACTGAGACTACAACAACCTATACCTACCGCACCGATTGGACTTCCTCTCCGCAGGATTCCTCAAGTTTTCACAGACCGGAAGGTCATCAGAACCCTCGTATGCCTTACGAAAACAGGAGTTACACCGTTTCTACCGCTAAGGTCGGCACTTGGGCAATTGACCCTCAGCGTATATCGCTTCCCGGCAGAAGAAACCGCGTGGAATTGACTGATGCTAACGCAATTCTCGGACCTAATCAAAAAATTGAGCAGAATTTTATCTTTATTCCACATGGCGAAACTGAAGGGAGTTTAAACACACCGAAGGTCGGGGACGTGCGTATCAGTTTTTCCGCTTTGGAAAACAACGTTTATGTAACCGCATTCGGCGAGGCAACATCGGACGGGCGTATCGTTAGTTATGAATATGCCGGTGAGAAAAAAGCCGCACGTGACAAGCTGAGAAGGGATGCCACTCTTTACCATGCGCGCGAGGGGAGCAGAAGCACCGCTATTCAAACCCTTGCAGGCGAACATAAAATGATGCTTTGGATTCTTCGTATAGTCGGCTTCGTTCTTATGTGGGTAGGTTTGCAGATGTTCTTCGGGCCTTTGGTAACGGTTCTCAAGGTGATTCCTTTCCTCGGAAGGGTAGGAAAAGGCGTTGTCGGCGTAATTACGTTTATAACCGCGCTTGTGCTTTCGGGTTTTACTATCGTTATTGCGATGCTTGCACGAAGCGTTATAGCGCTTTTGATTTTACTCGCGATAGTTGTATTCCTTACGATTTTCCTTATTTCCCGCGGGAAGAAAAAATCGCAGGAAAAACCTGCAGCTTAGTTTTTAAAATTTAACTCTATGGATATAGCCGCCCCGTGTTGAACGGTGCGGCTTTTTTTGTGGTCATCTCGATATGCCTCGCACTGCTCGGCTACTCGATGACCGGTATCCTGTTTT
>CAZQBT010000010.1:0-32637 GCA_964591955.1 uncultured Brevinematales bacterium | reverse complement strand
GCCTCGCACTGCTCGGCTACTCGATGACCGGTATCCTGTTTTCCGACAAGTGTCATTCTGATTGCTCTACTTTAGTTTTTCCCTTGAAGAATCCGCTTCCGTCCGTTAAAAGAGATACACTCCGCCGGATTAGACTGTCGCGGGTATAATCCGTGTAACACGGCGGGATGGTCGCCTCGATACGCTCGTTTCACTCGCACTCGGCGACCGAATTGTTATCTTGAAGTCATTTTTTAAACCAACCGGTCATCTCTGAGCGTGCGGACTTCGCTCCCCGAGTGCCGAACGTAGAGAGGTGTATCGAGGGGAGCGCCCGTGGTTATCGCGATACGCCCCGCACTGCTCGGCTACTCGATAACCGGTATCCTGTTTTCCGACAAGTGTCATTCTGATTGCTCTACTTTAGTTTTTCCCTTGAAGAATCCGCTTCCGTCCGTTAAAAGAGATACACTCCGCCGGATTAGACTGTCGCGGGTATAATCCGTGTAACACGGCGGGATGGTCGCCTCGATACGCTCGTTTCACTCGCACTCGGCGACCGAATTGTTATCTTGAAGTCATTTTTTAAACCAACCGGTCATCTCTGAGCGTGCGGACTTCGCTCCCCGAGTGCCGAACGTAGAGAGGTGTATCGAGGGGAGCGAAAAAAAAAGCCCTCCCCGAAGGGAGGGCTTGATATGTAGCTAAAATGTTTTAAGCTAAAATTATTCAATCACATAAGCAGAAGAATATGTTGATTGGACATTGGGAGAGGCTGACATATTCCAAGCATCTGCAATAGAGTTTCCTGCGTCTTCTGGGATTACATCAAAGGTACCATGTTGTCCGCTTTCGTTTCCGCTTAAGACCACTATTGCTTTCAGGCTATCTGTTGCAGACAGACCCATTTCAGATAAAGGTATTTTCATTTCAAATCCGGCGGTGCGGTCAACGGCAAATTCAGCGCCTTTTAGATCATCCCACGTAGCCAATATTGCGGTGCCTAAATCGGAAGATGCGTATAAAGCAGCACCATTAACTTCATTATCGTTTTTGATTCTAAATGGGATATGATACTGAGGTTTATTAGCTGTGCCGGAGAAGTTGAATTGCGCTCCCCAAGGATTTCCCGATTCTCCGGAATCTGAATCGTTGACATGAATTGCTATATTAATAAACAGACCGTTATCACCCCAGTTAGGAACATTTACGGTCTCAACCCATATATAAAGATTATCCCCATCATTAATCATAAGAAGTTCGCCGATTTGCATACCATCCCATCCGGCTGTAGCGGATGCGCCCATTACGGTTGCAAAATCCCAGTCAGCGTCCTTTGTGCCGTCGATGGTAATTCCAAGTATTCTATCGTAAGTAGCTACAACGCCGTCGGAAGCCTGCCATCCGTCTATCGGGTTATATTCTCCTTCTGCCATATAAGCGTAAACGGTTATGGTAATACTTTCTCCTACGTTTATGCCTGAAGCGTCAACGGTGAGAACTCCCTCATCATCGAAACCGTCCGGTTCATCGGTTTTGGGGTCAAAATCGACACCCTCTGTGCCTACATAGTAACAGAAAGTAGCGTCCGGGGTAGTGGAAGACGCGGTTATTTCAAAACTATTTCCTACAAAATCAGAGCCGGAAACGGGGTCTAAAGTAGGATTTGCAACCTTACCGTGAACTACAAAATCTTCGCTTACTATTTCGGAATTATCATGGTCTGCTTTCATACCGATTGCTTTTATTGTAGTGGTTGCAGTTATAACGAAAGGAACTCCGTATTCGGTAGAACCATCATCCGGGTCGGCCCCATCATCGGTGTAATAAATATCAGCGTCTGCTGTAGCACAAGTGATGGTTATAGTCCATTCGCCGTCAACACACTCCCATTCTCCGCTGATAACGGGGTTTTTAACCGTGAGGGTGGCATATACGGTAGCGGTATCTTCTTCGCCCTTATATTCTACTGTAACGGAACCGTTTACGTTAAACTCATAATTAGCGGTTCCTGCGGTAACGGTTCCAACCGTGAAAGTTCCTGTAAACGCGCTTTCGCCTGCGTTCCAAGCAAGTTGTATATCACCGGATGCAGGGTCGCCGTTTACGGTAGTAATATTGACGGTCGGAGTTGCGGTATCGTCAAGCGCTTCATCCGTAACCGTTACGGTAACGGTTTCATCTCCCTCAACAACGTCATAGGAAGTAGCATCGAGAGAAATTGTAACTACAGCCGCGAGAGTGGTAACGGTAACTTTAACGGGATCAAGAGTTTCTTCACCGACCACTGCGGTAACGTAAACATCATATTCGGTGTCGAAATCCAAATCCGAGAATGGGATAGTAGCCTGAACGTCTGCATCGGCATCTGTAAATTCGCCGGTATCGACAATATCCTGTGCATCGGGTACGGTAGCGGAGATAAGCGCATAGATACCACCGTCCATGTTGATAGTGGCGGTGATGTCGAATGAAGTGCCGGTTATATTAGCGGCATCGGGTGCGGTAGTCCAACCGAGTTCTAAAGGTGTGTCGGTAGGATCGCCCCAGATATTATCCACCGTCATATCACCATCAACTACAACTTCGCGGTCATCTCCGAGATATTCACCGCCGTCCCAGCCGGCACCGTCAAAGTACTTATACTGGTAAGTGCCCGCTTCAAGTTCAAGGGTGATAGAGTAGATACCATCGCCTACATCATCAAGTTCCAAATCGGCATCATCGCCCGGTGTAGTCCATTCGGCAAACGAACCTGAAATATAAACGGGACCGGTTACCCCAGCGCCGGTTGTGTCAACATTGAAAGTTACATCGTAAAGAACCGGGTCGTCATCATCGTCGTCATCATCATCGTCGTCGTCGTCATCGATCTCCCCGTTTTTAGTGTCCGGCGGGTCAACCTCAGGACCACAACCAACAAAACTCAAACCTAACACGAGAAACAATGGTAGCAGCAAATAAATAAGTTTCTTCATACGAATCCTCCTAAACAAAATTTTTCACATTTTACCATAATAAGAATATATGTCAATAGAAAAATCGTTTTATTTTTATTTTTTTGCCGATTTGTGAGGTTGTAAGAATATTTTATATTGTAATGCTAACGAAAGGAAAGATAAAAACAAAAGGGAGCGTCGATAACACGCACGCTCCCCTTAATATGCGCTTAAATGTAGCTTTTTGCTCAAATTCCGATAAAGTTTTTTACAACCTCTCAAACTTATAAAGGGATTCGCAATCCGAAATCAGTCTGAGGTTGTAATTTGGTATTAGGTGGGACCCGGGTCGACTACAGTAACGCTGAATGCTTCCTCGCCGAAGGAGGGCGTAACATCATCGTAAGCTAATACACGGAAATAGTAAACGCCTTCGGAAAGCGTAACCCCATCGGCTACTTTGACTTCATCGCCGTCAATAATGAAGCTGGCGTTGTCGCCATCACCGTCTCCGCTAACAAGGTCAAAAAGGACAGGGTCTTCGGTTCCCGTTACCGAAAGAGTGCCTACAACGGTGCCGGCGGGTAGCGGGTCGTAAAGAGGAGAGACCTCGTCAAAAACTACGGTGTATGGAGAATCCTCCCCGACATTAACCGTGAAGTTAAATTCCTTTTCAAGGTTGCTTACAAGGCATTGAGCTTTGATGCGGAAATAGTAAGTTCCTGCGGTGAGCGCGGTATTGCCGACTTTAACCTGATTTCCTTCGATAGTCAGCTTGTCGTTGTCGGTATCCCCTGTGCCTGAAACTAAAGTGTAAGTGATAGTTCCCTCACCGCCGGTTGCAGACAGAGTTCCGACAACGGCATTAGGAGCTACGTTATCTTCGCCTTCCTGAAGGTCGGGTGTCGGGTCAAATGAGATATCCGAAATCTGGGTCGGGTCAATTATGGTAACTAAGATAACCACGACTGAAAAATGCTCTTCGCGGGAACTAACGGAATCGCGCGCCCTTACGCGGAAAGAATAAGACCCCATAAGCAACACGGTATCGCCGATTTTAACCTCATCGCCGTCGATAGTAAACCTGTCGTTGTCGTCATCGCCAAGCCCTTTAACTAACGAGTAGGTAACATCACCTTTACCGCCCGTTACGGAAAGCGTGCCGATAGATGACCCCGGCATTATCGAACCTTCGCCATCCTGTAATTCCTCCGACATAGTAAAAATTATGTCGCTAATTCCTTCGGTTTCCGGCGCTTCTTCTTTGGGTCCGCAACCGATAAAACTTGCCCCGCACAAGATAAATACCGGCAGAACCATAAAAATAAACCTTTTCATTACCACCTCCTCTATGTAATTCAACCTATTCTATATATATTGGAAAAATATGTCAATAGAAAACCCCTTTTTTATACAAATTTATTTTTTTGTTTATTTTATGTATGGATTTATAAAGGTTTGGGCATAAACGGACGGATACAAGAGATAAATTAAAAAACGGCCGACATTCGGAAAAGAATACTAAGATTTTATATAGGTTGCGGTAACTTCATCGGAATTGTCCATATCTATATTAGTGGCGAAAGCGTGGAAAGTAACGGTATTTGATATGGTTATAGGAGAGATGTAAGTATGGAATAATAGCCGGTCATTGGTGGAAAAGACAATGGTTGCGCCTTCGGTTTCGGTATATATTTCTATTTGGATAGTATCGGTAAAGGAATAAGAACTATCCGGGGAAAACTGCGGGGTTTTAACTTTTTGCGGATATTGAGGAGTTTCGCTGAACGTATAGGTTGCGATAACTTCATCCGAATCAATCATATCTATATTGGTGGCGAAAGCGTGGAAAGTAACGGTATCTGATATGGTTATAGGAGAGAAGTAAGTATGGAATAATAGCCGGTCATTGGTGGAAAAGATAATGGATGCGCCTTCGGTTTCGGTATGGATTTCTATTTGAAGCGCGTTTGTAAAAATATTATCCGCAGACGGAGAAAAATGAGGGGTAGATACCTTGAGTTTTTCGATTTTTTGATAAACAGACTCGGCTGTGCGGGAACGGGTGTTTCCGTTGTGTGAATATGCGAATAGGGTAGCGGTATTATCGAGAATAATAGGACTGGAATAATTGAGCCAAACCCCGTCCTGATTAATCCGGTATTTTACAGAGACATTTTCGATGTCGTTGGATATAGTAATCTCTATAGAATCATCAAAAACGGCATTGGCGGGAATAAATATCGGGGGAGAAATGACTGTTTTCGAGCTTTCGTCATTATCTATGGAATTACCCGCACATATATTGAGAATAAAAATCGACAGGATAAGGGATAGCAGGGCGTATATTTTTTTGATTGCCTTTCCCCTTATTTAAAAATTTGGATTAGAGAAAAATACTCACATATTTTAGTATTAAATTCAAGGATGTCAATAGGCGGGGTGTTATTGTTAAGTAAAATTAAGTTAAAAATAATATAAATTTAATTAATACGCATTTTTATAGGATAACGATATTAAACGATATTTAAACGTATAATAGGGCGCTTAATTGATTTTAAAATGGTGATACTTACGGTTGTCTGTTCTTTTGAAAAAATACTTACTTAAATTGCTTAAAAAAGTTAGATATATAGCTTATTCCTTGCTCGAATTTGATGGGTTTCATTTATTATAACCGTTTGTTATCGGCATCCGCCTGTCTTTGCCGAACGCGCGAGGAGTTACTTTTATACCCGGAGGTGCTTGGCGGCGTTTATATTCGCTGTTGTCTATCATCCTTATTATTTTCCGCACTATATCCTCATCCCCCGCTTTTGTAATTATCTCCTCCACGCTGCAATCCTCCTCTACATAACCCCGTATTATTGTATCAAGTATATCGTAATCGGGAAGGGAATCGCTGTCTTTTTGGTCTGGGCGAAGTTCAGCCGATGGGGGGCGGTCTATTATTCTTTGCGGGATAATTTCACTTTCGCGGTTTATATATCCCGCTAATTTGTAAACGTCGCTTTTAACCACGTCTTTTATGACCGCAAAGCCTCCCGCCATATCCCCGTATAAAGTGGCGTAACCGACACTCATCTCGCTTTTATTTCCCGTTGTAAGCACCAACAGCGAGAATTTGTTTGATAACGCCATTATTAAATTTCCCCGTATCCTTGACTGCAGATTTTCCTCGGTTGTATCAAAAGAACTCCCTTTAAAAGCCGGCGCGAGTTTATCGCAGTAATGTTCAAACAGGTCCTGGATTTCAAGCGTATGTAACGTAATACCGAGATTTTTACACAGCTTTTCCGTATCCTCCCTGCTTATATCGGCGGAATATTTCGACGGCATATATACCCCGCTTACCCGTTCCGCACCTAACGCCTTAACCGCAATTACCGCGACAAGCGCCGAATCTATCCCTCCGCTTATCGCTATAACTGTGTTTTTAAATCCGTTTTTATTGACATAATCCCGTGTGCCGAGTATCAACGCTTTATAAATAGATTCTATTCTTTCCGTAGATTTTACAATAGCGGGCTTTTTTTCGATAAACCGGTGTCGCGGGTTTTCTATCCCGTTTATTTCAATTTCGCGTAACGGGAATTTCGGTTCGGTATCGGTGTTTATGGTTTCGCGGCGACGAATGTCCTTTAGACGTTCGCTGAAAACTCTGTCTATGTTTATATCAATTACGCCGAAATCCTCCTCAAATTGCTTTAACCTTGCGATAAGGTTTCCTTTAGGGTCATAAACCGTTGACCCCCCGTCAAAAACAAGCTCATCCTGCCCGCCTACAAGATTACAATTCACAAGATAAACCGCTCCGTCCCCCGCTCTTGATTTATACATAGATTCGCGGTATTCCTGTTTTCCCGCGTGATACGGCGAAGCGCTGAGGTTTATCAGTATATCCGCGTTACCGTCAACGGTTTGATAATGACCGGGACCGTCGGGATACCAGATATCTTCGCAGATATTAACCCCGACGCGAACCCCGAAATATTTGTAAACCGGTATATGTTTCCCCGATTTGAAATAGCGTTTCTCATCGAAAACCCCGTAATTGGGAAGATATATCTTATTGTAAACGTCAACGAGTTTTCCCTCGTAAAAAACGCCCGTCGAATTATAAATATCGTCACGTTTATTGATAAACCCGCATATAATAAGCAGGTCAAGTCCCGAACTCAGCTTTGCGATTTCGTCACGCGCTTTTAGGTTTGACTGCAAAAACTCGGCTTTGAATACTAAATCCTCAGGGGGATAGCCCGTAACGGCAAGTTCAGGGAATACTAAAATATCCGCTTTTTCCCGTGATGCAATCTCGCTACCTTTTCGTATTTTCGACAGGTTGCCTTCTATATCCCCGACCCTGAAATTAAATTGTGCTAAGGCGATTCTTAAAACTTTCATAGTTATCCTCTTTAGGGATTTTTATTATTTTAAAATGATACTGAAAATAAAACAAGATTTGAGCAGTCCGCTTGTTTTTTTAAGAGAGGATTTTGTTTTAAACTTGAGTTTTTCGGGAAGCGGATGTTATACTTATATTAATAAAAAAATGTTTGGAGGGCGCTAAATGATTAAATATTGTAAAATCGGGGCTTTATCCGGTGCATTTTTTTTGATATTGGTATTAAGCGGATGCGGAATGTATGGTTTTTTCGGGAGTTCGGTTTTATCGTCTTCCGTGTTTAGAAGCGCGAGAGTTTTAAAGCCGGGGGATAAAAAATTGTCGATAAAAACCGTGGAATTATTACCTACCGGTGTCGGGTTTGCTTTCGGGTTACCGTCAAACGCGCAGATTTTTGCCGCTGTAAATGCCGTAAACGGATTAGTTTTACTTGATGAGCCGCTTTACCTTTTCGGCCCCGAAGCCTGTATTTCCAAAAATTTAGTAAACTTAGGCGATATTTTTTATATCACAACTTCCATTACAGGCGAGATGTATTTGGGAATCAAAACTACCGAAAATTACAATAAAACCGCTTTCGGGTTTATCGGGGAAGCGGGTTTTGATTTGGGGATTTTTCCGTTTAAGGAATTCGGGCTTTTTGCCCAGTTAAATTCAGCTTATTTTTATATGCAGACTTTTGACGGCGCAATAAATTATATAGATATAACCTCCGTTCCGGGTATTTCTTCTGGAATCGGTATAGGTTTATTTGTAGGCAATTTTGAAATTAAATTAGCCGCAAAAGTTTTCGGGTATATCACGTGGGATGAGAGCTATTTGTATGAAGATTATATTGATGTATATCCGAATATCGGAATTGAAGTGGGATGGAAATTTTAAGGATTTATTATTAGAACTCAAAAATACTTGCTTCGGTGTATTGCTTTTTTATTTCTTAAAGATATAATATGTAAACTCAAATTCCCATTCAAAGCCCAATTCATTTTTATCTTGAAGCATTTGCACTATATCGCTTTCGCAGAAAGCAAAATCAGGGGATAGTTTAATATTTCGTTAAATAATTCGGAGGTGGGGTTATGAAACGGGTTTTAAAGTTAGGGTTGCTTATTAGTCTATTCATTTCAATTTTTGTTTTAGGCGGGTGTATTCCCGATACTATCGTTTTACCGTCAGCCGCTTTCAGGACGGGGAAGGTATTGGAAAGCGGGGAAAGGCGCGTTTCGTTGAAAAACTGGTTTTTTGTTCCTATGGGGGCGACATTTGAATTGGGACTCCCCGCAGGATTTCAATTGGCAGGCGGGTTAAATGTCTTTAACGGACGCACTGAAATTAACGATAAGACTTTAAATTTTTTGGGACCTGAATTATATGTATCTAAAAATTTAATCAATGTAGATGAAGTCTTTTATATTACCACATCAATAGGCGGGCAGACTTATATTACCGTAGACAGCGCTAAGGATTATTTTTACTCCGTTTTCGGGGCAATGGGTGGAATTAGTTTGGATATCGGTACTTTTCCCGTCAAATGGTTCGGGTTTTATTTCAATATTAACGCCAATTATTTCTATATGGAGATATTTGAGGAGAATATAACAACCGCTATTTGTTACTCTCCCGTTTTTCCGTTCGGCGGCGGTATCGGGTTTTTCTTTAAACGCTTTGATATAAAAATAGGGGTTAATTTTCTTATGTTTGACCCGTTTTTATACGGCAACAATTTAGATGTTTATGTGCTTCCGTTCGGCGGCGTTGAGTTGGGTTTTAGGTTTTAACTTAATCTAAAATTTGTTTTATTTATTAGAAAATTTCGGAGGTGGGTGATGAAAAGGGGTTATTTAGCGGGTGTGATAAGCTATTTTTTTGCGGTTTTAATATTGGGAGGATGCGGTGCTGTCAGTCGTGAAGTATCCGAAAGAAGTTCGCAGATACGGATATTTCCCAACACCGATACGGTTTTTGTTGCACCGTCATCCGCATTCAGAACGGGACGGGTTTTGGATTTCGGAGAGCATCGTATATCGGTAAAATTGCCTTTCCCAAGCTGGATTACTTTAGGCTACGAGGCGGGTTTGCTATGGGATATGCAGATTTATGCCGGTATAAGCACGGTAAGCGGTGCGGTCAGGCTTAGTAATGCCGTGGCTATGATAGGTCCTGAGGTTTATCTCTCCAAAAACCTCTTAAGTATTGAAGATATATTTTATATCACCCCGACAATCGGCGGTCAGACTTATTTCGCAATCGAAAGCTCGGATATTTATCAAGGGTCGGCTGTCGGGTTTATGGTGGGCGGGGGTTTTGATATCGGCGTTTTTCCCGTTAAAAGTTTCGGGGCTTTCTTACAAATTGATTTGACTTACCTCTATGTCGAGACCTTTGCCGATGGCGTTAGTTACAGGGTTTTTGCAGAACCTAATCTGCTGATGGGAATGGGTTTCGGGTTTTTCGGCAGGAGGTTTGATATAAAATTTGCTTTTAAATCTATCCTTCCGGCGTTTGTTCCTTCGGATGCGGATTTTTCGGGATACGTGGCGGAGGTTTATGTCGGGATTGAACTCGGATGGAAAATCAAGGTTTTTTGATGTAATGTAAAATACTCCGTTCGGAGTATTGTTTTTTCTATAGTTTGATATATAATTACTAATAAACTCGGTTTGATAAAATCAGGAGGTGAAATTATGAAAGGTTACAAAATCGGGGTGTTTGCCGTGGTGGTTGTTATCGCTGTATTTCTTAGCGGATGTGTCCCTAACTTTGTTATCATTCCTTCTTCCGCTTTCAGAACTGCCAGAGTTTTGGAACGCGGGGAAAAACGTATGTCAATCAGGGGGTTTACTGTTATACCCACCGCATTAGGTTTTGAATTGGGTTTGCCGTGGGGTATGCAGTTATATACGGGGTTAAATGCTTTTCACGGCCAATCAAAAATAGAAGGCGATTTACAACTTTGGGGTCCTGAGGCATATCTTACAAAAAACTGGTTGAATCTTGGTAATATCTTGTATATTTCTACATCTATCGGCGGGCAGGTATTTGTAGGAATAGAGAGCGATGTGGATAAACATTCCTCCGCTTTTGGGTTTTTAGCAGGCGGCAGCTTGGATTTGGGTGTGTTTCCGGTTAAATGGTTCGGTATTTATACATTAGTGGAAGCAGATTATCTGTATTTCCAGTGGTTTAATGAGGGGAAATTTATTGCAGATTTTGGTGCGCCGGCATTTTTATGGGGTGCCGGTATTGAACTTTCCGCTGAACATTTTGATGTTAGAATTGGTTATAAAACTCCTATCGGTTTTGATTTGTCCGAAATTTTGACTATTAGTTTGGATGGCGGATTTATACCGTATGCCGGTATTGAAATAGGTTTTAAATTCTGATTAACCTAACAGGTTAGATGTAAAGCGGCTACGGCTTTATTTTTAGGGCTTAGCTTATTGAATACCTTTACCGCCTGAGATGTGGGCTTGATTATTGTTTCTATATTATTTGCTTTAAGCAGGGATAAAGCGCTTTCGTGGATTTTCATAACTCCGAACATCCCCGTCCCGAAAATAACGGTTTGCGGTTTGTATGTTATTATCTCCTCTATATCTTCGGGTAATACTAAATGTCCGCTTTTACGTCTCCACGAGGGAACGACGCCTTCCGGGAAGATTATTATATCAGATACAAACGTTTCACCGTCTATTTTGATTGAACCGAAAGCATATTTTTCTATTTCCATATTTTCCCTTCCGTTTATTAAATCCGAAAACGTTTTCGCACGGTTGCAGGGTTGTTTATATCGGTCATTTCCCCCCCCCCAATTTGTGGGCTACTTCAGGTGTGGCTTTACAAATTGGTGTGGGGCGATGAACGACCTGCTATGAGCATAGGCGAATGCTATCAAAGTGTCTGCCCCGCCGTGTCATTCCGATTAAGCTACTTCAGCTCTACTAATGAAGAATCTACTTCGGTTAAAGGAGATTCCTCACGGGTTAGGCTTGCGCGGGTATAATCGGAATGACACCTTGTCGGGGAGTGGCGGTCAAATCTCAATCAATATATTATCTATCAGGCGCGCTTTATTAAAAAACACGGCAACCGCTATCACCGCCCGTTTTTCAATTACCTTAAGTTCCTCCAAGCTGTCGGGATGCGCTACCGATATATAGTCGATTTTCGCATACGGGGCTTTTTCGCTTATCAACCGTTCTATGTTTGATACTATAACTGAGGGGCTCCGCTCTCCTTGTTCAATCTGCCTTTTTGCCGAAACAAGGGACTTGTATATCAATCCTGCATCGGTTCTTTCCTTTTCGCTGAGGTATTTATTGCGCGAACTCATCGCAAGCCCGTTTTTTTCGCGCATTGTCGGCAAAACCCGTATATCTATATACATATTAAGGTCTTTAACTATTCGCTTGATAATAACCGACTGCTGATAGTCTTTTTGCCCGAAATATGCCCTGTCGGGGGTAACTATATTAAACAGTTTTGTAACCACCGTAGCGACTCCCTCAAAATGACCCGGGCGTTTTGCACCGCAGAGATAATCGGGGAGCTTTTTGATTATAACCCTTGTCAGGTTGTCGGGGGGATACATCTCCTCCACCGGCGGGTAAAACAGGATATCTATGCCGGGATTTTCAAGCAGTTGTCTGTCGCTGTCAAACGGACGGGGGTAGTTATCCAAATCTTCGTTTTCCCCAAACTGGAGCGGGTTTACGAATATGCTTACTACGGTAATATCGTTTTCCTGCAGGGATTGACTAACGAGACTCAGATGCCCATCGTGGAGCGCTCCCATTGTCGGGACAAAGCCTATACTTTTGTTTTCTTTTTTTAGCGATTGAATTTCTTTATGTGTATCCCGCGCGCTTTTGATTATTTTCATCGGTTTCTCCTCCCGAATATTTTATGGGAGAATCCCGTTATTTTCAAGTAAAATACCCCCGGTTTTTTTGTATTATTCTTGTATTTGCTTCTATTTAATGATATAATCTACTATAATCTCTCGGCAAGCGGGGGCGCTGTTTAATGCAAAAATTAAACGCACGATTCGTTTTAATATCTCTCCTTTTATCGGCTTGTTTGTTTTGTATGGTATCCTACTCTTATAGCGGGGACTTATTCACCCCGGAAGAATATGCCGAAAAAATCGACTACACCAACGACTTTTGCGTTATAGTAATGGATTTGTGCACCGGAGAGGATATTTTTGTCCGCGACCCTCAATCTATGCTTGATAAACCTATGGCGATGGGGTCTATAATCAAACCCTTTACGATTATCGCTAAATTCAGGAATAACCCCGTTGATATTGGCGAAACCCATTATTGCGATGCTTATAACGAGAATGTTCGCGATGAGGAAAAGTGCTGGCTGTTAGCGGGACACGGCAGACTTACTTTAATCCCCGCGCTTGCTCATTCCTGCAACACGTATTTTTATAATTTTTCAAAGGATATTGATTTTGCGCTCTATGTTTCGGTTTTGCAGGAATGGGGGGTAATTCCCGGCAGAAGCGCTTTTACGCGACGGTTTCTTAATCCTGTCGAGCGTTCTATGGCTTTAATCGGCAAGATGAATATTATGCATATCCGCGCGACCGATTTAATTTCCGCTTACGCCAAAATCTTTACTCAAAAAGATGCCCCGCATTTGGCGGTTTCCGCGCGCGAGGCTATTTTAGACGGGATGAGGATGGTTTATACCGTTGGAACTGCAAAGAGTTCGCGGGAAAAACTCTTTATGCCGGATTATTTACCCGTTTATTGCAAAACGGGAACTGGAGTTTATGAGGATAGCGACGGGGTTGATATTCGCAGGACTAACGGGTTTTTTATCGGGGTATATGATTTTCGTTATATGGTTTATGTCGGCGCGCTTGAGACTACCGGCTCGCATGCCGCCTCTTATATAGGGCTTTCGGTTTTAAACTATTTCGCCGTTCGGGATACCAATTCCGTTCAATATATTTCGGAGGATATAATAAATGACAAACTTTAAGGCAAGGGCGTTTATTGTTGTTTTATGTATGATATGGGGTGCTGTTAGTTCCTATGCGAATATAGCGGTGCCTGAAAATACGGTTGCGTTTCTTTACGTTCGCGATATTGTAAATCTTGAGGACAACCTTCGCAAAAACGGTTTGATGAATATGGACAAGGAGTATATCGACTACCTTCTCCATTATTTTGAAGACCGCGAACTTATCGGCAATTATCGTAGTTTTCGCGCGCTTGAGGGCGGCGATATTGTCAAGTCTCTTGTCGGAGAGGTTTGTTTTATCAATATTATGAATGATTACGTTATACTTGTTGAGGCAAGACGCGGGTCTAATTTCTTTGTGCGCGCTATGAACGCCGTTAGCGCAAGAAATCAGGTTTACGGATACTTTGTCGATACGGTTGGTAAATATATTATTCTGGGTAAAAACTCCGCTACCGTCTCTTATTTTAAGCGCGTTGCAAACACCCGTCTTAAAGACAATGTCCTTGATGAGTTTAACGAGCGGGCGCAGGATATTATATATTACAAAACCGGTCAGACCGTTATCCATCCCTTTGCCGACAGAGTTTTGGGTATGAGCGGGAATAAAAAGCGCTTTGCTTTGGGGGTAGAGTTTGCGACCAAATCCTTGACGTTATTCGGTGCGCCTTTCGACTCCGATATAAAGCCTCCGTTTGTCAGACGGGCAAACGAATACGGCGCTTATTCCCCATCCGATGCTCTTTTCTTTCTTGATACTATGCAAAACCCGGGGATTGTTTTATCCGGAATTTTCGGCAATCCCATTATGATGGAATTTATTACCAATTTCCGCACTTTATTTGAAGACCAATGCCATTTTTCCATAAACGGGCTTTCACGTGAAATTCAACCGTCTTTTGTGTTCATAGCTAAAAGCAGACGCGTTGATGACGCCGATGCGAGATTCTTTTTTCGTGATTTCTTGTCCAAAGCTATGGGCGAGGAGAAATGGAATAATGTTCGGTTAGGTATATATACGGGTTTTGAGGGAGACAGAAGCAAAGCCGTATATTTTGAGCATAACGGGTATTTTGTAGTAAGCGACAACCGCGCAGGTGCGCAAAAAGCTCTTACCACCGTAGCCGGCAGAAACCCATCCGTTTGGGATATTTCCGCAACCCGCAATCTCAAGCGGGTCGGCGACAAAAATTCGGCTTATTTTATCAACTTTGAAAACCTTGCTCAAAGCATTTATACCTCTATGCTTTATTCCATCCGTCCCGATAACACAAAGCGGGAACATCTGCGCGCATTTATGCGTCCCGTTAAGGATTTGGGTAATCTGGTTGGGTATTCCGAACAGTCTAAGGACTATACCCGTTATTTTATGGTTTTATCCCCGATTAGCGAGTAGGAGGAAGTTTATGAAAAAACTATTTATTATATTTACGGTTTTATCAGCGGTTTTTATTGCCAATCCATTGTTTTCAAGCCAGTTTTATCTTTCAACGGAAAAGAGCTTTATGGAGAACGAGGATGCACGTGTCAAGATTGAAAGCGTTAATATTTCTTCGGTTACGGTAAGGCTATATAAAATCCCCGACCCGAAGAGCTTTATCCGTTCCCGTCGTAATATTAACCGCGTTTATATTGAGTCGGAATACATACAGGCAAACCCCGCTTCTATGCTTACCGAATACGCCAATACTTTTAAGCAATCGATGCGGATTTTCGGCAGAAAAACCTTTGATAATCAGGAGTTTAAATCCGGCGCTTTTTACACTATGGGCGATACTCTTGAAACGAGACGTCCTCAAAGCAAGGTTTCCATAGGCAGAATAGAGGAGTTTGAGTTTATCAACGAGTTTGAGATGCAGTTAGCCGGCGGGCATTCGTGGACGTATTCCTTTATTGATTTCGGTAAACTCAAGGGCGGGTTGTATCTTGCAGAGGTGTTTACTCCCTCGTATATAGGCTATACGCTTGTTCACGTTTCCAAAAACGCCGTTTATATAAAGAAAAGCGAAAGCCGTATGCTTATCCGCAGTGTGGATAAAGCATCGGGAACGCCGGTTCGCGCTAATATATCGGTTTATGATTTTGACAAAGGCAATGAAATAAGCAAGGGACGTGCGGACAATGACGGCATTTTCGATTATAAATTCCGTCCCAATCAGCATTCGGAACTGCTCGTTTATGCCGAGACGGATGATGATTTCACTTTTTACAAGGTATCGTTTTACCCATCCGCAGAAAAAGAACGGATTGTATATCTATACACCGACAGCCCGATTTATAAACCCGGACAAACGGTAAATATCAAGGGCGTGGTTCGCGATTTCGTAAATTCCGAATACAATATCCCTCGCTTAAGAACCGCCGATATGAAAATAACCGACCCTCGCGGGGGAACTATATCGCTTTCCGCTTCACGTGTCGGCGGTTACGGCAGTTTTTTATCGTCTTATGATATTCCCGAAAACGCCCCCACCGGTATTTACAGGGTTTTTGCCGCTATCGACGGCAAGGATTATAGCGGGGAGTTTCGGGTTGAACATTATGTAAAACCGCAATTTAAGGTTGACGTTGTAACGCCTAAGCGCGTTATCGTGGGGTCCGAGAAAGTGAACTTCACAATCCGCGCCGAATATTTTACAGGTATGAAAGTTGCCGATGCCCGCGTTACATATTCCATTTTCAGGACACCCGCGAGGGATGACCTGATGGAAAGCGAGCGCAATATCTTTGAAGACCCTGCCTATGCCTCAAGAGTGGAGTTTTTAGAGAGCATAAGCGCCACTTTAGACCGTTCCGGTGAGTTTAAGGGTTCGTTTTTACCATCCAAATACGGAATTGACCGCGATTATGTCTATATAATCCGCGCTCAGGCGGTTGATGACTCCTATGCCCGCGCTAACGGCCAGACTACCGTTAAAGTAGTCAAAACCGAGTTTATGCTTCAGGCGAGAGTCGGTAAATCCGTCTATACGGAACGCGAAAACGTTACAGTCAATTTCAGGCTTATGTATCACGACGGGAAACCCGTTGTTAATAAAGACGTGGAGTATTCCGCAACTATCGAAAGCGATAATAATACCATAGCAAGCGGACGTTCCCGCACGGGTTCGGACGGTTACGGCAATATATCTTTCAGGGCGCGCGGAACGGGATTTTTAAGGATAAATCTCAACGTTACCGACAGTCTCGGCAATAAATTAGAGGAAAACGTCTATACTTGGCTCGGTAAGGACGGCGCTACCTTTGTTTACACCTCCGGCGATATTACAATAGTCTTGGATAAAGACGAATATAAGGTCGGCGAGCGCGCCAACGTGCTTGTCGTTTCTCCGGTTTCCTTTGCTAATGCGCTTATTACCACCGAGAGAGAGGATATTTTTACTCACTCCTCAAGACGGCTTAACGGGAATTCTATGATGTTTGAGGTCCCGGTAACCTCGCAGTTTACCCCGAATTTCTTTTTAAGCGTTTCGTTTATATTCAATAATCAGGTTTATGAAAACACGGTCAGGGTTAAAGCTCCTCCGCTTGACAAGATGCTTAACGTCAAAATCGAACCCGATAAAGAAAGCTATTATCCCCGCGAAAAGGGAACGATAAAGTTACAGGTAACCGATGCTAACGGACGTCCCGTTGATGCCGAAATTTCGGTCGCGGTTGTTAATGAGGCGTTATATCGAATATCAAGCGAACTTTTCCCCGACCCGAGAGTGTTTTTCTATTCTTACAGGTGGAACAGTATTAGTTCGCATAATTCGATTGCATTGCGCTTTTACGGGTATTCCCGTATGGTAAGACAGCGTCTTGCGATGAATTACTATGACCGCAAGGTCTGGGGCTTTGAGGATTTCCTTAACGCCGAACAGTCAAGGTATGCGGGAGTAAAAGAGGCGGAAAGCAGGCAGGAGGGCGCTGTCCCGCGTGCAAAAGCAAACGGCGAAGATGAAGATGATGAAGAAGAGGCGATTATTCGCGAAATATTCAAAGACCAGATTCTTTGGGAGGGCAGCGTTACCACCGACAGGCGCGGAAATGCCTCGGTTACGGTTGATTTCCCCGATAACCTTACCGAGTGGAGAATTGTTGCCGTGGCTTTCACTAAGGATACGCGCGTAGGCAAGGAAACTTCTACCGTTAAAACCGCCAAGGATTTCTTTGTCCGTTTCAACACTCCGAGAAATTTGACTTACGCAGACCGCGCAAGCGGGTTTATTACTTTGGTTAATAACACGTCAAGCAGGCGGTCAATTTCACTTGATATAGACGCACGGAATATGAAAACCGATTTTCGGTCAAGAAATATAAATATTAATGCAGGGTCGCAAACTGTTATCGAATTTAGTCTTGAACCCGATAAAGTAGGGCGCGCTTTTCTTACCGCTACCGCAAAAGGCGGAGGTCAAACCGATATTATGAGAGTCGGGATGGATGTTTTACCCGTTTCGATAAAGCAGGTTCATTCGGAGGTTAAACTTATCAGCAGGAATACCGACAGTTTCACGTTTAGTGTCCCGTCGGGAGCTATACCCGAAACGGTTAGCGCTACGGTTAATTTAAGTGAGATGGAAAACCCGTTCGGGGTGATAGCGGGCGCGCTTCCGTTTTTAAAAAGCTATCCTTACGGATGTGTTGAGCAGACGGTAAGCAGTTTCCTTCCCAACCTTGTTGCGTTTGATGTTGCACAAAATTTGAGTATTGAATTGCCGCACGCCTTTGCAGACAAAGATGATATTTTAAAGAGCGGGCTTTCCAAACTTGTCGGCTACCAGAGCCCTCAAGGCGGGTGGGGATGGTGGAGCGAAGGCGGGGTTGATATTTATATGACCGCTTACGTTCTTTACGCTATGGTTTTGGCAAGACGCTCTCATCCGCAGTTTGTGGATAATAATTCGTTTAACCGCGGGGTTAACGCGTTGAGAAGCGCGCTTACCCGCTCCGGCAACATTGACCCGAACACGATGATTTACGGGTATTACGTTCTTTCGGAGGCAGGGTATTATTACCGCGATATGTTAAACCGTCAGGCTAATTCCAATATACAATCGCCGTATCATCTGGCGTTATTAATTCTTACGGCAAAAAATTCAGGGCTTACCGATTTAGCGCGGTCGCTTGCAGACCGTCTTGAACAAACGGCAAATCCCGCCACGACCGGAGTTTCATGGTCTTCTTCAGGTCATCATTACTGGTACGGCGACAGTGTTGTTATAACAAGCTATGCGGTAAGGGCGTTAATCGCCGCAAAGCCGGATTCGGATTATATAGGCAGAGGGGTTATATATCTTATATCCTCGCGTAATAACGGGACACACTGGCGGTCAACAAGAGACACCGCGCTTGCCGTTTATGCGCTTTCCGATTATGCCAAGGGAGGTTTCGTTCGCACATCGGCATCAAGCGTAAACGTAGCCTTGAACAATCGCGTTATCGGAAAATTTGAGTTTTCACCCCGCAACTTTAGAAGCTCTATAAGTTTGGACAGCTCGTCCGTTACACCCGGTAATACCTATACGGTAACTTTTCCCAACGTGCGGGGAAATTTTGTCGGCGACGTTTTACTTGAATACAATAACGAGGATACACAAATTTCCGCCAATAACAACGGTATAAATATCAGCCGTTCTTATTATCGTATTGCGGATAAGACAAGACTTGTTCCTCTCGGCAGGAATACCACGGTGAACGCCGGCGATGTCATTTTGGTTGAGGTAAACGTTTCGGGAAGCCCCTCGCTTGACTATGTTGTTATTGAAGACCCGATTCCTTCGGGATTCCTTCCCGTTTATGACGTAAACGAATATAATATAAGCGGCGTATCGTTCTTTAAGGATATTACGCATCACGAGTTCGGAAGCGATAAGTCGAGCTTTTTCCTTCGCAATTTCAGGAGCGGAAAATATCATTATATCCTTCAGGCGAATTATCCGGGCGTTTATTATTCCAAGCCCGGTATCGCTTACGGGATGTATAGGCCTCAGGAATGGGGAAATAGCGACAGCACGCTTATAGAAATAAGAAAATAAGGGGTTTGCCGATGATTAAAGCGATAGCAAGTTTGATAATATTGTTCGTTTGTGTGTCTTTCGCATACCCGCTTCAAATTGAAACGGAGGGCGGTTATACCCGTGATAGATTATTCCCGTTGCGTATAAATAATTCATCAACGCGTCTGTTGAAGGTTGTGTGCAACGGCGTTCCTATGCTGATGAAATCTTACGACAGTTTTAGGAGAATATCGCTTAGCCGGGGTATTAATACTATTATCGTTATGGAATACGAAGATGATTCCCCCGAAACCGAGAGATGGCGGGAACAAAACCGGACAAGACGGACATCCTCACCTGCTATCGACAGCGTGGTAATATATGCGGACATTTCCCCCGCGCCTCTAAAAATTATCCATACGTGGGACAATGAATTTAACTACGTGGATTTATACGTTACCGAACCGAGCGGCGAGACTTTAAGTTATGGTAACCGTTCAAGCCGATTGGGCGGGGTGATGGATATAGGTATGGATACGGTGGGCTATGGTCCTCAAATTTATACGATGCCTTATATGAACGCGGGAGTTTACGAGATTTATATCTCATACTGGGGCGGAAGCCGAAGCCGGCTTACGGAGATTACTACAACCGTTATAATGCACGAAGGCACTGAGCGCGAGGAGAGACAGGTTTTTCAGGCTTTTCTCACCAGACCGGGGCACCGTATTTTTGTCGGAAAGGTGGAATTGAAATAATATCGAGGTGAAATATGAAAAGAATTTACCGGATTATCGCGTTTATGATGATAATTAACGTTCTGTATCCGTTGAGGATTAAAAATCCGGGCGGGGGATTTATAAGGGAAAAGGCTTTCGACCTTGAGATAGAGGACTTGCCCGAACTTATGAAATTTAACTATAACGGGGTGAGCTTTCTTGCAAAAGGTAGCGGCGTTTTCAGCCGTAGAATTATAGGCGCGCGGGGATGGAATACTATCACCGTATCGGATTTTAAAAACTTAAACGTCTCCGATACTATAAACGTTTACGCGGACGTTGCTCCGACTGCCGTTAAGGTTATACTTTTTTGGGATACCGACAATACCGACCTCGATTTGCATATTGTTGAGCCTGACGGAACGGAGTGTAATTATAGAAACCCGCGCACCCCGTTGGGAGGCAGTCTTGACGTGGATGTTACATCGGGGTATGGCCCTGAAATTTATACTATGGAAAATCCAAATTCAGGCACTTATGAAATATATGTCCATTTTTACGGCGGGGCGGAACTTACCGAGGCCGGAGTTGCGGTTATTCTTTTTGAAGGCACGCAACGGGAAGCTCGTTATAATTTCTCTTTGATGCTTACCCGTTCGGGGGATAAAGTCTTTATCGGGAAGTTTGATGTCCGTTAGTAAAATATTTATTTTAGTCTGTGTTATTATTCTTGCGGCGTTTTTATCTGTCGGGATTGTTGTCTTTTTAAACCCCTCGCTTGAAATAGATAAGGGCGTATCGGTTATATCCTCCGTTCCGACAAACCCCGGCGCGGTTGCTTTATATAATCGTTACCTGTTTTTTCGCGCCCCGCTTACCGGTTTCACCGCTCATATCGACAACACCAATCTTGCAGGGATTATAGTATCGGGTAACGTGATTTATATTAAGAGTCGTTGGGTAACCAATAGCGGCGAAGTTAATCTTATTATCCGAAGCGGAAATAATGAGATAACCAATACCTTTGAAATAACAATTCCCGTAACGGACGGAAATCTTGACGGGTATCCCGATGTTGTAAGGCTTGGCGAAGGCAGAAGTTTCAGGGATTGGTTTTGCGCCATAGCGGAGTCGCAGTTTTATTACCCCAGCGACACGTGGTTTGATATTCATAAGGACTGTGCGGGATTGATAGAGTTTGCGTTTAAAGAGGCGTTGAAGAAGCACGATGAAGAATGGGCGCGGGACTACCGTTTTTTATCGGATTTTTCCATCCCCGATGACCGCCATTATTATTACCCCGATGTTCCGCTTCTCGGCAGAAGGGTTTTCAGGATTCGCGAGGGGGCTTTTGACCCCGAAAACGTAGAGCGCGATTTTGCAGTCAGCGCGCACGGGACTTTGTTACGGAATTATAGTATGAACAAGGTCGGCAGGGATATAAGTCTTGCACGAAAAGGGGATATAATTTTCTTTCTTAACCCCGACAACCTTGAAATGCCGTCTCATTCTATGATTTACACAGGTCCTGAATACGAAACACCCGACCCGCTTGAAGGTTTTGTTATTTATCATACGGGGGGCGATGCCTCATCAAGAGGATCTATGCGCAAGGTGAAATTAGCCGACCTTGTAAAACATCCCAACCCCAATTGGCGTCCTTTAGCTCAAAATTCCCGTTTCTTAGGTGTTTACAGATGGAAAATTTTAAACTGATTTTTATTGTTTTTCTGTTTTTTTATACAAGCGCTTATTCTCAATTTCGATATAATCTCAGCGAGGCGGAAATAACTTCAGCGCAGAGTATCGTGCCGTTTGAGCTTGAGGAAATCAATTCGATAATAAAATCCCGGCGTGAAAAACTTGAAGAGGTTTTCGGCAAAATCCGCGTTGATAAACCCCGCTTTGTGATTTACGGTTCAACCGATGAGTTTACAAGGGAGCATAATACCGTGTGGCAGGTCGGAGGGATTTATTTCCGCGGAGTGATTCATATTCAGCCGGTTTCAAGCCTTCGCATTCGCGGAAATTTTGAAACCATAATTGCAAATGAATATACGCATCATTTTTTAAGCGCGCGTTTTAAAGATATGCCGTTTTTTATGAAAGAGGGGATGTCGGCGTATTTTGCGGGGCTTCCGTTGCGAAAGGATTATCCCTTATCTGTTGAAACGATGGAGGCAAGGAAGGAGGAGGTTTTTACTAATTACTCGTTTTTGGAGAAATTTGTATCGGGCGCAAGATATTTTGTTGCGTTTATCTTGGAAAATTTCGGCACTGACGGGCTTATTGAGATACTTGAGGGCGATAAAAAACAACTTGAGGATTTATACCGCGAATACTATTTCTTAAACAGCGCAAAGGCAAAAGTCCTGTTGCCTCCCGTTGCCGAAAGACGGTTTACCGTATCATCGGAAGGGATTGTCGATACGGTTATAACGCTTTCGGACGGACGTATTATTGAAAAAAAGTTGAGCGCGGAAAGCATACATATAGAAACCGTATCGGGCGGGATTTTCGTAAACGATACCGCGGCGATACGCGCGCATTTTAAATTCCGAGATTCGTTTTCAATACAGGGAAGAGCTTATCGCGGGAAGCTTGAAATAATTTGGACGCCTCGCGAAATCAGGATAGTCAATATCCTGCCGGTGGAGTATTATTTATACGGCACAGTGGCAAGCGAGATGCCCTCCGAAAATCCGGTCGCGCTTGAACTCCAGTCGATACTTTCGCGAAGTTTGGCATATTACAGGATACATAGTCGCGAGGATAGCGATTATAATCTCTCGGCTTTTACAATCGACCAGTCTTACCGGGGGATGGAATGGGAGACACGACAGGCGCGTGAAGCCGTTATATTCACCGAGGGGCTTGTTATGAAATTCGCCGAGTCGGTTGTTCTCCCTTATTATTCCTCCACTTGCGCGGGGCATACCGCGTATTCCGAAGACGTATGGAACGAGGCTAAACCGTATCTGAAAAGTATAGATTGCCGTAACGACGAAGGCGACATACTATGTGCAAAATCACCGCATTTCGGGGAATGGGAAAACTCAATTACGCAAACCCGTCTTTCCGAAATCCTCGGCGAGAAGGTTTTTAATATGGAAATTGCGCAGACCAATCATTACGGCAGGGTAAAATCGCTCAAGATTAACGGGCGGATTTTCGGGTTTGATGCGTTTAAGAGCAGGGTCGGGCGCGAGGAGGGATGGTTTTTTCTTAAAAGCAATTTGTTTGAGTTGAAGAGAGACGGCGATACTTATATATTTAAGGGCAGGGGATTGGGACACGGCGTAGGGCTTTGTCAATACGGGGCTATGGAGCTTGCCGAAACGTCAACGGTTGAGGAAATAGCAAATTTTTATTTTGACAATGTCGATATTAGATTTATTCAGCGGAACTATTCAATTTGGAAATGACGGAGGAATATTGCAAGAATTTTTCCCGTGAAAAACAGAATAAAGGGAAGTTTCATTTTTGGAGTTACACAGGAACTATTTGCTTCGGACGACAATAATACTGAAATGAGAGAGGAATAGGTTATATAAAATTTGACTTTTAGTGAAATAATTTGTAAAATATCATTCGACAGTTCGGGCTGTAGCGCAGTTCGGTTTAGCGCACTACCTTGGGGTGGTAGGGGTCGGAAGTTCAAATCTTCTCAGCCCGAATAATAGACGCGTCGGCTTATGTCGGCGCGTTTTTGTTTTTATACTTTAAATCTAAAACGGAGGATTATTATGGCATTATCGTGGGAAGATAAAGAAAAACTTAACGCCGCCATTAATCAGCTTACGCGTTCGCTTCCGCCTATCGCTAAGATGGGGCTTGCCAATAGAAGCATACCCGACCTGCTTATGATGATACCGCAGGAGTTCAGAAAATACACCCTCGCGGAATTGATTGATGCGGTAAAGGATAGCTGGGATAAAAAAGAAATCGGGTGGTAACTACGGCGTTGTTGAAAGTATATCGTCGATAGTTTCTATATTAAATTCTATATAAATGAAATATCTATTGAAAATTTCCGATAATGTAGTATATTATAGTGTATTAAATATAAAACATAAAAGTAGGTGGTAAATTTATGGAAGAACCCGTTTGTTTTTCCGATTTAATACAAAACATAATCTTAGAATATCAAAAGCAAGGTTTAGGATTTGGGAGAACTCGTCTAATAAAAATAGCTTATTTGCTTGAATTAAATTATTTTAGAGAATTTAAGCAAAGACTGACAGACGCAAAGTGGATATTTTATAAATATGGCCCCTATCCGATTAATTACACCAATTATCTTGAAGGAGAAAATATTTCCGTTTTCAAAGATGAGGATTTGGATTTTTCGGCTATTAGGATTAAAGATGAGCTTGAAGTTCCTTCAATTCCATCTTTTCTGAGAGTGAAAATACAAAATTTGATTTTAAAATACAAAAACAGTGAATTAAATGAATTATTGAATGAAGTTTATTTTTATACCGGACCTATGAAAAATGCAACTCCAAGTGATGAACTGGATTTTAACGTTATTATATTGGAGAAAAAGAAAGAAAAAATTTTAATAAAGGACGCTACAAAAGAAAGCCGAAGAAAGATAAAAGATATTCAACGAAAATTATCAATCGCCTTATCTAAGATACCCAAGAAAGAATTTCAGAAAAAATTTATTAATGAAAATTGGTTGTTGGACCCGGATGTTAAGGTAGAGCAATAATTATGGATATTATTGATAAATGTATAGATGAAATTGGCCTACCAATACCAATAAAGCAATATTATCAATGTTTAGAATTTAAAGCGAGAACGGATTTTGAAGTAGGACAAATTGTCTATGCGATTATTAGTTATCCAACCCAAAAAGATATAAAAATGCTAAATGTTGTTTCTTATGACCCTACACAAGCAGAAAAAGCTAAATATGAAATTGTTGATTTTAATTTTAAAAAATTTTCAAATTCATCTCATCGCCCTATTCACGGTGATAATCTGGAACATGATGAAATTTATGTTCTTCAAAAAGGAAAGATGAGACCGTGTGTTATATTGAATAAAGTCCAAAGTATATTTGATAATTCACTGTATCCGGAAAACATTTATCTTTGCGCTCCTATATTTTCTTTTAAAGAGAAGCATGAAGATAAATATATGTTAGATATTCTAAAATTTTCTATTGAAGATTGTTTTTTTCTACCAAAAGATACAAAGGGATTGAAAAACCATTCCGTAGTAAGATTTAGTAGAATTTTACCGCTTCATTTTAAAAATCTGGAGCCTTATTCTTGTTTGCTGGAAAGAAAAAAACCTCTTGCTTTGTCGGATGAAGCTTTCAACCTGTTAGTTTATCATTTATCAAATTATTTATCTGTTTCGAGAAAAACGGATGAAATTGCTCTGATAATAAAAGAGTATGCGGATTTAATTGATTATTTTAGTGAGGAACAATGAATTTTGTATAATAATATAACAGTGGTAACTACGGCGTTGTTGAAAGAATATCGTCGATAGTTTCCGCGCGTCGTATAAGGCGCGCTTTGCCGTTGCCGACTAAAACCTCTGCGGGTCGCGGGCGCGAGTTATACTGTGATGCCATCGCGTAACCGTAAGCTCCCGCGGTCAGTATAGCCAACGTATCGCCGACTTGCGGTTCTGCGACAGGTCGGGCAACGGGCTGCTCCTTATCACGGGTAAACACGTCCCCGCTTTCACAGATATATCCCGCCACGACAACGTCCTCAAGTTTGCCGTCCGCACGGCTTGCATTGACTATATGATGATAACTCCCGTAAGCCATCGGACGGATAAGATGATTAAACCCGGAGTTTACTCCGACAAAGGTAAATTTGGGGGTATGTTTTTTATCGGTAACGGAGGTAAGCAGGAAACCCGCCTCCGCGACAAGAAACCGTCCGGGCTCAAGCGAAAGCGCGACTTTTTTACCGTATTCGCGGCTGAAGTTTTCCATCAGGCGTGAGGCTTCATTGCCGAAAAGTTTAAGGTCGAAATCGGGTTGTTCGGGACGATACGCCACACCGACACCTCCCCCGAAATCCACAAAGTCAATATCATCAAAGTTGCGTGCCATTCTCAAAATTATTTCCATCACTTCCATAAATTTTTTTTCTTCAAGGATACCCGAACCTATATGGCAATGGATACCTGCGAGTTTGAGGTTGTATTTTTTTATAATATCCGAAGCGCGGGAAAAATCGCTTTCAAAGATACCGAATTTGGAATCGCGTCCGCCGGTTATAACGTGGCTGTGATGCCCCGCGCCCATATCGGGGTTTACACGTATGGAAATTTCGGTATTGGGATGGTTTTTTGCATATTGCTCAAGCGTAAACAGCGACCCGATATTAAGCATCACCCCCCGTTCCATAGCAAAACCCATATCGTTTTCGGTAAGATTCACTCCCGTAAAGAGAATCTTTGAGGGTTCAAACCCCGCTTTAAGCGAAATTTCAATTTCACTTGGGGATACGGTGTCAACGTAGCATCCTTCCGAATTGAATATTTTAAGTATATGGAGATTGGTATTTGCTTTTACCGCGTAATGTATTCTCAACGGGGAATAGGGGATAGCGTTAATAAGGCTTTCGACGCGGTTTTTGATAATTTCTTCATCATAAACGTAAAGCGGTGAACCGAATTGTTTGATTAAATCATCCGCCGCAATATTTCCGATATAAAGCGCGCCGTTTTTGAAGTCGTAATTATACATAGCAGTCTCCTCATAAGTATGGAGTAAATTTTAAAACAGGAAGGCGATAAAATCAAATAATAATGAGAAAGGAGAAGCCGCACCCTACCCCGGAGGTCTTTTGTTAACTACCGGTTATTTTAATTCAAAACTATTTTAGAAGGTTTCTTAGCTTCTCCTTCTCTATGGTGGTTGTGTCGGAATGGCTATTTATAAAAACGTCGCTTTCAAAACCGAAATGCAAGCGGATTCCGAATTCTAAATCATTTTAACCGTATATATAATATCATTTTCGATAAAAATATAGAATACTCCAAAGGGAGTATTTTTCAAAAATAAAGCAAACTTTGGTTTTTATATTGAAAACCCGCCGCAGATAATAGTTAAATACTGTGCATTGTGAATTGTGCAAAAAAATATCCGCAAAATAAAGGTTTTTTTGTTGAATAAAAATATGATATAATATAATATATTACTATAGATATAGCCGAGAGGGAACTTATGGATTTTCAAGGGATTGTAAACTCTATTAAAGGAATTGATGAAAAAATATCCGTATATGAAAGCGGAGACCTGATGGCTGTGTTGGATATCAAAGATGCTTACCTTGAGCTTAAGGAAAAAGTCGGGACAAACAGGGCGCTTGGTGATTTAGCCAAATTTATCGACCTGCTTTCCCGTATATGTATGAAACTTTCCGCACTTGAGCTTGAGGAGAAAGCCCGTTCACTTTTGTCATCATCGAATAAAAGTCTCTCTGATTTATTCGGCAAACACAAATCGGGTAAGGAAATTGCAGATGAACTTAATACCGTAATTGCCGAGATACGGTCTATTATCAAATCGGATAAGGCACAAAAGAAGGATAAGCCGGTTTATGCAGTCGATGAGGATAAGACCGAAGTTGATAATAAGGAAATATCCGTTCCGGAAGATTTTTTCATAAACGAGGGACTTGATTCTGCAATAACTACGGCTTCCGACAGGGTGGAAACCTATGAAAGCGGCGACCTGATGAAACTTGTCGAGATTAAAGAGGCTTATTTTAAACTCAAGGAAAAACTATTAAAACTGGATTCTCTTAAAGGTTTGGTTGAGCGCGTGAATAAGTTGATTGAATTTACCGATTCTATTTCCGATGATGAAAAAGTCGAGGGGGCAAAACAGGTTCTTAATTCCGCTAATGGCGTAATTAGCGAGTTTTTTAAGGGCGAACGGAAATTAGAGACATCTTTGAAAAAAATTGATGAAATTATCGAAGCTGCCCCGAATATCATAGAGGAATACCAAAACCGTCCGAAACCCGCGCTTGAAGTCGCAAAAGAAACGGATGAGACTATGTCGGAAGTGTCTGAAACCGAAGCTGCGACTGAGGTTTCAACTCAGGAAAGCGGGGATATTGCTTATACCGAAGAATCAACCGAAGAAGGGACTATGGAATATCCGCCGAATTACTTTGCCAATATAGTTGATGACCCTAAGATGATTGCGCAGTTAAGCGACGAAGTAAAGGAGCATCTCGACAACGCGCAATATACGCTTGTCGAACTTGAAAACGACCCCACCGATAAAGAAAATATCAATAAGGTTTTCCGCAGTTTCCATACGATAAAAGGTTCATCGGCGTTTCTCGGGCTTAAAAATGTTGAAGATGTCGGCCACGTGATGGAAGACCTGCTTGTTCTTATTCGCGACAACAAGATAAAGATAACTATGGACCTTATAGACGTGATTTTTGAGGGTATAGATATTTTGCGTTCGCTTGTTGAGATTATGAATGATTGCGGTTTTGATATTGAAAAAATGAAAATCGAGTTTGTATCGGTGGATATTTTTACATATACAAAACTTTTGAAAAAAGTCCTGTTGCAATATCAAAACCGTCCCATTGCCGATATACTTGCCGATGCGGGCTGGGGTAAAAAATTCAAGGGCGAAGAGGTTGCGGATACCGTATCGCAAGGCACGGTCAAGACTAAAAAATCATCATCTATGCAGAAAGCCAATTATGTCAAGGTATCAAACCAGCGCTTAAATACTCTTATAGATATAGTCGGCGAACTTGTTATAAACCAGTCTATGCTTAAACAGATTATTGATTCCAATGAAAGCGCCGATACCACCGCCGAAAGAAGTATTACCCAGCTTGAAAGTATAACCACTAATATAAAAAATCTCGTGCTGTCGATGGGGATGGTGCCTATTGCCGAGGTGTTTAACAAGCTCAAGGTTGTAATACGCAACACCGCTGCGGAACTCAATAAATCGGTTGATGTGGAAATATCGGGTGAGGATACGGAGCTTGACCGTAACGTGATGGAATCAATATATGACCCGCTTGTCCATATAGCCCGAAACGCCGTTGACCACGGTATTGAAACTCCCGCCGAACGAAAAACTAAGGGCAAAAACCCTGTGGGCAGGATTTCCATATCTGCGGAACATCGCGGTAACGGTATCGAAATTGTTGTTTCCGATGACGGTAAGGGTATAAGCAAGCAAAAGGTTATAAGAAAAGCGCTTGAGAAAAAACTTATCAAGGAAGATGATGCTGATAATCTGTCGGATAAGGATATTTTCGGTATGATGTTTTTGCCCGGATTTTCAACGGCGGAAAAAGTTACCGAGGTTTCCGGCAGAGGAGTTGGGCTTGACGTGGTAAAAAAGAATATTGATGAGATACACGGAAAGGTTGAGGTTTTCTCGGAGGAGGGAAAATATAGTAAAATTGTGGTGAAACTCCCGTTGACGCTTGCCATTATTGAGGGATTTGTTATCACGGTCGGGGAAAATAATTATGTCCTGCCGTTTAACGCTATTGATGAGATAATAGTGCCGACCGAAGACCAAATCAAGGTAATGGATGACGGAGCGAGGATGCTTTTTAATCGCGGGCATTATATCCCGTTGGTTTCCGCCGCACAGATTTTTAAAGAAAAAAAATGCAAAGGGGATATAACCTCCTGCCTTATTGTTATAATTTCCTATGAGGGCGCAAATTACGGCATTATAGTTGACAACGTGGTGGGGAAGCAGGAGATTGTAATAAAAAATCTCGGTGAAAGTCTCCAGAAATTATCGCTGTTTTCCGGGGGGACTATATTCGGAGACGGAACTATCGGGTTTGTTATTGATATAGAGGGTTTTCTCGAAGAAGCAAAAAAATAAAATTGAGAGGATAAATATGGCTATATTTATCGTGGACGATTCAAGCGTGGTCAGAAGCGTAGTCAAAAAATCGCTTGATTTATACGGATTTAAGGAAATTCTTGAGGCTGAGGACGGCGAACAGGCTCTTGAAGTAATCCGTCCTAATTACAAAAATATTGATATTTATGTTCTTGATGTAAATATGCCCAAAATGGACGGGATAACGTTAATCGGGGAAATCCGTAAACTCGATTCCACTGCGCCGATTATTATGTTGACCACCGAATCCGACAAGGCTAAAATGATGGAGGCGAAAAATCTCGGCGCTACCGGCTGGATTATTAAACCTTTCGATGCCGAGAAATTTATTAAGGTTGTAGAAATGTTTTTGAAAAAATAGGTGCGGGGAGGTTATTATGAGTCAACTTTCCAAGTTTCTTATTTTTAATATAAATAATGAGGAATATGGAATTCCCATTTCCCAAATAAACGGGGTGATTCGTTATGTTCCGATTACGCCGATTCACGAATCATCCAAATTCCTGAAAGGCGTCATTAACCTTCGCGGAAAAATTATCCCGATTATAGATATGCGGGCAAAATTCAGTATTCGGGAAAAAGAATATACCGACAGGACCGTGTTTATTATTGTCGATATCCGAAACGATAAAGGAACATTCAATATCGGTATTGCAGTGGACGGAGTTCAGGACGTGGTGGATATATCCTCCGATGACCTTGAAACCGCTCCCAAAATAGGTCTCCGTTTGAAATCACAGTATCTTAGCGGTATTGCTAAAATCGGGGAAAGGATGATTATGATTCTCAATATGGACAAGATTTTAACATCCGATGAGGTTGTTGATATGAATCAATTAAGTAAAGAAGAGGTTATGGCATAAGCTAAAATTTTTTTACCTTTTATACTATAAATAATCGTTATTTGACAAATATTACTTATTTTAGGGTGAAATTTTGTTAATGGGGGAAAACTATGTTTAAGAAAGCCGGTATTACAACAAAACTGATTGTCTCATCGCTTACTATTGCGCTTTTTGTGGGTATAGTCGGAGGGCTTGGGCTTTACGGCTCCGGTGAAATAAGGCGGGCTATGGAAGAGTTGGAGGAGAAGGATGAGTTTTATTCCAACCTACTTTACCGCGAGGTTGAGCATCTGATGTGGGCGCAGGCGGTTATGGGGGCAATAAGCGCCCGGCAAAACAGGGTGGAGGCGGAATTGGATTATCGCAGATGTAATTTCGGGCTATGGTATTACAGTGAAGCAAGAAGCGCTATTGTCGAGGATTTCCCACGACTTCGAGAACCGTTTGATGCTATAAGAAAAACCTCACGCCGACCTTCACCAAAGCGTAGAACGGATTAACAACCTGCTTGCGGCGGGTAATTTTGACGGTGCTAACGATTACTATAACCGCGTTACCGCAACCCATCTTGCCGAGGTGCAGCGTTTGCTCGGGCAGGGGCGGAGTATTATGGCGGAGGAGCAGGAGCGGTTTAAGACACAGGTTGAAGCGAATGTTGCACGGATTAATTTAATTATCGTAGCGGGTATTATAATCGGGCTTATTGTGGCTATCGGTTTGGGGACTTTTATGAGTCTTGCCATATCGCGTTCTATTTCGGGTAACGTGGATAATCTCGCATTGAGTGCAAACCAGCTTACCAACGCCTCTATGCAGGTTTCATCATCAAGTCAGGAGCTGTCAAGCGGCGCATCGGAGCTTGCCTCATCGGTAGAGGAGATGACCTCTTCCATAGAGGAGTTGCAGTCCATTATCGAATCCAACACCAAGAATATTAACGAGGGCAAGGGGATGAGCGATGCGGCTAACAGGGAGGCTAAAGAAAGCACCAAGCTGATGGAGGAATTGGAATCCAATATTGATGAAATAGATGAAAACAGCAGGAAGGTTGCCAAGGTTATAAAAGTTATAGACGATATAGCGTTCCAGACAAATATCCTTGCGTTGAATGCTGCGGTTGAGGCGGCGCGTGCGGGTGATGCGGGACGCGGGTTTGCGGTTGTTGCGGAGCAGGTTAAGAACCTTGCGCAGAAAAGCGCGGAAGCCGCAAAGGAAACCGCCGTGCTTATCGAAAATGCTATGAACAGCGTTACCGCGGGTAAGGGGAAAACCAGGACGGTTAAAGAAAGCTCGGTTAAATCCGGAGAAGGAATGGATAAAATCGCTACCATTATGGATGAGGTTAGTCGCGGGTCGCAGGAACAACTCAAGGGGGCTAATCAGGTTACCAAGGCTATCAGCCAGATTAATTCCGTAGTCCAGCAAACGGCATCCACATCGGAGGAGAACGCCGCGGCGGGTGAGGAGCTTCTTGCGCAGGCGGAAACCCTTAAAGGCGTCGTTATTGACCTGAACGAGATTGTTAAAGGCAAGGGCGCTAAAATCGAAGGGCTTAAAACAAAAAGTGATAACAATAAGATTCAGGTTTTACAGGATAAACCGAAACCTCAAGTTACGGAAAAACGCAACCTCCGGCTTTCCCATAAAGACGAGGGCGTTGAGATTATCAAGCCGGAGGATAAAATCCCGCTTGAGGATTTTAAAGACTTTTAATACATACGATAAAAGGTCGCGGGTTAATCTCGCGACCTTTATTTTGTATTTTCGGGTTTATAAAACATATCTATATTATGTCTTCCTTTGACAAGCGCCGTCATAGGTAGTTTTTTGAGGAGCGGTTTAATCTTTGAAGCGTAAACGGATTCCTGTCCTTTCGGGGGAATATTGACACCTAA
>CAZQBT010000009.1:0-58670 GCA_964591955.1 uncultured Brevinematales bacterium | reverse complement strand
TGGTGTGACATTTCTATTTGCATAAACTGTGACATTTTAAATTTAATACAACAATCCCGATAAAATTCCCAAATTTATTATCGCATCACCGTTTAAAATCGGCGAGGATTCGCCAAACAACTTCATCGAATTTTACAAAATCTTAAACTTAAAAGACCCCGTGCTTTCTTTTCATCTTGCGGGAATTTTAAATAAAAACTTCCGCTTTTTCTACCGTCTCTATATGGAATTTAGCGGTAAAATTTGACATATCCTATTTTTAAAGCTAAAATATTAAGCAAAATTTTTTATGGAGGTTATTTCTGCTATATGGCAAGTATAATTTATGATGATAAGGAGTTGATGAGAGCTCTCCTTGAGGCTGGGGTTCATTTCGGTCATCAGACTAAGCGATGGAATCCCAAAATGAAACCTTATATCTTTATGAAAAGGAACGGGATTTATATCATAGATTTGCGCTTCACAATGGAAAAGCTCAAAGAGGCTTACGATGCGATGAAAAAAATCGCAGAACGTGGCGGTGATATTATCTTTGTCGGCACTAAAAAGCAGTCGCAAAGCGCTATCGTTGAAGAAGCGCAGAGATGCGGACAACCTTACGTCAGCAAAAGATGGCTCGGCGGAACTCTTACCAATTACACAACCATCAAACGCAGTATCGACAAACTTAAAAAGCTCGAAAAAAAGCTTGAACTCGACAGGGATAAACTTCCCAAAAAGGAAATTACCCGCCTTGAAAAAGAAATAACCCGAATGAAGGCTTTTTACGAGGGAATCCGTGATATGAAAAGAATCCCCGATGCTATGTGGGTTGTTGACCTCAAGCGCGAAATGAACGCTATTGTAGAGGCTCGTAAGCTCGGTGTGCCTATTTTCGGTATTGCCGATACCAACTGCGACCCCGACCTTCTTAGCCATATTGTTCCCGGCAATGATGATGCTATCCGCGCCGTTAAGTTGATTACCTCCATTATGGCTGATGCCATTATAGAGGGTTCATCGCTCGCCGCTAAGAAGGACGCCGAAGAGCTTGAACAGTATGATGATAACGCAGAGGCTGAAACCGATACCAAAATCTACGATGCCGACGGCACTTACGATGAGGATAATGCGGAGGTTCAAAGCGTTTATGCCGAGGATTCCGATGATGCCTCTTCGGATGAAGAGAACGAATAAGTTATAAATCCGAGGCGACGTTTATCGTCGCCTTTTTGTCATACCGTCAATTCGTAAAAAAGTTAAGGAGTATAAAATGGCTGATATAAGTATGGAACTTATAAAGGAGTTGAAAGACAAATCCGGTGCCGGAATTGTCGATTGTAAGAAAACTCTTGAGGAAACAGACGGCGATATCGAAAAGGCTATTGATATTCTCAGGAAAAAGGGTATCAGCAAAGCAGCTAAAAAAGAAGGCAGAACCGCTAAAGAGGGTCTGGTTATTCTTAAAACCGACGGTAAAAAAGGTTTGGCTATAAAAGTTAATTGTGAAACCGATTTTGTAGCTAAAACCGAAGATTTCCAAAAATTTGCTAACGAAGTAACCGATATTGTTTTTTCTAAAGGTTACGAGTGCAAAGCGGAGCTTCCCGCAGATATTGAAGAACTCAGAAAGGCTATTATCGGTAAGCTCGGCGAGAATATTCTTATCCCGGAATGGAAGTTTATTGATTGTAAGGGCGTTCTTTTCCCGTATCTCCATCTCGGCAAAGTCGGGACTATTGTGGATTTTGTATTCGACAAAGATATTTCTTCCGATACTGATGCGCAGACTATAATGAAAAACGTCGCGATGCAGATTACCGCTATGAACCCCGTTTCTATTTCCGCCGGTGATGTTCCTGCAGACGTGCTTAAGCGCGAAAAGGAAATCTATATGGAAGAGGCGAGAAACAGCGGGAAACCCGAGCAGGTCGTTGAAAAAATTGCCGATGGAAAACTCAGGAAATTCTACGAGGAAAACGTGCTTCTTGAACAATCTTTTATCCTCGACGGCGATAAAAAGGTCTCCGACATTATTAACGAATTTGCTAAAGCGAAGGGTGTCAAAGTCGATGTCGCTTCGTTTGTTCGGGTAGGCTTATAACCCAAATATATAAAAATCCCTCATTGTATAATGGGGGATTTTTTTTAAATAAAGAATACGGAGTTTTTTGATGTATAAGCGGATAATGCTTAAAGTCAGCGGAGAGGTTTTCGGCGGAGGAAAATCCGGGCTTGATTATGATGCTATAACCAAAGTGGCATCCCAGATTGCCGAAGCTAAAAGCCTTGACGTGGAAATCGGGGTGGTTGTAGGCGGAGGAAATATTATCAGGGGAATCGAAGCGGAAAAACACGGGGTGTTGCGTAATACCGCGGACTATATGGGTATGCTGGCAACGGTAATTAACTCGCTTGCGTTGCAGTCGGTTCTTGAAAGCAAGTTTAATTTGTTTACGCGGGTTCTTTCGGCAATATCGGTTACGGCGGTGGCGGAGAATTTTATCCGGCGACGCGCCATTCATCATCTTGAAAAAGGACGTATCGTAATTTTTGCCGGCGGCACGGGTAATCCTCATTTCTCAACCGATACCGCGGCGGTTCTGCGGGCTATCGAAATTGATGCGGAAATCGTAATGAAGGCTACAAAAGTTGACGGGGTTTACGACAAAGACCCTAAGGTTTATCCCGATGCTAAGAAATTCGATACGCTGAGTTATATGGATGTGCTTAATAATCAGCTTAGGGTGCTTGATTCCACCGCGACAAGCCTCTGTATGGAACAAAACCTCCCGCTTCAGGTTTTGGATATTTTCGCTACGGGAAATATCAAACGCGCTATCGCAGGCGAAAAAATAGGGACTGTTATCAGGTAATATTATGAAAATTGCTTCGGGCAGATTTAAAGGCAAGACTTTGATTGTTCCCAAAACAGGTGTCAAACCGACCTCCGAGATGGTCAGGCAGGCGGTAATCAATATAACTCGCCCTATTTTAAACGGCGCGCGGGTTTTAGACCTCTACTGCGGCACGGGCGCCGTCGGTATCGAAACTTTGAGCAACGGGGCTTCGTTTTGCTGCTTTATCGAAAACTCATCAAAGGTTTATAATCTGCTTAAACAAAACCTTGCAAATATAGTTGTTGACCGCGAAACGTATAAAACCATCAAGCATAATGCCAGAGAGCTTAATACGGAAATTTTCGGCGATACGGATTTCCGCTTTGATATTATATTTGCCGACCCCTTCTACAAGGATACAAAATACAACTTTGAACACGTCCACAATTTTGCGCTTGAGGTTCTAAACGATAACAGCTTTTTTATCATAGAACACGGCTCAAATTTGGATTTCTCATCCTACGAGGGATTTTCGAGGCTGCATAAATACGGAGACACTTGTTTATCGGTCTTTATCAAAGAGGCGCGTGATGGATAAAACAGGGTGTTCCGTTTTGGGTTTTGATACGGCTTTCGGAAGAATTACATCTATCGGGATATATTTTTCGGACAACCTTAAAACCGAATACGTTGTAGATAATTCGGCAAGTCAGGAAGAAAAATTACTTGCTAAAATCGACGAAAAGCTAAAATCCTTAAACAAAAATATCGCAGATATTGATATAATCGGGGTGGGAATAGGCCCCGGTTCTTTTACCGGTATCAGAATAGGTGTTGCTACGGCGCGGGCATTAGCTTGGAGCGGTAAAAAGGAAATTACCGGCATCAGCTCGCTTGAATTGCTTGCCCGCTCGGTTGATAGCTTAGAAGGGGATATTATTGTGCCGGTAAGCGATGCCCGTATGAAAAGAGTTTACGCATCCGTTTTTGAAAACGGCAACCGGATTAGCAAGGATACGGATATATCACCCGAAGATTTGGTATCGGAACTTCAAGAGTTAAAAGGGAAGCGTCTTGTATTGGCGGGGGACGGCGTAACGCGGTATAAATCCGTTTTTGGGAAAGCTAAGTTTAAGTATTTTGATGAAGTCGTTTTTTTAGAAAATGCAACGGTGTCGGGGCTTGTAATTTGCAGTCTCGCGCTAAGCGGAGAGGGAATAAGCGGACTTGACAAAGTTTTCCCATCATATCTGCGTAAATTTAATCAATAAGCGCCTTTAGCTTTAAATACCGCCATCGGCGTTCTAAGCAGAATAATAATATCAAGCCAGAGACTCCAGTTCTGCACATACCAAACATCGGTCTGCACCCTGAATTCATAATCGGTGTCGCTTCTGCCGCTGACCTGCCATAGCCCCGTAAGACCGGGTCTTACCATATAGTAATAATCCTTAAAGTCGCCGTAAAATTTATCTATTTCTTCACGGATTACGGGTCTGGGACCAACAAGACTCATCTTTCCCGCGATAATGTTTAAAATCTGCGGAAGCTCATCAAGGCTTGTGCGACGTAAAAACTTGCCGACAGGAGTAATACGCGGGTCGTTTTTAAGTTTATAATTCTCCTCCCATTCGGCACGGGCTTGAGGATCGTTTTCTATAATATATTTGATTCGCTCTTCGGCATCCTTATACATACTTCGGAACTTCAAAGCCCCGAAAATTTTACCGTCCTTTCCTATCCGTGTATGTTTAAAAAACACGGGGCCCCGCGACGTGAACTTAACAAGCCCCATCAGTATCAAAAAAATCGGGGAAATAAGGATAAACCCGAATATTGAGACAATCAAATCAAACGCTCTTTTAATAAAAACATTTGAGCTTGAATGAAGACTGTTATGAACATTTATCATAAAAAGTTTCTCGGTAAAAAGATAGTGGAGTTCGGAATTAAAAATAGATACCCCTTTCAAATCCGGAATAATTATCACGCGTCTGACGTATTTATGGACTGAGTTTATAAGATGTGTAAGTTTTTCGGTATCATAATCAACGGAAATAAAAACCGCTTGTATCTTAAGAATATCAACAAACTTGATAAAATTTTCTATTTCGCCGTAAATCTTATATTTCTTACCGTTCACCTCCACGTAAGACCCGATTTTCTTGGGGTCATCATCAAGAAAACCCACGACATTATACCCGATATGCTCCTCACGCACAAGCCCTTTGATTGTAGAAATAGCATTTTCACCCGCCCCGAGTATAATGACGTTTTCTTTCCAAACTCCCAATTTGAAAAGAATTTTTTTGCCGAAAAACCTGAAGACGGGAAAAACAATTATACCGAACAATATCAAAAATACAAACAACGCGCGAAAGACAATATTGGTAAACATCCCGCGAACATAAATTACAAAAAGCACAATAACAACCGAAAAAACTATAGCTTTAACCAAATTGCGGGTTTCCTCCCAGAAAGGAAAACGGGTAAAATACAAGCGATGAAGTTGGATAATAAATATAAAAACCGCCGGTATCCACCACATCGACACCAAATACTGGAAAGAAAAGGTGAAAGTCGGTGCGCCCTTGACAAATAGATGCACTAAATTAGTTCGCGCCCATACAGCGAGGAAAAGCGAAACATAAAACGCCGCTAAATCAACGGCAATCAAAAATAGCATCTGGAGAAGGGGTTTGATTTTGAGTTTCATTTATAACCTGCCGAAACAATTTCAATAATAATAACATATATCGGGGATTTTATCAAAACTAATTCAAGTAGCCGCACTTTGCTCTTTAATTCAAATCAAAACAAGGTGCGGCTACGATAAATCTAAATTAGCAAGTATAAAACAGGAACGCTATTTACTGTTCCATCCCTATACCGTAGAGACTGTCTTTCATAGCCTGAGTAACTTCATTACCCTGCCCCTTTAGGACCTGATTAATACGCGAGGCGTTACGTTCCATAGACTTGTATAAGCGGTCTAAAAAGAGTTCGTAGGGCATTTTATATCGAGCGGTACATCGGAAAATCTCGACGGTAGATTTGCCCGGCTCCTCTATTGCAAGATGTTCAACAATTTGTCCTGCTGGAATAATCCCTCCCGTATCAACATTGCGGGAAATCGCGGCGATTGTCTCACTAAAGTATTCATCCATCTCAACGGGGTCGTTAAGCATACCCTCGGTAGCCTTAACCATCTCGGTAGAAACTATCCCTCCGATAGCATTAGCAACAAGATTAACGACTTCGGTTCTTACAGCGTTTACGGCATTACGAGATGTGGGAGCTTCACGCGATATTTTAAAGAAAATAAAGCGTTGCCCGTCTTCATGCTTTATTGATGTTTCATCATCGTAAAACCATGCGGGCAATTCCACAGGCTCGACATGGTAAACCCTTATACGAGGCGATTCGGTTTCTACCGCGGCAGGCTCTTCCGCCTTTTTTTCACCACAGGAAACCAAAGCTACCATCATAAAAATTGCTAACAGGATAAGCATTCTTTTCATTACTGAATCCTCCTTTAAACCATGTGATTTAGTTTAGATAAAATATACCACATTCTAAATAAATATTCAAATAAAAAAGGGAACGGATATTAACTAAAGCCATAATATATTCTAATGAAACATTTGCACTAATTTTTCTCTGATTTTATTTTTGTCCACCGGCAATTTGTTGTCCTCTTTAAGTTTTTCGTTAATTGAAGGAAGTTTTTTTTCAAGACTATACATAAAATAGTCAACAAAAACATCAAACACCATATATTGACGTAATGTAGCTTCATGCATATTTATAATCTCACCGGTCGAGTTTGTTTTTTCTATATTGCGGTATATGCGTCCCGCGGGGATAAGTTTGTGGAAATCAAAACTTCTCGGAATATTTGATATAAGTTTACCGTATTCAGGGGATAAATATTCAGGATTATCAACTATTTCTGTTGCAACAAGATTATACATGAAGTCAGCCACAATAGTTCGAATATAGGTGTTTGCCATACGGCCTGCAATTCGCGCAGAATTTTCACTAACAGGCATCTCCTTTGATATTTTAAAATAGATAAATTTAACACTATCGCCCGGTTCCTGTTTTACGCTAATTTCTCCATCGTAATACCATTCCGGAAGTAATTCGGGTTCAAGATTTGAAATTTTAAGATAAGACTCTTCGGCTTTTTTCTCTCCGCAAGCAATTATAACTCCAATCATCACAACGGCAAAAATAATAATCAATTTTTTCATCTCTATACCTCCTAAAATACTAATCGCAATTTACCACCCTATTAAAAAAAGGGAACGGATTTTCGTTCCCTTGTGTAAAAGCCCTTGATTTAACTTACTGACCCAATTGCATAAGTCTTTCACGAATTTTATCTAAATCTAAAGGTCGCTCTCCTAATTTTTTAAGCTCTTCGTTAATAGTGGGCGCTTGTAAACTAATTGCTTCCATTAGGTTATCAACAAAATAATTAAAATTCATTTTGTAACGCAACGTGAGTTGACACAAATCTTCCATTTTTCCGGTATCTCGATTTATTCTTTCAATAGGTAGAAATATCTCTCCGTAAGGAATAAAAGAATCTTTGCTATTTGAAAAAAAGTAATTGTAAATCCGAATATTGGATATTGGGTACCAAAAATTTGCTTTAAAACGCTTGTTTTCAATCATAAAATATACATTTTCATCAAAGATTTTTCCAAAAACAGAAAATAGTACACTACCTACCAGTTCTCTTGCCCTTATACTGGTTTGTGCGGCAATTGATAACTTAAAATATATGTGTTTTTCAGAATTTTCATTTTGCTTAACTATAATTGTATCATCTTCAAACCAATATGGTATTTCTATCGGTTCAGTATAGCAAACAGGTCTTTGCGTAGAAACTTCTGCAGATTCCGAAACACTTTTGTCCTCCGCCCTTTTTTCACCACAGGAAACGCTAACACCAATCATAACAACGGCAAAAATAACAATCAATTTTTTCATCTCTATTCCTCCTAAAAACCCTAATCATAATTTATCACCCTATAAAAAAGGAAACAGGTTTTCGTTCCCTTGTGTAAAAGCCCTTGATTTAACTTACTGACCCAATTGCATAAGTCTTTCACGAATTATTTCATTATCAATAGGTTTTTTACCATCTTTTACAAGGTCTTTATCTGTTTTAGAAACCGCCTCAATAATCCTATTAGAAAACATATCATAAAGCATTCTATATCTTACCGTTGCCCTATAAAATCTCAAGGTTTCTTCCCCGGGATTTTTTATTACAATATATTCAATTATACGACCTGCGGGAAAAAGCGCCGATGTATCAATTTCTCTTGAAATAGTCGCAACCCGCATAGCGTAATATTCGTCGGAATTCTCGGTAGCAATAATTTTTTCAACTGAAACAATATTATGGATAGAGTTCGCAACCACTCCTCGTATGTCAAAATCAGCCATATTAATCGCCGACCTTTCATGCAATGCATCGCGTGATGCCTTAAAATATATAAATTCCAAATTATTATTATTGTCCTTTTTTATCACAACATCCTCATCATAATACCAATCGGGCAATTCCATCGGTTCAATTAAATAAACACTTTCATTATTTGCCTTTTCAATCTCCGCCTTTTTTTCACCACAGGATATCGTAAAACCAATCATCACAACGGCAAGAATAATAATCAGTTTTTTCATCTCTATACCTCCTAAAAACCCTAATCATAATTTACCACCATATTAAAAAAAAAGGGAACGGGTTTTCCGTTCCCTTAAAGCCCTGAATAAACTTACTGAGCTAATTCCATCATATTTTCACGCATCTTAATCTCATTAAGAATTTGCAAACCTTTTTCTTTAAGTCTTTCGTTGATTCCGGGGGCTTGCTTACTTACCTCACTCATAAGTCTGTCAACAAAAGTTTGATATTCCATAGAGTAACGAACAGTAACTCTATAAAATCTTTCCGGTTCGGCATCCGGCAATTGTCTTTCGAGATGCTCAACAACGCGACCTCCGGGATTAATACCGGATATATTAACACCTCTTGAAATGGTGGAAATAGGCTGTAAGAAATACTCATCCATTTCACCCGCCTCATTAAGCATATCTTTGTTGGCCTTAGCCATCTGGGTATGTGTTATTTGACTGATTGCTGCTGCTATTATAGTTCTTACACTATCATCTGCCAAGCTACGCGCAGTTTGTGGATCAAGAGCATCTATCTGCAACTTGAAATATATATATGCCTTCTCATCTCCCGACTTTTTAATCTCTATATCTTCGTCATAATACCAACCGGGTAACTCAAAAAGCTCAAATTGCTTTATAGCAACCTTAGGTCCCGAATTTTCGGGTTCCGCCACGGCAGCCCCATCAGCCTTTTTCTCACCGCAAGAAACGGTAAAACCAATCATCACAACGGCAAGAATAATAATCAGTTTTTTCATCTCTATACCTCCTAAAAACCCTAATCATAATTTACCACCATATTAAAAAAAAAGGGAACGGGTTTTCCGTTCCCTTAAAGCCCTGAATAAACTTACTGAGCTAATTCCATCATATTTTCACGCATCTTAATCTCATTAAGAATTTGCAAACCTTTTTCTTTAAGTCTTTCGTTGATTCCGGGGGCTTGCTTACTTACCTCACTCATAAGTCTGTCAACAAAAGTTTGATATTCCATAGAGTAACGAACAGTAACTCTATAAAATCTTTCCGGTTCGGCATCCGGCAATTGTCTTTCGAGATGCTCAACAACGCGACCTCCGGGATTAATACCGGATATATTAACACCTCTTGAAATGGTGGAAATAGGCTGTAAGAAATACTCATCCATTTCACCCGCCTCATTAAGCATATCTTTGTTGGCCTTAGCCATCTGGGTATGTGTTATTTGACTGATTGCTGCTGCTATTATAGTTCTTACACTATCATCTGCCAAGCTACGCGCAGTTTGTGGATCAAGAGCATCTATCTGCAACTTGAAATATATATATGCCTTCTCATCTCCCGACTTTTTAATCTCTATATCTTCGTCATAATACCAACCGGGTAACTCAAAAAGCTCAAATTGCTTTATAGCAACCTTAGGTCCCGAATTTTCGGGTTCCGCCACGGCAGCCCCATCAGCCTTTTTCTCACCGCAAGAAACGGTAAAACCAATCATCACAACGGCAAGAATAATAATCAGTTTTTTCATCTCTATACCTCCTAAAAACCCTAATCATAATTTACCACCATATTAAAAAAAAAGGGAACGGGTTTTCCGTTCCCTTAAAGCCCTGAATAAACTTACTGAGCCAATTCCATCATATTTTCGCGCATCTTGGTTTCTTCAAGAAGCTTTTGGCCCTGCTCTTTAAGTCTTTCGTTGATTCTGGGAGCTTCTTTATTTACCAAGCCCATAAGCCTGTCAACGAAAGTCTGGTAGTCCATTTTGTAGCGGACTGTTGCACGGTAGAAAGTTTCGTCTCTTTCTCTGCTGGGGTCTCTTCTTGCAAGATGCTCAACAACGCGACCTGCGGGCATAAGACCGGAGGTATCAACGTTTCTTGAAATAGAAGCGATAGTCTGGGAGTAATACTCATCCATCTCGCCTGCATCGTTAAGCATACCCTCGGTAGCCTTAACCATCTCGGTAGAAGTAACATTCTTGATAATGTTAGCTATTGCACCTTGCATATCAGCCTCAGCAGCTCTGATAGCATTTTGACGATTTGGCAATTCTCTTTCAAACTTGAAGTAGATATAAGAAACACTGTCTCCGGCTTCTTTCTTGACAACAGCTTCCTCATCGTAATACCAGTCAGGCAAAGTAACTTCTTCAACCTGATAAACCTGAATTCTCTCTCTCTGGGGAGTAGGCTGAACAGTGGGAGAAGGGTCGGATTTCTTTTCTCCACAGCCAGCAAACATACCTGCTGCGATAACTACAGCAATAACACCTGCAAATTTCTTCATAGTAATATCCTCCTATAAAAGTTATATTTTAGTGTAATCTAAAAATAATCTCATTACCCCTCATATTCTGAAGGTCGAGATTTTCAAACCCGGGCTGAGACGGTAAAGTGTCAAACACGCCGTCAAGCAACGCCATCGGGTTTCCCTTAAACCTGACAGAGTAGTCGCTTGTCATATCGTTTCGGGAATGCGACCTCAGGTTAACGTCAACAGTGCCTTTTATGCCGTTCATAGCGCGTGAAAACCTGCTCGCATCGGCATAATTCTGCACTCCGGTTAATCTTACAAAATATACTCTACCACCATCTGCGTATCTTTTCAAGGCGGGAGTGATTTGTTTTATAATTTTATCGGTAGCATCAAAAATACTTGCGCGAAGACTCGCATCGCGAGAACGCCCATCCATCTGCCTTCCACCAATATTTAAGTCCGCTATAACATCACCGGTTGTTCTTGCATAAATTTTAACGTTTAAAACAGCCTGCCCGCTTGTCCCGGAATAGCCGATAGTAGTCCATACTTCCGCATAAAGTTCGGCAGCAACCTGATTGGCAAGCAAAAGCCCCATACCCACAGTGCCTTCCGCCTCTTCCTGCAATAAAGCGCGTTCGCTCGCAAGACGCTCCATTGTTTCAAGGTCTTTAATTGAAATACCAAGCTGCTGGGAAAGTTCGCGGTTCAAAGCGGTTACCGCTACCTTTGAGTATTGCTCGTCCATAGAACTCAGCCCCTGCGATTTATAAAACACCAGCATCTCCATCCCGCTTAAATCAACGCCGCTTAAATCCTCCGATGCAGAGGAAGTAGTTGTCGTAACGGGAGTGGTGGTAGTCGGAGAGGTTGTAGTCGTAGTGGTGGTTGTAGTCGCAGGCGATGCGCTGATACCGAGACGCTCTATAGCATCACGGAAATTATGCATATAAACCCACGCCTCAAGACGAATCTGCGTGTTTCCCTGACCGTCCTGCCCCAATGTGGACAACTTCCTTTGCTTGTCGGGTTCAACCGATGATTGCTCGCCCATAATGAACTGTCTTCCTCTTACATAAGAGAGATAATTCTGTTCAAGAGTGGGACGGTTAGCCTCAAACTGATTACCGAGAATAACCTTAGCCGCCTCGGTAAGAAGTTTCTTGTAAGCATCCTGACGCGCATCCTGAAAAGTAGCGCCGACACCGGTTGCCGAAAAGAATTGCTCGGCAGGCAGTCCGCTTACCGACGGCGTGGTTCTGACAGGTGTTGCTGTAGAACCGCCACCCTGGCAAGCCCCCATAATAAATAAAGCCCCGGCGATTAATAAAACATATATCGCCTTTGTTACTTTAAACATAATTAACCTCCATAGCCTTTTACTTGCTTTAATTTAGCATTATTTGGCAAAATTTTCAAGCAAAAGAGGGGTTACATTTTGTCTTTTTAACCTTTAATAAAAAAGATTAAATTTTCATTTCCGATGTTGTTTCAAAATAGTTTCATTTTGAGAATTACTTGGGAACTCTTGATTTGGACAACATAAATTGCTTTTTAATTATGTAACTCTTAAAAAAACTTGCTCTATGTCTGTCTATTGTGTATAATAAATCAGGCGGGGAAACATTTATAATTGAGGCAATATGCGTTTTTTAAGTGCGGTATTTTTCTTATGTGTGTTGTCGGCTTTCCTTTTGTCTTGCGATTCCTCAAGAGACGTTGCCGGTGAATATTGGTATAGTAATTCCCGTCTTGAACTTATGGTTGACGGCAGGTTTACATTAGTTACCGACAGCGAACTTATCGAGGGAAAATTCTCCGTAAGGGACAATAAAGTAATTTTAACCTATAATCTTTACGGCGCGGGGGAACAAACCGATATTTTTATCCGCGTTAACGATTCCCTTGAGGTTAAGGAAACTTACCTTTTCTCGGATATTGACGAACCCGTAGTTTATATAAAAAAGACCAATCCCTGATATACAATTAATATATCTTCCAGTAAGAACAATTAAAATTTATAAACCCGTTTTAATTTATAGAGGAGGTTTCATTATGAGAAGATTTTTTATTTCGGTATCAATATTTTCTTGTCTTTTTATACTCTTTTCCTGCGGGAGAGAAAAACGGGATGTTGCCTTCACGGATACTCTTGTTATAGTGCATTTCAACGATACGCATTCACAATTACGCCCGTTTAAAAATCGGGACGGGGAAATACGAGGCGGTATCTCAAGAAGAAGGACTTTGGTTAATTCCATTAGAAAAGAACACCCGAACTTTCTCCTGATTGATGCCGGGGATTTCAACACGGGAAGCGTCTATTCGGTTAAATATCGGGGCGTTCTTGATATTAAGCTTATGAATCTGCTTGATTACAGTTTCGTTACCATAGGGAACCACGAGTTTGATTTCGGGGTAGAGCATTTTATCGAAAAACAGTATAAAGCGGCGAATTTCCCGATAGTCTCGGCAAATATCTACGACAAAAAAAGCGGAGAACGCGCATTTACGCCGTATATAATTACCAACATTGCAGGCAGCGATATAGTTATCGCAGGGCTTTTAACATCCGACTTGGGCGTGATGAATCGCGAGGTCAGGGAATACTATGACGTAGTTTATGAACTTAGCGCCGTATCAAATCTAATCTACGACCTTCAGCTTAAACGCACCAACGATATGTTTATACTCGTTACGCACTCCGGTTTTGATACGGACAGAAAAATTGCAGAACATTTTCCCGATGTGGATTTCATTATCGGCGGACACAGCCATACCCGTCTGACAAAACCCGTTACCGTCAAAGACAGCGACACCGCAATAGTTCAGGCGGGGCAATGGGGCGAGGATGCCGCTTTCCTTGAAATCCTTCTCAACAAGGGAAAACCCGTATCGCACCGGTATAAACTTATCCCCGTTGATGATTCCATAGCGTTGGATAAGGAAATTGAGGCAATTCTCGACAAAAAGGATGAGGAAATCAACCGCGAAATGGATGTTGTAATCGCTAAAGCGGAAATAGATTTAGAAAGACCCATTCTCGGTAACATTATCGCGGACAGTTATATATGGAAAATCCCCGACTTGGATATAGCGATGATGAACGCCGGCGGAGTTCGCGCATCCGTATCAAAGGGAGAAATCAAAGTCCGCGATATTCATATAGTATCCCCTTTCGATAACGTTATTATGACGTTTGAGATTAAAGGCTCGGTCTTAAAAGATATTTTTAAGCTCGGACTAACCAAGCGATATATATACTACTCTAAGGGAGTTAAAGTAGTTATGAAAGACGGGGAAATTGTTGAGGCATCCCTGCACGGCAAACCTATTGAAGATGATAAATACTATAAAGTCGCCTGTTCCGATTTTCTATATTACGGCGGGGATGATATGGATATGCTTGTGCCTAATGCAAAAAACGTATATGACACAAGTTTCCCCGCAAGAGAAACCCTTGTGGAATACGTCCGTCATTTGAAAACGCTTAACGCAAATACGGTTCAAATATCGCAAAGGGCGGTAAAGCAATAAGCGGGGTAAATTGACAGAATTCTAAAATAATGATAAAATTTTCGCTGTTCAAAGAAGCCACCGTAGCTCAGTAGGTAGAGCAACTGATTCGTAATTAGTAGGCCGGCGGTTCAACTCCGCCCGGTGGCTCATTTTTCATATCGCAGGGGTTATGGTGAAAAATCCTGATTATAACGGTTTATCGGTTCTTTGTGAGTTCTTTGACTGCAATCTGAAGGGAATAGACTTAGCTCAATCGCTTAAATCCGTATTCCCCGATTCTAAAATCGAGGCTTTCGATAATCCCGAATGCGCCGTTATTTTATCAAACGATTCAATCACTACGCTTACGGTATTTAGAAAAACAAATTTCGTATGCGCCGATATAATTTCATATAAAGACCAAAAAATCCCGTATCAGATAGTCAACCCGCTAAAAAAGGCGCTCAAGGCGAAACATTTTATCACGATGGAAATAAAGCGGGGCATAAGCGACAGGCTTAACGTATCAGGAACGGATATTAGCGCGCATAAGTAGCGCTTTAGCTTTTCGATACCATTTACGGTTTTTCCTGAAATTAAATTTCGGGGCAACTTTCAAGTCGCCGATAACCTTTTCAAGCAAAGAACGCGCCCGCTCGTTTTCACCCTCTTTAAGCAAAATCTCCGCCAGCAAAACATAGGCTTCGGGATGGGTAAATTTCTCAAGATGGGCTTCCAATTCCTTGCGGGCTTTATCCGTTTCGCCGGTTGCAAACAATATTCGGCAATAAAGCATAGAAGCATCACCGTAGCCGAAATCCTTATCTATTGCAAACAGCTTTTCGAGGTAAGTTTTCGCGCTTTCGTATTCTTTTTTGCGTTCAAGTGCGCGGGATAAATTCCATAACGTTTCGGGATTATCCTCTTCCATAGAAAGTGCATCTTTATAGGCAGTTATTGCCTTATCGAAATTCCCGGCATCAAAATACAAATCGGCAAGCTGAATATATTGGTAAGCGTTACCGATATTTCTAACCGCCATTTCCGCCTCAAGAATTTTTCTCCTTGACGGGATACGTTTAAAATCCCCGCCCTGTTTCTCCCTCAAGCGTCGCGGAAGCCATCGCACAAAGAAATATATCAAAGCGCCTATCCACATAGTAAACAGTATAATGATAATCCACCATCTTTCTTCCGAATTACGCGCGCTGTCTATTATCATCCAAATCCAGAAAACCACCGATGCTATTGTTATAAGGCGGTATCCCCAACTTAGAAGTATAATTAAAGTATCCGACATATAAACTCCCGTATAAAAATTTACCCCGTTATCTCCCGAATTTACGATAAAACACCCATTAGGTTACGGAGTTTGCTTATCTCCTTTGTTTTACAGGCGCAACCCCGTTAATAAACGGAAATGCGCGAACAAATCGGGGTTCTATAACAAAATCGCCGTTGCTGTTGATATATCCCCATTTTCGTTTTAATAAAACGGGGGCAACTCCGTTTGAGAAAGGCAGGGCGTTATCGAATTTCGGGGGGATAATAAATTGCCCGTTTGTGCCGATATATCCCCATTTTCCGTTTTCCTTAACCGCACAAAGCCCCCCGCTGAAATAAGACACATCCTCAAAGCGCGGAGAAACCACGTTAGTCCCGTCAATCGAAACAAAACCCCACCTGAAATTCCATTTTACAGGCGCTATACCTTCCGAAAAATAATATGCTTTCTGAAAAACGGGTTCAAACAGGAAAGTCCCGTTATCCCTGATAAAACCGTATTTTTCATCTTTGACTATCAATGCGACATTATCGTTGAACGGATAAGCAAGCTCAAACCGGGGTTCGACAAGAAATCCGCCGTCTTTGTCTATATAGGAATATTTATCCCCGTATTTAACGACGGCAAAGCCGTTACGAAACTCAGAGCCGTCGCTGAAAACCGGAGAAATAACGATATTGCCGGTAGTATCAATATAGCCGTAACGCTCACCGATACGAAAAAGCGCGCGCCCCTCGCTGAAATCATACCCCCGAACCCTGAAACGCCTTGACAGTTCATAAACCGCAACTTCGCTCACCATACGCGAATCGTCTCTTACCGCCGAATATAAAGTTTTATCGAAGTTGGGAAAGCGGAAAAGCCCCGTAGCCCACACGGCAAGCGCGCGAATTTCCTCATCGGGACTATTTTTAGCTATACGGTTAAGCATAACGGCGATTGTTTCGGTTTCGGTGCGGGTTAAATTCCTTGAACTTTTGCTATCCCCCCACCCCGAAACACGGTTAATATCGCGCATTACAACCTTGATAAGTTCCAAAACGTCATCCGCAGAAAAATCCGGTGCCTTTTGTTTATCCAAATCCAGAAAGCGCGGCAGGATTTTATGGTCTCCCGCGGTTTTGTCGGCGCGGGATTTAAACAAAGAGGCATAATTTGAACCGACGGATGCTATATTATAAAGAGGGATAACAACCACGCCGCTTTTATCTATATACCCGAAAACAAACTCCCGTCTCGGCTCAACCAGATAAAATCCGACCGCCGAAAACCCTTCGGAAAAATCGGAGGCAACGGCAAACACCGCCGGGACTGCAAATCTTCCGTTTTTGTCTATAAACCCGAACCTGTCGTTAATCTTGACACGCGCAAGCCCCTCGCTGAACCCGTAAGCCTCATCAAACTCAACCTGTATAACCATATCGCCGTTACGGTTGATATATCCGGTCTTGCGGTTTTGAATAACAGGGGCAAGCCCCTCGCTGAAAGATGCCGCACCTTCAAAACGCGGTGAAATACGTTTAACTTTGTCATTCTCCAACACCAAATATCCGAAATCGCTTCTTACTTTGATAACAGCGACATCCTCTTTAAAATCCCATAAATCATCTATATCAGGGGAAATAACCAATTCCCCCGCAATATCGACAAAGCCGTAGCGAATATTCCTCGCGCACGAAGTAAACGATAGAATCAAAAAAATAAGTGCAATAGTTTTAGAGAATGACATAAATTCCTCAAGACTAAAGTATTAAAAAGCTTATTCCCCTAAAAACCTAATCTTGGTAAACTCAATCCCGTCGAGTTCCATTACCCAATAGTCATTAACCTCTTGAGGCTCGGAAGTAATTTTAAAATCCTTGCCGATACCCATAAAGCTGATGTTTATGATACCGTCTTCAATATTAAGGAAACCGCCGGTTACCTCGGTATTACCATACTTAAAACTTCCCGTGCCGTCAAAAAACATCTCAACAAAAGAACCGTCTGCAGCAACCCATTTGCCGGCATAAACCCTTTGTTCTTCGGTTAAAGGAGTTTTTTCTCCACACGCCGTAAGCCCCATACCCATCATCAAAACCGCAATTAAAGCAATAATCCTTTTGCTCATAATATTCCTCCTAAAAACACAAAATTTCATTTTATATCAGGTTTTAGTTTAACACCGTGTCTATATTTGAGCAAGAAAAAAAGCAATTCTTTTTATATTTTATTTGCAACATTCCGTTTAAGATTTCTATTGACTTGTCCGTAATATTAATTATAATTATTCAATCGCAAAACATACTTTGGAGAAATATATGACTTTTAAAGAAAAAATTCTTTCAAAGGTAAAGAAAACCCCCCGCCGTCTTGTATTGCCGGAGGGTGATGATATTCGCGTGCTGAAAGCTGCCGAAATGATAATCAAGGAAAAAATTACATCGGAACTCTATGTTCTGGGAAACGTTGAAAAACTAAAAAGAACCGCCGGCATAGAAAATATCAATATAAACGGGGTAAAGCTATTGGACCCGGAAGAATCCCCTAATCTGAAGAAATATTCCAACCAGTTTTACGTGATGCGTAAACATAAGGGAGTTTCTCCCGAGGTCGCGCTTGAAACAATGAAAGACGTGGTATATTACGGTGCGATGATGCTGAAAATGGGAGACGTAGATGCGATGGTATCGGGGAGTCTTACCCCTACCGCAAAAACGGTTCGCGCATCGCTTATAATAGTCCAGCCGAAAGAGGGGATTCAAACCGTATCGGGAAGTTTTGTTATGATTGTCCCGAATACCGAATACGGGAACAAAGGACAGTTCGTATATGCCGACTGCGGAGTAGTTCCCGAACCCACAAGCGAACAACTTTCCGATATAGCAATCTCCTCTGCGGAAACCGCAAAAAAATTGCTTGAGGTAAACCCCGTGGTGGCGTTTTTATCTTTCTCCACTATGGGAAGCGGAGACAGTATGTCGGTAAAAAAAGTCAGAAAGGCGGTGGAATTACTTAAAGACAAAAAACCGGATTTTCTGTTTGACGGGGAATTGCAGTTTGATGCCGCAGTGGATTCGACTGTGGCTAAACTTAAAGCCCCAAGTTCAATCGCGGCGGGAAAATCCAACGTGATGATTTTTCCCGACCTGAATGCCGGAAATATCGCGTATAAAATCACGCAAAGGTTGTGCAATGCGGAGGCTTACGGTCCTTTGCTTCAGGGTTTATCCCGTCCCGTAAACGACCTTTCGCGAGGCGCAACGCCGGAGGATATTTTGATGGTTTCCGCCATCACTATTGCACAGTCTATATAGGACTACTCTTTAAGAAAAGTGTCGATTTCGTCCTTTTTAACCTCAGCTTTATTCGTATCAAAAGATATGTCGGTGTGAGCATCTTTAAGTTTCTTAATAAGACCGTAAACCATAATCATAAGAAGACGAATACCCGATTCGGGGTATTTTTTCAAAAAACGAAGAATATCGGTGCGTTCAAAACGAAACAACTGGATATCTTTTCCGGCAACCACATCCGCCGTGCGTTTCATCTTAACAAAAATAGCCGCCTCGCCGAATATATCCCCCCGTCCGATTGAAGAGGTTACAACGTTGCCGTCCCCGCCTCGTTTCCTGACAACAACGCTCCCCTGCGTTATCGCATAAAGATACGGGTCAATTTCATCCTTCCCGATAATTTTTTCGTTCTCATCGTAAGTTACAATATCAGCCTTGTCTAAAATTTCCTCTTTCTCCTCAGGGGATAAATAACTGAAAATTTGAATCTCGCTAATCTCGGCAATCAAAAAATTCTTATCGAACCCCGGCTTATCCAAAATCTTCATATCAACCTCCTGTTTATATATATCCATTTATAATCTTCAATATTTTCTACTATACCGGACTTTATCGCAGGTTCTAAAAGTAATAAAAAAATACTTTCCGGTTGTTCCCGGTGAGGCAAGTTTCTTTTATAGATTCTAAATTCCTTTACAGGCGGGAAGCCTGTGCTACTGTCGGCGGCACAACCATCTTGGCTGTGTTCTTTATCTATTCCATCAGACATTTTGCCCACCCTATATTCAATAATAGATTAAGAGGCATTACGATTTAAGTCAAGAACTCAGACAAATTTCTGCATCCAAATCATATCAAAATTTTTGCTATGCTTAACCCCGACACATTTAAAACATCCGCACTCAACAAACCCCATCTTGCGATGGAAATTGAGGCTCTGCTCATTAAGCGAACTGATATTGACAATCAGGTTATCAACCTCAATCCGCTTTAAATCATCCGTTATCCTGTCGAAAATCTTACCGCCGATACCTTTACCCGTATATTCGGGAAGTATAAAATAAGTGAGAAGCGAACTTTTCCTGCAGGAGGAAAGCGCGTTAAAAGGACGTGCAAAACCGTAACCTACAACTTTGCCTTCAACCTCCGCAACATAAAACGGGTAGCGCTTTGTTTGTTCAAAAACCCGTTTTACATAACCCTTGCCGTTTGGAGTATCGGAATATGCGGCATAACTGTTTTCAATAAAATAATTATAAATATCTAAAATTGCCCGCGTATCTTTTTTTAAAGCCTTTCTAACTACCGGATTCATCTATTTCTCCGTAACAAACCGTTCTCTGACACTCTTACATCGGATAAAAACCGACATTATCTCCGGTAAATAATAATCGATTATGTTACCTTCTTTATACCGTTTACGAATTTCGCTTGAACTTATATCAAAGCGAGGGGTATCAAGAAAATTCATAAACTTAAAACGCATTTTAAGTTCGTTAATATTGTTTTCTCCGCGAGCGGCAACATAAACCTTCGCGAATTCGGCTATTTTTTCATAGTCTTTCCATTTATCAAAATCCCGCGCCTGGTCTTGTCCGATAATGAGATATAATTCCATAGAAGGGTCTTTTTTCAGCAACTCCTCAACAGTATCAACGGTATAGGAAACCCCTCCCCGCGAAATCTCCATATCCGAAACGCTTATTTTATGTTCGTGATGGAGAAAATAGAGTTTGGTATAGGTTTCCATAAACCATATAAAAACCATATTGTAAATTTGCGTTGAACCCGGCTTATCGGAAGCATCGGTGATACAAAAGATTTTTTCTTTAAGAAGAATTTTCTCAAGCGCGTGAGGGGGAAGGTTAAACGAGGCAATCTTAATCATCAGGGAACGCATACCTGCATCCCAGCCCTCGCTGATTTGTTTATGCGAAGGATTTGCGGTTGGAATAAAAATAAATTTATCAAGCCCAAGTTTTTCGATTGCGAAGTTGGCAAGCAAAAGATGCCCCGTGTGCGGAGGGTTAAACGCCCCTCCGAGAATCCCGACTTTCATATTTATTCCTTATTTTCGGTTTCAAGCATTTCTATCCGTGCAATTCCTCCCTTGGCATACCCGATAATTGTATTATTTTCTTTGTCGAAAGTCAAATCGACATTATTATATTTACCGTAAATCTTGCCGTTTACGTTAATATAGTAATCCCCGTCCTTTTGAAAACTAAACCCTGCCATAGAGCCGTCATTTGAAAAAACGGGAATATTAGCCTTATCAAAGACTTCGGAAATTTCGCCGTCTATAAAGACAAAGTCCTTGCCTTTATCGGTAATTTTAAAAGCAACCCGTTTTCCGCTATGCGAAAAAACCGGTAGGGAAATATAATCATACCCGCCGTAATTGACACCGTCAATATTAACAAACATTTTATTTTCTTTCCGATGAAGTAAAACCGCTATAGAAGCATCGGGAGAAAGTAATGGTATAGAAATTTCTTCGCCAACTCCGCCCGCATCTTTTATTGTTTTCAAAGTGTTGCCGACAAACAGAATCTCCATCTTATCACTATGGGAATTAAAAAACGGGATTGGGTTATCCTCATAGGGTCCTGAATTTTCGCCTTTATCGCAAATATACCATTTTCCATCATCAATAAAGACAAACGCGAAATTTTCGCCCTTAGTATCGAAATTAATAAATCCCGCATCCTGATAAACCCCGAATTTTTTACCGCTTATAAAAACATAAGCGGAGTTTAATTTCTCAAACGCCACAAACCCCCATCGCGACAAGCCCTTGTCGAAAACCACCCCCTCACCGCCGAGAGCGGTAAATCCGCCGTAGGTATCGCGGTTTACCTTGACACAATACAACCCGTTCTTAACGTAGGAAAAAGTTGCAATATCTCCGGTCGGCGAAAACCGTATATCCGTAACCTTATCGTAGGGTCCCGAAACCCTGCCGTCAATCCACACATATTCGGAATTATCGAGAGCATAGGAAAACCCAAGTCGTCTCCCGTCGGGCGATATAACAAAGATTTCCTTATCGAGATTTTCGTCTATCCTGTAAGACTTATCACAGGAAGCAAGCGTTATAATAAAAGTCAACGCAAAGAAAACCAAAATCCCTTTTTTCAAAAAAAACCTCCTATCGGATATGCCCGTCGCCGTAAATCACCCATTTTTCGGTAGTAAGTTTGTCAAGCCCCATAGGACCCCTGACGTGGAGTTTCTGAGTGGAAATACCAATCTCCGCGCCGAGACCGAACTCGCCCCCGTCGGTGAATCTTGTCGATGCGTTGGCATAAACCGCCGCGCTGTCAACCCTGTCCAAAAAGCGACGGGTATTGTGATAATTTTCACTAACTATGGCATCGGAATGATGAGAACCGTAGGTGTTTATATGGTTAATCGCCTCATCGACATTATCGACAACCTTAGCGGAAATAATATAATCAAGGTATTCGGTAGTCCAATCCTCATCGGTAGCGGGTTTCAAATCGGGTATAATATCGCGCAAAACCTTATCGGCGCGAATTTCGACATTTTCTTTAATAAGCGCCTCAAGAAGCTCCTTTTTATAAGGATAGTTTTTGTGAATAAGCAAAGTTTCGATAGCGTTACAAACGGAAGGGCGCTGGACTTTGGCATTAACCGTTATAGTTTCGGCGAAAGTTTTATCGGCGCTCTCATCAACAAAAACGTGGCAAACTCCCTTGTCATGCTTGATTACGGGGATACTTGACTGCTCGCTCACCGCCCGGATAAGCCCCTCACCGCCCCTCGGTATAACAACGTCGATATATTTATCAAGTTTAAGCATCTCGGAAACAATCTCGCGCTCGGTGCGGTCAAGTATTTGGACGGCATCTTCTGGAAAACCCGCCTCTTTAAGAGCATCGCGGATAAGCTCGGTTATAGCGACATTGGAATGAACCGCCTCTTTGCCGCCGCGAAGGATTACGGTATTTCCCGATTTAAGGGTAAGTCCCGAAGCATCGGAGGTTACGTTGGGTCGGGACTCGTAAATAATAGCGACAACCCCGATAGGCACGCGTATTTTATTAAGTTGAAGCCCGTTGGGACGCTTTACGATATAATCCCCGCCGCCGACAGGGTCGGGAAGCGCGATAATATCCTCAAGCGCCGTTACCATACCGTTAATACGCTTATCGTTAAGCACAAGACGGTCTATAATCGCCTCGCTTTTCCCGATAGAACGCGCATAGTCTATATCCTTGAGGTTTTCGGTTTTAATAAAGTCGGCGTTCTGAGATATATTTTTAGCGACAATACTAAGCGCCTTGTTTTTCTCGATAGTGTTCATAGATGCCACCTCGTAAGAAACCTCACGGGCGCGCTTTGCTATCTTTTCGATATATTCCGTAAATTCACTCATCAGATAAACTCCTAACGCTATTTCGGAATATTATTTTAAAACAAATCGAATAAATTTTCAACAGGAAAAATGTTGTGGGACGGAAATAAATCGATTATTTTGATTCGTAAAGGTCATCAATCTGCATTTTATCAATAACGGAAACGGTAAGTTTATTTTCCGAGCTGTCGAAAGTTAATCTTCGCCCGCGCTCACCCCCCGTATTGGTTGACCTTACGCGAATATTGTTGGCTTTAAGGGTATTTTGAGCGATTTCGATATTTCGGTCTCCGATAAAGAAAATCTCCGAATCATCGAAAATAATAAAAGCCCCGCCCGCAATATGGGCATCCAAATTGGAGATAACCGAACCCGCATTAGTGAATTTATTTATCAGAGTTGATACGGCAACGTCCCCGAATTTAGTGCTGACCGATTTGTCGGGTGATTGAGGCAAAAGGTAATGGACAAGTCCCGCGTATTTTTTCACCCTGTCGTAAAGAACCACCGCCACACAAGACCCCAAAACCGTTCTTATAAAAATCGGCTTTTTGGAAAAAATCAGCTCGCCCGGATTTATAAAGTAATATGGCATATCCATCGTTTAATCCTTAGGTTTTATTTTGATAAATGGAGTTTTTAATTGAATTTAGCTTGTGTCTTATACCGACAAGGCTTTCCGATAAACCCAAAATTAAAATACCGCCGGGTTTTAGATGCTCGTGAATTTTATTTATCACGTATTCTTTTTCTTTATTATCGAAATATATAAGAACGTTTCTTAAAAAAACCACGTCGAATTTTTTATTAAACGGGTAATGCTCAAGCAAATTAAGATACCTGAAAGAGATAAGATTTTTAATTTGAGGTTTGACTATAAAGTCGTTATTTTCGCGGTCAAAGTCAAAATAGCTTCTAAGTTCGGCCTCCTCAATATGCCCGCGCACCTTAGTATAATGATACCGTCCCTCGCCTGCAAGTTTCAAAACCCTCGTTGAAATATCGGAAGCGAGAATCTTTAAATCATATTGATACGGGGTTTTTAAAGACTGAAAAGCCGAAATAGACATACTGTAAGGTTCTTCGCCTGTGGAACAAGCCGCGCTCCAAATACGAATATAGTTTTCTTTAGCCGCAACTTCCTTGAGATGATTTTTCAGAAAATCAAAATGCACCGGTTCTCTAAAAAAGAAACTCCAGTTTGTGGTAAGAGTATTTACAAAATTTTCCATTACCTTACCGCTTTTATCGACAATCAACGCATCATAGTATTCATCAAAACTCTTAAATTCCTTGTTGGGCCCGACATATTTAGACAGGCGATGGATAAGCAAATATTTTTTATGCTCTTTAAGGGTGATACCGCTGTTTTTAAACAACAGGTCGGTAAATTTCTTAAAAACCTCATCGGAAAGTTGCGGGTAATCAAACTTTTCCATTAACCAATCTCCGTTAAACCGGATTTAAAACACAAAGATAGATTCGTCATCAGAAGAGGAACCAAGCTCCCTGACCTCTTTTTCCACATCTTCTTTGCTTTTAAGCCCGTAACTGATTTCGTATTTTTGCAAAATTGCACGCTCATTGGATGTTGAAACCAAGCGGTGAATATTTTTAATCATCTCGTTTCGGACGGCAGTTTTTTCATTTTCGCTTAAAATGTTGTCGATTTTCGACTGGTCAACATCGGAATAAAACCTCTCAAGAATATCCGAAATAAACACGCTTATATGCTCAACCTCCTGACTTCGCACGTCATAATACTGTAATTGACCCACAACGTCCTTTATCCCCGTCTCTATTTTATCCGAGAACATTTCCAAAGATTGAATAACCGCTTTGATTTTATCGAAAGAGCGGTTAATAGTCTCGGCAAACTCCTCCAAAGATTCCTTAATACCGATAACGTATTCATAAACGCGGTTCATATTATCAAGATAATCGTCCTTGAGTTTCTCTGTGGTAACAATGGTATCTCTTACGCGAAGTTTAACATCCTGCGCAAACTGGCGGGTGCGGATAGCAAACTCGCGAAGGTCTCTTGCCAAAACCTGAAAGCCCTTACCGGTAGAACCGGTATTTGCCGCCTCAACACTAACGTTCAAGGAAATAATTTTGATAGTCTCCGCAATCTCCTCGATGGAATTAGCCATATCGGAAATACTTTTTAGTTTATCCACGCTCTTTTCGACAAAATTATTGGAAACCTCTTTAAGCTTCTGCATATCCTGAAAGAAGTTTTCAAACTCCTCGACAACAAGACGGGCTTTCTTCACAACCGCCGCAAGACTGTCCCTGCGATTCTCATCCATAAGACCCGTCATAGTAGCCTGAATATCCTTGGTTATCTGCTCGCTGAAATTCGATATAATCTCAAATTTCTCGACCATCTCCATAATAACCTGCTTGGAAATCTCATTTGATGAGCCTGTAAAATCGGAAAGTATCGGAACAATACTTGAAAGATAAAAAATCAGTCTCGCCATAGTGTATGTGGTATCGCTTAAAAGCTCCTTGTTGTTTACATAGGTGGCAAAAAACTGCTGGATAGTCCCGATAATATTCACGCTTGATACAAAAAGGTTGTGATTTACTATCTTTAACTGATGCTCAAGAAGATTAACAATCTTATAGTCTATCTTATCCTGCTTTTTTATTTCCGCCCTGAACTCATTAATACTCATTACCGCGCTTCTAACCTGAGCAATTTCTTCTCTAATCTTCTCAAATCTCTTTTTCAATACCGGGTCTTCCTCTATCTCTTTAACTCCCTCAAGCGCAATATAAAAACTAAAAATTATTTCCATTTGAGGAATAAACGAATAAAGCGCGGCAAGCAATGTTTCTTTGGTCTTGGATATATAATCTTTTTCTTTTTTTACTCTTATCAGCAACACCGTGCTTACCGCGAGAAAAGACAGAGAAATAAAACATATAATTATAAACCATTGTATAGGCAATTTTGTCTCCATAAAATTTAGTTAATAGAAAATCCAGCTTCTTATTGTAACTAAAACTTCAAAGACTATCAAATTTTAAATATATAAATTAAATAAAAATGAGCAATTTAACCTGCGCGAAACCTCAAACGGTCTTATTGTCAATTAACCGTCTCCTCATAATTCGCAGTTTTTAGAACACTTAATCCGCATTTGCGTTTTTGCGAAAAATACTGTATAATTTTACGTTAAAAATTCTATTGGAGGCGTTCTATGAAACCGGCTATAATCAATACCGAAATTAAAGAAATTAAAAAAATCTACACCGGCAAGGTTCGCGATATCTACGAAATAGAAAGCGGCAAGTGGCTTATAGTCGCAACGGACAGGATATCCGCTTACGATTGCGTTTTTCCCAATGGTATCCCCGACAAGGGAATGGTTTTAAACCAAATATCCAACAAATGGTTTTCCGTAATCAAAAGCATAAAAAATCACCTGATTTCCACAAATCCCGAAACGGAACTGCCGTTTCTTAAAAATTATCCGTCTATGAATGAAAGAAGCGTGATAGTAAAAAAGGTCAACCGCCTGCCCGTGGAATGCGTGGTGCGCGGATACCTTTTCGGGAGCGTTTATAAGGCATATCAGGAAACAGGCAAGGTTTGCGGTATAGAACTTCCGTCGGGAATCCCGTTAGCGGGAAAGATTGAAACCCCTATTTTTACCCCCGCAACCAAAGCCGAAACCGGACACGATGAAAATATCGGCCAAAATGAATTTTATAACGTTGTAGGAAAGGAACTCGGCGATAAAATAATTTCCGCTTCGGTTGAAATTTTTAATAACGCGCGTGATATTATGGAAAAATTCGGCGTAATCCTCGCGGATACCAAATTCGAGTTCGGTATTGATGAAAACGGAGAACTTATACTTGTTGATGAGGTTTTAACCCCGGATTCATCGCGATACTGGGATGCTTCAAGCTACAAAGCCGGCGAAAGCCCCAAAAGCTACGACAAACAATTTGTAAGAGACTACGTTTCAAAAAGCGGATGGAATAAACAGCCTCCCGCTCCCGAACTCCCTGAGGATATTATAGAAAAAACCCGCGATAAATATATGCAAATCCTCAATTTCGTTCAAAAAATATAAAAAGAGGTCTTCTTGGAAGCTAAAGAACAGGAAATAAAACCTATTTTGCTGAAATTTGCCCCAGCTTGGAAAAGAGTTGTTGCTTTTTTAATTGATTCTTTTCTTATGGGATTGATTGTGCAAGTGATGTTTTCCTTTATATTCAGGCAGGAATATATGTATATAATTGAGGAAATCACCGCACAGGCGCAAATTATAAATCAAGCCCCGCCGGATTTAATTAACGGCGTTGCCGAAACCGGTATGGAGCATATAACAGGACTTTTTCTAAACTTTATGCGAACCAATGCAATACTTATGATGGTTGTCCAAATCCTGATAAACGGTATATATTTTATCCTGTTCTGGACAACAAGCGGACAGACTATCGGAAGTATGATTTTAAAAATAGTCGTAATAGACATACGAAGCAGAAAACTCGGAATAATCCAATCGGCTTTGCGTTTCCTGATGCTTGCGCTTGCCTCGCAGATTTATTATATCCCTATGGTATTCACCATCAATCCGGTTTACCGCCAAAGATTCCACGATTTTTTTACCAACTCGGTAGTGGTGGAAATGCCCTCATTCGATAAAGATGAAAAAACAGAGAAAGAAAGCGAATACGAAAACGCCTAAATCCTGAAATAACCCTGACGTATTGAATTACAGCCGATAGACACGGCAACGGGAAGAGTCGCAATATGACAGGGAATAGTTTTCACCTTTGCCGCAATAATCGTATCCCCGAATTTTAAACCCTGAAATCCCACCGACAGCTTGTTTGCATTCTTCAGTATTGATACCGAAATTTCATTTTCGACTTTATTCATAGTGTTTTGGTCGATATATTCGAGCAGGAGTCGTTTTGAAACGGAAACCGCTTTTGCAAGAGTTCCGCCGACACATACCCCGATAAGATACGGCGGGCAGGCTTTTGAACCGGCTTGAGCGATAACACCGACAGCCCATTTTGAAACATCTTCCATAGCTGCCGTCGGGAGTAAAAGCCCCGCACCCGAAACGTTCTCCGAACCCCCGCCCTTAATCATAATCCATACGTCAAGCGTATCGCCCTCGACTATCTCCGTATCAATAAAAGCGGGCGTATTGTCGCGGGTATTAACCCGGGTAACAGGGTCGGCTAAAGATTGTCTCAGCGCAAATTTTTTGTAAACCTCGCTTACAACCTCGTTTACAGTCTGTTGAATGTCGAAATCCAAAAAGACACGGTTTCCAACGCTCATATAAACCTGAACATAGCCCGTATCCTGACAAAGTGCGCGGTTTTCCGAACGTGCAATCCCGGCATTTTCAATAAACACATCCACAACGCGTTTTTCTTCCATCCTGCAAACCCCATATCTTAAGTCATTAAGATAACGGGCAATATCCTCGCGCAAATTGAAATTTGCGTAAACAAGCTGCTCCCCCAAACAGCTTTTAAACACTTCTTTTGAAACAGTTTTAAACTGCATAGAGCTAATTTGCCTCTCCGGCTGCGGGACAATTGGAACAAGCCGAATTGGAACTGCTTTCGGCGGATGGGCAAGTTTCCTTCGGTGCGGATTGACGTTTATAATCGGTAGTATAAAATCCGCTGCCTTTAAAAATCAAACCTGCTCCGCCGCTGATAAGTCTTCTCACACCACCCCCGCATTTCGGACATTCTTTCAACGGCTCATCGGTAATCTTCTGAAATTCCTCGAAAATATTTTCACATTCAAGGCATTTGTAATCATAAGTAGGCATAACATACTCCTCACCATTTGAGATTCTTGAGACGTTTGACAGCCTCAACAACATCATCGCGATTCCCAAATGCAGACAAACGAAAATACCCGTCTCCGCATTTTCCAAAACCGCTACCCGGGGTTCCTACCACGCAACATTGTTCCAAGAGCAAATCAAACAAATCCCACGAGGAAAATTTATCGGGGGCTTTAAACCACACATAAGGAGAATTAACCCCTCCCGTGTAAGGAAGCCCCAAACTCTCTATTCCCTCACGGATTATCTTTGCATTTCCGAGATAATAATCTATAAGTTCTTTTACCTGTTTTTGTCCTTCTTCGGTAAACACCTTGTAAGCGCCTTTCTGTATAATATACGCCGTTCCGTTAAACTTTGTCGATTGTCTTCTATACCACAGCGAATTAAGCGAATGAGGGGTGCCGTCTTTATCATACGCTTTTGCCTCTTTAGGCACTATCGTATAAGAAAGACGAGTTCCGGTAAAGCCCGCGGTTTTGGAAAGACTCCTGAACTCCACCGCGACCTCTTTAGCGCCGTCAATCTCGAAAATACTGTGAGGGATATTATCCTCACGGATAAACGCCTCATAAGCCGCATCAAAGAGTATAACCGCATTATGTTTATGGGCAAAATCGACCCACTTTTTAAGCTCATCCTTAGTTACTGCTTTACCTGTGGGATTGTTGGGAAAACAAAGGTAAATCAAATCCACGGTGGTATCTGGAATGGATGGGATAAAATCATTATCCGCCCTTGCCTCTAAATATACAAAATTAGAATATCGTCCGTCAAGAAAATCCCCGCTTCGCCCCGCCATAACGTTGCTGTCAACATATACGGGATAAACGGGGTCGGGAACCGCTATTTTTATATCATTTGAGAAAAGTTCCTGAAAATTAGCGGTATCCTCTTTAGCGCCGGTGGATATAAAAATTTCATCAATATCCATATCAACGCCCCTTGAAAGAAAATCCGTCTTGCAAATGCTTTCGCGCAGAAATTCGTAGCCGTGATATGAGCCGTAGCCTTTAAAAGATTCCGGCTTGCCCATATCGGAAACGCCCTCATTAAGCCCCTCTATAACGGCATCGGGAAGCGGACGGGTAACGTCGCCGATACCGAGTTTAATAATTCTCTTATCGGGATTTGCATCTGTGTATTCTTTAACGCGTCTTGCAATTTCGGCAAACAGGTAGCTTCCCTGAAGTTTTTTGTAATTTTCGTTAATTTTAATCATTAAATCCTCCTGATAAATATACTATATAAAATTTCGTTTATCTGCGTCATTTCGGATTCGCTCAGCCACCGGACCCGGTAGCACAGTCATCCTGACTGCGTGAGCACCTCCCATCCTCCGTAAATTGTCATTCCGACTATAACAAGTTAAATTCTTCATAGGTTAGGCTTACGCAGGTATAATCGGAATGACGCTGATAGAAGAGCAATTCGGCTCCGTTTCAACCTCCTTCGGAAGAGGCTCGGTTTCCTTTTATTTTATCTACGCCAATGTTTCACGTGAAACATATATCATTGCGATATATCCATTTTTCTCGATATAAGATTGTAAATATTCTCCAACTCTTCTTGAGAATAGTAAAAAATCTCGATTTTTCCCGTTTTTTGACTGCCGGAAATCTTAACCTTAGCCCCAAGGGACTGGATAAACCGCTCCGCAAGTTCGCCCATCTCGGTTTGTTTTTTTTCCTTAGGTTTAGAGGATTTTTTATCCTCTTTTCCGTTTCCGCCGAATTCTTTAGCAAGATTTTCCGCCTCTCTTACGGAAAGCCCGTTACCGACAATATATTTCGCAAAATCTATCATTTTGTCCACGTCGGTAATACTCAGAATTGCGCGGGCATGTCCCTCCGTCAATTCCCCGTCAACAACCAAATCACGGATATATGACGGAAGTTTTAAGAGCCTCAAAGTGTTGGCAACGGTGGTTCTGCTTTTCCCGACAGTCTGAGCGAGTTCCTCCTGTTTCAGGTCTAACCGCTCCATAATTTCCTTATAGGCAAGCGCAATTTCTACAGGGTTTAAATCCTCGCGCTGGATATTTTCTATCAAAGCAATTTCGAGACGGTCTTCCTCGGAATAGTCTTTTATAATCGCTGGGATATTGTGAAGCCCTGCGATTTTTGCCGCGCGAAGTCTTCTTTCACCGGCAACAAGTTCATAACGTCCGTCCCCAAGCTCGGAAACGATTACGGGTTGTATAACCCCTTTTTCCTTGATTGATGCGGCAAGTTCCCGCAACGTATCATCGTGAAAACTTTTTCTCGGTTGAAACCTGTTTGGAATAATATTATTAATGTCAATCAGGTTTTCGGCATACCCCGAAGATTCCAACTCGTTTTCATCAACAAGGGCGCGCATCCCTTTTCCGAGACCCTTTTTTAACGACATATTAACCCTCCGCCCGTTTCAGGAATTCCGCTCCGAAACTTTGATATGCCTCTGCACCGTGGCATTTCGCATCATAATCAAAAATCGAAATACCGTGGCTCGGCGCCTCGCTGAGACGGACATTCCTCGGAATTACGGCATCATAAACCTTTTCTTTAAAATAGTTCTTAACCTCGTCAACCACTTCCTTGGAAAGATTAGTCCGTGAATCATACATAGTAATCAAAACCCCCTCAATAGCGAGGTTTTTATTAGGACCGCTCTTAACCATCTTGATAGCCTTTAGAAGCTGTGCAAGCCCCTCCATCGCGTAAAACTCGCTTTGCAGAGGAATAAGCACACTGTTTGCCGCAACAAGCCCGTTAAGCGTAAAAAGACCGAGAGACGGCGGGGTGTCGATAATAATATAGTCGTAATTATGCTTAATCTCGGCGATAGCATCGTGAAGAATATACTCCTTACGCGATACATTCATCAGCTCAATTTGGGCGCCGGTCAAGTCGATAGTAACGGGGACAATTTTAAGGTTCGGGTATTTGGTTTCGACAATAACGTCGCGTATTTTTTTCTCCCCGATAAGCACCTCATAAATCCCGTTGCCCTGACGTTCTCTAATATCAATACCGAGACCGCTGCAGCTATTCCCTTGGGGGTCGATATCGATTAAAAGTGTTTTTTTACCTGCGCTTGCAAGAAAGGCGGCAAGATTAACGGTGGTAGTGGTTTTCCCCACCCCGCCCTTCTGGTTAGCTATAACCACGGTTTTACTCATACAATAACCTCCGAAAAAGAATGAGATTAAATTATAAATCAAAAATTATAATTCGGCAAGCTGGGGGTTGATTTTAATTGTAAAAAGTTTCACGTGAAACATAGACAAAAAATAGCTTGGCATAGGCACGATAAGGTCATCTTGATACTCCCGCATCCCCCGCACTTGATAACCACATTCTATTTCTAAATAAGTGTCATTCCGATTATACCCTCGTTAGTCTATCCCGTGAAGAATCTCCTTAAAGCCGATAAGATTCTTCAGGAAGTTAGACTATCGGTAGCGCAATCAGAATGACATTTTACGCATAGCTACCGGTTATTAAGGCACGGAGAGGTCGCCTTGATACTCCCGCATCCCCCGCACTTGATAACCACATTCTATTTCTAAATAAGTGTCATTCCGATTATACCCTCGTTAGTCTATCCCGTGAAGAATCTCCTTAAAGCCGATAAGATTCTTCAGGAAGTTAGACTATCGGTAGCGCAATCAGAATGACATTTTACGCATAGCTACCGGTTATTAAGGCACGGAGAGGTCGCCTTGATGATCCCGTTTTTATCGCCTTCTCCCTTATTAAATTTGATAATTATCCGTTTATATTATATAATATACCCGTTACTTATGAGGTAAAAACAGGAGGCAATATGTACACTGTCTTGATGGTTATATTCATAATAGATGTGGCGCTTTTGATACCCACAATTCTTATGCAATCGGGAAGCGGCGCTGAAGCCGGTATGTTCGGGAGTTCTCTCACTATGGGGGCTTTCGGTGCAAAAACAAGCGAGGTCTTGGTTAAATTCACAAGATGGCTTGTCGCTATTTTTATGGTGAGCGCTTTTCTATTGGGTTTCCTCAAGGTAAGGGAACACAAGCGATTCGCCGTAGAACCCGCAACGGTTGAAACAATGCCCGCACCCGATACCGATACGGAAAGAAGCCCGGAAGAATCCCGCGGACTTATTCCATCTGAAATCCCGCAGGAGGGCGCTCCCGTTTTGCCGATGCTTCCGGAAAATAATTAGTTTCCTATGAAATCGGCGGGAATTATCCTCGGAGGTGGCACGGGGTCGCGGTTTTCTTCCGACTTGCCGAAACAATTTGTTAAACTTAACGAAAAACCCGTTATCAACCACAGTATTGAAATTTTTATTGAAGCGGTAAATATTGTCGTAGCGGTAATCCATCCCAATTGGATAGATTATGCCCGCGAAATATTACCACCCGTTTGTATCGTTGCCGGCGGCAATAGCAGACAGGAATCGGTATATAACGGGCTGTGCGCTCTCAAGGATAAAGATATTAAAACCGTAGCAATACACGACTCCGCGCGACCGTTTATGTCAAAACAACTTCTCTTAAACGCAATCAAAACCGCAGAAAAGTATAAATGCGCAGTTCCCGTTATTTCCATAAACGACACGCTTGCCGTTCTCGAAAACGGCGTTATCGTCCGCTATGAAGACCGTTCGCGTATATTTGCGGTGCAAACCCCTCAGGCTTTCGATTTCAAGGCTATCCGTGAAGCGCATACTAAAGCGCAAAAAGAAAACCGTTTCGATTTTACCGATGATTCGAGCTTGTTCAAAGAATACGGCGGAAAGGTTTATTGTATCGACGGGGAACAACAAAACATTAAAATCACTTACACAACCGATATATAAGAGGAGATTTTATGGAAAACCTGAAATGGATAATTTTAGCAATTTTTATTGCTCAAAAGCTATGGGGGTATTTCCTGAAATACCTGAACTTCCGGCATATAAAATCCCATAACGAGATACCGGAATTTTTTAAAAACTATATCGACCGCGAGAAACTCATAAAATCACAGCAATACTACGAAACCCGCAACCGTTTCGGAATTATCGAAAGTTCAATATCAACTCTCGTAGGAATCGGTTTTGTGTTCACCCCTCTTTTTGAAATCTACAATAATTGGATTTTATCTTTGGAATTGGGTTTTGTGCTTACGGGTCTGTTGTTTTTCGGGATAATCTGGCTCGTATCGACAATAGTTTCAATACCGTTTGACTTGTATTCCACTTTCGTAATAGAGGAAAAATTCGGTTTCAATAAAACAACGCCGAAAATCTGGATAGCCGACTTTTTCAAATCTCTCATACTGTCCGCAATCCTGATAATTATACTGCTCGGCGCCGGGCTTTGGATAGTCACCTCCTCACCTCAATACTGGTGGATAATACTGTGGGGGTTTTATTTTATTTTCAGTATGTTTATTATATACATTTCGCCCTACGTCATTCATCCGCTTTTCAATAAATTTACCCCGCTTGAGGATACTGAATTTGTAGAAAGCATAAAAGAAATGCTTTCAAAGGTCGGGATTAAGATTAGCAACGTGTTCAAGATGGATGCATCAAAACGGAGCAAGCATTCCAACGCATATTTTACAGGTATGGGAAAATCAAAGCGGGTGGTATTCTATGACACCCTTCTTGAAAATTTTGATAATGAGGAAATTCTTGCGGTTTTAGCGCACGAGGCGGGACACTGGAAAAAGAAACATATTTTAAAAACCTTAGTCGTATCCGAGGCGGTATCGCTTATCGGATTTTTTGTCGCATTTAAACTTATGGAAAGCGGTGTTCTCGGTTCTATATGGGGAATTGCAGACGGGGGTTTCTTTTTCGAGATAGTTATTATCGGGATACTTATAAGTCTCATTACGTTTTTTATATCGCCTTTAGGTTCGTTCTTTTCGAGAAGAAATGAATATGAGGCGGACAGGTTCTCCAAAAAACTTACCGGTAACGGGGAATGGCTTTCGCGTGCGCTTGCAAAGCTAACATCGGATAATCTTTCGGTTTTACATCCGCATCCGTTGTTCTGGAAATGGTATTACAGTCATCCGCCCGTAATAGAGAGGGTAACCGCGCTTAACAAAAATCAACCCGAGTAAATATAATATGAAAGTTCGGGGAAACGGTTTTTAATATTGTTAAGCACGCGCTTTTCTATTTGACGTGCCGCCTCTGCGGTTATTGAAAAATGCCGTCCGAGAGTATTCAGGGTTTCCTTTTCCGAATCGTCAAAACCATATCGTTTGCGTATGATTGTTTGTTCTCGCTTTGAGAACGCGCTCATCGCACCGTTGATTTCATCCAAAAGAGATTGGAACTCGGCGATTTTTTCGGGATTAAACGTATCGTCGGAAACGGTATCAATAAACTCCTCGGTATCATTGTAAACCATGTCGTTAAGGGAAAAATCGCTGTTCTGGAAAAAGAAAAGTATATCAACGGCATCCCGTCGGTTTACTTGTAATGCGCTTACAATTTCATCAGCCTGCGGAAATCTGTTGTTTTTAGAACAGAACTCCGTAACATAGGATTTAATCTTTTTATTTATGGTATCCTTGCGATAGGAAATATTGAGGTTATACGAGGGTTTAATAAAGCCGCGAAGAATAGACTGTTTAATCCAAAAAGCGGCGTAGGTTGAAAACTTAACCCCTCGCTTGTAATCAAACTTTTTTGCCGCCTTAATAAGCCCCATATTCCCATTCTGTATTATATCCATTATGGAAGCCGAGCCTTTATAAAACTCAAGGGATATTTTCACCACTAACTTGAGATTTGCATTAATAAGCCTCTGTAATGCATCATTGTCTTTCTGCATAATTCGCTTTGACAACTCAATCTCATCATCCTTTGTTATAAGCGGGTGCTTTGAAATATCCTTGATATACTTCTTAAAAAGAATCATATCTTTCATATAGCCCTCCGTTCGTTTCTCAATATATTATGAGCAAACGGCGTGCCAAAGTTTAACGAAGGAAAATTTTTTATAATTTGTTTTACTACAACAAATTAAGGTGAGGGGTAATTTTGAACGGTATATACCTAAGATGGGTGTATAATAAATTATACACCATAAAAACTGTATGTTTTTTTATACAGTATAATTACGGGCGTTTTTTCATACCCTTAGTTTTCGGGTTATAAAGATGGTTCAACAGATAACCGGGATGGGGGTTTCTAAAGGAGGCAAAAATATTGTCCCTGAGCGAGGGAAAATCCTTTGAAAGCGTCCGTATTGTATTTCTGATTTTATCACGGTCTAAGTCGCGCTTCAAAACCTTAGCCGGACACCCCTCTTCAATAACCGGCGCCTTTATATCATTAATATATCGCATAATCCGACTTTTTTCAAGGTATGCAAGCGGACGGATAATATCTATTTTTCCCTCAAAAAGCGGAAGACGTGGTATCATCGAGGAAAGTTCCCTGCGGTAAAACATATTCATCAGCGCCGTTTCAACAATATCGTCCTTGTGATGTCCGAAAGCGAGTCTAGCGCATCCATACGACAGGGCTATCTTAATAAGTTCGCTTCTGCGAATCTGTGAACATTTAAAACAAATATTGCGAGGCAGGATTGTTTCCTTATCGTTCCCTGAAAGATAACTAAGAAGCGGCAGACGGATTATTTGCAGGGTAAGTCCGGTGCGGTTTAATAAAAATTCCGCCAATGATTTTATACTATCATTATGGGCTTTATCTTCGCCGTTATAATGGTCTATTAATACCGGGATTATTTCGTAAGAAACGGGAATCCGTTGTAAACGGGAATGCAGAAGGGTTACAAGCGCGATGCTGTCCATACCGCCGGAAACCCCGGCTAAAACCCTTTCGCCATCTTTAATCATATCGTAATCGTTGACAGCGAGCCCCACAATCTTGGAAAGACGTTTTTCTTTCAAATAACCCTCGCTTTACATATCATCTATATCTTCAACCCAGACGTCATCGGTATCGGCAATTTCAGCCTCTATCCTGTAAACAAGCCTGTCTTTCTTGTTAAATTTTACCGAAAGCTCATATATAGCCTTTTTAAGTTTGTAAACCTCAAGGGTAGAAAGAAATTTATCCAAATCCGGACGTGTAATAAGGCGTTTAAGTTCATCAAGAAATCTTGGGTTTCCGCAATTCTCAATAAGAACGGAATATTTTGCCAACGGATTAAACAAATTGTTTTCTATTGCTATAATAAATAATTTATTAAGTTCTTTTGCTATAAACGGGGATATATCGGTTATCTCCTCTTCCAAATTATCAAAGAGACGGGAAAATTTAAGTATTTCGTCTTTTTCATTAATGGATTGAGAAAATTTACGAATAATCGCTATAAACTGAGGTGTATCCGATTTATAAAGGTCTTTTAAATTATCGTAGTCGGAAGTATTTAATATATAAGAGGAGTTAATTAGATTTTTGAGGATTAAAGAGGAATGTCTATTCATAAACCCGTCTTTCTATTTCGTATTTGTTATCTTCTTTCCTTCCTTGTAAGAAAAGATAAATTTATCAATATTCCAAAAAATCAAAGCGCCGAAAAATTGAAGTATCATCAGGCGAAAAAATTGGTTGTTTAATATTCCCAAAGATTCAAAAATTAATAACGGTATCATCATAACTATCGCCGACAACTGCCATCTCAGATGGTATACCACATACTTAATAAATCTATTTTTCATCAAAAAACTCCCTTGGTAACCTCTTAACAAGGTTCCCCTCCTTAAAATTTGGATTCCAAATAATTTAGCTTCTTTTTGAAAAATAGTCAAATTATTTAATATTGATAAGTAATACGGTTATATCATCCCAGATAACCGATTTATCATTAACGGAATCTTTGATTTTCGATGAAATCTTATCTTTAAAATCCGTAAAATTAAGTTTTTTGTTTTCCACAAGAAAATTATTAAAATATCCGTAATATGACTTTTCGCTTGAGAAAAAGTCGATTAATCCATCGGTGTATAATATTATTTTATCATTTTTGCCTATTTCCGTTATATTCTCTTTGTAGGTATAATTAGAGGTAGTGCCTATCGGAGGAGAATTTTTTATTGAAAGGAAATCTATACTTTTGTTATTGCGGATACAAACCATCCCCGGATGACCCGCCGAGCTGTAAATAATACGATTTTTCTTTAAATCAATTATAATAAAAAACGCCGTGATAAATTTACTCGCCTCTATTTTTAAATTATTTATACTTTTATTTAATTTAGATAAAAATATAGAGGGTTTAAAATCGCTTGCCGTTTTTATCGTGTTTTTAAATTCGTTATAAACATCCTTTACGAAAACGGACAACATAGAGGCTTCAACACCGTGACCGGAAACGTCGCTGACCATAGCTATATAATACAAATCTCCATTAAGTTTTAATTCCTCTGCATAGTAGAAATCCCCGCCTATCTGGTATGAGAGTATATAAATTGCCTCAAAATTTATCTTATTGTTATTCGGAAGCTCTTTCGGGATAAGCCTCATCTGCATCATTCTTGCAGACTTGAGATTTTCGATAAGACTTTCATTCATCTTTTCAAGCAGGGCTTTTTTTTCCTCAAGCTCACATCGCGTTTTCATCCGCAAGGTATTGTCTATAAAAAACATTATTACGCCTTCATAATCGCCAGCTTCCTGATTTTTTATCGGAAAAAATCTTATATTATACCAAAACTCGCCTATTTGGATATCGAGATAATTAAAATCTATATTGGTTTCTTTAAGTTCTCTAATTTTTTGCTTTATACCCTCGCTGAATTTAACCGGAAAAACATTTGATACATCCATACCCAAAAATGATGCAAAACTGTCGGTTATATTTTTTAATCTCTCGTTATAATATATAATATGGTCCTCGGTATTAAGAAGGATTATACCGTCGCGGGCATTTTCAACAATACTCCTGTTAATAAGGGACTTGCTTCTCATATTTTCCTTTAAAACTTCATCCTTACTTATATCCTTAACCAACAGATAATATCCCAATTTTAATTCATCTATCTTTATTTGTCTAATAAGCACCTCGCTGGTCACAAGCGTGTTGTTAAAATCAAGGATTTTAACCTTAACTTTTGTTTCTTCTTTTTTTAAGGAAATCTCTAAAGCCTTTTCAAACTCCTCTAAAAATTCCCTAAAAATAAAAGCTCTGAAATTTTTGTAAAGAACCTCATCGCTTTTATATCCGAACATTATTTCGGCGCCTTTATTCCAAGTGGTAATATTCAGTCCGTTATCGGTGGTTATAAATGCATAATCGCGAAGTTTATCAATTATTATTGAAAAGACGTCCTGCATCCGCGTGCGTGCCACAAGAATTATATCAAGTAATATTGTCTTAAACCTTTTTGAGTTAAAAAAGAAATACTTAGCTCCTCTGAAATAAGAAACCATATTAGGATACATCAGGAGAAAAAACGCCATTAGATTATCTTCCTGAACAACCGGAATAATAATATGATATTTGCATACTCTTTCTTTACTTAAATTTCGCGAACAAAATATATTATAAAAAACCTCTTTGCTTATTTTACCGTTTTTGAGTTTTTCAAGATTTTTTTTAGATATGTATATTTTTTCCCTGTTGAGATAATCTTTGAAGTCCTTTAGCTTTCCGTTTTCACCCGAATAATAGCCAAGACTTATCTTTCCGTCGTTAAAGAAAAACATCAGCGAAACCTTAGCGTGAAAAGTCATTTTGAGTTGGGATGTAAGATAATTAAAAAAGCCGCTTGAAAAATCCGTTGAACTTTCTTCTATAAGCAAGAAATTACGAAAGACCTTTTCAAAGGTTATAAACGCCATTACCGTATCAACAACATAAACGATAATAAACAAGAGAAGTAAAATAAGAAATATTATCAGAATTAAATTCAGAAAACTCACTAAAACCCCTTTATACCATAAAAATCCTCATCTTTATTATCGGAATAAATTTTATAAATTAATATGAATTTTTGCGGATTCTTTGGGTACTATTATCTCTATTTTTTTTTTCAAACAAAACTTAGTAGTAGTTAGTAGAGCATATTTCTTTTTAACGCAATTCGCGTATAACTCAATGTATTGAAACAAATTAAGCTGTTAATTTAATGTGCAAAAACGGCTCAAAATACGAATCGTAAAAAGTTAAAAGCGTTCAATTTTTGAATTTTTAATTTTACGGAAAATCAATTTGTTCATATCTGCAATCTTACACACATATATTGTATATAAAAAAGCACAATCCAACGCACACAGCAGTCTTTATTTTAGAATGCCGCCTTTAATTCCGAAAATATAGATGATTTAATATCCGTTTTTGGAGTATAGGGTGAAAAAAACTCTTATTATTTTTTTCCTGTTGTTTTTTCCTATTATATTATATAGCGAAGATATATATACATCAAGCTTAAGCATAAAAAAAGTTTCGGCGGATATAGTGGAAATAAGCTGGAGGTCTAATGTAAAGCAATGGGATTTTCGTATTTACAGAAGTCAAGTCGGACCAATAAATTCCCCCGAAGCGCTTGAAAAAGCCACCCTTCTTGCAGTTGTGGACAGTAAGGGAGAACCGTTTCGCAATCATTTCCGTTATCCTCCGTTTAGAAACAGGTTACTTGAAAGCGGAAATTATTACTATGCGGTGTTACCGTATAAGGTTTTCTATACCTTAGAGGATTTTTTACCTGCAATAAATTTTAATACGGAACCTTTTTATATTGATATAAACCAGCCGCCTGAAATAAAAATTGATGAACCCAAACCGAAAGTTGTTGAACCTGTTGATATAACCGAACCGATAAAAGAACCTGTTCCGGTTAAGGAAGATGTTGTTACCGTGGAAAGACCGACTCCTATAGAAACAAAACCTGAAGCTGTTGAGACGAAACCGGAAGTCAGAGTTGAACCAAGACCCAAACCGCGACCCGTTCGCATACAACCCACGGTTATTGAACCGGAACCTTACTATGTTTCAGGGGTTTTTACTCAAAGGGATGAGGATTCTTTCCTTGTTTTTTGGAGACTTAACAGGCTTACCGATACCGATAAGGTTTTCTCGGTTTATAGAACGAATTTTCCTGTTACAAACTTTAGTCAAATTAAAGATATAAGTCCTTTTAGGAAATATACAAACGAATATTATTTCGCAGACAGCGATATTTACTACGGACAAAATTATTTTTATACGGTTTTGCTTGATGATGGTGAAAATGAAATTCGTCCCGGCTTTAACTCTTCGGTAAAACCCGTAATATTCGGCGCTCCCCGCGAAGTAACGGTTGAAAGATTTATTATTCGCGAAACCGCTACCGGTATTACCCCTTCTTCCGTTCCCCAAATTCCCTTACGTTATCGGGATACCGGTTTAATCTTTGATGATTTTAAAACCGAAGTTAAAAAGCCTGTTGTTGAAGAGAAAAAACGGGAAGAACCGCCGCAGATAAAAGAAAAAACAGAGGTTGTCGAAAGGGAAAGGGAGAAAGATTTGCCGGTGATAATTAAGCCTGTTCCGGAATTTATTCCCGAACCCGTAACCGAAAAGAAGATTGTTGATACGCCTGTTCATATAGAAAGAGAACCCGTTATCGAAAAACCGGAACCCGATATTACGTCAAAAGTTGATAAGAAAAAGGAACGGGAATGGAAAAAAGTATCCGAGAGATTTGTAACGCCGGATACCGCGAAAAAACAGTCCGATACGCAAAAGAAAGTTGTTTCCGAGAGATTTATTTCTCAGACGGAATTGGAAAAGGAAAAGTTAAAGATACAGCCCGCCAAACCCGAAAATCTAAAAAAAGATATGCTGGAAAAAGGAGTTGAGCTTTTTCAACAAAAAGATTTTTTAAAAGCAATTGAGGTTTTAAAACAGTCCGATAACCCGCAACGTCTTTTTTATATAGGAAGAGCATATTACAGTTTGGGGAATTATAGGGAAGCCTTGAGATATTTTAACGCGTATTCGAGAGTAAATCCTAATACGGCAAAGTTATGGATTGACTTAACTTTAAACAGAATTGGAGAATCCCAATGACACGAACCGACAGAACTATCGGAATTTTAGCGGTTTTATTTATGTTGGCTCTTATTTCCGTATTCGGATATTTCGTTTATATATCCGGGGGGATTGAGGAAATTTTTTTAATCGGGCAGGATGATGAGGAAAAAGGTTTCAGGCGTATAGAATTTGCTTACGATGTTTCCGATTATGACCGCGCGTTATATCTTTCCTCCGATTTTTTAGCGGAATACCCCGATAGTGTATTTGTGCCGAGAGTGTATATTATATCGGCGGAAATACTCTTTAATAGAGGCGATTATGAGGGTGCAAGGCGGCAGGCAATAAGGGTTTTATCGAGAAGAGACAGTAATGCGGATGATTTTGCGGACAGCGCTATAATTTTGGGAAAAATTATGAAAGAAACATCCCAATATGACCGCGCCGGCATTAGTTTTCTTGAAAATGCATTTCTTAAAGCGGATGCTTCCCGTCAGGCTAAACTTGCCGTTTATCTTGGATATTATTACCTTTTGCGCAATGATTACCGCTATGCGCTTAACTATTTTAATCAGGCGACGGGGGAATATTCTCTTATCGGGCGTGCGGATATTTATATTTTGCAAAACAAAACTTCGGAAGCGATTCAGGAGTTTTTAAACTATTTTTCGCTATATCCGCGCGGAGAAAATATTGAAACGGTAAAAACCAATTTTTTTGCACAAAGTTTTAAGCATGCTCAACGTTTGGAAAGTCAGAGTATGGACGGCGCTGCGATTGAGTATTATCTTAATATCGTAAATAATTTCCGTAATACGGATGATGCGGATTTGGCTTTATACAATATAGCGGAAATTTACTATAAAAACAAAAATTACGACAGCGCTATCCTTTTTCTCAAACGCGTTTTATCCCATCGTTCGCGCTTTGCCAATGATAAGGCTCTTTTCAGGCTCGGCGTTATTTATTATGAAACCGACAAGAAAATCGATGCTCTTCGCGAATTACGCCGTCTTGTAAACGAATATCCCGACAGCTTGCTTAGAAATCAGGCTCAGGAATGGATAGATGTTATTTCCACAGAGTTGTTATATTCTTAGATATTAATAAATTCGGCAATCTCATTGATAATATGCGGTTTTCTTTTTGTTTTATCGAACTATACTCGGACGCGCATACATTTCTTGCGAATACCTGCTTCGGTTTCCGTTTTTATCAACGGAACGTATGGAAATGAAATAAGGCTTTTCATTGACAAGTCCGGTCAGCGTGAAGTCAATCTTTTTAAGGCGACCCTTTTGTTCAAAAGGCACAAATATAGGGGATTTGCCTGCCGTGGAATCATCACAGACATAATACCCCCGCCCGTTCCCATAATATATTTCATATCCGATAATGTCCGTTTCGGTTGATGGTATCCAGCTAAGTTCAACTTTTCCGTTTCCTGCAATAGCCGAAACAAAAACAGGAGAATCGGGCGTTTTATCCTCGCAATATTGAACGTCAATGGATTTTATCACGATACGTTTTGTATTTTCCTCATAGGGAAATACCACAGCTTTAAATTGGATATACTTTCCCGATTTATGCTTATTCGGGAAATTAGAGATATTACCGTCGAAATATATCCATTCAAGTTCCGTGTTATCCGGCAGAAAGTATTTATCTGAAATCCTGTATGCGAATTTATAATGATTAAATTCAGCCATCTCGACCTTTGTTGTAATTTTATGAAGTCTTGAATTGTTATCGGATAGCTTATAGATATCCGTAACAAGAGTCGCATCGGCATTATTATAGCGGTTTTGTGTAAAATTATCTTTAATATTTCGTATTATAGCTAAGTTGTCTATTGAGAGGAACGCATTCCTGCCTATAAGCATAGGGGTAGATAATTCATCCTTTATAAGCGGGCTGTAAATTTCCGAAAGTCGCCCGTTATCCGCAGTAATCCATCTGACGGTTTGTTCAATCCCGTTTTTATACGTGGTAATCCGTCCCCGCATAATATCATAACTTATAGCGTAATGTTCCCATTTTCGCAGGGTTATAGGGCTTTCCTCCTCTAAATGGATACTGTAAGACTCGTTTTGGGAAGACCAGAAAAAATTATCGAATTGGTAATTTATACGATTGTTTTTTATATAAATCGAAAATCCGTAATCGTTAATATCGCGCTCATCGGATGGATTGTTTCCGATATATCTTACAATATACTGATAGTCGAAATTTTGATACGGATAGACCCAAAACTCAATAGTAAAGCTCCCCGGGGTCTTTCCCGGGTAGAATATGGAGGTTTGTAACGGTTTTAACGAAACATAATGGCTTGAAAAATAAAATTTTCCCGAATATTTCCCGAATGCATTTTCAAAGGAGTTTTGTTCATAATCGGAAAAAATTACCTGATAATTCGGCAATGATTTCAATGGGGATTCAAAATCGAGAAACAAGTCGAGTTCCCCGCGATGCCTTAAACGTTGCTCCTCTATAACAAACCCCGTTTCGCCGTTGATTTTTTTCATTGCGAAATTATCAAGCAAATGGATTTTCCATTTATTATCGCTAATCTTAAGCTCGTGGTCATGCTCAAAATGCAAGACGGCAAAGATATTGCCGTATATAAAAATAACGGAAAGTATATATATACAAAGTTTTGCAAGACTCAAACGCTTCATAAAGCCTCCGGGAATTATTGCTATTCTAATTTTCGGCAAAACGGCGGGTTTATTTATAGCGATGTTAGTATTCATTTTTCAAGGTAATTTCTTTTAAACGGTTTATTTCTTTAAAGTTGGAAACAATTTCAGTAATACTCTCTCCTATTTTGTCATAACTTAAAAATTTAATTCGTTCCTTTATTGGGGCATAGATACTTTGATCTATCCTGCTTTGGAATTCTTTTTTTCTTGATGCAGGGGCAACTATTGTCATATTTAGTAAGTAGTGTTTTAATTCGTAGAATTTGGTTAGGGAATTTTGAAAATCGGTTGTATTTTCAACCTCAAATATTGTATGGGGGAAAATATGATTATCCCCTTGTAGCCATATAACGTCTATGGTTTTTATATGATCCCCAATACTACCATAAGTAAAATTTTCAAATTGTCTGAATTCTGTTATTTCTAGGTATTGCGCAAAATTTTTTACTTTTCCTATATCTTGAGGTGGAATATAAGTTTTATAACCTAACATTTGACCTATGTTCGCAATTTGCGCCTGATAAAATTGGTGTATATTGGGCTTATCTTTATCATCAAGTTCTTTTTCTTCTTCAATTATTTTTTTTATGTTGTTTGGGAGTTTATTCTCATATTTTTTTAAAGCCCATAAACCCGGTATTATTTTGAAAAAATCTCTATTCGTCTGAAGTGTGCGCCTTATAGAAGCTTCGGGTGTTTCGGTTTCCCAATTTTCATTGCTCTTAGAGTAAGCTTTGTATAAATCCGCTAACGTAGCATAACCGTCTTTGTTTTCCATTACGCTAATAATGAATTCTTTTTGTGTCATAGCTTTTCTCCATATATTTTAATGTGTGAAATTATACCCCCAATCCTCCAAAAACTCAAGCGCGTATTGCCTTAACCAACCGTATCGACAAAACCCCCGCGAGTATATAGCATCCTATTGCAACATACAGCACAATAGAAAAACCCGCGTATATTGCAAGCATATTGGCAAGCATCACGCTTATTACCGAAAAGAACCCGTTGATACACCAAGCCCACGGCATGGCGCGGCTGTTGGTGGATTTTACCGCGTTTAAACCTTGAGGGAAGAAAAATCCCATAAAGAATCCCATCGGGAATAACAGGATTAACGTTATTATTATCCTTACTATGTCCGTGTGTGATGAGAAAGTGCGGAGTATCGGCGGGAGGATTATCTGATACAGTATCAAAACACCGACAAGGCAGAGGCTTGCAAAAAAGATTCGCCTTTTTGGGTTGAAAACCCTGTCGGAGAGAAAGCTCCCGATACCGGAGAATATTAAAAGCCCTGATATTATTACGCTGAGCGAATATGTCGGGTGATGTAAAAACAGGATAAACCGTTGAATAAACGGCATCTCGATAAAGAAAAACCCTATTCCGATAAGAGAGAAATACAGGAAAGTCGGCAGCGGCAAACCCTTTGTCTTTATGGGTGATAAAATCAGCGGAAGAATTATCAGCGCAAAACTTAAAACCAAAGTCGGGATAAAAAATAAAATCAGGACAAAAAGTCCCCATTCGGTAAACGGAAGGCTTTGTTCTCCCGTCAGATACGGGAGCGTAGCGCGTTTAAAAAAATTGTGGAAATAGGGACGATTATCCGTTGGGACATTTATATCAAATAGGTATCGGTTAATAAAAAATCCGGGATTATCCGACAAAAAGGCGACTGTCGCCTTATAATAAACGGGTTCGGGGATACGGATAAAGCGATTGACCTCATCTGGCGATATATCGTAATGATATACCAAGTCAAAACCGCGATTTTTTGCAAAATTCCGCCCTTTTTGGATTTGCGTTTCGCTTATCGGGGATTTCGATAGCACTATCACGCTTGCCCTCATTGAGCGGATTATAAAAATATGTTTTGACGGGGTTTCTAATCCGGCGTTTTTGAGCGTAGCGACCGCGAGGTTTATCATCTTGACATTATCGCGGGGAGGCGTTACGTTCCATCGGGTAACGGCAAGTATTCCGTTTTTATCCAAAGCATCAAAAAGCATAGAGAACGACTCTAACGTGTAGAGATAGCTTTCGTTCAGCGCGTATATTCCCGATGCCGTTCCTGCGAAAGAATCCGTCATTGCGACTTCAATTAACGAATAGCGGTTTGTCGATGATACCAAAAATCCGCGATGTTCTTTCGGGAAAACCGTAACGCGGGGGTTGTTGTATATATCGCCGGAGTATTTCCTGAACTCATTTTGCATAATGGATATAACGTCGGGGTTAAGCTCAAGCGCGTGGATATGATTAAATCCGTAAAACAACCCGCTTACAATAGATGAGCCTCCGCCCGCACCGATAATGAGTTTATAATCCCGATGGTTTGTTGAAAGGATATGCGCGGCTATTGACGATGGGGTATAATCGAGGTATCTATGCTTATCCAAGTTCCCGTCGAAAGGAATAACGGCGCTCATAGCATCCCCGTCAAAAAACAGGGCTTTCTGTTCGGGAATATGATACGGTGTCATCATACTAAGGTCGCCCGAAAACCTTAGTCCGTCCGCTTCTACCGCCTGCACAAGTCCGAGCGGTGAGAATTTCTCCATTATTATACCGGAATTTGGTAGAAGCAGGGTGCGGGACAGGGGTTTGTATTCGGAGGTTTGCTTTAGGTTAAATATATCGAAAGACAAATAAAAAAGCGCGATAAAAGTCAATCCCGATACGGTTATTATCGAGATAAATTTCTTTGAAAAATTGGTCGAGAAAATAATTGATGATATAACGGCGAGGATAGTAACGGCAAGAAGTATATCAAACGGATGAAACAAATAGGACAGGACAATAACAAAAATTGCGCCCACACCGCTTCCGGCAAGATTAAGAAAATAAGTCTTGCCTATCGGATATTTCTGGAGCGCAAGACCTATTACCCCGGCGGAGAAAAAGAACGGAACCGCCATCGCCGCGAAATATATAAGCAGGTAAATTATTTGGACAGGGTCAATTCCTACCTCAAACGGATTAAACGGAGTTTTGCAATAGATAATAAACCCTATTCCTAAGGTTATAGGGAAACAGATAAGCGAACCGATAAAGAAATCGGGGTAGCGGTTGTTTATTCTATCCATAAAAATAGTAAGGAATGTTCCGCTTGCCCCGAATGCCAACAGCGCGAGACTTATTATCAATGAGGAGAGATTCTGCCAATGGACTATGGCGAATATTCGCACAAGTATTATCTCATAGGAAAGCAATGATACCGAAGTTAAAAAAACGCACAGGGGAACAAATTTGAGCCGGCGTTCCATCAGTTACCCTCTTTTCGGGTTAGAGGAACAAACCTGACCTGACCGAGAACCGTTGTTTCAATATTTTCCTCGCTTACCTTGCGTATCAGGTAAAGGGTTTGGATATGAAAAGGAGGACCCACCGGAATACACATAATTCCGCCGACCTTGAGTTGTTTGATTAACGGTGGAGGAACGAACTCGGCAGCGGCGGTAACCATTATCGAGTCAAACGGGGCGTGTTCTTCCCATCCGTAATACCCGTCGGCGTGTTTGACCTTGATATTATCATAACCGAGATTTTTTAGAAGTTCGGATGAGCTTTTCGCAAGTTCCTCTACGATTTCCACCGTATAAACTTTATCGACAATTTCAGCCAAAATCGCCGCCTGATACCCCGAGCCCGTGCCTATCTCCAATACCCTGTGATTAGGTTTCGGTTGAAGCAACTCAGTCATATATGCCACTATATAGGGTTGAGAAATAGTCTGTCCGTAACCGATAGGAACGGGATGGTCGTTATAAGCCTGACCGCGTCTCGGCGCAGGGATATATAGATGACGCGGGACTGTTTCCATCGCCCGTAAAACGTCGGCGCTTTTTATGCCCCGCGCACGGATTTGCGTATCAACCATCCGCTTGCGTGCCGATGCGTATTGGTCCGCAAAAAGTAACGTAGCGCAGAAAAGTAAAAGTATTGCGGAGGCGAAAATGCGTTTTTTCATAATATCCTCCGAAGTTGGACTTGTTTTATTATAAGTGCTTTGATAGAAAAGTCAACCGAAAATTCGGGGTTTAAGCGGGATAGTTATATCAATAGAATATTTGAATTTGGTATAGAAAACATAGTGCGTATAGATAATAATGGGGTTGGAGTTATCTTATTTTTTCTCAAAATTATAGACTCCGCTCCACTCCGTCAGAAGTCCTTTCTTGAGTTTGTCCTGAAGTTCAAGGCAACGTTGCATATAATATCCGACTAACGGGTCTTTGCATTTACCTTGTATATAATTATGTTCGCCAAGCTGTTCCATCAATTTCTTGTAGTGCTTGTAAGCCTCTTTAAAATCTGCATTCTTGTAGTATTCATATATTTTATCATAGGTTTCAGTATTTGACCAGATTAAGTTCTTTATTTCATCCGAGTAATAATCATAGACCTCGAAAATCCTGATAGGGGTTGCTCTTCCTTTTACATAGACTTCATCTATAAACCGTATATCGTGATTTTCGGAAAGCTTGTCTTTAATTTCCCCTGATATAATAATTGATACTCCGTAGTATTTGGTTAATGATTCAATTCGACTTGCCGAGTTGACAATATCCCCGATAACCGTATAATCCATCTTGCTTTCAGAGCCGATATTTCCTACTATAACGTTTCCGAAATTAATACCGATTCCGTTTTCTATTCTTACTTTATATTTTGCAATCTTATTAAACTCAAAGAGCTTTTTTCTCATATCTATTGCCGCCTTTACGGCATTACCGGGATTGTAAAACAAAGCCATAATACAATCGCCTATCAGCTTGTCTATTTCCCCTTTATGCGACATAACGCATTGGTTCATATGGTTAAAATAACGATTAAGCAGGTTCACCGTTTCGATAGTGCCGAATAATTCGGATATTGACGTGAAGTCTCTTATATCCGAAAAGAGGATGGATATTGCCTTATTCTGAGGTTCAAAGGTGGTGGGGTCTAAACCGTTTTCAATGCTTTCTACGATTGATTTTCTGGTATAAATCTGGGTAATCCGAAGCCGTCTTTCCGCCTCATCTCTAAGTTTTTTTTCCGTTTCAAGCGCGTTTCTTTGCGCATCTTCTTTTTCTTTCCTTAGGATATTGATTTTGTCCGTCAGGGCGAGGGAAAGCAGGATTGCTTCTATTACTACTGCAATTTTCACCCCATGATTCGTTATAAAATTATGCCCCGTTAATCCGAGATTTTTAAGCGCATAGATAATAAAACTGACAAGAAGTATTACCCATGCCGAAAGAAAATACCGCGCACTTTTTTTCTTATATACGGTTAAAAAGATTATTCCGATAGATATAAGATAAATTGATGATACCATCATTGTTACGGTAACTATTTTTATTATTGAACTGTAACTTATTGTGAGCGAGAGTAACAGATTAATTATCATCAGCCCGATTATGGCAATTAATGAGCGGTATATCCACTTTGATGTTTTTTTGATTTCGAGAAATTCGATTGTATAGAGATTCATTGTGATACCTACGAGCATAAGAAAGACCGGAATACTGATACTTGCCCATTGCGGATTATTTCCCCAAAGAAATTGAAAACTTATAGCATCGAGACTGCCGATTGCAAATATAAAAACGAGTATAAAAAAGATATAGTATATATAACTTTTGTCTTTTACCGAGATAAAAATAATCAGGTTATATATTATCATAGAAATAAGTATTGCAATAACCGCAAAAAAGATAGTATATTCCACAAGTGTTGTTGATATGAACCCGTTGTCGGTTTTTAAATAAAACGGAAAAGTATATGCGCCTTCGTTTCTAATCCGAATGTATATATACCTGTCGTGGAAAAGATTTTCCCGTATCGGAAAGACCGGATACACATGGTTTATGTCTCTCTTATTAAACGCAATTCCGTCGCCCGAATAAACCGGCACCGATTTTTCCCCGTCTTTTAAATATACGGTAATATAATCTATAAGCGCGTAATCAAGGGTGAGGAATTTATAGTCGAAAGCGATGTCTTTTATATCAAGCCTAAACCAGTAATCCGTGTCTCTATATCCCCAGTTGATAATATCGGTTTCGTTTCTTGTCCATTGCAGAGATGTGTCGGAAATAACTCGTTCTATATTGTAATCGTCGTCGGGCAGGTAATCAAGATATTTACCGACAGGCATTGATTCTTCGGGATTGATGCAACCCGCTAAGATAATTAATACAGCGATAATGGAAGGATAAAATTTTTTCATAAGCCCACCTGACGTTTTATTAAAAATCCTTCCCCGCGCTTAAAAAAAGAACTTTTATCACACCACCTGAATTAATTGTATGACGGTTTCTAAGTTTTGTCAAGGCTAAAAATGTTTTAATAACTTTTAATATTGATTTTTATTCTGTTATCTCCGAAACGAAGCTCGTATTTACCCTCGGATATTCCCTTAATCGTCAAGGAACGTGAGTTAGCTCTTTTGTAATATGCCGGTGCGGTTTCGTTACCGCTAAATTTTTTCAGCTCGATATATTTTCCGTGCAATTCATCGGAATCAATTGAAATCCAGACTTTTTCATTATTAACGGGAATAATACGGATACGTGCGGGCGGGGTTTGAGCGATTAGTTCAAGGTATTGCTCGGTTCCCCATGTTTCGGCGGAACGGGTTTCAAGCGCCTTAACCATCCCCGCCTGTATCGCAACGCTTGAAAATTTATCGATAATTCCGTTTTTGAGTGAAACAAAGACGCTTCGTATTGCGGGGATTTTTACAGCCTCACCGCCGTCAACCATTGCTTCAATACGCGTCATTTCGGCGACCTCTTTCATACACAAATCGCATTCCATAAGATGAGATTCCATTTGCGCATCCGCATTCTTGTCGATTTTATCGCCTGCTATTTGCTCTATATACATCAGCATTGTGATTTCATCAAACTTACCGCATCCGAACATCTTATTTTCCCTCTTCTTTACTTTTAATAATACGGAGAATTTCAAATTTGAGTTTCTTTTTCGCAATATTGAGGCAATAATGAGCCTTGCGGATATTGCGGAAAAGATTCACAAACTCATCAAATATACGTTTTTCGGGGATTTTCAGACGGTTTAACAGCTTAAACCTCGACCCCTCCATTCGGGCAAGTTTTACCAAATAATCATTTTTGCTTTTTATATCCAATGCCTGATTTTTGTATAGCGCATATTTAACCTCGCAGATTTTCCGGTTAATTTCGGATAGTTTTTCCGATATTTCCCTGATACGTCTAATTTCCGCGAGATTGGCAAGTATAAGGTTACGACGTATAACGAGAATTTCGCCTACGCTGAATTTAAAATGTGTTGCGGCGGTGCGGATTTCGTGAAAATCAACCATCTCGGGCATATAATACAGCTTGAGAACTATCTTGTCGATTTCGGGAAGGCGCAACAACCCCTCTTTTACCTCATCGATTTCCGCTTCCTCGGTGCCCAATATTTCCACGCAAAATTGTTCCTCAAGCCCGTCTAACGGGATTTCTTTGGTTTCGTCTTTGGTTTGATAGTAATAGAAATTTATCATCTGATTTTTAAGCACGTAATTAAACCAGGTCTTGAATTTCAAATCCTCGCCTATCGGATAATTACGGATAATGCCCTCAAGTCTGTCCAACACATAGAGATAAAAGTCGGCGCAGAAATCGGGGTTTTTCCCGTAAGCAAGACGTGGAAAATTGTAGATATACAACTCCGTCTCTTTCCTGAACAGGTTGATAAGCGCTTCTTTGTCGGATATTTCATCCGAATAGTCGCGGATAATGCTTTTTATCCTTATATCGTTAAGCTCCATTTCGCACCCCCCGTCTTTTTCTTATAAAAATCCATAAATCAAGAAAGATACCGAAAGATGCATGGATTATAAGCGTATATAGTATTGAACCTGTCGTGTAAGCGATAAACCCGAAAACTAATCCCGCGACTACCGCTCCCCAGTTTTCATCGGCGGGATGGGTTATATGCAGAAGCACCGATGGTATAATCTGGACAAGGATTGCAAGGACGGGGTCGATTTGCGCCAATGTAAACAGCAGAACACCCCTGAACAGAAATTCCCATCCGGTATAATAGAATACAAGATACATACCCTCGTATAGAGCAAACTTCTTGGGATTATCAAGCGCGGGTTTTGAAAACGGATATTGCTTTTTCATAGCGGGGCTTTTTGAGCTGAACAATCCCGTTATAAAAGCGATAGGTAAAGCGCCTGCGACCCATAACAGTCCGTTTCTCCATTCCCCGATTTTTAAACCGAAGTCGGCGGGGGCTTTGCCGTATATAAGTATTGTTGTAAGCGGGATTAAAAAGAACAGCGCGAATACCCATAAAAAATGGAGTTGATACGCCCGATGCTCACCGAATTTTGATTGCAAAATCCGTCCGTGCGCGTGGCTTATCAGGATAGTCATTAGTATTACGCTTTCAATCAGGATGAAATACTCAAAACGTAAAAGACTTTTAATCAGGGTTAAAAAATCCATAGGCTTTTCCTTCTTAGGCTAAGATATTTTACATTTCGACGGGATAAAAATCAAATTGAGGGTTGATAGTTTTTTCGGAACCTGCGGTTATCTCGATATCCCCCTCCGTTCCGTTGGGGCTATCCTTCGACTACGCTAAGGACGGCGCTTGATGACCGGATGGTTTGAGAAAAGATTTTTAGATAATAATTCCGTTATCGAGTGCCGGGCGGTCATCTCGATACTCCAAGCCCTTCCTTCGGAAGAGGCTCGGAACTCGATGACCGGGTGGTTTAAGAAAAGACTTTTAGATAATAATTCGGTTGCCGAGTGCCGAACGTGTCGAAAAGGGTATCGAGGCAACCGCGCTTTATTCAATCATCTTGGGGTCGGCGGCATCACGGATACTTTGTCCCAGAAGGTTATACGCGGTAACGGTGATAAAGATAGCAATAGCGGGGAAAAGCGCGAGCCAGTTTCCGATTTCCGACATAACGTATCGTTTTGCCACCTCGATAATAGCGCCCCAGCTCGGCGTGGGAGGTTGCACCCCGAAACCCAGAAAACTCAGTGAGGATTCAACCAATATCGCGCCGGATACGTTAAACGTTGCGGAAATCAACGCGGGGGTTATGCTATTGGGAAGAATATGCTTAAATATAATCTTTGTGTTGGTAAGCCCGTTGATTTTTGCGGATTTAACGTAGTCAAGGCTTTTAACCTTAAATACCTCGCCCCGCACAAGTCTTGCTATTCCGGTCCACGTGGTAAGCCCTATTACTACCATAATCGTATAGATATTCGGAGGGAGAAAAGCTATGACGGCGAGAATAAGGAAAAACGTCGGGAAACACATCATAACCTCGATAATCCTTGATATTACCGCGTCAACCCATCCCCCGAAAAATCCCGCAACCGCGCCGATTATTGTTCCTATCAGAAGCGTTATTACCGCCGACACTATCCCGATAGATATTGATATGCGCGTTCCCCATATAATTCGTGCAAGAACGTCTATGCCGTTATCGTCCGTTCCGCAGGGGTGTTGCCAAGACGGGGTTTGAAGGCGGTTTCTGAGATTGGTTTTTACCGGAGACTGCCTGTGGAGAGGCCAGATAACGAAATCGGGGGTAAAATCCTTGTTTTTCCAGTTTACCGCGCGAAATTCGGGATAATCAAAAAGCCCGGGAAAAGTTACTTTCCCGTTATGAACCATCATCACCGGCGCATCGTTAGCCAAAAACGGGGCGAACAGACCCATAAAAATCAAGGCTATTATTACAAATAATGAAAACATACCGAGTTTGTTGTTTTTAAAGCGGTAGATAAAAATATCGAAGAAACTTTCGTATTTATGAGCGGATTTATCCTTGCCCTTTTTCATAGACAATTTTACCTCCGAAAACCGTATATTCGCTTACCCCGTAGAATTTATGTCCCAAAAAGGCGCTGTTTTTGGATTTTGAGATAAAGAAATCTTTGCCGACCTCAAAATATTTATTCGGGTCAAAGATTGTAATATTAGCGCTTTCTCCTGCCTTGATTGTTCCGCGAGAAATACCGAGTATTTTAGAGGGCGTATATGAGACAAGTTTTACCCATTCAAGCATTGAAATAAGATTATTTCTAACCAAATGCGTATAGGTTGACGGGAGGAAAGTCTCAAAACCGATTGTTCCGAAAGGCGCTTTGTAAAAATCGGTCGATTTTTCCTTTTCGGTGTGAGGGGCGTGGTCTGTTGCAATACAGTCGATTGTCCCGTCTATAACCCCTTGTTCTATCGCAAGACGGTCTTTTAACGGACGCAACGGGGGATTCATCTTTTTGTTTGTGTCGAGCAGAAGGTTATCCTCTTCGGATAGTAGAAGATGGTGAGGCGTAGTATCTGCGGTGATAAGTCCGGGGTATGCGGCTTTGAGGAAACGGATAGCATTAACCGAAAGTGCGGTTGAAATATGGGTAAAATGGATTTTTGCGCCGTTCATACCGCAAAAAGCCCCGAATTTAAGCAAAGCAAGACTTTCCGCCTCCGCAGGTTGTCCGTCTATACCGAGCTTTTCAGCGAGTTTGCCGTAGCTTACGGGCTGATTTTTCGACAACACCTCCATTTCGGGATGTTCCATCAACAAAGCGCCGGATGATTTAGCCAAACCGGCAAGCCGTATCATCAGGGTATTAAACTGTATTCCCGACCCGTCATCACTGAAAGCGATAAATCCCGCCTCTTTGTTTTTCTGAAAATCCATGGGTTCTTCCCCTTTGCGTCCCCGTGTCATAGCGGATACAAAAAACGCTTCGCCGAAACCCGCTTCCTGTGCGAGTCTTTCAACTTTTTTTAGAATTTCGGGATTGTCGGTCGGGGGTTCGGTGTTCGGCATCGCGCAAACGGTGGTTATTCCTCCCTTTGCGGCGGAGGCAAGCCCGCTTTTTATTGTCTCCTTATGCTCAAAGCCGGGTTCACGGAGATGACAATGCATATCAACGAGTCCGGGAACAACAAAAAACGAGACGGCATCGATTATATCGTTCCCGCTATAATCCAAATTCTTCCCAATTCGTGATATAATGCCGTCTTTTATTTCAATATCAAGACTTTCCCCGTTAATATTGCTTTCATAATCAAAGACAAAACCGTTTTTTATAAGCATATTTTATTCCTTCAGGTTTTTACATATATCAAGGGTCGCCTCTGACTTATTAAGCGTAAAAAAGTGCAGGAATTTAAAACCGTTATTAATAAGGTCCTGGCATTGCGCGGTGGCGTAATCCACCCCGATTTTATATATATCATCGGGGCTGTCCTTATGTTTTTCCAATAATTGAACAAGTCCTTTCGGCATTTCCGCTTGAGAAAGTTCCGCGAATTTTTTTATCTGGGAGTAATTGGTTATAGGCATAATGCCGGGAATTATCGGAATATTAATATTTCCGTGCAATGCGTGGTCTATAAAATGATAGAAATAACTGTTTTCAAAGAACATCTGCGTAACGGCGAAATCAAGTCCGGCATTGACCTTGACTTTAAAATATTTCATTTCGGTAAACATATCGGGGGATTCGGGATGGGTTTCGGGGAATGCCGCGCCCCCGATTGAAAAATGGTTGTCGAAATTTTCTTTTATGAATTTTACCATATCAACGGCGTTTGGGAAATCCCCGTTTTTGATACAAATTGACGGGTCGCAGGGTTTATCGCCCCGTAGCGCCATCAGGTTGCTTACGTTATGCTCTCTATAATCATTAACGATATTGAAAATCTCATCGCGGGTATGCCCGATTGCGGTCAGATGAGCCATTACGGTATTTCGTCCGAATTTTGCAATTTTAAGCACTATGTTATGGGTGTTTTCGCGGGAAGTTCCCCCTGCTCCGTAAGTGATTGAAACATAGGCGGGGTTTATTTCTTCAAGTCTTTCCAAATGCGCAAAGAGACTTTTTTCGCCCTCTTTTGTTTTCGGGGCAAAAAACTCAAAAGCATATCCCTCGCCCTTTGCAAGAATATCTTTTATTTTCATAATGCGTCCTTATCTCCAAATTAACGACAATAGGATAAAATGATTACGGGTAAAAGTCAAGCGCACCGTAAGAAAGCGAAAGTAACGCCGATACGTTTTGAAGTCTTTGTTTCGGACGACAAAATTTCCGTTTGCCCGTCATTAACTCCTTTATATGTTGCCATATAGAAATTTTAATATTAAAATAAGAAACATTTTTAAAAATTTTATCGGAGGGTATGATGCAGGAATTTTTCCGGGATATTTTTCAGAGGGAGTTTTTCAACAATTCGGTAGGCAGTTATCTGATAAGTCTGTTGATTTTTGTGGTTTCGATAGCAATAGTAATAATACTTCAAAAGGTTGTGGTAAAGAAACTAAAAAAGCGTGCGCAAAACACGGAATCAACCTTAGATGAGTTTGTGGTAAAACTTATCGATAAGCATCTGTTTCCAGTGCTTTACTACGGAGCATTTTATCTTGCCACCCGAAACCTTGTATTAGGCGACAAGTTGGATGATATTATCGCGAAGTTATGGATAATACTATTTTCGCTCACGGCAATTCGATTTATAATAATGGTTCTAAAATATTGGTTGCATAACCATTGGCTTCAACGGGAGAAAAATAAACCCAAGGAATCTTTGATAAAAGGGGTAATACCCGCGGCGACTTTTCTTATCTGGGCGATAGGTATTGTTTTTCTGCTTGAAAATCTCGGTATCAAGGTTTCAACGATAGTAGCGGGGCTCGGTATCGGGGGTATTGCCGTAGCATTGGCGGCGCAGGCGGTTCTCGGCGATATGTTCAGTTATTTTTCCATAATACTTGACCGTCCGTTTGAAGTCGGGGACTTTATTATACTTAACGAATTTATGGGAACTGTCGAATATATCGGAATTAAAACCACGCGTATCCGAAGCCTCAGCGGGGAACAGTTGATTTTTCCCAATTCCGACCTTACCGGCGCGCGTATCCGTAATTACAAACGGATGCAAACCCGGCGTATTGTATTTCAATTCGGGGTTACCTATTCCACCTCGCTTGAAAACCTAAAGAGAATACCCGAAATAGTCCGCGAGATTTGTGACGATATAGACGAAATAGAGCTTGACAGGGTTCACTTTTTCAGATACGGACCATCATCTTTGGATTATGAGGTGGTTTATATCGTGCAGGTTCCGGACTATAACGCTTATATGGACGTGCAACAGAGAATCAACTTGTATCTTTTTGAAAGATTCAGAAAAATCGGCGTGGAGTTTGCTTTCCCCACACAAACCGTTTACTTAAAGAACGAGGGCAAAACTAAATAAGATTAGCAAGTTTTCTAAAGATATACTGAGAAATATCGTGGGCGGTTTCGCGGGACATATGATGGAAAAGGAGAGCGGCTTTCCTGTTGGCATAAGCGGCAAGTATAGTATCAACTACTACCTCTTTTCCCAGCAGCAGGAACTTAATATTTTCTATAATCATACCCTTTTCAAGTCCGGTTGTAACATAATCCCCTTTTATCTCAATAATACAGCCGATAATGCTCATCTCCCTCATAATACCTAAGATTGACTGTTCGGTTTTAGGTGAGATAAATTTGACTGCAACGTCTTCCGGCGCTATTTCAGGATTCAGCTTGATTTTTATATGTTTCTGGTCGGGATATTTTCCCGTCATTCTTTTACAGGCTTCCATCAACATATTAACCGCTTCATCTTTCGGGGTGTTTCGCTTTATAAACCCGCAAGCCCCCAACGAAAGCGCTTTTGCCACCAATTCTTTACTCACTCCCTCTATATATAACACTATCGCGCATTTTTTAACTTCTTCGTAGGGATGAGTTCTTATTCTTTGGATTATTCTGGTGGCATAATCAAAATTTTCGCGATTCAGGTCTATTAATGCGGCGTCAATCTTATTAGTATGAATTTTCTGTATAATACTTTCTTCCCCCTCCCCGTAAAAAGGGGTAATGCCCGACGGGATAAAAAAATCAACTAAAATATCAAGAATGT